>NZ_JAJAQI010000033.1 GCF_020523605.1 Roseicella aerolata | reverse complement strand
AGGCCTGCCCACGACGCCACGCCATCGAAGCCTCCAGCCCAAGCTGGACACCTACGAATCACACCACCTCGCGCCGCAGCCAATCACAAGCCGATTCCAGCCAGGGCTACTCGGGTCTAGGCAAAGGCCGCCGGCCCGACCGCATCCGGGCGAGGCTGCCTGCTCCGCCGGATCATGGCCGGGTCATCGGGCGCGCGGTACCGCAGGCGTCCGGTGGCTCAGCGGATCGCATTCCCGTCCGAGGGCGATGGTGCTGCCCGCCGCCCCGGACGCTCTCGCCCACGAAACTTGAAGGCCTGTACCGGCGTCGCTAGTATGGCAGCTGGTTGCGAGCGATTCTCAACTGGCTCGCGGCCGGAGGGCTACCGAATGGGTCAGGCTACCATCCCCGTCAGCGCCATCGTCCGCCGCTGCGAGCGGGCCGTGGTGACGGCGTACCGCGAGTTGCGGGATACGGGGGCTGACGACTTCTCGGCTTTCCGGGCCTGCACCACCCTCTACCGCGTCCACCACCCGGAAGCCTCGGTGCAGGAGGCACGGCGGCTGGTGGCCGAATGGATCGACCACCATGTGGTCCACGGCGCGGTCGGCCCCACCCCGGGCTGCGATTGCGACTGAACCGGTCGCCCGACAGGGCAGGGCCCGCGAACCGGCTCAGCTCTTCTCGATGACGAAAGAGACCTTCGCGTTCACGCGGTAGCTCTTGACCTGATCATTCTCCACCGTCGCCTGGAACTCGTTGATGTAGACGGAGCGGATGCCGCGGACCGTCTTGGTTGCCTCGGCGACCGCCTGGCGCGCCGCATCCTCCCAGCTCTGCTCGGACTCGGCGAGCAGTTCGATAACTTTCACGACTGCCATGACGCCCTCCCGGTGCTGGCCCCAATGGGGCAACCGTGGGGAACGGCGAGCGGCCAGGCGCGGTTGCACCGGGGCGTCAAATGGAATCCGGCGCCCGCGCCCAGCCGATCGCGGCGCGGGCCAGGGCATCGATCGTATCCACCACCGGGAAGGGCAGGGCCGGGCCGGCCGCGATGCCGAGCGGGATCTCGGTGCAGCCCAGCACCACCGCCCGCGCCCCGCGCGCGGCGAGCGCCCGCGCCGCCTCGGCCAGCGGCGCGTAGGCTTCCGTCACCCGGTTGGCCTTCACCTCGGCGATCGCGGGCGTGACCAGCCGCGCCATCTCTACGGACGTCGGCACCAGGCAGTCCCAGCCGGCCCCGGCCAGGCCCTCCTGGTACAGGCCCATGGCAAGGGTCGCGGCGGTGCCCATGACGCCGATCGGGCCCGGCGCCACGCCCTGACGGCGGAGATCCGCGGCGGCGGCCTCCACGATGTGCAGGATCGGCAGGCGGGTTGCCGTCTGCATCGGCGCGAACCAGCCATGCGCGGTGTTGCAGGGGATGGCGACGGCGCCGCAGCCCGCGGCCTCCAGCCCGCGGAGGCCGCGCAACAGGGCAGGCAGCGGATCCTCTCCGCCGCCCAGCCGGGCCGCGGTCCGGTCCGGCACGCGCGGGTCGGACCAGAGCACGGTCGGGATATGCTCCTGGTCCCGTTCGGCCGGGGTGAGCAGCGTCAGCCGGACCATGAATTGCGCGCTGGCCAGCGGCCCCATGCCGCCCAGCACGCCGAGCACCTTCTCCGCCACCGCCCCACCTCTCTGCCCCTCGCGGGGCGCATCCTGCCCTATCCGGGCAGCCGCATGAAGTTGGCGCTGGCCGAGGCGCGCGACATCAGTGCCCGCATATCCGGGTCCTCATGCCCGCCCTCGGCGGTCAGCGCCTCCATCGGGCAGAAGAATTCATGCGGATGCGCCACCTGGCTGCGCGCGAAGCCTTCGTAATGCCGGCTCTTCAGCCCGAAGACGACGCGGATGTCCCGCACCGGCAGGGTCAGCGGCCGGGTCGGCTCCTCCCGCAACTGCCGGATCAGCCGCCAGCGCGGCGTCGGGTCATTCGCCTGCACCGGCGAGAGCAGCCATGACACCGGGCAGACCGCCAGCAGGGAAGAGGTGGACGGCGCAAAGCGCGAGCGCTTGTCGAGCAGGTTCTGGAGCGAGGAGCAGGCCTCGATGCAGAGGATGTCCACGTATGGATCGACGGCGGAGGGGCTGAAATGCAGCCACAGCCCGTCCGGCAGGGTACGCAGCCGGTTGGAGCCGGGCAGCTTAAGGAAGGGATGCGCCGGGCTGTCGGCATCGCCCGGGCGGCCGCGCAGCCAGGTGCCGGGCTGCTTCAGGCTGGGGGCGACTCCGGGCGGGCGCTGGGGCCACTTCCTGAGCTGGCGCCGGACCTGACGGTCGAGCGCCACATGGCAGGCGGCGGTAAGAGCCTCGCTCATTGGCAACAATCCTGCATGATCTGTTCGACAAACAGGATAATGCTGTGTGCGAAGCGGGTAGTCCATAAGCCTTTTTCGCTTCGGGCGTGTATTCCTCCTTGTATCGGCAAATAGTTAGATGAGAATTCTTCGCTTTGCTTCCCGTGCCAATTCTACTTCCCGGTCAACAAAAACACCCGCCGGACTGCTCCGGCGGGCGTCTTCGGTGTCATCCTGAAGCAGAATCGTGCCCGTGCCTCGACGCCGATCCGCGATCGACCCTGGCGGCGAAATCAGCTGCGGCGGGTCAGCGGCACATAATCGCGCTGCATCGCGCCGGTGTAGATCTGCCGCGGCCGGCCGATGCGCTGCGACGGATCCTCGATCATCTCCTTCCACTGGCTCACCCAGCCGACCGTGCGGGCCACCGCGAAGAGCACGGTGAACATGCTGGTCGGTATGCCCATCGCCTTCAGGATGATGCCCGAGTAGAAGTCGACGTTCGGATAGAGCTTGCGCGAGACGAAGTAGTCGTCCGAAAGGGCGATCCGCTCCAGCTCCATGGCCATGTCGAGCAGCGGCTCGTCCTTGATGCCCAGCTCGGCAAGGACCTCGTGGCAGGTCTCCTTCATGATCTTCGCGCGCGGGTCGAAGTTCTTGTAGACCCGGTGGCCGAAGCCCATAAGCTTGGTGTGGGAGTTCTTGTCCTTCACCTCGCTGATGAACTGCGGGATGTTCTCCGGCCGGCCGATCTCGGCCAGCATCTTCAGCACCGCCTCATTGGCGCCGCCATGCGCCGGGCCCCAGAGCGCGGCGATGCCGGCGGCGACGCAGGCGAAGGGGTTCGCCCCGGTCGAGCCCGCGAGGCGGACGGTGGAGGTGGAGGCGTTCTGCTCATGGTCGGCGTGCAGGACCAGGATGCGGTCCATGGCGCGCGACAGGATCGGGTTGTTCTTCCAGGGCTCCGCCGGCACGGCGTTGAGCATGTAGAGGAAGTTCTCCGCGTAGCTCAGGTCGTTCCGCGGATACATGAAGGGCTGGCCGATCGAGTACTTGTAGGCCCAGGCCGCGATGGTCGGGATCTTGGCGATCAGCCGGTAGGCCGCGATCTCGCGCTGGCGCGGGTCGTTGATGTCGAGATTGTCGTGGTAGAAGGCGGCCAGCGCGCCGACCACGCCGCAGATCACCGCCATCGGGTGCGCGTCGCGGCGGAAGCCGTCGAAGAAGCGCCGCAGCTGCTCATGCACCATGGTGTGGTAGGTGACGCCCTTGCGGAACGCCTCGAGCTGCGACGGCGTCGGCAACTCCCCGTACATCAGGAGGTAGGAGACCTCGATGAAGTCGGACTGCTCGGCAAGCTGCTCGATGGGGTAGCCGCGATACAGCAGCACGCCGGCATCGCCATCGATATAGGTGATCTTGCTCTCGCAGGACGCGGTCGCGCCGTAGCCGGGATCGAAGGTGAAGACGCCGAGATCGCCGTAGAGCTTGCGGATATCGACCACATCCGGGCCGATGGAGCCGGACAGCACCGGCAGGCTCGTGCTGCGATTGGACCCATCGAGCGTGAAGGTGACGGTCTTTTTCGCCGCCCCGGTTGCCGAGCTGCTCATATCGTATGCGTCCTCGAGGGTTGCGTCGCCTCAAAACGGGGCGGTCGCGTGGTGCGGTGCAAGATATCGGCGCTGGACATAGATTGGCAACGCGCCTTGGCACGAAGCGGGAACGCCCAGGGACCGACTCCGGTCAGAGACCGCGGCGGGATGCCTCGGGCGCCGGCACCGAAGCGGCCCAGAGGCCACGCGCGCCCTCGCGCGCGGCGGCCTCGATGGCACCCAGCGCCGGTGCCGCGCCGGCATCCGCCAGCGCCCAGCCGGCCGCCACCAGGGAGGCATTCACCTCCACCCCGGCCGCCTCGCAGGTGCCGAGCGCGCGGCCATCCCTGTCCTCTCCCCTGACGCGGCAGGTGACGTCGCGTCCGGCGACCAGCGCCGCCAGCGCCTCGGCCGCCGCCGCGCCGCAATCCATGGACTGGCCCGCCGCATCCCGGCAGGTGGCCCGTCCGCGCTCCGGCACCTGCAGGGCGTGCAGCCGCAGCACCTGCGCGCCGAGCCGCAGCGTCTCGCCGTCCAGCACGCGGATATCGCCGGCGCTGGCGCTGATCACGGGCAGCGTGCGCGATGGCGTGAAAAGGTCGCGCGGCACGGCCGTCGAAAGCAGCAGCCCGGACAGCCCGATGCCGGTAGCGGCCGCGAGCGGCAGCCGGAGCCGCGCGGCGGGGCTGGGGCGGAAGATCCGGCGGATGCGCATGCGCGCAGGCCTATCGTGCCCCGCAGGGATTCTGCAACCCCTGGTTCACGGCATGGCGAGGAGACCGGCCGAGGCTTCTCAGGGCCGGGCCCAGGACGGTCCCGCATCCAGCAGATCGTCCCAGGCCCCAAGGGCGCGCTTGCGCGCCGCGCCGACGCGCGCCGTGGCGAAGCCCTCCACCGCGCCCACCGCCCAGGCCGGCACGCTCCCGCCGAGCGAGGCGACCAGGCCGCGCGCCACAGCGGCATCATTGGCGATGCCAAGCTCCTCCTGCAGCGCCGAGAGCCGCTTCTGGAAGCGCCGGGTCGCCTTGCCGGGCCAGAGCGGCGCGAAAAGCTCGGCCGCATAGCGCATGCGCTTCGCTTCCAGCCGCAGCTCGTGCAGCGCCTCGGCCGAATGGTCCTCGATGCCCTCGCCCTCGGAGCAGAGCTTGTGCCAGCGCTTGTCGAGCAGCGCGGCGGCAAAATCCGGCAGCGCCTCCTCCAGCCGCGCCAGGCGCTCCTCCGCCCCTTCCTCGGGCACCCGCCAGGGGCGGCGCAGCAGCAGGCCAAGCCCCGCGAGCACCAGGCGGCGGAAGCCGGGACCCTCCAGCTCCGCCCGCAGCGCCGCATAGGCGGCCTGCCGCTTCGCCTCGGCGGCCTTCAGCAGGGCGGCGATCCGCCTCTCGCCCGGCATCGCCTCGGCGACCTGGGCCCCGAGCCCGCCCAGGAACACGTCCCAGTCCCGCGCCGGACCCAGCCGGTCGGCCAGCGCCTTCAGCCCGGCATCGAATTCCGCCAGCGCCTCGCAGCGCGCCGCCGGGCGGAAGACCTTGAGGACCGAGCGCATGCGGCGCAGCGCGACCCGGGTCTGGTGCACTCCCTCCGGCCCCGCCCCCAGCCGGCAGGCCGGGGCGAAGTGCAGCATCACTTCCAGCAAATGACCGATGGCGCCCAGCAGCGCCGCCTCCACCGTGTCGGCCTCGGCCAGGTTGGGCGGCCCGCGGCGGCGCGGCCGCGGCGCCTCGCCCCGCGCCAGGGCCCGGCCTTCCTCGGCGAGCGTGGCGTGCGGCGGCAGCAGGGGCAGGTCGGCCGCCAAGCGCCCGGCCAGTCCCAGCACCGCCTCCGGCGCACCCTCCAGCAACAGCCGGGCCGCAGGCCGCTCATCCGCCACGGCGCGCAGCTTGCCGGCCAGCAGCGTGGCCTGCACCGGCCCTTCGGGTGTGGCGAGCGGCAGCAGCGTGCGCCGGCCGCTGAAGGCGGCAATCGGGACGGTCGCCTCGGGCGCGGCTTCGGGGTCTTCCAGGAGTTCCGGCGGCGTGCCCGGCAGCCAGGGGCGCCCCGGCGCCGGCATGCTCCGCAGCAGCCGGCGTGGCCCGCGCTGCGGCTGTTCCAGCGCCAAGCCCTCCGCCGCCAGAATGCCCTCCGGGCCGTCCAGCCAGATCAGCTCCTCCGCGGCGGCTCGGCTGCGGCCACCGCGGGCGGCGGCGATGGCGGGGTGGCGGGCCAGGCGTTCCGCCGCGAGGGGATCGAGCGCGAATTCCAGCGCCAGGCGCGCCTCGCCCTCCGGGGTCGTCGCCGGCGGCGCGTCAAGCTCCGCGCTGTCGAGGCTGGTCAGCCGATCGTCTCCGTAGAGTCCGCCGCGAGCAGGTCCCGTGGCTGGATGAACCGTATCAATCGCCCGCCTCCTGGCTCAAGCAGGCGCCAGGGGCCGGCGATGGTGAACTCGGCCAGCGCCCCGGTCGGGTAGCCATCCGCCAGCCGCTGCAGCTCCGGCCCGCCGCGGATGATGCCGCCGGCGCCCGCCAGGGCGAGCGCCAGCTCATGCAGGCCGGGATTGTGCCCGATCAGCAGCAGGCTGCGCGCCGTCTCCGGCACCGCCTGGATCGCCGCCAGCAGGCTGCGCCAGGGCGCCAGGTAGAGCGCATCCATCGGCTCGATCAGCGCGGCATCCTCGAAAGGCGTCAGCGCCTCCAGCGTCTGCAGCGTCCGCCGGGCGGAGGAGACCAGGACGATGTCGGGGGTGAGGCCGAGCTCGCGCATCGCCTGGGCGATGGCGGCGGCGGCCCGGCGGCCGCGCGCATTGAGCGGCCGGGCATGGTCGGAGAGGGCCGGATCGTCCCAAGAGGACTTCGCGTGCCGCAGCAGCAGGAGCTGTCGCATCGCCGGCCATGTTGCCACGGCCCGCTGCGGTTGTCCTGCCCCGATGGCGGCAGCGGCCGGTCCGGAGGTGCCGGCCTATGCCCGAAGCCCTGCCCCGGAGGGCGACAGCCCCTTACGAGGCCGGTGGAAAGGCCCATCTCCGGCGCGCCCCTGCCGCGGATCGGGTTCGAGGTTGAACGGCGATCCGCTGTGGTCTTCTGTTTTTCGAGCGGAGTCACGCGCCCGGTCGTCCACGGCCTCCCGCGAGCCGCTCCAGCCGCGACCGGAGTCTCCCGAGGCATGACCGCCGCCCGCCCTGTCCCTGCTTCCGCCTCGGGCGGCACGGCGTTCGGGCGCCGCGCCCTGCTGGCCCTGCCGCTGCTCGCGGCCGCCCCGGCGATGGCCCTGCCGGCCGAACTCCGGTTCCGGGTGGTGCGGGAGGGCAGCCGGATCGGCACCCATCGCGTCCTCATCGGGCAGGCGGGCGGGCTGCTGACCGCGCGGACCGAGGTGGATATCGCCGTCCGGCTGCTCGGCGTCACCGTCTTCCGCTTCACCCACCGCTTCAGCGAATCCTGGGCCGGCGACCGGCTGCGCAGCGCCGCCTCCCGGCGCGACCGCAACGGTAGCGTGACGGAAATGCGGGCCGAGGCGGTGGAGGGCGCCATCCTGGTGGAGGGCAGCGACGGCCGCTTCCGGCTGCCGGCCGAGGCGGCGCCGCTCTCCTGGTGGGACAGCCGGCGGCTCGGCGGGGTGCTCTTCGCCACCTCCACCGGCCGGCCCATGGAACTGCGCTGGACGAGGAGCGCGCTGCCGGGCGGCGGCACGCTCTGGCGCGCGACGGGCGAGGAGGAGTCGGAGGGCAGCTATGCCGCCGACGGCACCTGGATCGGCTGGCGGACCAGGGCCGAGGATGGCAGCACCGTGGTGTATGAGCGCGCCTGATGCCGGGCGTGCTTCGCGTGGTCCTCGGCGACCAGTGCAGCCGCGGGCTCTCCGCGCTGCGGGACCTCGACCCCGCGCGCGACGTGGTGCTGATGGCGGAGGTGATGGGCGAATGCACCTATGTCCGGCACCACAGGCAGAAGATCGTGCTGGTGCTCTCGGCCATGCGGCATTTCGCCCGGGCGCTGGCCGCGCGCGGCGTGCGGGTGGACCATGTCCGGCTGGATGAGCCGGGGAATACCGGCAGCCTGGCGGGTGAGGTGGCGCGGGCGGCCGCGCGGCATGCGCCGGAGCGGATCGTCTGCACCTTCCCCGGCGAATGGCGCGTGCTGCAGGACATGCAGGGCTGGGAGGCGGCGACCGGCCTCCCGGTCGAGATCCGTGAGGACGACCGCTTCCTCTGCGACCTCGGCTGGTTCCGCCGCTGGGCGCAGGGGCGCAGGCAGTTGCGCATGGAGTTCTTCTACCGCGAGATGCGTCGCGCCACCGGCCTGCTGATGGAGGGCGCGGCGCCGGCCGGCGGTGCCTGGAACTACGATGCCGAGAACCGCAGGCGGCTGGAGGCGGGCGTGGTGCCGCCGGCGCCGCGCCGCTGCCCGCCGGATGCGATCACGCGGGAGGTCATGGCGCTGGTCGAGGCGCGCTTTCCCGACCATTTCGGCAGCCTGGAGGGTTTCGCCTGGCCGGTGACGGCGCGGGAAGCCGAGACGGCGCTGGCCGATTTCATCGTGCACCGCCTGCCGCGCTTCGGCGACTACCAGGACGCCATGGCGACGGGCGAGCCGGTGCTGTTCCACGCCCTGGTCTCCACCAGCCTCAATCTCGGCCTGCTCTCGCCGCGCGCCTGCTGCGAGGCGGCGGAGGCGGCCTGGCGCGCCGGACATGCGCCGCTGAACGCCGTGGAGGGCTTCATCCGCCAGATCCTCGGCTGGCGGGAATATGTGCGGGGGATCTACTGGCTGAAGATGCCGGACTATGCCGGGCTGAACGCGCTGGGGGCGAGGCGGCCGCTGCCCTGGGCCTTCTGGTCCGGCGAGACGCGCATGAACTGCCTGAAGCAGGTGGTGAGGCAGACCCGCGACCTGGCCTATGCTCACCACATCCAGCGGCTGATGGTGACCGGTAATCTCGCGCTGCTCGCCGGGCTGGACCCGGCGCAGGTGAACGAGTGGTACATGGCGGTCTATGCCGACGCCTTCGAATGGGTGGAACTGCCGAACACCCACGGCATGGCGCTGCATGCCGATGGCGGGGTGATGGCGAGCAAGCCCTATGCGGCCTCGGGCGCCTATATCAGCCGCATGTCGGACTATTGCCGCGGCTGCGCCTATGACGCGAAGCAGTCCACCGGGCCCGCGGCCTGCCCGATGAACGCCCTCTACTGGGACTTCGTCGCGCGGCATGCGCAGCGCTTCGCGGCCAACCCGCGCATGGCGATGCCGCTGCAGACGCTGCGGAAGATGGATCCGCAGCGCCTGGCCGCGCTGCGGGAGACGGCGGCGGCCTTCCTGGCGGGGCCGGAGATGGCGCCGGAGCCCGGGCAGTGACCATCCGGGCCGGGCTTGCCCCAGCCGCTGCCGCCTCGCGCCAACGGCCTTGCTCGGCGGCACCTGCGACAGGGGCGACAGCCCGCATCAGAGCCGCCTCTGCGGCCCGCCGCCCGGGCGGCCTTCCTGCGCTGAAGCGGTCACGCATCCGGACCGTTGGGATCAGCTCAGGATGAAATCACTCGCCGCCAGCGCATGGAGGCCGATGACCTCGATCTCGGCCTCCGGCCCCGCGGGCAGCTCCGGCTCGCTGCCCGGCGAGGAGGGCTGCCTGGCCGAGACGAGCTGGATGATCGTATTGCCATTCTCGGTGGTGGTGCGGACCTGCAGGGCGAGGCTCGCCTGGAAGTCGCCATTGCCGAGGAAGACCGCCCCGGGCACCGGGCTGTCGGGGATGCCGAGGGCGCTGGCGAGGGCCGAGAGGTCGATGACGTCCTCGCCCTTCCCGAAATCGAGGATGATGTCGCGGTTGCCGGCGCCGACGCCGCTCTCCGGCCCGCCATAGACACCGGAGTCGCGGGCGAAGCGGAAGGTGTCGGCGCCCGCCTCGCCGGCCAGCAGATCGATGCCGGCGCTGCCCAGCAGCGTGTCATTCCCCGCGCCGCCGACCAGCGTATCATCGCCGCCAGCGCCGTCGAGCAGGTCGTCCCCTTCCTCGCCAAGGAGAAGGTCGGCCTGGTCCATGGACCAATTGGCCGAATAGCCGCCCTCCATGAAGCTCGACAGGCTGCTGCCGAGCCCGCCATGGAGGCGATCATGCCCGCTGCCACCCAGGAGGGTATCGGCGCCGAGGCCGGCCGTGATCGTGTCGTCCCCGTCGCCGCCGAGCAGCAGGTTGCCCTCCCCGGCCGGCGGCACATGGGGGGGCAGGCCCGGCAGGTCGCCCTGGATGACATCCTGTCCGCCGCCACCCAGGATCGTATCGGGGCCGGCGCCGCCCGTGAGGCTGTCATCGCCGCCGAGGCCGAGGATGCTGTCCCCGGCTTCCGTGCCCGTCAGGGTGTCGGCTGCCTCGGTGCCGGTAAGCGTCGCCATGGGCGTTCCTCCCGCAGAGTCCCGTCAGGCCGGTCATGCCAACCGACCCACCCACTGACCCCTGCAGCGCGGGCACCAGCCCGCGCCGCGGCAGCGTCTGCGGCCCGCCGCAAGTGCGGCGTTCCTGCCGGGATGCGGTCCGCATCCGGGCCGCTGGTATAAGCCCGGCCCCCGCGGCAGGTTCCGTGTCGCGGCGCCGGGCGGCACGCCGGCTTGCGCCGGCCGCCGGCCCGCGCGACACCTGCGGCCTCGCCATGCCGGAGGCACCCATGCCCGTCCCGCGTCGTACCGCGCTGCTCGGTGGCTTCGCCGCCACGCTCGCCGTGCCTGCCCTGGCCCCCAACGCGGCACAGGCCTTCCCGACCCGCCCGGTCCGCATCGTCGTCCCGATCGCGCCGGGCGGCGCCAATGACATCATCGCCCGCATGGTCAGCGAGAAGCTGCCTGCCGTGCTCGGCCAGCCCGTGGTGGTGGAGAACCGCCCCGGCGCGGGCGGCAATATCGGCGCCGATGCGGTGGCGAAGGCGGAGAAGGACGGCCATACGCTGCTCTTCACCAGCGCCAATGTGCTGACCGCCAACAAATGGCTCTATGGCCGCCGCATGCCCTTCGAGGCGCTGCGCGACTTCGCGCCGGTCAGCCGCGTCGGCATCGGGACCATCCTGATGGTCTGCAACGCCGGCCGCCCCTGGAAGAGCTTCCAGGAGCTGATCGCCCATGCGAAGGCCAATCCGGGGCGCGTCACCATGGGCAGCAGCGGCACCGGCACCATCAGCCATCTGTACATGGAGAAGGTGAAGCGCGCCGCCGGCGTCGACATCACCCATATCCCCTATCGCGGCGGCGCGCCGGCCATCACCGACCTGGTCGCCGGCACCATCGACATCATGTTTGATGTCATCCCGGCGCTGCTGCCGCATATCCGGGAAGGGCGCTTCCGCCCACTCGCCGCGGGCAGCGCGAAGCGGATCGACTACGTCCCCGAACTCGCCCATCTGCCGGGCATGGCGGAGCTGCTGCCGGGCTCCGACATCGACGCGCTGAACTGGTGGAGCGTGGTCGCGCCCGCCGGCACGCCGGCGCCGGTGCTGGCGCAGCTCAACGACGCGATCCGCCAGGTGATGGGGCAGGAGGAGGTGCGGCGGCGCCTGCTCGAGCTTACCATCCTGCCGACGGTGGACGAGACGCCGGAGGCCTTCGGCGCCTTCTGGCGGTCCCAGATGCCCATCTGGCAGGCGCTGGTCGAGGAGTCCGGCGCGACCGCGGAATAGGAGAGGCGAGCATGGCCTACGAGACCGAATGGATGCGGCTGACGGCGGAGGAGCTGCGCGCCCGGGCCGCCGAGGACGCGCTGGTGATCGTCCCGGTCGCCTCGCTGGAGCAGCACGGGCCGCATATGGCGACGGGCGTGGATATCATCCTCGCCTCCGGCGTCGCAGCGCGCACCGCGGCGGGCCTGGTGGACGCGGGCGCGAAGGTGGTGGTGACGCCCTGCGTCTGGACCGGCCTCGCCGAGCACCACATGGAGTTCGGCGGCACCGTCACGCTGGACTATGCGGGCTTCGCGGGCGTGCTGCGGGGCATCGTGAGGTCGGCCGCGCGGCATGGCTTCCGGCGGGTGATGCTGCTGAACGGCCATGGCGGCAATGCCGAGGCGGTGATGGTCGCGGCCTCGGAATTCACCATCGAGTTCGGCATCAAGGTCGCGGCCGGCACCTACTGGCACATGGTGCCGGAGGTGATCGCGCCGATCCTGGAGCGGCAGGCCGGCCTGATGCATGCCTGCGAGGCCGAGACCAGCATGATGCTGACGCTCCACCCCGACAGCGTGCGGCAGGCGCGGTTGCCGGAGGCGCATGGGCCGATGTCCACGCGCGTGGAGGGCCAGCCTCCCGGCCTGGCGCTCCGCCGCTCCTTCCGCGCGCTCTCCGAGACGGGCGTCGTCGGCGATGCGCGGGTGGCGAGCGCGGAGAAGGGTGAGAGGCTGCTCTCGGCCATCTCGGCGAAGCTCACGGAGCTGCTGCTGAACCCGAAGCTCTGGGCCTAGCGCAGTCGCGGAGGGGCGTTCAGTCATGAACGTATTCCGCCGTGGCGCAGATCGCGGGCCTGGGCGTGATCCTGCGCAAAGACAAGGACCTGCTGTGGCCCTCCGGCAGCCCGTGGCCTGGGCCATCATCCGCTGCTCCGCTTGGCCTCCGGGTGCAGCGACTTGCCGAGGATGTGCTGGTCCCGCCCGATGACATGCGCCGTGCTGCCGACGATCAGCGGGTCCGGCGCATGCACCACATGCGGGTCCTTGTCGGGGTAGGGCAGGGCCGCCAGGAAGTGCCGCATGCATTCCAGCCGCGCCCGCTTCTTGTCGTCCGACTTCACGATGGTCCAGGGCGCATCGGCGGTGTCGGTGTAGAAGAACATCGCCTCCTTCGCCTCGGTGTAGTCGTCCCACTTGTCGAGGCTGGCCTTGTCGATCGGCGACAGCTTCCACTGCTTCAGCGGATCGGTCTCACGCGCCAGGAAGCGACGCGCCTGCTCCTCCCGCGTCACGCTGAACCAGAACTTGAACAGCCGGAGGCCGGAGCGGGTGATCATCCGCTCCATTTCCGGGCATTGCCGCATGAATTCCAGGTACTCGGCCGGGCTGCAGAAGCCCATCACCCGCTCCACGCCCGCGCGGTTGTACCAGGAGCGGTCGAAGAAGACGATCTCGCCGCCCGAGGGCAGGTGCTGGATGTAGCGCTGGAAATACCACTGCGTGCGCTCGCGCTCGGAGGGCTTCTCGAGCGCCACGATGCGGGCGGCGCGCGGGTTCAGGTGCTCCATGAAGCGCTTGATGGTGCCACCCTTGCCGGCGGCGTCGCGTCCCTCGAACAGGATGGCGATGCGCTCGCCACTCTCCTTCACCCAGGTCTGCGCCTTCAGCAACTCGACCTGGAGCGGCTTCACGCGCTGCTGGTATTCCTTCTCGGTCAGCTTGGTGGCGTAAGGGAATTCGCCGGTCTCGAAGGCGCGCCGCACGGCTTCCGGGTCATGCGCCGGCCGGGTTGGCGCCCGGCGCGGCCGCGGCCTCAACAGATCCCCCGCCGCGCTGCCGATCGAGCGCGCGCTGTCCACCGGCGGCGCCGGTATCTCGGTGGTCACGATGTCCTCGGCCATGCTGTCCCCTCTTGTCGCGGCGCAACAAGGCTGCGCCCGGCGGCGCGGCCGCCCCATGATCCAGGTCAATCCAATGCTGATGCGGACCGGCTTTCGGCTGTCCTAACCGGGCGGATCCAGGGCGCGGGGCCTTGACCTGGCGGCCGGGGAGCCATGCCGGGCCGGCGCGATGCGGCAGGTTGCCGGCCGGCGGGCACGGGGCGAGCATGGCGCGAGACAGGACGGAACCCGCCAGGATGACCGCAACGCCGCCCGGGCCATTGGCCGACCCACCGATCCTTGCGGGCCATGCCGCCTGGGCCGCGCTCGCCGTGCCGCCGCCCGGCATCGCCTTCGCGCGGGAGGAGGGGCGGCTCGACCCCGCCGAGTTCACCGCCGTGGTGCGCGCTTCCGGCCTCGGCCGGCCGGTGGAGGACGCGGCGCGCATGGCGGCGATGCTGGCGGGCGCCAACCTGGTCGTCACGGCGCGGGACGCGGCGGGAAGGCTCGCCGGCGTCGCCCGCTCGGTCACCGACTTCGCCTATTGCTGCTACCTCTCCGATCTCTGCGTCGATCCCGCCTGGAAGGGCCGCGGCATCGGCCGGGCGCTGATCGCCGAGACCAAGCGCATCCTTGGCCCCGGCTGCATGCTGCTGTTGCTCTCGGCGCCCGAGCCGATGACCTGGTACCCTAAGCTCGGCATGGAGCGGGTGCCGAACGGCTTCATCATCCGGCGGGATGGGTAGCGCCGGGCAGGTCCTTTGCCATCAGCACTGTCGGCCGGCCGAGCCAAAGTTCCGTGCCCAGCGCCTGCCAGCCGCGCGCCGCGTAGAAGGCCGATCGGTCCATGGTGTGGAGGTAGAGCCGGCGGTGCCCGAGCGCCGCCGCCACGGCCTCGACATGCCCGACGAGGCGCGTCCCGATGCCCCGGCGGCGCGCCGCCGGCGCCACAAGCACACTCGCCAGCCAGGGCGCCAGATCCGGACGGCCGGCGAGGTCCTCCGTGTCGAGCGTCGCCGTGCCGAGCGGCCGGCCCGCCTCCTCCGCGACGAAGCTGATGGGCGCCGCGGGTCCGGCCGCGGCGCGCAGGAAGGCGCGGGTCGCCGGCAGCGTCCAGCCTTCCGCCGCCCACCATGTCGCATGCAGCCAGCCGCCTATTTCGACGACATGCCGCGTCTCCGCGACCGGCCGGATGGTCACCACCGCAGGTCGATCCAGGAGAGGTGCCCGCCCTTGCCGGCGCCGGTGTCGAGGAAGACCGCCAGGCCGCCGTCAGCGCCCTCCTGCACATAGGGCCGGCCGTCCGGCGACCGGCGGTCATGCCCGCAATAGAGCGTCATGCCGGGCGGTATGCGGTCCACCCAGCCATGCACCCGGTCCGGGTAGCCATCCGTCCGGAAGCGGCCGGTCACCTGGCCGAACAGGGCGCGGGAGAGCAGCGGGTCGGGCTTCTGCACCCCGGCATCGGGCGGGGAGGGGCGGAGCAGCATGGCCGGGTGCCAGCCGGCATGGACGAAGAGCCAGTTGTTCATCCGTAGCCAGGCCGGCGCGACGGCAATCTCCGCCACGGCGCGCCGCTTCAGCGCCTCACCATCCGGCGCGGCGGCCAACTGGGCCAGCGTCCGGCCCAGTCCTTCCGGCGGGACATGCACCCGCTGCCCGGTCAGCACGCGGCGCAGCTTGTGGTCGTGGTTGCCCAGCAGGAAGCGGCCGCGCCGCGCATCCAGCAGGCCGAAGATGAGTCGGAGCGCGCCCGGGCTGTCCGGCCCGTGATCCGTCAGGTCGCCGAGCTGGAGCAGGAAAAGCCGCTCCGCCTCCGCCCCCGCGACCGCATGCGCGAAGGCCACCGCATCCCCATGCACGTCGCCGACCACGCGCAGCCCGGCGAAGCCGCGCCGCTGCAGGTCGGCCATGGCGGGATCGGTCACGCGGCCGGCTCCTCCGCCCCGCCGCCGAGCGCGGCGAAGGCCGCGAGGGCGCGCTGCCGCCCCTCGGCCGGGCCGACGACGGGGCGCGGATAGTCGCGCCCAAGCGTGACGCCGGCGCCGCGCAGCACCGCCTCGGGTGCCTCCCAGGGCCGGTGGAGCCACCGGTCGGGCAGCCGCGCCAGTTCCGGCAGGAAGCGCCGGACATAGCGGCCGGCGGGGTCGAATTTCTCGCCCTGCAGCACCGGGTTGAAGATGCGGAAATAGGGTGCGGCATCGCTGCCGCTGCCCGCCACCCATTGCCAGGAGGCGCTGTTGGAGGCGAGGTCGGCATCCACCAGCGTGTCCCAGAACCATGCGGCTCCGGCCTGCCAGGGCTGCAGCAAGTGTTTCACCAGGACGGAGGCCGCGATCATCCGCACCCGGTTGTGCATCCACCCCAGGCGCCAGAGCTGGCGCATGCCGGCATCGACGATGGGGTAGCCGGTGCGCCCGTGCTGCCAGGCGCGAAGCAGGGCGGCATCGGGCTGCCAGGGGAAGCCGGTGAAGCGCTCACGCAAAGCGCGCTCGGGCATTTCGGGGCGGTGCCAAAGGAGGTGGTAGGAGAATTCGCGCCAGAGGATTTCCGACAGGAAAGGCCAACTCACGGAGAGGTCGCCGGGTTGCGCCCGCCGCACCGCATGCCAGACTTGGCGGGGCGAGATTTCCCCCCAGCGCAGATGCGGCGAGAGGCCGGAGGTACCCTCCATCCCCGGGTCGTTGCGCTGCGCCCCGTATCCCGCGACCGGCCCGGAGAGGAAGCGCGCGAGCCGCGCCTGCGCCCCGGCCTCGCCCGGTGTCCAGAGCGTGCCGAACGCCGCCGCCCAGTCCGGCTCGCCCGGGACGGGGTAGAGGCCAAGCTCGCCGAGCGTCTCGCCAGGTGGCGGCGCGGCGACGGGCTGCAGGCGCTCGGGCCCCGGCAGCGGCGCGTCGGGCTCGCCGAGCGCAGCGACCGCCTTGGCGAAAGGTGTATAGACGGCATAGGGCTTGCCGCTGCCGCTCATGACCTTGGCCGGTTCGCGCAGCACGGCGGAGGTGCAGAGGCGGAGCCTGCGGCCGGCGGCCGCGAGTGCCTCGGCGATCCGCCTGTCGCGCTCGCGCGCCCAGGGCTCGTAGAGCCGCCCGGCAAGGACTTCCGTCGCGCCGATCGATCCGGCGAGCGCGGGGATGACGATTTCGGCGCGCCCGCGTGCCAGCAGCAGCGGCGCGCCGCGCATGGCGAGTTCCGCGCCCAGCGCGGCGAGCGACTGCCGCAGCCACCAGCGTGCGGCGCCACCAGGGGCCCAGACGCCGGCGGCCTCGTCGTCCAGCACGAAGACCGGCAGCACGGGCCGCCCGGCCACGGCATGCAGCGCGGGATTGTCGGCGAGGCGAAGATCCTGGCGGAACCAGAGCAGGGCGGGACTGTCCATTCCGGACATGTAGGGGCCATGCCGGCGGAACGCGACACTCCCGATCGGGGCGCGATGGCGGGAATGCCGGTGCGGTTCCCTGCGTCGCGGTGCGCAGGACGACAGGCGGCATCGGCCATTCCCTGGCCCTGGGCGTGCTGCTGTGCGCCAGGCCTGCCGGGAGGGCGGCCCGGAAGCCTCGGCGCGGTGCCGGCGCCGCCGATGGGACCTGCCCGATCAGCCGGGACCGGCTGCCCCGGCGGCCGCGACCAGGCGCGCGCGGGAGGGGGCGACCGGCATGCTGTAGAGCCGGTCCTTGCCCAGCAGGAAGACCCGCGCCCCGCGCGGGAAGAGGCCGGCAATCGCCGGGTCCCCGGCATCGAGCCCGCCGGTATAGGCGCCGAAGGCCGGCAGCATGACGCGCCAGGCATCCGCTACGAAGCAGGGGCGTGTCACGCCGCCGCAGCGCGTCGGCATGGTGGCCTTGGGGTGGAAATGGCCGGAGATCTCCGCCGGCTTCACCGGGCCGCGGCGCGCCTCGTGCCGGAAGGTAAGGGGGCCATCCCGGAACTCCTCCACCGCCGTTCCCGGCAGGCCCTCGGGCGGCACCGGGTCGTGGTTGCCGAGCACCCAGAGCATCTCCATGCCGGCCAGCAGCCGGTGCAGGAACTGCGCATCCTGCGCCGGCAGCCGCCCCGCCCCGGCGGCGTCATGGAAACTGTCGCCAAGCGCGATCAGCCGCGCCGGCCGCCAGCGGCGCAGCGCGAGCTGCAGGCGGTCCAGCGTCTCCCGCGTGTCATAGGGCGGGACGAAGCGACCCCCCTGGGCGAAATGGCTGCCCTTTTCCAGATGGAGATCACCGACGACGAGGGTGCGGCGCGCCGGCCACAAGAGCAGGCCCGCGGGGTCGAGCATCAGGCGCTCGCCCGCGACATGCAGCGGGGCAGGGGTCATGCGCCGGTCACGCTCCCCGGGGCGCTGCGGATGAAGCGGCTGCGGCGCGGGCGCTCGCGCCCCTTACTATGGCGCGGCTTGTCCACCACGCCGGCGCGCACCCGCACGCCCTCCGTCACCGCGGCGAGCGTCTCGGCGAAGATCTCCTCGCCGCCCGTCACCTCCTCGACCAGCGCGGCTGCCTCGGCGAGCAGCGCATCCTCGGCGCCGCCGGCGACCCATTCGCGCCCCTCCTCGATCAGCGCCGGCACGGCAAGCGGCGAGACGCGGTCGAGCCGCATGTGGCGGATGCGCCCGCGGGCGCGGGCCAGCAGCAGGCCGATGCGGGCGACATCGGTCAGGCCCCCCGCCGCCTCCTGCCGGGTCGCGCGCAGCAGGATGTGGTCGGGCTCGTGCTTGCGCAGCACGTCGTAGATCAGGTCGGCATTCATGGTCATCTGTCGGGGGCGCTTCTCGTGGCCGGGGTGGTTCTTCTCGATCAGCCCGGCGATGGTGGCGATGTTGCGGAAGGTGCGGCGGAGCATGGAGCTCTCCGCCATCCATTCCTCGAGGTCCTCGCCCAGGATGTCCTCCTCGAACAGGCTCTCGACCTCGGTCGGCTCGAAGGCGCTCCAGGCCGCGAGGACGTAATCGGTGGCGAGGTAGCCGAGCGGGCCGTAGCCGGCGCGCTCCATGCGCTTCGTCACCAGCATGCCGAGGGTCTGGTGCGCCAGCCGCCCCTCGAAGCAATAGGCGACGAGGAACCAGCGGCCACCACGGGGAAAGGTCTCGATCAGCAGCCCGTCCTTCTCCGGCAGCATGCTGCGCTTCCGCTGCAGGCGGAGCCATTCCTGCACCGGCGCGGGCAGCAGCCGCCATTTGCGCGGTTCGTGCAGGATCTCCCGCACCCGCGCCGCCAGCCAGGTGGAGAGTGGCAGCCTCGCCCCGGCATAGGTCGGGACGCGCGGATCACCCTCGCCGCCGCGGGTCACGATGGCGGTCATGGCGTCCAGCGCCTCGAAGCGCAGGGTCTGGCCGGCGAACAGGAAGCTGTCGCCGGGCAGCAGGGTGGAGACGAACCACTCCTCCACCTCCCCCAGGACGGGGCCGCCGCGCAGCCGCACCTTCAGCATCGGGCTCTCGACGATGGTGCCGAGATTCATCCGCAACTGCCGCGCCACGCGCTGGTCCCGCACATGCACCATGCCTTCGGAATCGCGGAACAGCTTGCGGAAGCGGTCATAGACGCGCAGCGCATAGCCGCCGTCCTCGACGAAGCGCAGCACGTCGTCGAAGTCGCGGCGCGTGAGCCCAGCATAGGGCGCCGCGCGCATCACCTCGGCATAGAGCGCGTCCGGGTGGAAGGGCGCATGGCAGGCCATGGCCAGCACATGCTGCGCCAGCACGTCGAGCCCGCCCGGCCGCGGCGGGTCGCCGTCCAGCTCCTCGTGCCGCACGGCTTCCAGCGCCGCGGCGCATTCGATCACCTCGAAGCGGTTGGCCGGGACGAGCACGGCGCGGGAGGGCTCGTCCATCCGGTGGTTGGCGCGGCCGACCCGCTGCAGCAGGCGCGCCACGCCCTTGGGCGCGCCGACCTGGATCACCTGGTCCACATCGCCCCAGTCGATGCCAAGATCGAGCGAGGCCGTCGCCACCACCGCGCGCAGCTTGCCGGCGGCCATCGCCGCCTCCACCTTGCGGCGCTGCTCGACCGTCAGGCTGCCGTGATGCAGCGCGATCGCCAGGTTGTCGTCGTTGAGCCGCCACAAGGCCTGGAAGACCAGCTCCGCCTGGGCCCGGGTGTTGACGAAGACGATGGTGACGCGCGCCTCCCGGATCTGCCGGTAGATCTCGGGCGCCGAGGCGAGGCCCATATGCCCGCCCCAGGGCAGGCGCCCCGCCGGCAGCTGCACCGAGAGCTCCGGCGCCGCGCCGCCGCGGACCTGCACGAGGCGGACGTCGTCCGGCCTGCCGGTGGGGGAGAGGAAGGCCCGCAGCGGCTCCGGATGCGCGACCGTCGCCGAAAGCCCCACGCGCCGCGCCGCCGGGGCGAGCGTGCCGAGGCGGGAGAGGCCGAGGGCGAGCTGGTCGCCGCGCTTGGTGCCGGCCAGGGCATGGATCTCGTCCACCACCACCGCGCCGAGGCCGGCGAAGAACGGCCCCGCCTCGGGCTGGGAGAGCAGCAGCACCAGGCTCTCCGGCGTGGTCAGGAGCAGGTTCGGCGGGTCCTCCTTCTGCCGGGCGCGGCGGTTCTGCGGCGTGTCGCCGGTGCGGGTCTCGATGCGGATCGGGAGATCCAGCTCCTCGACCGGGGCCAGCAGGTTGCGGGCGATATCGACGGCCAGCGCCTTGAGCGGCGAGACATAGAGGGTGTGCAGAGCACCCGGCCCGCCGGGCCGCGGCCGCCCGGTCAGCTCGATCAGGCTGGGCAGGAAGCCGGCCAGGGTCTTGCCGCCGCCGGTCGGCGCCACCAGCAGGGCGCTCTCGCCGGCTTCCGCCGCGCGCAGCAGCGCCATCTGGTGCGCCCGCGGTGTCCAGCCGCGCCCGGCGAACCAGGCGGCAAAAGGTTCCGGCAATGTTCCCATGCGGGCGGCACTATGGCGGGCAGTTCGGTCGCAGGGAAGGTGGGGCCGCCCGGGTTCAGCGCCAGCCCTCGCTGAGCTGCCATTGCACGGCGAAGGCGAGCTGGAAGCGCGGCGAATCCCGGTTCGTCCCGACCCCCGCGGCGAGGCCGAGCACCACCCGCCCACCGGGCAGCCGGTGGCGCAGGCCGGCCTGGACCAGGCTGAAGTCACTGTCGCCGCGCTCCTGCTGCTCCCAGGCATAGGTCAGGACCAGCGCCGTGCTGGGCGAGACCGCCTGCCCGACCGAGGCGCTGAACAGGGCGCGGCTCGGCCGCTCACCCGGCAGCGGGTCGAGGCGCGACACCCAGCCGAGATTGAGGTGGAGGCCGAGCGGCCGCTCCCCGCGCCGGAGGGTCTTGCCGATCAGGGCGACGGCCTCCGCCTCATGGCCGGGCCGGCCGGGACCGTAGAGCGTTCGCATCCGCCCGAGCAGGCCGATGGCCGGCTGCGCGCCGCGGTCATCGGTGAGCTGGTAGAGGGCGCCAAGCTGCGTCGCGCCGCCCCAGGCGGCCTCCCGCCCGTTCTCCGTCGCCTCGGCTTCGTCGAGATTGCCCAGCCGCCGCCGGGTCTCCAGGTTGCCGCGGGCGCCGGCCTGGCCGATGCGCAGTTCCAGGCCGGGCACCACCCCGATCTCGAGCTCCGTCTCCGCTGCCAGGGTGCTGCGGACGCGACCCCGCCTTGCCCGCTCATAGGCGCCGACGAAGGCAATCTCCGCCGCGCCGGGGGCGGCGGCGATGGGGTCGGTGATCTCGAAAGGGTCGTCGGCCAGCTCGATCGGCTCGTCCTGCGCCGCGGCCGGGGCCAGGGGCAGGAGCAGGAGGCCGAGGAGCAGCGGCGGCAGGCAGCGCGGCATGGCAGGTCCCTGCTGGGCTCCGGTGCCGCAACGCGGCCGGCGGGTCATGTCTCCACGCCCGCCTCCGCGCCTGGGCAGGATGCCGCGCAGCACATGGCCTCACAGCGCCGCAGAGCCTCAGCGGCAGGCGAAACGGACCGTCGCGCGGACACCCTGGCTGCCATCCAGCTTCAGGCTGGCATGCGCCTGGCGCGCCAGACGGGGGATCAGATGCAGGCCGAGGCAGCCCTGCGGCGTGTTCCGCCGTGGGGCCTCCAGCAGGCCGATGCCGTCATCCTCCACCATCACCTCGCCGAGACCCGGCCCGGCCCGGCGGACCGCGAGGCGGATCCGCCCCGCCCGCCCGCCGGGGAAGGCGTGGCGCGCGGCGTTCACCACCAACTCGTTGACGATCAGCGCGATCGGCGTCGCCTGCGCGACGGGCAGGGTCAGCCGGTCCTCCAGATGCAGGTCGAGGGTGATGCCCGGCCGGCCAGTGACCT
This sequence comes from Roseicella aerolata, assembly GCF_020523605.1. Classification (GTDB taxonomy): domain Bacteria; phylum Pseudomonadota; class Alphaproteobacteria; order Acetobacterales; family Acetobacteraceae; genus Paracraurococcus; species Paracraurococcus aerolatus. The sequence goes on along the minus strand of NZ_JAJAQI010000033.1, from coordinate 47,258 downwards.
CCAGCGCGGTCTGGGCAGTGGTGGCCAGTTCCGGCCCCAGATCCACCCCGGCATCAGGCGGCACGCGGAACATGCGGTCCTGCACCAGAGTCGCCAGCATCACCCGCGTCGCCGCCCCGCGCAGGGCCGCGGCGACCGCCGGGTCGCTCGCCCGGCTGGCCTGCAGGCTGAGGAAGGAGGTGGTCGCCTGGGCGTTGTTCTTGACCCGGTGGTGCAGCTCGGAGAGCAGCGTCTCCCGCTCCTCCAGCGCCTTGCGGTGGTCATCCAGCGCCTGCCGCGCCTCGGTATAGTCCACGCAGCTGCCGATGAAGCCGACGAACCGGCCCTTCAGATAGAGCGGCCTGCCCTTGTCCAGCAGCCAGCGCCAGGCGCCGTCATGCCGGCGCAGGCGGTAGTCCATGGAGAATTCGCGCCGCGCGTCGAAGGCCTCGGTATAGGTCCGCAGGCAGCGCTCGAGGTCGTCGGGGTGCACGGCCTCCGTCCAGCCATGCCCGAGTTCCTGCTCCAGCGTCCGGCCGGTGAAGTCCAGCCAGGGCTGGTTGAAGTAGTCGCAGCCCTTGCTGAGGTCGGCGCGCCAGATCATCACTGGCGCGTGATCGGCAAGGGCGCGAAACTGCGCCTCCTCCACCAGGGTTTCCAAACCGCTCGGTTCTGCCTCCTCCGCCGCCATACGGCATGATCCCCCGCCCGCTGCCGTTGCGCAGCCGATCTTGGATGACGCATGGCACATCCGCGGGTTCCGTGGAAATCAAGCTCCTGCTTGTCTCGCGACCGGCAGCCCACAGTTTCCTTCGGGGTCTGGATCAGCATGACCCTGCCCCCGGGGCAACGCGGCAGAAGGATTATCCGTAATAAATGCCTCCGCATCCGGAATCCTGGCTGCGCGTGACCCCCCAGGGGCTCTACTGCGAACCGGGCGGCTTCTTCATCGATCCGGTGCGGCCGGTCGGGCGCGCCGTCATCACCCATGGCCATGCCGACCATGCCCGCCCGGGCCATGATGCCGTGCTCGCGACGCCCGAGACGCTCGCGATCATGCGGGCCCGGATGGGGGAGGGGGCGGCGGGCGCCGCGCAGCAGCCGATCCGCCCGGGGGAGGTGCTGGAACAGGGCGGCGTGGCGATCCGGCTGGCGCCTGCCGGGCATGTGCTCGGCTCGGCGCAGGTGGTGCTGGACTGGCAGGGGAGCCGTGCCGTGATCTCCGGCGACTACAAGCGCCAGCGCGACCCCACCTGCGCCCCCTTCGAGCCCGTTCCCTGCGACGTCTTTGTCACCGAGGCGACCTTTGCCCTGCCGGTCTTCCGCCATCCGCCGCCCGAGGCGGAGGTGGCGAAGCTGCTGAAGAGCCTGGCGCTGTTCCCGGAGCGCACCCATGTCGTCGGTTGCTACGCGCTCGGCAAGTGCCAGCGGCTGATCCGGCTGCTGCGGGAGGCGGGATGGGATGCCCAGATCCACCTGCATGGGGCGCTGGCCTCGCTCTGCCGGCTGTATGAGGAGCTGGGTGTGGCGCTCGGCCCGCTCGCGCCGGCGACCGTCGCCAACAAGGCGGCGCTGAAGGGTGCGATCGTGCTGGCGCCGCCCTCCGCCGTGCAGGATCGCTGGGCGCGGCGGCTGGCGGAGCCGGTGGTGGCGGTGGCGAGCGGCTGGATGCGGGTGCGCCAGCGCGCGAAGATGCGCGGCGTGGAACTGCCGCTGGTCATCTCCGACCATGCCGATTGGGACGAGCTGAACCGCACCATTGATGAGGTGGGCGCGCCCGAGGTCTGGGTGACGCATGGCCGCGACGATGCGCTGGTGCATGCCCTGGCGCTGCGCGGCATCCGCGGCCGGGCGCTGCACCTGGTGGGCCTCGGCGAGGAGGATGAGGGGCCGGCACCGGAGGTGGCCGAGCCGGCTTCCGCCGCCGAGGGCGGGGTCCAGGCATGACGGGGGGCCGTGACCTGTCTGGCCGGGGCGCGCCATGAGCGTCCCCGCCTTCGCCGCGCTGCTGGAGCGGCTGGTCTTCACCCCCGGGCGCAACGCCAAACTTGCCCTGCTGCGGGACTGGTTCGCGACGCAGCCGGACCCGGACCGCGGCGTCGGCCTCGCCGCGCTGACCGAGGAGCTGGTCTTCACCGCCGCCAAGCCTTCCCTGATCCGCGACCTGGTGGCGGCGCGGACCGACCCGGTGCTGCTCGCGCTCTCCCATGACTATGTCGGCGACTTCGCCGAGACCGTTGCGCTGATCTGGCCCGTCCGCGCCGGCGTGAACACGCCCCCGCCCGCTTTGTCCGAGGTGGTGGAGGCGCTGGAACTGACGCCGAAGCCCGAACTGCCGGCGCTGATCGGCGGCTGGCTGGATACGCTGGACAGTTCCGGGCGGCTGGCGCTGATCAAGCTCATCACCGGCGGACTGCGTGTCGGCGTCTCCGGGCGGCTGGCGCGCGTGGCACTGTCGGAGTGGTCCGGCAAGCCGGTCGAGGAGATCGAGGAGGTCTGGCATGGCGTTGCGCCGCCATACCTTGCTTTGTTCCGCTGGCTGGAGGGCAATGCGGACAAGCCCGACCCGCGCGAGGCGCCGGTTTTCCGCCCGCTGATGCTCGCCCATCCGCTGGAGGATGCGGATGTCGCCGCGTTGCGGCCGGAGGAATGGCGCGCCGAGTGGAAATGGGACGGCATCCGCGTGCAGCTCACCGCCGGGCCGGGTGGGCGGCGGCTCTGGTCCCGCGGCGGGGAGGACATCACCAATGCCTTCCCCGAGATCGCGGAGGCGATGGAATTCCATGCGGTGCTGGATGGCGAGCTGCTGGTCATCCGCGATGGGGTGGTCGCGCCCTTCGCCGAGCTGCAGCAGCGGCTGAACCGCAAGGCGGTGACGCCGAGGATGATGCGCGACTTCCCGGCCGGCGTCCGGCTCTACGACCTGCTCTTCGAGGGCGGCGAGGATCTCCGCCCGCTGCCTTTCGATGCGCGCCGCGCGCGTCTGGAGGACTGGGTGGCGCGCATCGCGCCGGCGCGGATGGACCTCTCGCCGCAGATCGCCTTCGGCTCCGTCGCGCAACTGGCGGAGATCCGGGACGGGGCGCGTGCCGCCTCGATCGAGGGGCTGATGCTGAAGCGCGCCGACAGCCCCTATGCCGCCGGGCGGCAGAAGGGGCTGTGGTGGAAATGGAAGCGCGACCCGCTCTCGATCGACGCCGTGCTGATGTACGCGCAGCGTGGCCATGGCAAGCGCAGCAGCTTCTACAGCGACTACACCTTCGGCTTGTGGCGCCCGGACGGGGAAGGCGGCGAGGAGCTGGTGCCGGTCGGCAAGGCCTATTCCGGCTATACGGATGAGGAGCTCGCCTGGCTGGACCGCTGGATCCGCAACCACACCACCGGCCGCTTCGGCCCGGTGCGGGAGGTGGAGAAGAGCCTGGTGCTGGAGGTGATCTTCGATGCGGCGCAGCTCAGCTCCCGGCACAAGTCGGGCGTCGCGCTGCGCTTCCCGCGCATCGCCCGCATCCGGACGGACAAGCCGGCGAGCGAGGCGGACCGGCTGGACAACCTGATGTCCTATGTCGAACGGCGCGCCCCGGCCGAGGAGGACGCGGCCGGCTGACAGTTGCGGTTGCGGCCCCCGCCGGCGCGCTGTGACCTGGCGCACAGGCCGTCGCGGGCCGTCGCCGGCGGTGCTTCGCGGCCTGCGCAGGGATATCAGGGCGAAGCGTCGTCGCCCGCGGCCGGCATGAGCGCCGCTGATCCGCGGCATCAGCATTTCTCGTTCCCGGCCGTGTCCACGCCTTTCCTATGCTGGCCGCGGCGCGGCAGTCCATCGCTGCCGCTTGCTGGGAGGACGCGCCATGAAGAAACCCGTCCCGCTGCTGGGCCTGCTGCTCGCCGGCACCGCGCTCTGTGCCGCGCCGCTCCGTGCGCAGCAGGCGCATGACCATGCCGCGCAGTCTCCCGCTGCGCAGCAGCAGCACGACCATTTCCGCATCAATCCCGCCCTGCCGCAGGCCGAGAGCGCCCGCGCCGCGACGCCGCGTCGCACCGAACTCGGCGGCCATGTGCCGGACCTGCCGCGCGGTGCCGCGGCGCCGACCAGCGATGCGCCGCCGGTGCTGAATCCGGAGCTAGGCACGCTTACCTGGCCGGCCGGCACCACCAGTGCCGAGGCGCAGGCCTGGTTCAACCAGGGCTATCGCTGGGCCTGGGGCTTCAACCATGCCGAGGCCGCGCGCGCCTTCCGCATGGCCCAGCAGGCCGATCCGGACTGCGCCATGTGCTACTGGGGCGAGGCCTATGTGCTCGGCCCGCATATCAACTTCATCATGGAGGAGGATGCCAATCGCCGCGCCGTCGCCGCGATCGAGCGCGCCCGCCAGCTTGTGTCCCGAGAGGCAGGAATGCCCGGAGAGATGCGCGCCGCGCTGATCGAGGCGCTGTCGAAGCGCTACTCGGCCGATGCGCGGACGACCCAGGGGGCGGAGCGCAAGGCGCTGGACCAGGCCTATGCGGATGCCATGCGGCAGGTGCAGGCGCGCTGGCCGGCCGACCCGGAGGTGGCGATGCTGACCGCCGACGCGCTGATGAACCTGCAGCCCTGGGACTACTGGGAGGATGCCGGCCGCAAGCCGAAGGGCGCGACCGAGCAGATCGTGGCGCTGCTGGAAGGCGTGCTCGGCGCGCGGCCCTCGCCCATCACCGCCAACCCGCTGCACCCCGGCGCCATCCATCTCTACATCCACGCCGTCGAGGCCTCCGACCGGCCGGAGCGCGCGGCGCCGCATGCGGCGCGGCTGGCGGCGCTGATGCCGGCCGCCGGGCATATCGTGCATATGCCGGCGCATATCTGGTACCGCCTCGGCCTGTGGCGCGAGAGCCTGGAGAGCAACCTGGCGGCGGTCGCGGCGGATGAGGCGCAGATCGCCCGCGGCGGCGCCAGCCCGCTCTATGCGCAAGGCTATTTCGCGCACAACGTCCACTTCGTCATGGTCTCCTCTTTGATGGGCGGCGACGGGCCGCGCGCGGTGGAGGCGGCCACGCGCCTCGCCGCCCTTGTCGCGGACGAGGCGAAGCGCGCCTTTCCCGGCCTGACCCAGCCGGTCGCCTCGGCGCCCTTCGTCGCGCATGCGCGCTTCTCGGCGCCCGAGACGATCCTGGCGCTGCCGGCGCCGGCGGAGGAATTCCCCTATATCCGCGCCCATTGGCACTATGCCCGCGGCGTCGCGCTCGTCCAGTCGGGCCGCGCCGATGAGGCGCGCGCGGAAGCCGCTGCGATCGGCGAACTGGCCAAGGCGCGGCAGATCCAGGCCCTGCCCGCGGATGGCGTGCCGGCGCCCGAGGTGCTCGGCATCGCCGAGCGGGTGGTGAATGCCCGCATCGCCCAGGCGGCCGGCGACCATGCCAGGGCGGCGACGCTCTTCACCGAGGCGGCGGCGATCCAGGACACGCTGCCCTATATGGAGCCGCCCTTCTGGTACTACCCGGTGCACCAGTCGCTCGGCGCGGCGCTGCTGGCGCAGCGCAAGCCGGCGGAGGCGGAGGAGGCCTTCCGCCAGGCCCTCAGGCGCGTGCCGAACAATGCCTGGGCGGCGGCCGGCCTGCTGAAGGCCGCCGAGATGCGGGGCGATGCCGAGGGCGCCGAGAAGGCGCGGTCCATGCTGCAAAAGAGCTGGTTCGGCGCCGAGCCGCCGGTGGTGGAACGGCTCTGACCGGCAGGCTGCAGGGGGGCGGTGTTCCCCCCCTGCGGGTTGCGCGGGCCGCCGCAGGAACGCATGCTCCGCCCCGAACAGGAACCATCGGGGGAAGCGTCCATGCCACTCGCACCGAACCGCGTGAAGCAGCGCCTGGCGAAGGATGAACTCGCGCTCGGCTTCGGCGTGCACCACCTGCGCACTGCCGGCACCGGGATGATCGCCGCGGCGGCCGGCTTCGACTGGCTGTTCATCGATATGGAGCATGGCGCCATGTCGGTGCACGAGGCGACGCAGATCGCGATCGCCGCGCTGAACCAGGGCGTCACGCCGATCGTGCGCTGCTGCAAGGACGCGCTCTTCGAGGGGACGCGGGCGCTCGACAACGGCGCCATGGGCGTGGTCGTGCCGCATGTCGATACGGCGGAGGAGGCGAGGGCGGTCGCCGCCGCCTACCGCTTCCCGCCCATCGGCACGCGGAGCTGGGGCGGCCCGCCCTTCGCTTACAACATGCTGCCGCCCTCAAATGCCGAGGCCCAGGCGGAGCTGAACGAGGCGATCCTGGTCACGGTGATGATCGAGACGCCGGAGGCGGTCGAGGCCGCGGATGCCATCGCCGCCGTGCCGGGGATCGATGCGCTGATGATCGGCACCAGCGACCTGACGGCCAGCATGGGCATCAGCGGCCAGATCGGCCATCCGCGCGTGATGGCGGCCTATGAGGCCGTGGCGGCCGCCTGCAAGCGACATGGCAAGACGCTCGGCATGGGCGGCGTCTATGACGAGGTGCATGCCGCCACCTATATTGGCCTCGGCGCGCGGCTGCTGCTCTCGGGCAACGACCAGAGCTTCCTGATGGCCGGCGCCACAGCGCGGGCGAAGTTCCTCCGCGGCCTCCAGCCGGCCGGTTGACCCGCCGGCAGGCCCGCCCCCGCGGGGCGGGCCTGCCGCGGCACCTCGCTGCCGCTTGCGCCAGCGCAAGGCGAGGCCGCTGGCCGTCGGGCAGGGTTTTTCCGGGATGCCGCCGAGAGGCACTTGCGAATGGTTCTCATTATCTCTATCAACAACTCCGACACGCACGGAGTGACGTCATGACCTCCCGCCCGACGCTTCCTCCCCTGGGGCGCCGCCTGCTCGGCCTCTTCGCCGCCGGATTCGCCGCGCTCGGCCTGGCCCCTGCCGCCGATGCGCAGGAGGTCAATCTCTATTCCTCGCGCCATTACGACAGCGACCGCGCGCTCTATGAGGCCTTCACCCGGGAGACCGGCATCCGCATCCGCCTGATCGAGGGCGATGCCGACCAGCTTATCGAGCGCATCCGGAACGAGGGCGCGAACAGCCCGGCCGACGTCTTCATCACGGTGGATGCCGCGCGCCTCGCCCGCGCCGCCAATGCCGGCATTCTCGCGCCCTTCCGGTCGCCGGTGGTGGAGCAGCGCATCCCCGCCGCGCTGCGGTCCAAAGACGGGCTCTGGTTCGCCATTTCCCAGCGCGCCCGGGTCATCATGTATGACAAGGAGAAGGGCGCGCCGCAGGGCCTCAACCGCTACGAGGATCTGTCCGGGCCGGCCGGCGCCGGGCTCTGCGTCCGCTCCTCCAACCACCCCTACAACATCAGCCTTGTCGCCTCGATCCTGATGTCGGACGGGCCGGAGAAGACCGAAGCCTGGGCGAAGGGCGTCGCCGCCAACCTGGCGCGCCCGCCGCAGGGCGGCGACCGCGACCAGTTCCGTGCCATCCCGGCCGGGCAGTGCACCCTGGCGCTGGCCAACACCTACTACCTCGCGGCTTTCGGTGCCTCCCAGAAGCCGGAAGACCAGGCGCTGTTCAAGCGCATCGGCGTGATCTTTCCCAACCAGGGCGCGGGTGACCGCGGCACGCATGTGAACATCTCGGGCGCCGGCCTGGTGAAGACCGCGCCGAACCGCGACAATGCCGCCCACCTCCTGGAATATCTCACCAGCGACAAGGCCCAGGCCGCGATTGCGCTCGGCAACATGGAATACCCCGCGGTGCCGGACGCGCCGCTGCACCCGGCGCTGGAGGCCATGGGGCGCTTCCGCGCCGAGCCGGTGGATGCCGAGAAGACCAATGCCCATGCCGCCCAGGCGCTGCAGATCCTGCAGCGCTCCGGCTGGCGCTGATCCGGGGGGATCGGGACCGTGATCGTCTGTCTCTGCAATGCGCTGAGCGATGCGCAGCTTGCCGATGCCATCGCCAAGGGCGCGCGCCGTCCGAAGGACGTCTATTGCGCCTGCGGCGGCACCGCCCAGTGCGGCGTCTGCACCAAGACCATCCTGACCATGATCCGCGAGACGCCGACCCAATCCGGGAGCATCGCCGGCCTCCCCTGATCGTGAGGTGCGGGCTTGCGGCAATGCCGGCACGGACCATTATCCTGTGGTCCTGTGCCGGGAGTTGCCCGAATGAAGTCCGATCCAAAGGTCGTCGAGTTCCTCAACACCCAGCTCACCAATGAGCTGACCGCCATCAACCAGTACTTCCTGCACGCCCGTATCCTCCGGCACTGGGGCGTGACGAAATTCGGCAAGCACGAATACGACGAGTCGATCGAGGAGATGCGTCACGCCGACTGGCTGATCGAGCGCATCCTCTTCCTCGGCGGCATCCCCAATGTCCAGCGGCTGAACCAGGTGCTCATCGGCCAGACGGTCGAGGAGATCCTGCAGTCCGACCTGAAGCTGGAGGAAAAGGCGATGTCCGACCTGCGCGAGGGCATCGCCTATATGGAGAGCGTCCGCGACTACGTCTCCCGCGACCTGTTCCGCCGCATCCTCGACAATGAGGAGGAGCATGTCGATTTCATCGAGCGGCAGTTCGACCTGATCAAGCTGATCGGCATCCAGAACTACATCCAGCTCAACAGCGCCTCGGCGCCCGAGCAGCACGAGGCGGGCGGCGAGTAGCGCCCCGTCCCGGCGGCGCAAATCGCTTCCGGGCGTGAACGCGCGGAAGCGGGACGCTGCTCTGCAGCCAATGATCCACAGCGGGCTGGCGTTCAGGGCTGGACGCTGATCCGCCATCGCCGGCGGGCCGATCCGGCCTGCCGGCTGCACAGGCAGCCGCTTCGGTCCGCGGCGACGCCGCAAGGGCGCGGCACCGCGTGCCGCGATGGTACCCGCCTACCCCGCGCGGCGTTCGATGCAGCCGGCATGTCGAGGCCGGTCCGCCCCCTGCCGCCCGGCATCAAACATGCAAGTGGTCTTCGCGGATCTTCGGATCGGCGGCCAGCGCCGCGCTGTTGCCGGCCCAGACCGTGCGGCCCTTCTCCAGCACCACATGTCGGTCGGCGAGCCGCATCACCTCCGACAAGGTCTTGTCGATCAGCAGGATGGCCTGGCCCTCCTGCTTCAGCCGCGCAAGCACCGCCCAGATCTCGGCGCGGATCAGCGGCGCCAGCCCCTCCGTCGCCTCGTCCAGGATCAGCAGCTTCGGGTTGGTCATCAGCGCGCGGCCGATCGCCAGCATCTGCTGCTCCCCGCCCGAGAGCTGCGCGCCCATGTTGCGGCGTCGCTCCGCGAGCCGCGGGAAGAGCGCGTAGACCGCCGCCAGGGTCCAGCGCGGCGTGCCGCCGCCACGATTGGCGGCCGTGGCGGTCAGGTTCTCCTCCACGCTCAGGGTCGGGAAGACCTGCCGCCCCTCCGGCACCAGGCCGAGGCCGCGCTGCGCCACGCGATGCGGCGGCTGGGCGGTGAGGACCGCCCCCTCGAAGCCGATCCGGCCGCCCAGGAGGCGCCCGCCGACCGAGGGCAGCAACCCCATGACGGCGCGCACCGTCGTCGTCTTCCCCATGCCGTTGCGGCCGAGCAGCGTCACCACCTCGCCGGCGCCGACATGCAGCGTGACGCCCGAGAGTGCCTGGGCGCCGCCATAGGCGGCGGAGAGGTCCTCGACCACCAGCATCAGGCGGCGTCCTCGCCCAGATAGGCCGCCCGCACCTCGGCGCTGGCGCGGACCGCCGCCGGCGTGTCGGTCGCGATGACGCGGCCATAGACCAGGACGGAGATGACATCGGCCAGGGCGAAGACCGCCTGCATGTCGTGCTCGACCAGCAGGATGGCGTGGTCCTGCTTGAGCGCGCCGAGGATGCCGATCAACCGTTCCGCCTCCTCCGGGCCGGTGCCCGCCAGCGGCTCGTCCAGCAGCAGCAGGCGGGGCTCCAGGGCGAGGGCGATGGCGAGTTCAAGCTGGCGCTTCTCGCCATGGGAGAGGGCGCCGGCCGGCGCATGGGTGCGGGCGCCGAGGCCGGCCTGCTCCAGCGCCGCGATGGCCGGCGCGTTCAGCCGGCGCTCCCCGGCGGCAGGCCGGCAGAAGCGGAAGGAGGAGCCGCTCCGCGCCTGCACCGCGAGCGCCACATTCTCCAGCGCGGAGAAGCCGGGCAGGACGGAGGTGATCTGGAAGCTGCGGGCGAGCCCAAGCCGGGCGCGGCGGTGCACCGGCAGTGCGGTGACGTCCCGGCCCTCGAAGAGGATCCGCCCGGCATCGGGGCGCAGCGAGCCGCTGATCTGATGGATCAGCGTGGTCTTGCCGGCGCCGTTCGGGCCGATGACGGCATGGAGACCGCGGGGCGCGACCGCGAGCGAGACATCGTCCGTCACGGTCAGGCCACCGAAGCGCTTGCGCAGGCGCTCCAGGCGCAGGATCGGCTCAGCCACGGCGCAGCAGCCCCCGGAGTTGCCCCGGCAGGCCGGCCAGGCCACCACGCAGGAAGAGCACGGCCAGCACCAGCAGCGGACCGAAGATCAGCCGCCAGTGCTCGGTGAAGCCGGCCAGCCATTCCTCCAGCAGCACGATGGCCAGCGCGCCAAGGATGGCGCCGTGCGGCGCGCCGAGCCCGCCCAGGATGACCATGAAGAGCAGGTCGCCGGAGCGCTGCCAGGCCAGGAAGGAGGGGGCGACGAATTCGGTGGCATTGGCCAGCAGCAGCCCGGCCAGGCCGGCGATGCCGCCGGCGATGGTGTAGGCGACGAGCCGGTAGGGGTAGGGGTTGAACCCCACCGCCTGGACGCGCTCCGCATTCTCTTTCGCCGCCCGCAGCACCCGGCCGAAGCGGGATGCCAGGAGGACCTGGCAGAGCGCCAGCACCGCCGCCAGCAGGCCGAGGCAGAGATAGTGGAAGGCGAGGCGATCCTCTGGCCAGCGTGCGCCGAGCACCGTGGTGCGGCCATAGAGCGTGTAGCCGTCATCACCGCCATAGGCCGAGAGCGACCCGGTGGTGAAGAAGGCCATCTGGGCGAAGGCCAGGGTGATCATGATAAAATGGACGCCGCTGGTACCGATGGCGATCGCGCCCGTCAGCAGGGCGAACAGCGCCGCCGCGCCCATCGCGGCCGGCAGCACCACCGCTGCCTCCGAGATGCCGGCCGCATCCAGCACCACCACGGCATAGGCGCCGATGCCGAGCATGGCGGCATGGCCGAGGCTGACCAGCCCCGCCCCGCCCACCAGCAGCCAGAGGCCAAGCGCGGCGATGCCGAGGATCATGCCGCGCGCCAGCAGGGTCAGCGCATGGCCGGCGCCGAAGCCCAGGAAGGGCGCTGCCGCCAGCAGCGCGAGCACCAGCAGCGGCAGCGCCGCACCCCGCAGCCGCGCCATGCTCAGCCCCCGCGCGCCGGGAAGAGGCCGCGCGGCCGGAAGGCCAGGATCGCCGCCATCGCCACATAGACCAGCATGGAGGCGAGCGCCGCCCCGGCCTGCCGTGCTGGCGCCGGGGCGAGGAAGATCCGCATCAGGTCCGGCATCAGGGATCGGCCGAGCGTCTCGATCAGTCCGACCAGCAGGGCGGCCAGGAAGGCGCCGCGCACGCTGCCGATGCCGCCGATGACAATGACCACGAAGGCGAGGATCAGCACCGTGTCGCCCATGCCGGGCTCGACCGAGAGGATCGGCGCCGCCATCACGCCCGCGAAGCCCGCCAGCATGGCGCCGAAGCCGAAGACCAGCATGAAGAGCCGCCCCGTATCGATGCCGAGTGCCGCCAGCATCGGCCGGTTGCTCGCGCCCGCACGGACCAGGGCGCCGGCCCTGGTCCGCTCCACCAGCAGCCAGAGCAGCAGCGCGATGGCGAGGCCGGCCACCAGGATCGCCAGGCGATAGACCGGGTATTGCAGCCCCGGCATCAGGGAGATGCCGCCCGAGAGCAGGTCCGGCACCGGCATCTGCAGCGGCGCCGTGCCCCAGACCGCCTTCACGGCCTGGTTGAGGAAGAGGATGACGCCGAAAGTCGCCAGCACCTGGGAGAGGTGGTCGCGATCATAGAGATGGCGAAAGACCAGCCATTCCAGCAGCAACCCGATGGCGAGCGCCGCCGGCAGGGCAAGCAGCAGCGCCCACCAGAAGCTGCCAGTCAGCGCCGCTAGGCTGGCGCCCAGATAGGCGCCCAGCATGTACTGCACGCCATGGGCGAGGTTGATGAAATCCATGACGCCGAAAACCAGCGTCAGCCCCGCCGCCACCAGGAAGAGCAGCACGCCGAGCTGCAGGCCGTTCAGCGCCTGCACCAGCAGCAATTGGATGGTCATGCCCGGCGCAGGTGCCTCAGCGCATCCGGCACTCGGCCGCGTAGGGGTCGACGTCGTTCTCCAGCACGCGCCTCACCGCCTCGGTCTGGAATTTGCCGTCCGGCCGCTTCGCGACCTGGCAGAGCCAGAAATCCTGCACCGGGAACTGGTTGGCGCCGAAGCGGAAGCGGCCGCGGACCGAATCGAATTCCGCCGCCTTGATCGCCGCCCGCAGCCCATCTTTGTCGGAGAGCTTGCCGCCCACCTTGCGGATCGCGCTGTCCAGCAGCGCCGCCGCGTCATAGGCATGCGCGGCGTAGCTGGCGGGCACATAGCCATGGCTCGCCTCGAAATCCGCGACGAACCGCCTGTTGCGCGGGTTGTCCAGGTTCGGTGCCCAGGTGGAGGCGGAATAGAAGCCGAGCGCGGCGTCCTGCTGCGCCGGCAGCGTCGCCTCATCGACCGTGAAGGTCGAGAGGAAGGGGATATTGGCCAGCCCCGCCTGACGGTACTGCCGCACCAGGTTCACGCCGAGCCCGCCCGGCATGAAGGTGAATAGCGCATCCGGCCTGGCTGCCGCGATCCTTGCCAGTTCCGCCGAGAAGTCGAGCTGGGTCAGGGGGATGTAGACCTCGTCCACCACCTCGCCCTTGAAGCGGCTCTTGAAGCCGGCCATGGCGTCGCGGCCGGCCTGGTAGTTCGGGGTCAGCAGGAAGACCCGCCGGTAGCCGGCATCCTGCGCCGCCTGGCCCATCACCGCATGGACCTGGTCGTTGTTGTAGGACGCCGCGAAGAACAGCGGGTGGCAGCCGCGGCCGGCGATCGTCGAAGGCCCGGCATTGGTCGAGATCAGGATCGTGTTCGATTCCGTGACCGGCCGGATGATGGCACCGAGGATGTTGGAGAAGACGACGCCGACGACGAAATCGACCTTGTCCCGCTCGATCGCGGCGCGGACCTTGGTGACCGCGACCTCGGGCCGCAGCTCGTCATCGATGACCAGCACCTCGGCCGGCAGGCCGCCGAGTCTGCCGTCCAGGTGCTTCAGCCCCTGCAGGAAGCCGTCCCGCGTCTGGGTGCCGAGCGCGGCCTGCGGCCCGGTCAGCACCGCGACCAGCCCGATCTTCACGCCAGGCCCCTGCGCCCGCGCCACCGCCGGCGCCGCCAGCAGCCCTGCCGCACCCGCCAGCGCCATGCGCCGCCCGATCTCCGTCATCCCGCTGCTCCCCGGCCAAAGGCTGTGCGGGCGTTAAACGGGAAGCGTCACGCGACCGCAAGGGCCATGGCGGCGGCGCGGCGGGCGAGCGCGCCCCCGAGCGCCGCCAGCGGGTCCAGAACCGTGAAATGATCGCGGCCGGGCAGCGCCTCGAACCCGCCGCCCCAGGCAGCGGCGAAATCTCGGGACTGGCGGAGATACTCGGCGCTCTCCCCGCCGCCCACCACGACATGCAGCGCGCCGCCGGGGGAGGGGAGGAAGCGGGGCGAGAGGGCACGGGCCGCCTCGGGCGTCAGGCGCAGGGCCGCGGCGATGGTCGTCCCCAGCAGCGGCGCCAGTTCGAAGACGCCGGAGATGGGCAGGCCGGCGGGCACCAGGCCGGCCGGCAGGGCAGGGTCCAGGGTGCGCCAGTCGGTCGCCATCAGCATCGCCGCGAGCTGGCCGCCGGCGGAGTGGCCGGCGGCGAACAGGCGCCGCCCGCTCCGCCGGTGCAGCATCATCGCCGCGGCGCGGGCCTGATCCACGATCCTCGCCAGTGGCACGGCCGGGCAGAGATCGTAGGAGGGGATGGCGACCGCGACGCCTTCGGCCAGCAGCCCGCGGGCGACATGGCTGAAGAAGGAGCGGTCCAGCGCCTGCCAGTAGCCGCCATGGAGGAAGAGGGCGAGCGGCCAGGCCTCGCCCGGACCGGGGCGGAAGAGATCGAGCCTCTCCCGCTCCCCCGGGCCGTAGGGCAGGCCGTATCCCGCATGCGGCCAGCCCGCCCGGAAGGCGGCGGCGTCGCGCGCCCAGCCGGCGATCAGCGCGGCGCTCTCCGGCACCCGGGCACGGTTGTTGTATTCGGCTTCGGCATCCATGACGGCATTCCAAGGCGAAGCGGCGCGGGGCGGCAATGCGGTTCCGCTCCCTGCGAGGTGGTGACGCGCCGTCCGGGACAGGGTGGCCTCGCCTCCTCGCACAGGGGCGATGCAGGTGCGAGGTGATTCCACCCGGCCCGCGCACGGGCTAGGAAGCGGGATGCGAATCTACCTGGCCGGCCCCGAGGTCTTCCTCGCCGATGCGGAGGCGGTCGCCGCGGAGAAGCGGGCGATCTGCGCCGCGCACGGCCTGACCGGCGTCTTTCCCCTGGAGCCTCCGCCCGTCCCGCCCGATCCGGCGCAGCCGGAATGGCTGCGCATCTACCTGGGGAATGAGGGGCATATCCGCAGTTGCGATGCCCTGATCGCCAACCTTACCCCCTTCCGCGGGCCCTCGGCGGATGCCGGGACGGTCTATGAACTGGGGTTCATGCGCGCCCTCGGCCGGCCGGTCTTCGGCTACAGCCATGTCGCGCGGCGCTTCGGTGCGCGGACCCTGGCTGCGCTGGGCCCCACGGCGCGGCGTCGGGCGGATGGCGCCTGGGAGGATGATGGGGGAATGGCGGTGGAGGAATTCGACCTCCACGACAACCTGATGCTGGAGGGCGGCATCCACGCCTCCGGCGGCGCCTTCGAGCTGGAGGAGGTCCCGGCGGAGCGGCGGTGGCGCGACTTGGCGGCCTTCACCCGCTGCGTGGCGGCGGCGGCGAGGGTATTCAGGGCGGCGCGCTGAGGCACCACCGCCTCAGCCCGGGCTCGCCGCGGGGGGCGGGGCCGGCCTGCGTCCGGCCCTAGGCGTCCTCCACATCCAGCGCATAGCCGGCCGAGCGCACCGTGCGGATCACGTCCAGCTCGCCCTCGCCATTGATCGCCTTGCGCAGCCGGCGGATATGCACGTCCACCGTCCGCGGCTCGACATGGATGTCGCGCCCCCAGACCGCGTCCAGCAACTGCTCGCGCGAGAAGACCCGGCCCGGATGCTGCATCAGGAATTCCAGCAGCCGGTACTCGGTGGGGCCCAGATGCAGCGGGCGGCCGTTGCGGGACACGCGGTGGGCGTCCTGGTCCATGGTCAGGTCGCGGAAGGTCAGCATTCCGCGCGTCGCCAGGCTGCCGGAACGCCGCAGCAGCGCGCGGATGCGGGCCAGCAGCCCGTCCATGGCGAAGGGCTTGCTGATGTAGTCATCGGCGCCGGTATCGAGGGCGCGCACCGTGTCCTGCTGCTCGGTCCGGGCCGTCACCATGATGATGGGCAGGTCGCGCGTCGCCGGCCGGCGGCGGAGCTGGCGGCAGACCTCGAGGCCCGAGAGTTGCGGCAGCATCCAGTCCAGCAGGACCAAGTCGGGCTTGGCCTCGGCCACCCGGACCAGCGCCTCCTCGCCATCGGCCGCTTCCTCCACCCGGAAGCCCTGCTTCTCCAGGTTGTAGCGCAGCAGGGTCAGCAGCGGGATCTCATCCTCGACCACCAGGATGGTCGGGCGGGCGCCGCCGGGAACCAGATCGGGCATCTGCGGCTCCCCTGGCTCAGGCCGGCGGCCGGACGACCGCGAAGGGCGAGCTGTCGGCCTTCGGGCGTTCCTCGGTCATCGGCTTGCCGCTGACGGCGTAGTAGACCGTCTCGGCGATGTTGGTGGCGTGGTCGCCGATCCGCTCCAGGTTCTTGGCGACGAAGAGCAGGTGGGTCGCCGCGGTGATGTTGCGCGGATCCTCCATCATATGGGTCAGCATCTCGCGGAAGATGCCGTTATAGACCTCATCCACCGACTGGTCGCTGGCCCAGACCTCGCTCGCGCGCGCGGCGTCGTCGTTCACCAGGGCGTCCATAGCGCCCTTCAACTCCTCCTGCACCAGCACCGCCATGCGCTGGAAGCCGTTGAGGCTGCCGAGGGGGGGCTGCTGCGCGAGGACGATGCTGCGCTTGGCGGCGTTGCGGGCATAGTCGCCGATCCGCTCGATGGCATGGATGATCTTCAGCGAGGCGATCACCAGCCGCAGATCCTGGCCGACCGGCTGGCGCAGGGCCAGCAGCCGGATGCAGAAATTCTCGATCTCCCGCTCCAGCGCGTCGATCTCCGCGTCGCGCGCCATCACCTCGGTCGCCAGCTCCGCATCGCGGCGGACCAGGGCGCTGACGGCATCCGCCACCTGCCGCTCCGCGAGGCCGCCCATGCGGGCGATCATCTCGCGCAGCCGGCGCAGCTCCTCTCCGTAGGAGCGGACGGTGTGTTCCTGCATCTTCTCCACCTCTCGGCCCTCCCGCTCAGCCGAACCGGCCGGTGATGTATTCCTGCGTCCGCGGATGCTGCGGCGCGGTGAAGAGCTGCGCGGCCGGCGCCACCTCGATCAGCTCGCCCAGGTAGAAGAAGGCGACCTGGTCGGCGCAGCGGGCAGCCTGCTGCATGTTGTGGGTGACGATGGCGATGGTGAAGTCCCGCTTCAGCTCATCGATCAGCTCCTCGATCTTCAAGGTGCTGATCGGGTCGAGCGCGGAGGTCGGCTCGTCGAACAGGATGACCTCCGGCCGCACCGCGATGGAGCGGGCGATGCAGAGCCGCTGCTGCTGCCCGCCCGAGAGGCCCATGGCATTGGTGTTCAGCCGGTCCTTCACCTCGCCCCAGATGGCGGCGCGGGAGAGCGCCCATTCCACCCGCTCGTCCATCTGCGCCTTGGAGAGCTTCTCGTGCAGTCGGACGCCGAAGGCGATGTTCTCGTAGATCGTCATCGGGAAGGGGGTCGGCTTCTGGAAGACCATCCCGACCTTGGCCCGCAGCTCGTTCACGTCCACATCGTCGTCCAGGATGTTCTTGCCATCGAGGAGCACCTCGCCGCTCGCGCGCTGGCCGGGATAGAGGCTGTACATCCGGTTCAGCACGCGCAGCAGGGTCGACTTGCCGCAGCCCGAGGGGCCGATCATCCCGGTCACCTGCCGGTCCGGCAGGTCGAAATTGATGGATTTCAGGGCGCGGTTGTCGCCGTAGAAGAAATCCAGGTTCCTGACCGAGATCCGCGCGGTCTCGTTCAGCACCGCGGAGGAGCGGGCCTGCATGCCGCCGAAGCTTCTCTCCTGCGTCGCGGGCTGCCGCGCGGCCGTTCCGGTATCGCTCATGGGACCCCTCAATGCTTCTTGCGGAGCGCGACGCGCGCGATGATGTTGATGGCCAGCACCCCGAGCGTCACGAGCAGGGCGGCCGACCAGGCGATCTCGATCAGGTCCGGGAAGCCGGAATTGGCCTGCTGGTAGATCGCGATCGGCAGGCTGGCCATGGCGCGGGTGAGGTCGGTCGAGGTGACCGAGTTGCCGAAGCTGGTCAGCAGGAGCGGCGCCGTCTCGCCGGCGATCCGCGCGATGGCCAGCAGCACGCCGGTGACGATGCCGGACAGCGCCGCGCGGTAGCCGACCAGGGTGATCATCTTCCATTTCGGCGCGCCGAGCCCGATCACCGCTTCCCGCAGGGTGTTCGGGATCAGGGACAGCATGTCCTCCGTGGTGCGCACCACCACCGGGATGACGATGATGGCCAGGGCAAGGGCTCCGGCGAGGCCGGAGAAGGCGCCCATCGGCAGCACGACAAGCTGGTAGATGAACAGGCCGATGAGGATGGAGGGCGCCGAGAGCAGGATGTCGGAGACGAAGCGGACGGCGTTGCCCAGCGCGGTCCGTTGCGCGTACTCGGCGAGGTAGGTGCCGACCAGAAGCCCGATCGGCGTTCCGATCCCGGTGCCGATCGCCACCTGGATCAGGCTGCCGACGATAGCATGCAGCAGGCCGCCCTTCGGCAGGCTCTCGTCGCCGTAGCGGGTCGGGCGGAATTCGGTGGTGAAGATGGTCAGGTCCATCGCCGCGAGCCCTCGCCAGAACAGCGTGAGCAGGATCGAGGCGAGAAAGAACAGCCCGATGGCGGTCGCCAGCAGCGACAGCGCGGTGATGATCCTGTCCGTGCGGCCGCGGCGGGCGCCGCGTGCCCGCATCGCCGCCAGGTCGGTGACCGGGCGGGAGGCGGTGTGGGAGGTCGTGCTCATCGTCTCAGCCCTTCAGCCGCGAGCGCAGGAGCCAGCGCGACGTCGCCAGCACCACGAAGGAGATCACGAACAGCAGGAAGCCGATGGCGAAGAGCGCCGATTGCTGGAGGCTGCCCGCCAGGCTCTCCGGGAACTCCATGGCGATGACGGAGGCGATGGTGGTGGAGGGGTCGAAGATGGAGGTCGGCATCCGGTTGGCGTTGCCGATGACGAAGGTGACCGCCATTGTCTCACCGAGTGCCCGGCCCAGGCCGAGCATGATGCCGCCGACCACGGAGATCCGCGTATAGGGAACGACCACGCCGCGCACCACCTCCCAGCGCGTGGCACCGAGGCCGTAGGCGCTTTCCTTGTAGACCGGCGGCACCTGCTCGAACACATCGCGCATGGTGGCGGCGATGAATGGCAGGATCATGATGGCGAGCACCAGCGAGGCAGTGAAGATCGAGGTGCCGGCGAAGGAGTTGGAGGCGAAGAGGAAGCCGACCAGCGGGATGGCCCCGAGCGCCTCGCCGAAGGTGAGCTGGATGTTCATCTGGACGAAGGGGACCAGCACGAACAGGCCCCACATCCCGTAGATGATGGAGGGGATGGCGGCCAGCAGCTCGATGGCGATGCCGACCGGCCGGCGCAGCCATTGCGGCGCCAGCTCGGTCAGGAAATAGGCGATGCCGAAGGCGACCGGAACGGCGAAGATGATCGCCAGCACGGAGGTGATGACCGTGCCAAAGACCGAGACGAAGGCGCCGAATTCCTCGCGCCCCTCCACCGGGTCCCAGCGGGTCGAGATCAGGAAGTCCAGCCCGAAATGCCGGAAGGCGGGCAGGCCGCCGATGAACAGCGTGACGATGATGCCGCCGAGCGTCAGCAGGACGAGGATGCCGGCACTGAGGCAGAGGCCTGCGAAGAGCCTGTCGCCGAAGGATCCGGCCGTCTTCCGCCGGCCCGTGGCGGGGGCGGCCGGCGCGCCCAGTGCGATGTCGCTCACCTGATAAGTTCTCCCCAATCCTGCCGGGGCCTCAATACCATGCCGCCCGGGCCGTTCCTGACCCGGGCGGTGCCTGGGCCCGGTCAGGCGGTCCAGACGGCCTCGCCCGACGGCGTGCGGACATGCTGGCCCCAGCCCTTGCGGATGAGGTCATGCGCCGAGGCCGGCAGCGGGATGTATTCCAGGCGGGAGGCAATCTCGCTGCCGTTGCGGAACGTCCAGTCGAAGAACCGCATGGTGTTGCGGCTGGCCTCCACCTTCTCGGCCGGCGGGTTCACCGGCAGCAGGATGTAGGTCGGCGAGGTGATCGGCCAGACATTCTCGCCATCCAGGTTGATGGTGTCGGCCGCGAAATTCGGCACCGTCCAGTCGGCCGCCGCGGCGGCCGCGTTGAAGGCCGGCGGCTCGGGGCGGACGAACCTGCCCGACTTGTTGCGGAGCTGCGTCGTCGCCATGCGGTTCACCACCGCATAGGCGTTCTCGATGTAGCCGATCGCGCCCGGGGTGTTGCGGATGATGTTCGACACGCCCTCATTGCCGCGCGCGCCGTTGCCGACCGGCCAGCGGATGCTGGTGCCGGCGCCCGGACCGCTCTTCCACTCCTCCGAGACGCGGGAGAGGTAGGTGGTGAAGACCCAGGTCGTGCCCGAGCCGTCGGCCCGGTAGCAAGGCCCGATCGGCAGGTTCGGGATGCGGATCTCGCGGTTCACCTCGGCGATGCGCGGGTCGTTCCAGCGCGTCAGCTTGCCGAGGAAGATGTCCGCAACGATCTCCGGCGTGAGGCGGAGCGCATTGTCCGCGACGCCCGGCAGGTTGGCCGAGAGCACGACCGAGCCGAGCACCGTCGGAAATTGCATCAGCTTGCGCTCGTTGAGTTGCTCGGCCGAGAGCGGCGCGTCCGAGGCGCCGAAATCCACGGTCCGGGCGGTGATCTGGTTGATGCCGCCGCCGGAGCCAATGGATTGGTAGTTGAGCTGCACGCCCGTTGCCTCGCGTGCGGCCTGCGCCCAGCGCTCATAGAGCGGGCGGGGGAAGGTCGCGCCGGCACCGGTGATCTGCGCCTGCTGGGCGAAGGCGGGGCGGCCGAGCAGCGGGCTGGCCGCGGCGAGGCCGGATGCGATGAGCAGGGAGCGTCGGTTCACGCGTCTCTCTCCGACAGGGATGGGCCCCGGGGCGAGTCCGGCCCCGGAGCGGCGGCGCCTACCTAGTCCGGCGGCAAGTCGGGAGGATTGCAGTTTTATGAAGCTTCGATGACAGGCACCCGACATGCCGCCCGGCCATCCGGGCCACGCCACCACGGGAACGCATGATGGCGGCGGGCGGTCGAGCGGCGCAAAGCGGGTTGGCGCGGGGGCGCAGGATTCGCGCCCGCCCCGGCGAGACTACCCGGGATACCAGGCGGGGCGGCGCTTCTCCCGGAAGGCGGCCAACCCCTCCCGCCCCTCGGCGGAGGCGCGCTGCATCCAGCCCTCATGCGCCAGCAAGGCCATCTGCCGGGCGTCCAGCTTCAGGCCGTTGGCGCCGAGGAAGCTGTCCTTGGTGACGGCGACGGCGCCGGGGGCGGAGAGCAGGGTCTGGTCGAGGATCTCCGCAAGGCGCGCCTCGATCCGCTCGGCCTCCAGCACCTCATGCACCAGGCCCATGCGCAGCGCGTCCTCCGGTCCGAAACGCTCGCCGGTCAGGGCGTAGCGGCGGGTCTGCCGGAGGCCCATGGCATGGACCATGTGGGTGGAGATGGGGGTGGGGGAGACGCCGACCCGCACCTCGGTCAGGCCGAAGATCGCCTGCGGGGTCGCCAGCGCCACATCCACGCAGCAGGCGATGCCGGCGCCGCCCCCGAAGCAGGCGCCCTGGATCAGCGCGAAGGTCGGGCGGGGGAACTCGTTCAGCTTCTGCATGGCGAGCGTCGTCGCCAGCGAGGCCTGGTAGGCCCGCTCCGGCGGGTAGCCGGCGACCTCGGCCAGCCAGTCGATGTCGGCCCCGGCGGCGAAATGCTTCCCCGCGCCGCGGATGACCAGGGCGCGGACGGCCGGATCGGCGGCCAGCCCGTCCAGCCCCTGGATCAGGGCGTTCAGTAGCGCCTCGTTATAGGCATTGCCGCGCTGCGGGCGGTTCAGAGTGACAGTGACGATGCCGCGGGCATCGCGGCTGAGCAGGACGGGCGGTTCCTCGGGCATGGCGGTTTCCTCGCTGATGCCCCTGCTTGTGCCCCCGGCGTGGCCAGCCGGGAAGCCGGCGATTGACAGGGCCGGCGGGGGACGCCGAGGCTCCCCGCGACCGGAGGATGCCGCCCATGTTCGCCACCCGCCCCACCCTCTATGGCACGCGCCACGCCGTCTCGGCCGGCCACTACCTCGCTGCCGCGGCCGGCTTCTCGGTGCTGGAAGCCGGCGGGAACGCCATCGATGCCGGCTGCGCCGCCGGCATCGCCCTGGGCGTGCTGCTGCCGGACCTGGTCAATGTCGCAGGCGTCGCGCCCATCCTGATCCGCAAGGCGGATGGCACGGTGGAGACCATTGCCGGGCTCGGGACCTGGCCACGCACGATCCCGGCCGACCTCTTCCTGCGGGAACATGCCGGCGTCATCCCGGACGGCGTGCTGCGCACCGTGGTGCCGGCGGCGCCGGATGCCTGGATCACCGCGCTGGAGCGGCACGGGACCATGGGCTTCGGGGAGGTGGCGAGCCATGCCATCCGCTTCGCCGGTGATGGCTTCGCGGTCTATCCGCTGCTGGCCGACAACATCCGCGACCACGCGGCCGACTATGCGCGCTGGCCGGGCAATGCCGCGATCTTCCTGCCGGGCGGGCGGCAGCCGCAGGTGGGCGAGAAATTCGTGCAAAGCGACCTTGCCCGCACCCTGCAATACATGGCCGACGAGGAGAAGAAGGCGGCGGGGAAGGGGCGGCTGGCCGGCCTCGCCGCCGCGCATGCCGCCTTCTATCGCGGCGACATTGCCCGCGAGATCGCCGCCTTCATGCGGCGCGAGGGCGGCTACCTGACCATGGAGGACCTGGCCGGCTACCGCTCCCGCCTCGAGCCCGCGGTGCGCCGGGGCTGGCGCGGGCATGAGGTCATCACCTGCGGCCCCTGGTGCCAGGGCCCGGCGCTGCTGGAGGCGCTGCTGCTGATGGAAAAGGGCGGCATCGGTGGCATGGCGCACAACAGCGCCGAATACCTCCACCTTTTCACCGAATGCTTGAAGGCGGCCATGGCGGACCGGGAATACCATTTCGGCGACCCGGCTTTCCTCGATGTCCCGCTCGATGCGCTGCTCGCCGATGGCCATCTGGCGGCACGCCTGGCCGGGATCGACCCGGACCGCGCGCTTCCCGGCATGCCGGGGCCGATCCTCGGCGCCGGTACCGGCCTGCCCGGCCCGGCCGACCGCAGCATGCCCGCGGTGGAGGCCGATACCTCCTACTGCGCCGTGGTGGACCGCTGGGGCAATGCCTTCAGCGCCACTCCCTCGGACGGCTCCTGGAACTCCCCGGTGGTGCCCGGCCTCGGCATCATCCCCTCCAACCGCGGCAGCCAGAGCCGGCCGGACCCCGCGCATCCCTGCGGCGTCGCGCCGGGCAAGCGGCCACGCCTCACGCCCAACCCGGCCATGGTGGTGACGGCGGAGGGCGGCGTCATGCCCTTCGGCACCCCGGGCGGCGATGTGCAGATCCAGGCCATGATCCAGGTGCTGCTGAACATCCTGCAGCACGGGATGGAGGTGCAGGAGGCGATCGAGGCGCCGCGCGTGGCCTCCTACTCCTTCCCCTCAAGCTTCGCGCCCTTCGACTTCTTTCCCGGCCGGCTGGCGGTGGAGGCCGCGATCCCCAAATCCACGCGCGACGCGCTGGCCGCGAAGGGCCATGAGATCCGGGACTGGCCGGAGAAGACCTGGCTGGCCGGCACGGTGGAGGTGGTGAAGACCGACCCGCGCCGCGGGATGCTGGCCGCCGGCGCCGATCCGCGCCGGCCGGCCTATGCGGTGGTGGCGTAGCGCGGGGCTTCGGGGCCGCGCAGCGCGGCCGGCAGCGGCCGGCGGTGCACCAGTTCGCCTTCGGCCAGCCAGGCCTCCTCCTCCGGCGTGGAGCGCCGGCCGAGCAGGGCGTTGCGGTGCGGGTAGCGGCCGAAGCGGGCGATCACGGCAAGGTGGCCATGCGCCTGTTCGGCCGAGTGCAGGTAGAGCGGTCGCAGGTGGTCGGGCGCCGTCCAGGCCACCGCCTCCGCCATGGCGGCGACGCGGACCAGCCGCTCCCGGTGGTCCGGGCCTTCCGCATGGGCGAGGGGGAGGAAGAAGAAGGTCCTCTCCCAGGGATGCTCCAGCGCGTCGTACTGGCCGTCATGGAGCCCCTCCTCGGCAATCCGGAGCGCGTCCTGGTCGCCGGCATGGGCCAGCGGCGTGCCGGCATGGAAGGCGCGCGGCGCCTGATCGAGCAGCAGGATCAGCGCGAGCCTTCCGAGCGGCGTCGTGCCCCAGTGATCCAGGCGGCCCGACAGCGCCGCGTCCGCCAGCGGTGCGAACCGGGCGGGCATGGCCTCCGGCGCGCCGCCGAACCAGCGCTCGAACATCCGCGCATGGGTTGCGGCATCCGCCCGGTCCAGCCCGGGGGGAAACCACGTCTCCATCACCTGTCGCCAGACGCCCGTTGCCCACACTGTTCCTCTCCTTGCCTTGGCTTGCCCGAGGGAAGGCTGCGGCCGGCGCTGCATGGGCGTCTTTGCGCTGGCGCACAGCGCGTGCTGCGCTGCAACCGCCACACCCCCATGGACGCCAGTCGCCGGGGAGGGCACACTCGGTCGTCTGACCAAGAACACGGAAGCGGGGGGATAGGCGGGCCATGCATGACGTCGTGATCCGGGGTGGCACCATCGTGGATGGCACCGGCGCACCGGCCTTCACCGGCGATGTGGCCATCGACGGCGACCGGCTCGTCCAGGTCGGCGGCAAGGCCGGGCCGGCGAGGCGGGAGGTTCAGGCCGAGGGTCGCCTCGTCACCCCCGGCTGGGTGGATGTGCACACCCATTACGACGGCCAGGCCACCTGGGACCCCGTGCTGGCACCCTCCTCCTGGCACGGTGTCACCACCATCATGTTCGGCAATTGCGGCGTCGGCTTCGCCCCCGTCCGCCCGGCGCACCACCAGGCGCTGATCGACCTGATGGAGGGGGTGGAGGACATCCCCGGCATCGCCCTGGCCGAGGGGCTGAAATGGGACTGGGAGGACTTTCCCGCCTATCTCGACGCCCTGGCCCGCCTGCCGCGCACCATCGATGTCGCGGCCCAGATCGCCCATCACCCGCTGCGCGTCTATGCGATGGGGGAGCGCGCCATCAACCGGGAGATGGCGACCGCGGAGGATATCGAGCTGATGGCGAAGCTGACGGAGGAGGCGCTGAAGGCCGGCGCCTTCGGCTTCACCACCTCCCGCACCGACCAGCACAAGACCCCTTCCGGCGAGCTCGTCCCGGGCCGCTATGCCGAGCATGAGGAGCTGATCGCGATCGGCAAGGCGATGGGCCGCGCCGGCCGCGGCGCCTTCGGCATGCTCTCCGACTTCGAGGATGAGGCGGCGGAGTTCGGCTGGCTCCGCCAGGTGGCGCGGGACAGCGGCCGGCCCGTCTGGTTCCTGCTGACGGACCGCAGCTACGACCCGGAGCGCTGGCGCCGGCTGATGGACGGCATCCGCGCCGCCCGGAAGGATGGCCTCGCGCTGTCGGCCCAGGTGGCGGGGCGGCCCGTGGGCCTCATCCTCGGCCTCACCACCTCCCTCAACCCCTTCGCCCTGCGCGAGGGTTTTTCCGAACTCTCGCGCCTGCCGCCGGCCGAGCAGCTCGCCCGGTTGCGGGACCCGGCCGTGCGCGCCGCCATCCTGGCGCAGGAGGCGAGCCCGCGCCTGATGGAGATCCTGCCGCCGCTCTCGCGCCAGATCGCCTCGCGCTGGGACCGCATGTACATCCTGGGCGACAATCCGAATTACGAGCCGCCGCCGGAGCGCAGCATCGCCGCCATGGCGGCCAAGGCCGGCCAGTCGCCGGCGGAGTTCTGCTACGACTACCTGGTCGGCGGCGATGGCGGCCGGATGCTGTATTTCCCCGTCACCAACTACGTCCATGGCGACCTGGAGGTGGTGCGGGAGATGATCACCGACCCGCATACCGTCCTCGGCCTCTCCGATGGCGGCGCGCATTGCGGCGTGATCTGCGACGCCTCGCTCTCCACCACCATGCTCACCCACTGGGTGCGCGACCGCACGCGCGGGGAGCGTCTGCCGCTGGAATTTGTGGTGAAGCGCCAGACCAGCGAGACGGCGGATTTCTTCGGCTTCCACGACCGCGGCCGCCTGGCGGTGGGCAAGAAGGCGGATGTCAATGTCATCGACTTCGCCGCGCTGCGGCCGCACCACCCGGAGATGGCCTATGACCTGCCGGCCGGTGGTCGGCGGCTGGTGCAGCGCGTCGACGGCTACGACATGACGCTGGTGAGCGGCGTGCCCATCTTCGAGAAGGGCGAGGAGACGGGGGCGCGCCCGGGCAGGCTGGTGCGCGCCACCGGCTGACGCTCCCGCCGCAGGGATCGCAACGCCGCGCGGGCGGCGCGGGAGGGGCGCCGTCCGCCGGTCAACGGCCGCGGGACCGCCGCGCGCCAGCAACGAGGGCGTCCATGAACCACATCGCTCCCGCCGCTTCCGCCCTGGCGGAGGCGGATGCCGTCCGCCGCTGGCTCGGCCGCTTCGAGGCCGCATTGCAGGCCCGCGACCGCGACGCGCTGGCGGGGCTGTTCGCCGCGGACAGCCACTGGCGCGACCTGCTCGCCCTCACCTGGGGCATCACGCCGCATAAGGGCGCCGCGGGCATCGCCGGGGCGCTCTGCGCCGCGCAGGAGCGGATGCGGGCGCATGGCTTCCGCATCGCGGAGGACCGCACGCCGCCGCGCCGGGTTCGCCGCCTCGGCATCGAGGTGATCGAGGCAATCTTCAGCTTCGAGACGGCGCTTGGCCGCGGCGATGGCGTGGTCCGGCTGCACGCCGATGACCCGGCCCGCGCCTGGGTGCTGCTGACCTCGCTCGAGGCGCTGACCGGCTTCGAGGAGCGGACCGGCGCCAACCGGCCGAGCGGTGAGGCCTATTCGCGCAATTTCGGCGGCGACAACTGGCAGGACCAGCGGGAGCGGGCGCAGTCCTATGCGGACCGCGACCCGGCCGTGCTCGTCATCGGCGGCGGCCAGGCGGGGCTCGCCGTCGCGGCGCGGCTCGGGCTGCTCGGTGTGGATACGCTCGTCGTCGAGAAGCATGCGCGGATCGGCGACAATTGGCGCAGGCGCTACCATTCCCTCGCGCTGCACAACCAGATCCATGTCAACCACCTGCCCTACATGCCCTATCCGCCGCACTGGCCGAAATACATCCCGAAGGACATGCTGGCCGGCTGGTTCGAGGCCTATGCCTGGGCCATGGAGATCAATGCCTGGACCTCGACCGAATTCCTGCGCGGCGCCTATGACGAGGCGGCGGGCTGCTGGACCGCGGTGCTGCGCCGGGCGGACGGCACGGAGCGCATCATGCGCCCGCGCCACCTGATCTTCGCCAATGGCGTCAGCGGCATCCCGAAGATCCCCTCGCTGCCGGGCCTCGAGGACTTCCGCGGCGAGGTCATCCACTCCCATGCCTTCACCAGCGGCGCGGCCTGGAAGGGCAGGCGCGCGCTGGTGCTCGGCACGGGCAACAGCGGCCATGACGTGGCGCAGGATCTGCACAGCCATGGGGCCGAGACGAGCATCATCCAGCGCGGCTCCACCACCGTGGTCAGCATCGACCCGAGCGCCAAGCTGAATTATGCGCTCTATGACGAGGGGCCGCCGCTTGAGGATTGCGACCTGATCGCCACCGCCGCGACCTATCCGCTGCTCGTCCGCGGCTACCAGCTCGCGGTCCAGCGAATGGTCGAATTGGACAAGGATCTGATCGCGGCGCTGAAGGCGAGGGGCTTCCGCTACGATATCGGGGAGGACGGGACCGGCCACCAGATGAAGTACCGCCGCCGCGGCGGCGGCTACTACCTGGATGCCGGCTGCTCCGGCCTCATCATCCGTGGCGAGATCGGCCTGCTGCAATTCGACGATATCGAGCGCTTCGTGCCCGAGGGCGCGCTGATGCGGGACGGCAGGATGATCCCCGCCGAGCTGCTGGTGCTGGCGACCGGCTACCACACGCAGCAGGAGCTGGTGCGGCGGCTGCTGGGCGAGGCGGTGGCGGAGAAGGTCGGGCCGATCTGGGGCTTTGGCGCGGATGGCGAGATGGCCAATATGTGGAAGCCGACGGCGCAGAAGGGGCTCTGGTTCATGGCCGGCAGCCTGGCGCAGTGCCGGATTTATTCGAAAACCCTCGCCTTGCAGATCAAGGCGCGGGAGGCCGGGCTGATCGGCGGCTGACTCCGCCGCGTCCCTTGCCGTTGCGCGCGCGCGGGTGGACAGTCCCGCGCGCAACGAAGGCAGCGGAGGAGACGCCAGCCCCATGAAACTCGCCTATTCGCCCAATAGCCCCTATGTTCGGAAATGCCTCGCCGCCGCCATCGCGCGCGGGATCGAGGCCCGGATCGAGCTCTGGACGGTGCCGACCACCGATCCGTCGCTGGCCGCGGTCAATCCGCTCTCGAAGGTGCCGACGCTGCTCACGGATGACGGCGTCGTGCTCTATGACAGCCCGGTGATCTGCCAGTACCTCGACAGCATCGGCGACGCGCCGCCCCTCCTTCCCCCGCCCGGCGCGGCGCGCTGGAACGCCCTGCGGCAGGAGGCGCTGGCCGACGGCATCCTGGATGCGACGCAGCCGCGGCGACGGGAGCTGGCGCTGCCGCAGGATGAGGGACGGCGGGACTACATCGCGTTGCAGCAGGGCAAGGTCGCCCGCGCTCTCGACGTGCTGGAGGCGGAGGCGGGCAGCCTCGGCGCGCTGGCGACGATCGGTGAGATCGCGATCGGCTGCGCGCTCGGCTATCTCGACTTCCGCTATCCGCACGAGCCCTGGCGGCCCGGCCATCCGACGCTGGAGGCCTGGTATGGCCGCGTCGCCGCGCTGCCGCCGCTGGCCCGCACCGCGCCGCCGCCTGCCTGAGGCCGCGCCGCGGCGGTGGACAGCGCCGCCGCGGCCTCGTTACGCTCTCCCTCTCCCGGCTGGCGGCCTGCCGCCCGGGACAAGAACGAGACCGAGGGAGAGAGCGTCATGACCCATCCGCTGTCGCGGCGCCGGGTCGCCGCGGCCGGCGCCGCGCTGCTTGGCGCCGCCATGCCGGGCCGTCCCGCCGGCGCCCAGGCCGCCTGGCCCAGCCGTCCCGTCCGCATGATCGTCGGCTTCACCGCGGGCAGCGCCACAGATGTCACGGGCCGCATCTTCGCCCAGGCCTTCAGCCAGGCCTGGGGCCAGCCGGTGGTGGTGGAGAACATCAGCGGCAATTCCGGCGCCATCGGCGTGGACCGCGTGGCGAAGGCGCCGCCCGATGGCTACACGCTGATGTGGAGCGGCAATGCCGCCATCACCGTACTGCCCGCCATGCAGCACCTGCCCTTCGATCCGCTCAAGGACCTGGTCTCGATCGGCATGACGCTGTCCATGGCCTCGGTCTTCCTCACCGGCGCCAACGCGCCCTTCCGCAGCCTCGCCGATGTGATCGCGGAGGCGAGGGCCAGCCCCGGCCGGCTGTCCTACGGCACGCCGGGCGTCGGCACGCCGCAGCACATCGCCGGCGAGATGTTCTGCCACCAGGCCGGCATCAGGATGGAGCACATCCCCTATCGCGGCGCCAACCTGGCGGATGTGATGAGCGGGGTGCTGCCGCTCGGTATCCAGAATGCCGGCGCCGCCATCCCGCTGGTGAAGGACGGACGGCTGAGGGGGCTGGCGGTGACCTCGCTGCAGCGCTCGGTCCATGCGCCGGACATCCCGACCGTGGCGGAGCAGGGCTTCCCCGGCTTCGAGGCACTCTCCTGGTTCGGCCTGATGGCGCCGGCCGGCACGCCGCGGCTGATCATCGAGAAGGTGCATGCCGAGGCGATGCGCGTGCTGGCGGATGGCGACCAGCGCGCCCGCTTCGCGCAGATGGGCCTCGAACCTGCGCCCGGCACGCCGGAGCAGATGCAGGCGCAGATCGCCGCCGATATCCCGAAATGGGCGAAGGTGATCGCGGCGGCGGGGATCCCGACGGGGCGGTGACGCCGCCATGGCGGCGCCCCCCGGCATCGGCTGCCGCCCTCGCCGGCTGCAGCGGATTGCGTTCACATCGGAACGCCAAACCGCTGCAGATGTTGACTTTTCCGGCAGATTCACGCTCCCGGGCGTTCACGCCCTCCCGCGATCCGCTCTATGCCGCGGCGTGCGGATCGCGCCGGCGGTCGGGCGTCCCCGCCATGCGCCGCACGCACGCCGCCGCCTGGCCGAAGGCCCTCAGCTCGGCCGGCATGAAGTGGCGGAGCGGCTCGGCCCGCGGCGCGGTGTCCAGCTTCATCACGGCATGGCCATGCGCCAGCACCCCCGGATGATGGCGCGGCCGCCTTGCCACTGCCGCCGGTGACGAGGACGCTCCGCGTCTCAGTGCCGTTCCAGGAAGGCGAGCGCCGCGGCGTCGAAGGCGGCGGGGTTGTCCTGGCTCATGGCATGCGCGGCATCAGGGATCGAGACGCGCTCGCAGCCCCTGATATGCCGCTCCAGCGCATCGGCATTGGCGACGAAGTTCGGCAGGGTCCGGGCGCCCACCACCAGCAGGGTCGGGGCGCGGATCGCCTCCGCCGCGGCGCGGGAATAGGGCCTGCGCCGCTCATTCCGCTGGCCGAGCAGGGTGCGGGCATTGTCGCGGTTGATCGCCTTGCGGTCTTCGCTGCGCATCTCCCAGGCGCCCGGCCCACCGGTATGCTCGGCGATGCGCTTCAGCCCGCCCTCGGTGTCGCCGGCCTCGATCAGCGCCGCGCCCTCGCCGAAGGCGCCGGCCTGGGCGCCGCTCGCGGGCTTGCCGCCCAGGCTCTCGTCCAACTCGCCGCCCGGCTCGGCCAGCACCAGGGCGCGGACCAGCTCCGGATGCCGTTCCGCGACGCGGAAGGCGATATGGCCGCCGCGGGAATGGCCGATGAGGCGCACCGGCCCGGCGCCGAGGTCACGGATGAAGCCGGCCACATCCGCCACATGCCGGTCGATGGTGAAGTCGCCGCCTTCCTCCCAGCGGCCCGGCCAGCAATGCCGCATGGAGAGGGCCAGCACGCGGTAGTGCCGGCCGAGGCTGGCCATCTGCGGCGCCCAGTAGCGCTGATCGCCCAGCGTGCCGTGCACCAGCACCAGCGGATCGCCGGCGCCGCTCTCGGCATAGCTCAGCTCATGGCCGTCCACGATCATGCCGGGCATGGCGTTTCCTCTTCTGTGTCGGGGCGGGACGATGCCCCGGCCGGGGCGCGCCGCCAAGCCTTGGCGGCAGCGGCGGGCGCCCCCACCTCCCGTGCAACGACATCCGGGGGCCGCCATGCACCGCCGCAGCATCCTTGCCCTGCCCGGAGCCTTCGCCGCCGCGCCGGTCCTCGCCCAGGCGCCGGAGGTGGACACGCTCCTCGTCCTCGCGGTGGATGCCTCCGGCTCCATCGATGCGGATGAGTTCCGGCTGCAGCGGGAGGGCTATGCCGAGGCGCTGTCGCATCCCTCCGTGCTCTCGGCCATCGCCAGCCGGCCGCATCAGGCCATCGCGGTCGCTATGGTGGAGTGGGGCTCGCCGGGTGGGGCGGAGACAGTGGTGGATTTCATGCGCCTCTCGGATGCCGCCAGCGCGCGGGCTCTGGTGCAGGCGGTGCTGGCGGCGCCACGCAGCCGGCAGAGCTGGAACGCGATCGGCGATGCGATCGACCATTGCGCGCGGATGCTGCTGGCCGCGCCCTTCCGGGCGGCAGAGCGGGTGATCGACCTCTCGGGTGACGGGCCGGACCTGCGCTCGCTGCGGCCTGCCACGACGGCGCGCGACGATGCGGTGGCCGGGGGGCTTCAGATCAATGCGCTGGCGGTGGCCGCGGCGGGGCAGGTGACGCGATACGGGGAGCCACTCGCGGAAACCTACCGGCGGGAGGTCATCGGCGGGCGGGGCGCCTTCGTGATGACGGCGGAGGACCGGCGCGACATCGCCCGGGCGCTGCGAGCGAAGCTGATCCGGGAGATCGCCTAGACCGCCGACGCGGGTGATGACGCGCATCGGACGGTCGGGCATGCCGTCCGGGTGATCCGACGACCCCGACCGAATGGGTCCACTCAGCCGTCCTTTGCTGCCGCCTCGCCTGCGGCGGCACCGCCCGGAGGCGTCCACCCCATCGGGGGCGACAGGCGCTTCGCCACACGGTTGCGGCGGGCGATCAAGGGCAGGCCGGGCGCATGCTCTTCCCGCCCTGCCGCCCGTGCCGGCAGATGTGCCGGGGCCCGCGTCGCCCGGTTCACGCCTCCCGCAGCAGGTCCAGGATCTCTGCGGGAGAGGCAAACACCTGCCTTGGTCCGAGTGCCAGCAGCGCCGCCGGCGCGGCATAGCCCCAGTTCACCGCCCCGAAGGCAATCCCCGCCCGTGCCGCCGCCTCGGCGTCCCGCGTCTCGTCGCCGACATAGATCGCGGCCTCTGCCGGCGCATCCATCGCCCGCAGCACCTGCCGCAGCTTGGCCGCCTTGCCGAAAAGCGAGGCACCGCAGGCGAAATACCCGATGGGCGCCGCCGCGGACCCCAGCGTGCGGCGGATGCTGGCCTCGGAATCCGAACTGGCGACGGCCAGCCGGACCCCGCCCTCGCCGAGGCCGCGCAGCATCTCCGGAATCCCGGGGAAGAGCGGGATGCTGCCGGCCGCTTCCGCCTTCAGCGCCCGCATGTCACGGATGATGGCGGGCAGCTTCCAGGCCGGCACGCGCATCCGCTGCAGGATCTCGCGGGTGCCGAGCAGGCGCAACGCCTCCACCTCCGCCGCGCCCGGCATGTGCAGGCCATGACGCCGGGCAACGGTGTTCAGCACGCTCAGGAACCAGGGAAAGGAATCGGCGAGCGTGCCATCGAAGTCGAAGATGACCAGGCGGCGGGACATCCTGCGCGCATAGGCCAATCCTGCCGAGGCGGGAACGGTACGGAGGAGGGAGCGGGGATGACATCGCCGCGGGCAGGCAGGAGAGGGTGGCCGGCGCGCCACCGCGCCCGGCGGGGGCCGTGCCGAGGGCCGCCCCGGAGGGGGGGCTGCATCCCCCCTTCATCCGCAAGCGGCCGTGCCGCGGTGGCTGCGCGGCCCGGGGCCGTTCCGGGCATGGGGCCGGCGCCTCGATCGGTCCCGTCCCGGTCCCGGCCTGCCGCAGCCCGGCCGGGGAGACGCCATAATCGCCGCCCCGCCGCCATGTCCGGAGATCGCGGGGCGCGGCAGCCCTTGCGCAGCCCGCAACCCCCTGCCACACCCGGCCGGTCATGACCGACGACGCGCCCAACGACCTGCCGCCCACTGGCCTGCTGCCGGCCGGGCTCATGGACCTGCTGCCGCCCGAGGCCGAGCGCGAGGCCGCGCTGGTCGAGATCCTCATGGCGGCCTTCGGCGCGCATGGCTATGAGCGGGTCAAGCCGCCGCTGCTGGAATTCGAGGACAGCCTGCTGGCCGGTTCCGGCGCCGCCGTGGCGGAGCAGACCTTCCGCCTGATGGACCCTGTCAGCCAGCGGATGATGGGGCTGCGCGCCGACACCACCCCCCAGGTGGCCCGCATCGCCGCGACGCGGCTCGGCCTCGAGGCCCGGCCCCTCAGGCTCTGTTATGCCGGCCAGGTGCTGCGGGTGCGTGGCACCCAGATCGCCCCCGAACGGCAACTGCCCCAGGTCGGGATCGAACTGATCGGCAGTGAGGCCGCGGCGGCGGATGCCGAGGTGGCGGTGGTGGCGGCCGAGGCCCTGGCGCGTGCGGGCGTTACCGGCATCACCCTCGACATCAGCCTGCCGACCATGGCGGGCACGCTGCTGGAGGCGGCCGGCCTGACCCTGGAGGCGCTGGAGGCACGCGGGGTGAAGCCGAAGCCGGCGCGGGACATGGTCGCGGCGCTCCGCCAGGGCATCGACCGCAAGGACCCGGTGGCCGTGCTGACCATCGCCGAGCGCGCCGCGCCACTGGCCGTGGATCTGGCGGACCTG
Source organism: Roseicella aerolata (assembly GCF_020523605.1). Taxonomy (GTDB): domain Bacteria; phylum Pseudomonadota; class Alphaproteobacteria; order Acetobacterales; family Acetobacteraceae; genus Paracraurococcus; species Paracraurococcus aerolatus. The sequence goes on along the minus strand of NZ_JAJAQI010000033.1, from coordinate 13,845 downwards.
CTGCCCCGCCTGCTGCAGGCCGCCGGCCCGGCCGATGCGGCGCTGGCGGCGCTGGCCGGGATGCCGCTGCCCCCGGCGGCGCGCGCCATCGCCGACAATGCCGTGGCGGTCATCGCCGCCATCCGGGCGCGCGACCCGGGCCTCCGCATCACGCTGGACCCGATGGAGTTCCGCGGCTTCCAGTACCACACCGGCGTTGCCTTCACGGTGTTCGGCCCGGGCACGACGGGGGAACTGGGCCGTGGCGGCCGCTACCGCTCGCTCGGCGAGGAGCCGGCAACGGGGATGAGCCTCTATCCGGATGCGGTGCAGCGCGCCGCGCCGGTGGTTGCGCCCAGGCCGCGGATCTTCGCCCCGCTGAACACGACGGAGGCGGAACTGGCCCCGCTGCGCGCCCAGGGCTTCGCCACCGTCTATGCGCTTTCGCCCGCGGATGCGCCGCGCGCGCTCCGTTGCACCCACATCCTGCGGGACGGCCAGGCTGTTCCCCTTGGTGGAGCGCCGGAGGGCGCGGAACTGTGAAGTGGCCCGGCCAGCATCCGCGGTCCGGTCGGCGGAGCGCCAGGCCATCCGGCGATGCGCCGCGCCGCGGGGCCCCCGGACAAGAGCGCGGAGCCGTGAATCGGCCCGCCCAACCTTTCTTGCAAGAGGACTGAAGGCCCATGGCCAATGTCGCCGTGATCGGCGCCCAGTGGGGCGACGAGGGCAAGGGCAAGGTGGTGGACTGGCTGGCCAGCCGCGCCGATCTCGTCGTGCGCTTCCAGGGCGGCCACAATGCCGGCCACACGCTGGTGGTGGGGGACCAGACCTACAAGCTGTCCCTGCTGCCCTCCGGCGTGGTGCGCGGCAAGATCGGCATCATCGGCAACGGCGTGGTGCTGGACCCGCAGGCGCTGCTGGACGAGATCGCCAAGGTGACGGCGCAGGGCCTGACGGTGACGCCGGAGAACCTGCGCATCGCCGAGAACGTGCCGCTGATCCTCCCCCTGCACCCGGCGCTGGACAAGGCGCGGGAGGCGGCGCGCGGCGGCGACAAGATCGGCACCACCGGGCGCGGCATCGGCCCGGCCTATGAGGACAAGGTGGGCCGCCGCTCCATCCGGCTCTGCGATCTGGGCGAGCCCGAGACGCTCTCGAAGAAGCTCGACGAGCTGCTGCTGCACCACAATTCGCTGCTGCGCGGCCTGGGCGCGCCGGAGTTCGAGAAGCAGGGCCTGCTGGACCAGCTGCTGGCCTGGGCGCCGAAGCTGCTGCCCTTCGCCGAGGCGGTGTGGGAGCGGCTGGACGCGGCCCGGCACACCGGCCAGCGCGTGCTGTTCGAGGGCGCGCAGGCGGTGATGCTGGATGTCGACCACGGCACCTATCCCTATGTCACCTCCTCCAACACCGTGGCGGGCAATGCCGCGGCGGGCTCGGGAGTCGGGCCGGATGCGGTCGGCATGGTGCTGGGCATCGCCAAGGCCTACACCACGCGCGTCGGCAGCGGGCCTTTCCCGACCGAGCTGCATGACGAGATCGGCAAGGGCCTTGGCGACCGCGGGCATGAATTCGGCACCGTGACCGGCCGACGCCGGCGCTGCGGCTGGTTCGATGCCTGCATGGTGCGCCAGGCGGTGAAGATCGGCGGCGTGCAGGGCCTGGCGCTCACCAAGCTCGACGTGCTGGACGGCCTCGCGGAGCTGAAGATCTGCACCGGCTATCGGATCAATGGCGAGACGGTGCGCCGGCTGCCCTTCGCCATGGCCGCGCAGGCCGCGGCCGAGCCGATCTACGAGACGCTGGAGGGCTGGAGCGGCAGCACCCGCGGCGCGCGCAGCTATGCCGACCTCCCGGCGGCGGCGGTGAAGTATGTCCGGCGGATCGAGGAGCTGGTGGAGGCGCCGGTCGTGCTGCTCTCGACGAGCCCCGACCGCGATGACACCATCACGTTGCGCGACCCCTTCGCGGGGTAGGCCCGGGAGAAGGAGAGGCGACATGCGGATCCTCATCACCCTCATGCTGCTGCTGGCCGGCGCCGCCCAGGCGGAGAAGGCCTGCTTCCTCCGCTATGCGGAGTTCGAGGAGAAGGTCCCGCATATGGATCTCGATCTCTGCCCCGGCAGCAATGCCAGGCCGGAGGAGGTCTTCTGCCGCATCGCCCTCTCGGGTGCCGATGTGCTGATCTACGAGTTCCGACACACCGATGGCGAACCCTGCCTGGCGCGTGTCGATCGCTACGCCTTCAACGATTTCGTGGCGCGCTTCGGGGTGAACTACACCAGGCCCTGAAGCCGTTCCCGCGCCGCAGCGGCCAGCGTTCATTGGCAACGCCGATCCACTGCTGATCCCGGGTTGCAGAGCAGGACTTCGCGCCGGGGCGTTCATGCCCCGGCGCGATGCATTCCTGGCGTGGTTGGGGCGGGCTCATACTGCCCCGTGTGTGTTGCCGCATTGAAAACCAGACGCAGCCTTCCTGGCGGCGCCATTCACGGTTCAGAAGATATTGCCCGTGCGCTGGCGCATCTCGTCGAAGACCAGTTCCTCCGGCCGCCGCGTCATGCGGATGCGTCGGCCATCCGGGTGCTCCTCGACGAAACTGTCGAAATGCGTGAAGTTGCTGCGGCGCAGATCCAGCAGCCTCTCGCGCGAGGCCTGGAGCGCCGCCTTGAACCCGGCAAGGCCGCCGGTGCGCGAGAGATGGGTTGCCAGCCGGCGGAACAGCTTCGGCATGATCACGGCATCCTCGGTGATTGCCGCGATGCTGTCGGCGAGGAACCACTCAGTCGTGGTGTCCTCGGCGAACAGCCCCGTGCCGCCCATCCGGGCCTGCTCCGTCGCCTCGATCATCGCGGCGCGCAAATCCTCGAACAGCCCGGTATAGAAAGTGGGATAGGCAAGCCCGCGCGCGACGGCGTGGTAGTTCCAGCTTCCCTTGAGGCGCGGCACATCGAGATGAACCGCCGCGCCGTCCTGCCCGGCGGGGTCGCCGGCATAAGCGAAGGCCACGGGCCGCCGGTTCTTCTCCACCGCGCGGGTCAGGATGCAGCCCCGGACGCCGTCCTGCGCCGCCACTACCCGGGTCTCATCCGCATTCCACACCACGCCGCCGATGCCGAGGAACTCCAGCAGCGCCGTGCGCGCGGCGATCGCCTGCGCCTTCGGCTGGTGGAGATTCCCGCGGCCGCCCTGGGGCCGGTAATGCGTCTCGAGGGCATCGATGCCCTCGATCCGAAGTTGTACATGCAACTGGGAGTTCAGCTCGGCCGCGGGGCCGATCAGGTCATCGAGCAAGGTTGGATCATCGGGGCCGAAGCGGATGGAGTCGCCATCCGGCGCGTAGCCGACGACGTGGAAGCTCCCCTTGATCAGGGTGAAGGGCATGGCGTCCTCCCCGATGGCAGGCGCAGCTTTTCCCGGCCTGGCCTTGAAGCGCCACTGAATTATGGCTCCGGCTTGATCCCGCCGCGCATGCAGGGGAGCGGGAGAGCCACGGCCCCCATGCCGGCGAGGTTGTAGGCATCTGCCGGGCGCCGCCCCCGGAGGGCACAAGCCTCAGAGCAGATCCAGGTCGCGACCTGCTGCGGTGGTGAGGTTGTCCAGCCCGGCCTGGAGCCCGCTGGCGAGGTTGCCGGCCCAGGCACCTACCAACTCCCGCACCACTCCCTCGGTCAGTTGCGGGTTGCGCCCGTCGCCGTCGTACAGGGCATGCAGGAAGGTGAGTTCCTCGTCGGGCGTCGGCGTCGCCGGCACCACCCGGGACTGTCCCGGGGCGCTCCAGGCATCGGCCACCTCGGCCACATAGAGTTCCGGCGTGTGCCGCTCCGGATCGCGCTGCGCGAGGCCGGCCACCACCCCCTCGCGATCCAGCCGCCCATCCTTGGTCGGCAGCAGCACGATGGCACCACGGTTGTCGTAGTTCGTGGTGAGGTTAGGCAACGAGGCCAACGCCTGCTCCCGCGTCAGGCCCGGCAATTCCGCCGCGATGCGCTCGGCGACGAGGTTGGCCAGCACGGGGTTGCCGCGCAGCAGCTCGCCCACCTCCGCCCGCTGGGCGCCCAGCACGACCGCCGGATCATCGGCGATGACATAGTTGGCGATGCGCTCATCCTCTCCTGGCGGCAGGATCGCGCCCGGGGAGCCGAAGGTGATCGCCGTGCGTCCCGGCTCGCCGGGCTGGTTCGGATGGTCCGCCATGTAGATCTGCGCCATCGCGCCGCCTAGGCTATGGCCGGTGACGATCACCGGCATGCCCCAGTTCTGCGAAGCCTGGTCCAGCGTGGCGACAAGCGTGCCGAAGGAGGCATAGGCCTGGTTGATGCCGTTCAGGTTCTGCTGGCTGTCCACCACATCGTCGCTGCCGCGGAAGGCAACCACGATGCTCGGCAGGCCCTCGACCTCGGCCACCGTGACCAGCGCCGCGCCGTTGCCGCTCTTGAACACGCCGTTGGAGAAGCTTTCGCCGGAGGCGAGCGGCAGGTGGAAGTTTGCGATGTCGAGCGCGGTGAAGCCGGCGGGCAGCGCGGCAGGCATGTCGGAATAGGCGGCGAGCGAAAGCCTCGCCAGGGCGGCGTCGGTGGTTGGCGTCACGCGTCTCTCCTGAAGGGGACGGGCCTGAAGGGGGGCAGGGTGGTCAGTGGCTGCGGATCCGCAGGGGGGAACCCGGCAGACGAGGCGATCCCAGGCCCGCATCGGAGAGGCCAGAACACCCGCGATCCCGGTCAGTTTCCCGGGGCCGCGGATGCAGCCCGGGAAGCGGGAGCACGTTGTGCCGGCGATGGGGTCCCACGCAAGGAGAGGCCGAATGATCCGCATGACGATGGCCGCGCGCCCGCTGCGCGCATCGCAAGGGCGCTGACGCATGTGGGACATGGCCGTCATGGCGCCCCGGATGCGCGCGATCCTGCGCATAATGGCGGCGCTGCTCTTCCTCGAGCACGGGACGCAGAAACTGTTCGGCTTTCCACCCATGGCCGGCGGCGCGGCGGGGCCGGATGCCTTCAGCCTGCACTGGTTCGCGGCGGTGCTGGAACTGGTGCTCGGGCTGCTGCTGGTGCTCGGGCTGTTCACCAGGCCGGCGGCCTTCGTCGCCGCCGGCGAGATGGCCTTCGCCTACTGGATGGCGCATGCGCCGCGAAGCTTCTTCCCCGTCCTGAACGGCGGGGATGCCGCGATCCTGTTCTGCTTCGTCTTCCTCTACTTCGTCGCGGCGGGGCCGGGGGCCTGGGCGGTGGATATCGCCCTGGGGCGGGAGCCGGAACCGGTCCCGGCCTCGCCGCGCGACGAGGCCGTGCTGCGACGATAGGGGACGGGCGCGGCCCGTCCAGGTCGGGGCGGGCGCCTCAGCGCTTCGCCGCGACCAGCCCGTGCTGTTCCCGCACCGCGTGGAATTTCAGCATGGGCCATTCCTCCTCGGCCCGCTTGCGCCGCCAGTCCGAGCCGAAGAAGGCGACCAGCTCGCCGTCATGGTCCTCCCCGGCATCGCGGCGGTTCAGGCTGGCGAAGCGCTCCAGCGCCGTGCGGTCCTCGCCGGTCACCCAGCGCATCATGGACCACATCGTCTCCTGGAACCGTGCGGGAACGCCGTATTCGACCTTCAGCCGGGACTGCAGCACATCGAGCTGCAACTGGCCGACGACGCCGACGACGGGCAGGGAGCCATCGAGCGGGCGGAAAAGCTGCACCACCCCTTCCTCGGCCAGCTGGTCGAGCGCGGTCTTCAGCTTCTTCGCCAGCATCGGGTCCTCGAGCTGGACATGGCGGAGGATCTCCGGGGCGAAGCTCGGGACGCCGCGGAAATTCAGCTCCTCGCCTTCGGTCAGGGTGTCGCCGATGCGCAGCGTGCCATGGTTTGCCACCCCCACCACATCGCCCGGCCAGGCCTCTTCGGCCACCTGCCGGTCCTTGGCGAAGAAGAACAGCGGCGCGTTGACCGGCACCTGCTTGCCCGTCCGGACCTGCTTCAGGCGCATGCCCTTGACCAGCTTGCCGGAGCAGAGCCGGACGAAAGCGACCCGGTCCCGGTGGTTCGGGTCCATGTTCGCCTGCACCTTGAAGACGAAGCCGGTCAGCTTCTCCTCGCCCGGCTGCACCTCGCGCGGGTCGCCGGCGCGGGCGCCGGGCGGCGGGGCGTAGCACGACAGGCCATCCAGCAGGTGGCCGACGCCGAAATCCCGCAGGGCGGAGCCGAAGAAGACCGGGGTGAGGTGGCCCTCGCGGAAGGCCTCCAGGTCGAAGGCGTTCAGGCCCGCCTCGGCCAGCTCGGCCTCCTCGCGCAGCGCCGCGGCGCGCTCGGGGCCGACCAGCGCCTCCAGCTTCGGGTCGTCCAGGCCATTCAGGTCGATCGCCGCGCTGTCATCGGCATCCACCGGCAGGAAGCGCCTTTCCAGCAGATCATAGGTCCCGGCGAATTCGCTGGCGCGGCCCACCGGCCAGGCAACCGGGGCGGCATCCAGGGCCAGGGTCTTCTCGATCTCGTCGATCAGCTCGAAGGGGTCGCGCGCCTCCCGGTCCATCTTGTTGACGAAGGTGATGATCGGGATGTCGCGCAGGCGGCAGACCTCGAAGAGCTTTCTCGTCTGGCTCTCGATGCCTTTCGCCGCGTCGAGAACCATCACGGCCGCATCGACGGCGGTGAGGGTACGGTAGGTATCCTCCGAGAAATCCTCGTGGCCCGGCGTGTCCAGCAGGTTGAAGACCAGCCCCCCGCGCTCGAAGGTCATCACGGATGTCGCGACCGAGATGCCGCGATCCTGCTCGATCTTCATCCAGTCCGAACGCGTGCGGCGGGCATTGCCCTTGGCGCGGACGGCGCCGGCCAGCTGGATGGCGCCGCCCTTCAGCAGCAGCTTCTCGGTCAGCGTGGTCTTGCCGGCATCCGGATGGGCGATAATGGCGAAGGTCCGTCGGCGGGAGGCTTCGGCGGCGACCTTATCCCGCGCGCCTTCCGGCGCGACCCTGTCCATCGCGCCGGAGGCGGCACGGTCGGTGATGTCGGCGGCGAGATCCATGAATCCTCTTGGGTGTCCCTGGGGGGCGGCGGGCGGCAATCTCTGGGCAGGCCCCGCATGTAGGCTCTCCCGTCCGCCGGCGCCAGCGCGGCGGCTGCAACCCGGTCAGAACCCGGGCGGGGAGCCATCGCAGCCGGAGCGGGTCGCCGCCAGGCCCGGGGCGGGCCGCCTGCGGCTACGACCCGACCGGAGCGGTGGCGGGCAGCGGGGCCGGCTCGGGCCCAGCACCGGCCGGCGTGGCGCCCGCCGGCACCGCGCCCGTCGGGGGTGGCGCCGCGTCGGCCAGCACGATCACGCGCTCCGCCGAGGCACGCCAGGTGGCCAGCCGCGGCATGTGCTGAACCGGCCAGCGCAGCGCCTCCGACACGGTCTGGAAGGCCTGCGCCGCCTGCATCAGCCAGCCCAGCGTCGCCACCCCGGCCAGATAGGCGGGCGTCGCCACCAGGAAGGGCAGGCCGAGCCCGGTCCGGGTGACGGCGCAGACGAAGAATTCCAGCCGGGCGAAGGCGCGGCTCTGCCGCTCGAAGGCCGAGGCGAGGTCGCCGAAGAGGCGGGCCAGCAGCCCCTCCTCCTCCCGCCCCGCCCGCCCGCCGTCACGGGTGCGGACCAGGGCGGCACGGTAATCGGCCTCCTTCGCCTGGCGGTGGTCCGTGCTGCGGGTCAGCGGCCGTCCGGCCAGCACCGCGATGGCCATGCCGAGCAGGGCATAGAGCACGGCCAGCCAGAGCAGGTAGCCGGGCAGGGCGAAGGAGACGCCGCCGAGCACGATCGGCGGGTGGTCCGACAGCGCCCAGAGCACACCGACGAAGAGGCCGAGCGTCATCAGGGCATGGGTGAAGGACGCGGCGAGTTCCACCGCCTCCTCCGTCGCCACCCGGGCATCCTCGGCAATGCGGCCATCGAGGTTGTCGGCCGCGTTGCCGCCCCCGGACGCTACCCAGCCGGCGGTGAGGCGATAGCCGAGCCAGGCGCGCCAGCCGAGGGCGAGGCGCCGGCGGCAGAGGAGCTGGCCGGCGCTCGCCACGCAGAAGCCGGCGACGATGAGGAGGAGGACGCCGCATTCGGCCAGCACGGCCTGGGCGTCGCGGCGCTCCAGCGCATCGAACAGGTGGCGGTTCCAGGTGTTGAACCGCAGCATCAGCGCCACTTCGGTGGCGGCCAGCAGCAGCAGGACGGTGACGAGGCCGAAAGCCTGGCGCCGGCTTTCCGGCCGGTACCAGAAGCCGCCGGCAATCGCCCAGAAGCGGGAGGCGGTGGCCCGCCAGGTCGCGTGTGGAGTCTTCGGTGCCATCATCGCGCGCGTCCCAGCTGCTTCGGCCGTCTCTCCGTCTGCGTCTCGGTAGCTTGAAGGTTCCCGGCCGGCCAATCACGGCGAAGGCAGGCGGCAGGCCTGGTGCGGCTGTTCCGGCTGCGGGGGCGACAGGACGCGGCGATGGCAGGATGCCGGGCGCGCAACCGGCATGCCGTTCCGGCAGTGGCCGCCCGGGCCTGAGCGCCAGCGGCCAGGGTGGATGCCGGCCGGGTGGGCCGTGATCCGCGTGGTGTCCCCGCTGGAACGTGGGGCCGCGCGGATGCCCGGCATGGCGGGGCCGGCCCGGCCCGAATCCGCCCCGCGGCGTGCCGAGGGCTAGCCCGCGGCCACCCCTGGCAGTTCGGCGAGCAGCGCCTGAAGATCGAAATGGCGGTTGGTCATCCGGAGCCGGCCCTCGGCGTCGCGCGGCCATTCGCTGCGCGGCCGGTCGCGATAGAGCTCGATGCCGTTGCCGTCGGGGTCGCGGAGATAGATGGCCTCCGAGACGCCATGGTCGGAGGCGCCCTCCAGCGGCACGCCGGCCTGCAGCACGCGAAGCAGCGCGGCGGCGAGCGAGGGCCTGTCCGGGTAGAGCAGGGCGACATGGTAGAGGCCGGTGGTGCCGCGGGGCGGTGGCGGACCGCCGGCGCTTTCCCAGGTATTCAGCGCGATATGGTGGTGGTAGCCGCCGGCCGAGAGGAAGGCCGCCTGGTCGCCCATGCGCTGCTGCACCTCCATGCCGATGACGTCCCGCCAGAAGGCCAGGGCGCGGTCGAGATCGGCGACCTTCAGATGGACATGGCCGATGCGGACCTGCGGATGGATGGCGGCGGCCGGGCCGGGCTGGGGGAGGGTGTCGGGCATGGAGGGCTCCTCGTCTCACCGGGATGAATGCCTCCGGGCGGGGCGGAGCGCCAATCGCGGGTGGCAATGAGCGGCATGGGGCGCGGGAATGACGGCAGCATCCCATCCCGGACCCGGCCTGCGGAGTTCGGCGACATGCCGCCAGGCCCGCCGCGCGGAGTGCCCAGGCCAGCCGTCAGGAACCGGCGGGCCGTGCGGGAGCGGCCGCCGCGCCACCGCCTGGCTCCCGATCCCTGAAGGATGACCAGGGCCAGGGTGACGCGCCAAGCAGAAGGCCCGGGCTGCGAGCCTGCCGGGCCTTCGGCCGGCCCGATCAGACCGCGAGCCGACGCAGCCTCAGACCGCGAGCCGCCGCTCGACGATCTGCGTCTTCATGCTCTTCTGCAGCTTCTCGAAGGCGCGCACCTCGATCTGGCGCACGCGCTCGCGGCTGATGTTGTACTGCTGCGAGAGCTCCTCCAGCGTCGTCGGCTCGTCCTTCAGGCGCCGCTCGATCAGGATGTGCCGCTCCCGCTCGTTCAGCGTCTTCAACGCCTCGCCGAGCAGCATGCGGCGATTGGTGAGGTCCTCCCGCTCGGAAAGCTCGCTTTCCTGCGTCTCCTGCTCATCCACCAGCCAGTCCTGCCACTCGCCCTCGCTGTCCGCGCGCACCGGCGCGTTCAGCGAATGATCGGGGGAGGCCAGGCGGCGGTTCATGGAGACCACGTCCTGCTCCGGCACCTGCAGGACGCGGGCGATCTTTTCCACCTGCTCCGGCTTCAGGTCGCCGTCCTCGAGCGCGGCCATCTGGCCCTTCAAGCGCCTGAGATTGAAAAAGAGCTTTTTCTGGGCGGCCGTCGTCCCCATCTTCACCAGCGACCAGCTGTGGAGGATGTATTCCTGGATGGCGGCACGGATCCACCACATGGCATAGGTGGCGAGGCGGAACCCGCGGTCCGGATCGAACCGCTTCACCGCCTGCATCATGCCGACATTGCCCTCTGAGATGAGCTCGCCGACCGGCAGGCCATAGCCGCGGTAGCCCATCGCGATCTTGGCCACGAGCCGGAGATGGCTGGTGACGAGCTTGTGCGCGGCACGTTCGTCGCCGTTGTCACGCCAGCGCCGGGCGAGGTTCAGTTCTTCCTCCGGCGAGAGCATGGGGAATTTGCGGATCTCCTGCAGGTAGCGGGAGAGATTGCCCTCCGGGGCGATTGGAATGACCGAGCTGGAAGCCATTGGGGACATCTGCCTCCTGCGCGCGGAGGGTCACCCCGTGACGGCGGTGCCCGGTCCGCGACCGATCCTGGCAGTTCGAACGTCATGCAGGCCCACCGGACGTCGCCTGCCCCGGTCACGACGGGGCGAGTAAGGACGGCGGGTCCGGCATTTTCGGCACCCGATGCGCTGCCACTGGCGGTTTGTACCGCCAACGGTGCCGCTTGTCCAGAAAAACCAAGTATCCCGCTTGGTTACTAAGTGTTACCAGACAGCAATGTGATAAGCGAAACGAAATCCGGGGGTGGCGGGACCGAAAAGCTCAATTCCCGACCCGTGACGGGGTGCCGGAAGCCCAGGGACGCGGCGTGCAGGGCCTGACGAGGAAAGGCCAGAAGCGCCTGCCGGACCGGCTCCGCCAAGCTGCGGGCGGCGGCTGGTACCCGCCGAAGATACACCGGGTCCCCGATTAAAGGATGGTTAATCTCGGCTAGGTGGACCCTGATCTGATGGGTCCGGCCGGTCGCCAGCCGGCAGCGCAGCAGGGCGCAGGCGGTGCCCCAGGCGCGCTCCGTCGCATAGCGGGTGAGCGCCGGCTTGCCGCCCTTCTGCACCACCGCCATGCGCTTCCGGTCGGTCGGGTGGCGGCCGATCGCCGCCTCGATCTCTCCGGCCGTCGGGGTCGGGACGCCCCAGACCAGGGCGAGGTATTCACGGTCCAGGTCGCGGGTGGCGAAGGCGTCCGACAGGGCGCGGTGGGCGCGCTCGGTCTTCGCCACCACCATCACTCCTGAGGTGTCCTTGTCCAGCCGGTGGACGATACCCGGCCGCTTCTCCCCGCCGATGCCCGGCAGGTCCTCCCCCGCATGGGCGAGCAGGGCATTGACCAGCGTACCGTCCTGGTTGCCGGGCGCGGGGTGGACCACCAGCCCGGCTGGCTTGTCCAGCACAATCAGGTCGGCATCCTCGAACAGGATGGCCAGCGGGATGTCCTGCGGGACGGGCAAGGCGGGGGCGGCGGCCGGGATCGCCAGCGAATAGACGCTGCCAGGGCGCACGGCCTCGGCAGCGTCGCGCAGGGGCTTGCCGTCCCGGCTGGCGCCGCCGGCCGCGATCAGCGCCTTGACGCGGGAGCGCGAGAGCGAACCTATCGCCTCCGCGAGGAATCGGTCGGCCCGCAGGCCGGCCTGCTCGGGCGCCGCCGTCAGGGTGATGGTCTCGCCGGTCGTGGAGTCAGGGGAGGGTTCGGTGCGCGCGCTCAAGGTTCTCGTCGTCGTCATGGGGGTGCTGATCGTCGGCGGCACCGTGGCCCTTGCGGTGCTGCTCGTCCAGCGCATGGGTGGTCCGGCCGCTGGCGCGAGGTGGGAAGCCGCGCTGGAGCAGCCGGAGGGGACGCGGATTGCCGGCATCGCCGCGACCGAGCAGGGCATCGGGGTGTGGGTGACGCGGCCGGATGGCGACCGGGTCCTGGTGGTGGACCCGCGGCGCGGCCGGGTGGTCGGCGAGATCCGGCCAGGGCGTTAGGGCGGCGCATGGCGCACCGCAAGCCGCACCTGCCGGAGAAGGCCTGCGCGGCCTGCGGCCGGCGCTTTGCCTGGCGGAAGAAATGGGCCCGCGACTGGGGGACCGTGCGCTACTGCTCGGAGGCCTGCCGGGACGGGCGCTACGGGGCGGCCCGGCCCGCGGCCGGAAAAGCTGCGAAGAATGCTTGACCCCCCGCCGCCGCGCCCCTAGAAGCCCGCCCACGTCGCCTCCACGTCCCATTCGTCTAGAGGCCTAGGACACCGCCCTCTCACGGCGGCAACAGGGGTTCGAATCCCCTATGGGACGCCAGCGACGGCACGTAAGCGTTGAACTGATGTCGCGGCAGGCTGCCGGCCCGTTCCGGCAAGCCCGTCAGGTCAGTTCCCAGGTCCCATTCGTCTAGAGGCCTAGGACACCGCCCTCTCACGGCGGCAACAGGGGTTCGAATCCCCTATGGGACGCCACCCCCCCCGGCGGCTTGGCCTTCGCTGCGGGAATACTCCCGCCATCATCCCCGAGCCTCTCCCGGGTCGCAGGCCCGCGGCCGAGCGTGAGCGCCTTCGACAAGGCCGCGCGGCCGCTATCCACCGCCCGGGGGCCGCACCGTCGGCACCGCGTGCTCGTGCGACAGGTCCGGCTCGCCGGACCGCGCCAGGATGGCGGCCCGCACCCGGTCGCGCAGGCGCAGCGCCGCCGCGAAATCCTGGCCTTCAGGCAGTATCGGCCGCCCGATATGGACGGCAATGGTCGCGCGCCGCGGGAACCACTGGCCGCCGCGCAGCGCCGCGCGGGTGCCCCGGATCGTCACCGGCACCACCGGTAGGCCGGCCTCGGCGGCGACGCGGAAGGCCCCCAGGTGGAAGCGGAGCAGCCCCGGCATCCGGGTGAGGGTGCCTTCCGGGAACCACACGAGGTGCTGCCCCTCGCGCAGCACGGGCAGCGCCGCCTCGGCATCGGCGATGCCGCTGGCCGCATCCTGGCGCCGCAGGAAGACAGTGCCGAGGCGGCGCAGGAAGGGGCCGGCGATGCGCTGCCCCGCCAGTTCCTGCTTGGCCGCGAAGACCAGGGGGCCGGGCAGGAGCGCCGACAGCACGGCGACGTCGAGATAGCTGCCATGGTTGCCGGCAAGGATCGCGGCTCCCGCCGGCAGCGGCGCCTCCGCTTCCATCGCCAGCGGAGTGCCGGTCAGCCGGAAAAAGGTACGCATGGCACGGCGCACCACCGCCTGCCGCCAGCGCCGCCGCGGCAGCGCCATCACCAGCAGCCAGACCGGCACCGCCATGCCGACCAGCAGCGTCCACCACCACCCCGCATAGAGCAGCGTGCCGGCACGGGAGGCCCCGCGCCGCAGCCGCGGACCGATTCCGGCCGCCGAGAGCCGGGCCAACTGCCACCAGACCCGCCGCCGCGGCCGGCCGAGCTCGCCGCTTTCATGCAGGCTGCGCGTCGCGGCCCGGCGGAGCTTGCCGCTGGAGGTCTTCGGGATCGCATGCGGCGGCGCAAGGATCACCTCCTCCGGTGGCATGTCCGGCAGGATGGCGCGGGAGGCCTCGGCGATCCGTTGGCGCAGCGCCTCCTGGCCCGCCGGGTCGCGCAGCCGGGTCTCCGCCACCACCACCAGGCGCTCGGTGCCGCTGCCGGGGTCGGGGCTGGCGATCACGGCGACGCAGCCCCGGCGCACCCCCTCCAGGGTGCCGATCAGCTCCTCCAGCTCCTGCGGGTAGATGTTCCGGCCGGCCCGGATGATCATGTCCTTGATCCGGCCGGTGATATGGATGTCGCCGCCGGCGATGTAGGCACGGTCGCCGCTCTCCAGCCAGGAGCCGTCGAACAGGGCCCGCGTCTTTTCCGGCGCGCGGAAATATCCGGTCTTATGTAGCAGCCGCACCTCACGGGAGCGTGCGGTGAAAGGCCGCACGCAACGACGCGCGCGGCATATCCTAACTGCGCTCGTTGTATGGGGCTGCGTAGACCTCATCGGCG
>NZ_JAJAQI010000032.1 GCF_020523605.1 Roseicella aerolata | reverse complement strand
GAACCAGTTGCCGAAGGTCATCCAGGGTGTCAGGTTCCGCAATGGCGTCGAGGTCAAGGAGACGCCAGCACAGACCGCCGCCTGATCGGCTGGCCGTCACCCAGTTTCCCGCGTAGCTCTGGGGTATGGGTCAGGTAGACCTTCATGGCGCGCGTCCTCCCGCTCCTGCCTCCTCCCTCCCACGCCAGCGGCATCGGCGCAACGCGGCGCCCTGCCCCCGCCCCGCCGGCGCACCGGACCCGGGCCGGCAGGGCCTGCGGCCGGGCGCTTGGCCACCCCGCCCGGGCGTGGTGAATTGGCAGCATGACGCATCCGCTTCCGGCCATCCTGGCCCATCTCGACGAGACCGCGCCCGCCGCGCGCGACCGCCTGATCGACTGGCTCCGCATCCCCAGCATCAGCGCCCAGCCGGCCCATGCCGGCGATTGTGGGCGCGCCGCAGACTGGGTGCGCGAGCAGCTCCAGGGCATGGGCTTCACCGCCTCCGTCCGCCCGACCGCCGGCCATCCGGTGGTGGTCGGCCACCATCCCGGCCCCGGCGGCAACGCCCCGCATCTGCTTTTCTACGGCCATTACGACGTGCAGCCGGCCGATCCGCTGGAGCTCTGGACCTCCCCGCCCTTCGAGCCGGCGGTGGTCGAGGGGCCGCACGGCCCGCGCGTGGTCGCCCGCGGCGCGGTGGACGACAAGGGCCAGTGCGCCATGTGGCTCGATGCGCTGCGCGCCTGGCATGCCGTTGCCGGCGGCCCGCCCTGCCGGATCACGGTGCTGATCGAGGGCGAGGAGGAGGTCGGCAGCCCCAGCCTCGACGCCTTCCTCGCGGCCAACCGGGAGGAGCTGAAGGCCGATATCGCCGTCATCAGCGACACCGGCATGTGGGACATCGACACGCCGGCCATCACCACCAGCCTGCGCGGCATGGTCTATTCCCAGATCGATGTCCGCGCGGCGGGCCGCGACCTGCATTCCGGCATGTATGGCGGCTCCGCCCGCAACGTCATCAACCTGCTGACGCAAATCCTGGGCGAGTTGCATGACGAGAACGGTCGCATCCGGATCCCCGGCTTCTATGACGGGGTGAAGGAGCTGACCAATGCCCAGCGCGTGGAATGGGACGCGCTCGGCTTCGACGAGAAGGCTTATCTCGGCGATATCGGCCTCTCCATCCCGGTCGGCGAGAAGGGCCGCAGCGCGCTCGAGCGCCTCTGGGCCCGGCCGACGGCCGACATCAACGGCATCTGGGGCGGCTATACCGGGGAGGGCAGCAAGACCGTCATCGCGGCGGAGGCGCATGCCAAGCTCTCCTGCCGCCTCGTCCCCGGGCAGGACCCGCAGAAGGTGGCGGAGGGCATCCGGCAGTTCGTGCAGGACCGGCTGCCGGCCGACTGCACGGCGGAAGTGCAGGTCTTCAGCACCACCCCGGGGATCGAGGTGCCGGCCGACAGCCGCTGGGTGCAGGCGGCGCGGCGCGCCCTCTCGGCCGAATACGGCAAGCCCGCCATCCTGATGGGCTGCGGCGGCTCCATCCCGGTGGTGGAGAGCCTGAAGCGGCTGCTCGGCCTGGACAGCCTGCTGGTCGGCTTCGGCCTGAACGACGACCAGGTGCACAGCCCGAACGAGAAATTCGAGTTGCGCTGCCTGCACCAGGGCGCCCGCAGCCATGCCCGGCTGCTGGCCGAGATGGCGGGTTAGGCCAATGCGGGGTGGCCGGGCCCGGCCACCCCACCCGTCACGGCAGCATCTTCCCCGGGTTCATCCACCCCTCCGGGTCGATCGCCTGCTTCACCGCCCGCATCAGCTCCAGCGCCACCGGGTTCTTGTGCGTCGCCATGGCGTGCCGCTTGCTCTGGCCGATGCCGTGCTCGGCCGAGAAGCTGCCGCCCAGCGAGACGGCGATGGCGTTCACCAGCGGCTCCATCTCCGCCGCCCGCTCCACCCAGGCCGCGCGGTCCGTCCAGCCCTCCGGCGCATGCAGCGAGAGGTGGATGTTGCCGTCCCCCGCATGGCCGATTGCCGCCATGCGCCCTTCCGGCCAGCGGGCCTTCAGCTCCCGCTCCGCCGTGTTGACGAAATCCGGCACGGCCGAGACGGGCACGGCCGTGTCGGTGCCGACCGCCGGCCCCTCGCGGCGCGAGCAGTCCGGATAGTCCTCCCGGATCTTCCAGATCATGGCGCGCTGCGCCTCGCTCTCGGCGATGACGGCGTCCAGCGCCTCGCCGCCCTCCAGCGCCTCGGCCAGCGCCTCCTCCAGCATCGCGCGAAGCGGCACGCTCTCATGCGCCGCGGCGATCTCCACCATCACGTACCAGGGCGCCTCCAGCGGCAGGGGCATGCGCAGCCCTACGCCGTGCCGCGCCGCCATCTCCATGCAGAAGCGGGCGCAGAGCTCGAAGCCGATCAGCTCCGCCCCACTCGCCATGACGCGGGAGAAGAGCGAGAGCGCGGCGTCCGGGCTCGGCACCGCGACGAAGGCGCTCTCGACCCGCTTCAGGGCGGGGACCAGGCGCAGCGCGGCGGCGGTGATGACGCCGAGCGTCCCCTCCCCGCCGATGAAGAGGTGCCGGAGCGCATAGCCGCTGTTGTCCTTGCGGACGCGCCGGAGGTCGTCCAGCACGCGGCCGTCCGGCAGCACCACCTCCAGCCCCAGCACCAGCTCCCGCGCATTGCCCCAGCGCAGCGTCCGGATGCCCCCGGCATTGGTGGACAACATGCCGCCGATCTGCGCCGTGCCCTGGGCGCCCCACTGGATCGGGAAGAGCCGCCCAGCCTCGGCCGCCGCCTGCTGCACGGCCTGCACGACGCAGCCGGCCTCGGCGACGATGGAGAAGTCCCGCGCATCGACGTGCCGGATGCGGTTCAGCCGCTCGAGCGACAGGACGACGGAGGGCGGCCCGTTCTCCGGCGCCACCGCCCCGCCGCAAAGGCCGGTGCGGCCGCCGGCCGGGACGATGGCGAGGCCGAGCGCGCCGCAGCGCTGCACGACCTCGGCCACCTCCGCGGTGGTGCCGGGGCGCGCGACGGCCAGCGGCTGGCCGCGCCAGGTGCCGCGCCAATCGACGGCATAGGGGGCGATGTCACTGGCATCCTGGAGGACGTTCCTGGGGCCGACGACGTCGGCCAGCATGTCGAGCGGGCTCATTGCCCCCGCATCCTCCGCCGCGCGCCCCGGCGCTTCAACCCCCCTGGCCTCTCTGGCGCCGCCGCGCTTCACTGCCGGCCGAATCACGGGGGAAATGCTGCAATGCACAAGGATGCCAGCCGATGACCGACTCCGTCCCGCTGAGCGCCGATTACGTGGTGGTGGGGGCCGGCTCGGCCGGCTGTGCCGTGGCGGCACGGCTCTCGGAGGACCCTTCCGTCCGGGTCGTGCTGCTGGAGGCCGGCTCGCGCGATCGCAGCCCCTGGCTGCATGTGCCGATCGGCTATGCCAAGACCATGTACCACCCCACCCTCTCCTGGAACCTGATGACGGAGCCGGAGCCGGAGCTGGAGGGGCGGCGCATCGCCTGGCCGCGCGGCCGCACCCTGGGCGGCTCCTCCGCCATCAACGGCCTGCTCTATGTCCGTGGCCAGAAGGAGGATTACGACCACTGGCGCCAGCTCGGCTGCACCGGCTGGTCCTTCGAGGACGTGCTCCCCTATTTCCGGCGGAGCGAGGACCAGGAGCGCGGCGCCTCCGAGCTGCACGGCAAGGGCGGGCCGCTCGCCGTCTCCGACCTGCGGGACCGCAATCCGCTCGCGCTGGCCTTCATCGAGGCCGCGGCGGAGCTGGGCTTCCCGCGCAACGACGACTTCAACGGCGCGGAGCAGGAGGGCGCGGGCTTCTACCAGGTGACGGCCCGCAATGGCTGGCGCTGCAGCTCGGCCAAGGCCTATCTCAGGCCCGCGCGCAACCGGCCGAACCTCATCGTGGTGACGGATGCGCACAGCAACGGGCTGGTGATGGAGGGCCGGCGCGCCGCCGGCGTCACCTTCACCCGCCATGGCGCGAAGCTGACCATCAGGGCGGAGCGGGAGGTGATCCTCTCGGCCGGCGCCATCGCCTCCCCACATCTCCTGCTGCTCTCGGGCATCGGCCCGGCCGAGCACCTGCAGGCGGTGGGCGTGCCGGTGGTGCATGACCTGAAGCAGGTCGGGCGCAACCTGCAGGACCACTTCCAGGCGCGGCTGGCCTTCCGCGTGAAGGGTCCGGGCAGCCTGAACACCCGTGTCGGCAGCCTGCTCGGCCGCGCGCTGATGGGGGCGGAATTCGCCCTGCGCCGGACCGGCCCGCTGACGGTCAGCGCCGGTACGGCGGGACTCTTCGCGCGCGTCCTGCCGGGCAGCGCGACGCCCGACGTGCAGTACCATTTCCTGCCCTTCAGCACCTCGAAGACCATGCTGGAACTGCACGACTTCCCCGGCATGACCATCAGCGCCTGCCAGCTCCGCCCGGAGAGCCGCGGCACCATCACGCTGAAGAGCCCGGACCCGGTGGAGAAGGCACTGATCCACGCCAACTACCTCGCCACCGAGACCGACCGGCGCTGCATGGTGGAGGGCATCAAGCTCGGCCGCCGCTTGGCGCGGACCAGGGCCTTCGCCGGCATCATCGAGGAGGAGGTGGTGCCGGGCGCGGCCGCGGCGAGCGACGAGGAGATCCTCGGCTTCATCCGCCGCACCGGCATGACGATCTACCACCCGAGCGGCACCTGCCGCATGGGCGGTGATCCGGAGAGCGTGGTGGACCCGGAGCTGCGCGTGCGAGGGATCGAGGGGCTGCGGGTCGCCGACGCCTCGATCATGCCGACCGTCGTCTCGGGCAACACCAACGCGCCCAGCATTATGATCGGCGAGAAATGCGCCGACCTGGTGAAGGCGGCGGCGAAGGTGAAGCTGGCGGCGTGAGGCCGTGCCTCCCCCGACTGGCGGGGGAGGCCTTTCCTCCCCCAAGGCCGGCAGGCGCGCCCCACGGCCGGCGGGCTGCCGTGTTGCGCACGGCCGAGCGGTTCAGCCCGGCATCGCCACGCCCGGCGCATCCGCAGCATGGGGCATGGGCCCGTTCACGGCCGAAGCCCCGCCGCATCGATCCGCGCCTTGATGCCCCGCAGCATGGCCGGCGGGTATTGCGCCGCCTCCCCGGCCAGGGCGCAGGCCTCCTCCAGCAGGCGCTCGCGCGGTACCACGCGGTTCACCAGCCGCAGCGCCTGCGCCTCCGCTGCCTCC
Organism: Roseicella aerolata; assembly: GCF_020523605.1. GTDB lineage: Bacteria > Pseudomonadota > Alphaproteobacteria > Acetobacterales > Acetobacteraceae > Paracraurococcus > Paracraurococcus aerolatus. The sequence goes on along the minus strand of NZ_JAJAQI010000032.1, from coordinate 63,943 downwards.
ACCGAACGGCCGGTCGCCAGCAATTCGAATGCGTCCTTGGGGCCGAGATGTCGCAGCAATTGCGGTGCCACCAGGGTCGGCCAGATGCCGTGCCGCGCCTCCGGCCAGGTGATGCGCAGATCCTCGGCCGCCACCACCATGTCGCAGCCGAGCATGAGCGAGGCGCCCATCCCGACCACGCGCCCATGCACCGCCGCGACCACCGGCTTGCCGATGCTGCCGGCCGCGGCGAGGACCGCATCGGCCAGCGCGGCGCGCGCCTGCCAGGCCGGTTCGTCGGCGGCCAGCGCGCGGCGTTCCTCCAGGTCACCGCCGGCGCAGAAACCGGCCCCCTCGCCCGCCAGCACCACGGCGGAGACCGCGGCATCCGCATCGGCCGCGCGCAGCGCCTCCACCAGCGCCGAACACAGGGCCATGCTCAGTGCGTTGCGCTTCTCCGGCCGGTTCAGGCGCAAGAGCCGGACGGCACCGCGTGATTCGACGAGCAGCATCCAAGATTCCGGGGCAAGGCATTCCCCGGACCCCCAATCTATGTCTGTGGGTTTGCCCGTATCACCCGCGAGCCCAATTGACGACCCAGGACCTGCTCCGCTTCCAGCCCTGCGGCGCGCAGCGCAGCCAGGTCCAGGCCGGTGGCATGGCCCATCGCCTCCAGCAGGGTTGCCAGGTCCTCGGTGCAGGTATTGCCGGTGAAGCCCTCACCATAGGCGATCCGCGCCGGATGCCCGCCCGTGCCGCCCAGCGCGCAATCGGCATGGGTCAGCCCGGCCTCGATGGCGGCCAGCGTGTTGGCGATGCCCGTTCCGCGGCTGTCGTGGAAATGCGCGATGAAGGTCGCGGTCGGCAGCGCACCGTGCAGCCAGCCGATCAGGTCGCGCACCCGCGGCGGCGTCGCGCTGCCGATCGTGTCGCCGATCGCGATCCGCGTCACGCCGAGTTCCGCGAAGCGCCGCGCATCCTCCAGCACCCGCTCCTGCGGCGTCGGCCCCTCGAAGGGGCAGTCGAAGGCGACGCTGATGGTGCCGACCAGGGTGAAGGCGTTGCCTGCCAGCGCCGCCATCTCCGCCACTTGGTCCCACTGCTCCGCGCGGGAACGGCGAAGGTTGCGCTGCGAATGCCCCTCGCTGGCCGAGACGAGCAGGGAGATCTCCTCCGGCCCCCAGCCGCCCTCCCGCGCCGCCAGCGCCCGCCGCACCGCCTGGGGGTTCGGGCAGGTCGCCTTGAACAGCACGCCCGGCCGGCGACGCACCCTCTTCAGCACCGTCTCGGCATCGGCGAATTGCGGTACCTGCTGCGGATGCGCGAAGCTGGTGATCTCGATCCGGCGGAAGCCGCAATCGGCGATCCGCTCGATCATCGCGATCTTGGCCTCGGCCGGGATGATCGCCTCTTCATGCTGCAGCCCGTCGCGCGCGAAGCACTCGCACAGCACCACCTGCGGTCCGTGCGGCGCCGCGCCGGATGCGATCTCCTCCATCTCCGCAACGGTCGGTGCGTCGCTCATCGGCAGAGTTCCCTCAGGATGGTGATGGCGGCCTCCGGGTCGCGCGCCGTGCGCGCACCGCCGGACGCCAGGGCGTCGAGCTTGGCCGCGGCGGTCTCCCGCTCGGCCCCGGCCAGCGCGCCGGCATGGCCCATGCGCCGGCCCGGCGGCGCATGGCGCCCGACCAGCATGGCGACCACCGGCTTGCTGCAATGCGGGATGGCCTCGGCCAGCGCGTATTCCTTGTCGCCGCCGATCTCGCCGCAATAGAGCACGGCCCCAACGCGCGGATCGGCCGAGAGCGCCTCCAGCCATTCATGCGGGTTGCGGCCGCAGATGGTGTCGCCACCGATATGCGCCACCAGGCGCTGCCCGATGCCGGCGGCGGTCAGCAGCCGCGCCATGGTCAGGGTCAGCGTGCCGCTGCGGCACAGCACGGCGACCGGGCCGGGCGAGCAGAAGGATGGCGCGATGGAACCGAGCAGGCCTTCGCCGGGCATGCAGAGGCCGAGCGTGTTCGGCCCCACCATCCAGGACCCCGCAGCCCGCGCCGCCTGCGCCGCGCGCAATGCGTCATGCACCGGGACGTATTCCGCCGCGACCACGAGGAGCGGGATGCCCGCCGCCGCGCGCACCGCATCCAGCACGCCCTCGGGCGGCGTGTAGATCACCGCGGCATCGGCGGGCTCCGGCAGTTCCCGCACGTCATCATGGAGCGGCAGCCCATCCGCCGCCTCGCCGCCGCGGCCGAGCGCGATGCCGGCGACGAGGTTGGTCCCGGCCTCCCGCATCGCCGCCACCTGCGCGGCGGCGTAGCGGCCGGTCGGGTTGAACACCACCACGCGTCGGGGGAAGCTGGACAGGAAAGGCGCCATGATCACGGAGGGGACGGTGCGGCTCGCGGAGCATGATGGCAAGAGACTGCTGCGGCGCCATGGCGTGCCGGTCCCCCGCGGCATGCTGCTGCACGGCATGCCATCCGCGGAGGCGCACGGACTCCTGAAGGCGCAGGTGCTGGAAGGGGGCCGAGGCAAGCGCGGCCTTGTGCGCCGCAGCATCGAAGGAGAGGCGCCCGCGGCGGCGGCGGCGATCCGCGCCGCGCTCGGCGATCCCGCCGCGCCCCTGCTGCTCGAGGACGCGGTGCCGATGGCGCGGGAGGTCTATCTCGCCCTCCGCATCGACGGCACCGCGCAATGCATCGAGCTGCTCTGCGCGCCCGAGGGCGGCATCGAGGTCGAGCACACGGGACGCCTGCTGCGCTGCGGCATCGAGCCGGAGGCGCCCGGCGCGCTCGAAGCCGCCCATGCCGCGCTGCGGGCCGGCTTCCGGCCCGACCTCGCCGCGCGGCTCGCCCGGTTGGCGCTGCGCCTCGCCCGCATCCTGCGGGCCGAGGATCTCGAGCTGCTGGAGATCAACCCGCTCGGCCTGCTGTCGGATGGGCAATTCGTAGCCTGCGACGTAAAGGCGGTTCGCGACGATGCGGCGCTGTTCCGCCATGACGTACCGGCGCTCTCCGCTGCTCTGGAGGCCGCGGCGCTGACCCCGTTGGAGCGCCGCGCGCGGGACCAGGGCTTCCAGCTCGTCGAGCTGCCGGGCGGCACGGTGGCGATGGTCACCGCCGGCGCGGGCCTCGGCATGCTGATGCTCGACCTGTTGGCCGATGCCGGTTGCCCCGCCGTCTGCTTCATGGACAACGCCCGTGGCGGTCCGGCCGAGACCATGCCGGAACGCCTGGCAGCCGCCTTCGAGATCGCGGAGCGGCCGGAGGTGAAGGCGGTGATGTTCTTTACCACTCTCGCCTCCCGCAGGCTCAGGGCCCGCGTCGAGGCGCTGGCGGCCGCGCTGCGCGCCAAACCACCCGGGAAACCCTTCCTCGCCGGCATTGCCGCCGGCCATGCGGCGCTGCACGGCTATCCTCTGGAACAGGCGCGTGCCGATCTCGCCGCGGTGGGCGTGGCCGCGCTGCACGACAACCCGCACGATCTCGTGCGCGCGGTCGCGGCGGCGGTGCGGGGATAGCGGCCGCAGCGCGACCGAACCGCCATGCCGCTTACGGCGAAGGACCGCGGGGGCGCCAGACGGCGCGCGCCGGGACGGGCACCCGGACGGGGCGCAGGGCCGCCCAGGGGCTGGCCGAGAGGCTGCCCCGGCCGCCACGCGGCTCGGCCTCGGAAGCCAGCCCGAGTGCGATGGCGAATTGCGCGGCACCGAAGGTCAGCCCGCTGAAGAGCCAGAGCAGGCAGACCGGCAGCAGACCGGACCGTGCGGGATGCAGCAGCGCGCCGACTCCGCCCGGATCGGCGAGCAGCAGCGCCGTGACGAAGATGGTGGCGATGCCGAAGCCGATCGCGGCATGCAGCGCCAGGAAGCGGACAAGCATCATGCGCGTCCAGCGCCCTGGCCGGGCCGCGGTTCCCGGCCGGTGCATCAGCCAGCCCGCACCGTCGCGTGCGGCGCCAGCCAGCCCATGCTGGCCTCCGGCTCGGCATCCGTCGTCGGCAGGTAGGGCTTGATGTCGAGCAGCGGCGTGCCGTTCGCGCAATCGAGATTGGTCACGCGCAGCACCCCGGGCGCGGCGAAGCCATGGAACCGCACGACGGAGAGCGCGACGGGGTTCGGCCGGAAGGGCGCGCGCGTGGCGAAGACACCGCGGGGCCGGTCGTCGAAGGGCGGGGTGAAGCTCAGCTTCGGCGCCGGCGCCCGGTCCATCCAGTAGAGCAGGATGAGGTGGCTGAAGCCTTCCAGGCCCAGCAGCCCCTCCCGGTATTCGGGCGCGACCACGGCGCGGCATTCCGGCGGCGGGTCCGGCTGGCGGCCGTTGCGCGGGCAATCGCCGGGCGTTGCCCAGGGCGTCTCCAGATTGCCGATCGGGGTCATCGTCAAATGGGCCACGCATCCGCTCCCGGCCGTTCGCCGCGGAGATGGTTCCGCCCCGCCCTCCCGGCAACAGGCATGATGCCACCTGCGGCAGATCCGGTCATGCCTTGGCGGGCGGCGGCACCACGGCGGTGCCGAGCAGCGCCGCGATCTCGGCCTCGGCATAGCCCGCCTCCGCCAGCACCTCCCGCGCATCGGCCGAGAGGCGCGGCGCCAGGGGCAACTCATCCGGCCCGGCGGAGGAGAAGGTGACGGGGCGGCCGAGGCCGGTCATCGGCCCCTCGGTCGGATGCACCTCCCGGCGCAGCAGCCCGGTTTCCCAGAGATGCGGATCCTCCAGCAGCCCCTCGATGGTGGCGTAGGGCATGGCGGGAATCTCCCGCCTGCGGAACTCGGCCGCCCATTCGGCTGTCGTGCGGGTGCGGAGCGCCTGCGCCCGCAGCGTGAAATACGCCTCCACATGGCGGAAGCGCGCGACCACGCTGTTGAAGCGCGGGTCCTCCTTCAGCTCCGGCCGGCCGATCGCCTCGAAGAAGGCGAAAGCCTGGGCATCGGTATTGGCGGAGACGGCGATGTAGCCGTCCTTCGTCGGGATCGGCTTCGCATCCGGGTTCATCACGCGCGGATCGCCGGTCGGCCCCGCCGGCTCGAAGGTGCGGCGGAACATGTGCTCGGTGAGGACGAAATGCGCCATGCTCTCATACATCGGCACTTCGATCGCCTGGCCCTCCCCGCTCCGCTCCCGCGCGAAGAGCGCGGCGGTGATGGCCTGGCTGGCGATGATGCCGGTGATGTGGTCGCAGAGCACGAAGGGGGCGAAGCGCGGCTCCCCCAGCACCCGGCCGAGCGCCGCGGCGAAGCCGGACATGCCCTGGATGATGGTGTCATAGGCCGGGCTGTCGTGGTGCCGGCCACGGCTGCCGAAGCCGGCGATGACACAGAAGACGAGGCGCGGGTTGCGCGGCCGCAGCGCCTCCCAGGTGATGCCGAGGCGGGCCAGCGCGCCGCCGCGCATGTTGGTGACCAGCACATCGGCCTGCTCTGCCAGCCGCAGCAGCACCGCCTTGCCCTCGGCGGTCTTGAGGTCCACGGCGATGCTGCGCTTGCCGCGGTTGAAGTGGATGAATTTCGGCGACATGTCCGGCGAAGGCGCCGGACCGCCGAGCCTGCGCAGCAGGTCGCCTTCCGGCGATTCCAGCTTGACGACCTGCGCACCCTGCTCGGCGAGGGTGAGCGTGCAGGACGGGCCGACGACGACGGCGGTGAGGTCGAGCACCCTGACGCCGGAGAGCGGGCCGGCCGGCCGGCGCGGCGCCTTCGCGTCCTCCGCCGCGCCGCGCCCGGATGCGCCCGTCATGCCGCGCACTCCGCCAGGCTTTCGAAGGCGAGCCGCCCGGCCTCGTCCAGCGCCCAGAGCCGGATGCGGCCCGGCGCCTCCCGGTGGCAGGCGAGCGTCACCGGCCGGCCGATGAAGAGCGGCCTGCCGGCCCGCGTGGTCACGCTGCGCAGGGGGCCGGGCAGGTGCCGCTTCGCCAGTTCCGACAGCTTCGTCGTGGTGATGCCGCCATTCACCACCAGCGCCGGGTAGCCCTCCACGCCGCGGGCGTAGTCGGCATCGTAGTGGATGCGGTGGCCATTGTTGGTGACGGCGGAGTAGCGGAAGAGCAGCGTGGGATCGGGCGTGAAGCTCTCGCGCAGCGCCTCGGGCGGCAGGTCCGGCGGCGGTGCCTCGGCCGGCGGCGCGCCGGGCCGGGCGGCCTCGCGGTAGACCAGGTCCTGCTCCTCCACCACGCGTTCGCGGCCACCGCTCTCGATGCCATGGCGGATGGTGACGAAGATCATCCGCCCGCTCCGGCCCTGCTTCGGCGTGATGGCGGCGATGCGGGAGACGCGGCGGACCTCGGCGCCCACCGGGATGGGCGCGTTGAACCAGGTTCGGCGGCCGGCGAACATGCGGCGCGGCAGGGGCACGGGCGGCAGGAACTCGCCCTTCATGGGATGGCCATCCGGCCCCAGGCGGGATTGCCGCGCCAGCGGGCCGAAGAGCACCACATGCCAGCCTTCCGGCATCGGCGCGCCGCGGCGGATCGTGGCGGGGTCCTGGTCCAGCAGCGCGGCGAGGCGCCGGAGCAGCACGAGGCTTGCCTCGTCCTCCGTCACCTCCTCGCGGCCGATCCAGCCCTGCAGCGCGCCCTCCTCCATCGGCCTCCCCTCCCCGTTGCGCGCGAGTCTTCGCGGCGGGGCGGAGGCTGTCAAACCAGCTTATCCCCGCGCTGGCCGGACAGCGCGGGGCTGCCCCGGCGGGCCTCCGGCGCGTGGAGGCCGCCCCGCGGCGCCCCGCCTATCGTGGCCGGATGCGCGGATCGCCCCCGGGGGAGCCGGGGGGCGGGATCACCGGCGTGGTGCGCGGGTCTGGCACCGGCACCGGCGCGTGGATGCCGGGATCGATGCCGCGCGGCGGCCGGATCACGCCGGGGGCTGGCGAGGGCGGGCCGGGATGCTCGCGCGGCGCCGGGCGCGGCGCCTCCCGCTCGGCCGGAACGCAGCCGGGCAGGACCAGGGCGAGCGCCACCCAGCCTCCCCGCCACCGCATTCCGGTCCTCCATGCGTAGGCTGCCGCAACGCCCGGAGATGGCCGGGGTTCGGGCAGGCGCTCCCGCCGGAACTCCCGGCCATCCCGCGGCCGAAGCGGAACTGCCATCAGCCGGCCCGCACCGCGCCAGCCTCCAGCAGGGCCGCGATCGTGGCGTCGTCATAGCCGGCCTCGGCCAGGATGGCCGCGCTGTCGGCCCCGAGGCGCGGCGCCGGCGCGCGCTCGCCGCCCGGCGTCGCCGAGAATGTCACCGGCGCCGCCATGCGCCGGAGGCGGCCCTCGCTCGGGTGCTCCTCCGCCTCGAAGAAGCCGGTCGCCAGCAGATGCGGATCCTCGAAGACGGTCTCCAGCGTGTGCACCGGCGTCACCGGCAGGTCCGCCTTCTCCAGCAGGTCCAGCCATTCGGCGGTGCTGCGCGTGCGGAACTCCTCCGCCAGCATCGCCAGCACCTCGTCGATATGCTCGGTGCGCGTCGCATGGCTGGCGAAGCGCGGATCGGTCGAGACCAGGTCCGGCCAGCCGACCGCGGCGCAGAAGGCCCGCCACTGCCGGTCGTTGTAGATCATGGTGCAGACGAAGCCGTCCTTCGTCCGGTATGGCCGCCGGTCGGGCGAGAGCAGCCTTCCATAGCCGCCGGCATCAAGCGGCGGGTCGAAGACCTTGCCGCCGAGATGGTCGCCGAGCACGAAGCTCAGCATGGTCTCGAACATCGGGACCTCGACGAGCTGCCCTTCCCCCGTGCGGGCCTGGTGCACCAGCGCGGCGTTGACGGCGCTTGCCGCCATCAGCCCGGTGATGCGGTCCGCCATGGCGAGCGGGACGTAGCGCGGCTCCCCGCCATTCACCTTCGCATTCAGGCCGGCGATCAGCGCGGCCCCCTGCATCAGGTCGTCATAGGCGGGGCGCGGGCCATAGGGACCGTCCTGGCCATAGCCGAGGACGCTCGCATAGACGATGCGCGGATTGGCCGCCCGCACCGCCTCGTAGTCGAGGCCGAGCCGCGCCATGGCGGCGGGGCGGATATTGGTCACCAGCACATCGGCCGACTGCGCCAGGCGCAGCAGGACCGCCCGCGCCTCGGGCTTCTTGAGGTCGAGCGCGATGCTGCGCTTGCCGCGGTTGATGGTGAGGAACATGCAGCCCATGCCGGGGCTGCGGCCCGGGCCGATCAGGCGGACGACATCGCCCTCCGGCGCCTCCACCTTCGTCACCTCGGCGCCCATCTCCGCCAGGATCTGCGTGCAATAGGGCCCGACCAGCACGGTGGTGAGGTCGAGCACGCGGATCCCCGCGAGTGGTCCTGGCATCGGCACGTTTCCCCAAGCAGCGGCGTTGCGCGGCAGGATACACGCCTGCCGCGCCGCGACGAGGGGGGCGGCCCTCACCGACCCATGTTGATCAGGCCTGCAACCCGCCCCGCAGGGCGGGCTGGGCACCCGGATGGGCGCCGCGGTCCCCCGAGGACGGCGCGGCGCACGGTCCTCGGGACCCGCGATGCGGGCAGTTCACTTATGCCGCGCCTCCGCCAGGTGGTCGAAGCGGTGGGTGTAGCTACCCAGGCCCTGAGTCTGGCTGCGCAGCTCGATGATCAGATCCTGCAGCTCGGCCGCCGGCACCAGCGCCTCCACCGCATCCCACCCCTCCCAGCCTTCCTTCGCGGCATAGCCGAGGATCTGGCCGCGCCGCCCGGTCAGCAGGCGCTGGGCGTTCGGGGTGTATTCGGCCGGCACCGTCACCGTCACCGCATGGATCGGCTCCAGCAGCACCGGCTCGCCCTTGGCCAGCCCCTCCTGCATCGCCATGCGGGTCGCGGTGGCGAAGGCCATGTCGCTGCTGTCAACCGAATGAAAGGTGCCGTCGAGCAGCGTGACGGCGATGTCCACCACGGGATGGCCGAGCGGCCCCTTCTTCGTCGCCTCCTCCGCCGCCTCCCCGACCGCCGGGATGAAACGGCGGGGCACGGCGCCGCCCACCACTTTCTCCTCGAAGGAGAAGCCGGCGCCGCGCGGGCGGGGCTCGATCTGGATCTTCACATCGGCGAATTGCCCATGCCCGCCGGTCTGGCGCTTGAGGCGCGAATGCTGCGTCACGGCATGGCGGATGGTCTCGCGATAGGGAATCTGCGGCCGCACCGTGCGCAGCTTGATGCCGACCGAGTTCGAGAGCCGCTCCAGCGCCGCGCGCAAATGCAGCTCGCCCTGGCCGTGCAGGATGGTCTGGCTGCTCTCGGGGTCCATCACCACCGCCAGCGCCGGATCCTCCTCCGCCAGGCGCTGCAGGGCGCCGGACATGCGGACCTCGTCCTTGCGGTCCTCCAGCACCACTGCCAGGGCATGCACGGCGGGCGGCGGCTTGGGGAAGGGCAAAGGCTCGGCGGCGCCGAGCGTGGCGCCGGTCGTCACCCCCTCCATGCGGCCGAGCGCCACGATCTCACCGGTGGCGGCCTCCGGCACCTTCTGCGCCTCGCCATTCGGGAAGCGGTGCAGGCCGCCGACGCGCTGGCCATCGAGCTGGCCGCCATCCTTCACCGGGCCGCGCCAGATGCGCGCCCAGGAGAGCCGGCCGGCATGGCCGGCATGGACCGTGCGGAAGACCTGCGCGAGCGGCGGTCCCTCCGGCGCGATGCCGCGGCGGTCGGCGGTCTCCTCGGGCCCCGGCACGTCATGCCGCAGCGCCTTCCACAGCCGTTGGACGCCATTGTTGTGCTCCGCCGCGCCGAGCAGGACGGAGACGACGGCGCCATTCAGCTCCCCGGTATGAAGCGGGCGGTAGATCTCGGCCAGTTCCGGCGTCACATCCTCCAGCACCTTCTCCAGCAGCCCGTCGTCATGGTCGGCCAGCGCCTCCAGCAGCTCGGCCCGGGCCTCGGCCTCGCGCTCGCGCATGGCGGCGGGCAGCTCGATCTGCTCGGAAGGGGCGCCGCGGCGGTAGCGATAGGCCCGCTCGCTGACGACATCGACATAGCCGGTGACCTGCTCGCCCTCCCGGATCGGAACCTGGCGGAGTACGAGCTTGCGGCGGGTCTGGGCCTGCAGGGCGGCCAGCGTGTCACGGACGCGGCCATCGAGCTGGTCGATCTTGTTGATGAAGACGACGGCGGGCAGCCCGGCCTCGTCCAGCATCCGGAAGATGGGGCCGAGCGCGGCGGCGCGGCCGGGCGCGGGTTCGGTCACCACCACGGCCAGGTCGGCGACCGTGACGGCGCAGGCGGCGTCATGGGCGAATTCGACCGAGCCGGGACAGTCGAGCAGCGACCAGGGATCGCCGAGATAGCTGGCATGGCCGAGGCGGAGCTCGGTCCCCATGCCGCGTGGCCCGCCGCGGCGGGCCGGGCCGCCGGCAGCGGCGATCAGCGCATCGAACAGCGTCGATTTGCCGCTGCCCTGGGGGCCGATGAGGGCGACGGAACGGGGCCTGGCCCCGCCGGCTGGTCTGCCGCTGGCATCTGGCATGGAACGCTGCCCTCCCCTGCAGGGGCAGGCCGTCGCGGCGCCTAGGCCGGGCGCCGCCGGCCAGCCCGGGTCATCCAGGACCCTTGGTTGCCGCGGGCGTCCAGGCGCCGCCGGGACGGACCCGGGCACCGCGCGTGGGGGAAGCCTAGCGAGGTCCGCCGGCCCGGCGCCACAGCCCTGTCGCAGGCGGACCAATGCCCCACGCTCCATGCCAAGGAGCGGGAACCGGGCCCTGCCGGAGACGGCAGTCCCGGGCAGGCAGCAATGAGTAACTCAAAAGTGATCGAGTTTCGGGCTCGATATCGGCCGGTTTAAGCCGTGGCCGGAAATTTTTCGCTGGCGTTTTGCTGCGCCGCACCACCATGTTGCACCGCAACATCGTCGCAGCGAGGTGCATCGTGAAGATCAACCTGCACGTCCCTGGTCTACAGGCCGACGCGACCCTGCCCCAGGCCATCCTGCCCATGCTGGCCGGCCTCATCCTGATCGCGGCCCTGGCCTTCCTGCCCGGCCCGGCGCTGTTCCTGGCCGGGCTGACCGGCGCGGTCATCCTGGCCATCGGCCTGGCCGAGCTCCGCCGGCATGGCGGGCCGGAGCTTCCCTGCCTGCCTCCGGCGCGCGAGCGCTGAGCACCCCGGCCGGGCTGTCGCCCGGCCAGGAAGGCCCCGCTCAGACCTCGCCCCAGACCTCGCGCGCCACCTCGACGCAAAGGCGCAGCTTCGCCCATTGCTGCTCGACCGTCAGCAGGTTGCCTTCCTCGGTCGAGGCGAAGCCGCATTGCGGGCTGATGGCGAGCTGATCGAGCGGGGCGTATTTCGCCGCCTCCTCGATCCGGCGCTTGAGGTCGTCCTTGCTCTCGAGCTCACCGGTCTTGGAGGTGACTAGGCCGAGCACGACTGTCTTGCCCTTCGGCAGGAAGCGCAGCGGGGCAAAGCTGCCGGCGCGTTCCGTATCATACTCCATGAAGTAGGCATCGACATTGATGCCGTTGAACAGCACCTCCGCCACCGGGTCGTAGCCGCCCGAGGCGATGTGCATGGAACGGAAATTGCCGCGGCAGAGATGCATGGACACGACCATGTCGCCCGGCCTTCCCGCGATCGCGGTATTGATGAGCTGCGCATAGGTCTCGAGCAGCCCCTCCACCTGCTCGCCGCGGTTCTTCAGCTGCGCGAGCTGCTCCGGGTCGCAGAGATAGGCGATGTTCACTTCATCGAGCTGCAGGTAGCGGCAGCCGGCCTGCGCGAAATCCTGCACCGCCGCGGCATAGGCGGCGCCGAGATCGGCGAAGAAGCCCGCCATCTCCGGATAGGTGTGGGTGTCCACGGCACGGCGCCCGCCGCGGAAATGCAGCACGGAGGGCGATGGGATGGTCTGCTTCGGCACCGCCCCGCCGGCATTGGCGGCAACGAAGCGGAGATCCTCGACGAAGGGGTGCCCCTTATAGCGGATGGGCCCCGTCACCTTCAGGCCATAGGCCTTGGTCTGGCCGCCCTTGAACTGGATGCCCCGGTCGGCCTCGTACATCTCGACGCCGCCCAGCTTCGCCAGGAAGTCGAAATGCCAGAAGGCGCGGCGGTACTCGCCATCCGTCACCGCCTTCAGGCCGACGGCCTTCTGCTCCTCGATGGCGGCCCTGATCGCCGCGTCCTCGATCGCGCGCAGGTCCGGCGCCTTGGCGGCCCGCGCCTCCCGCAGCGGGACCGGGCGCAGCAGGCTGCCGACATGATCGGCGCGGAAGGGGGGCTTGCCATTGGGCACGACGTCTCTCCTCACGAATGACTCAAGCCGAGATGGCGCTCCGCCACCTCCGGCGCGGCGAGCAGCGCCTCGCTCCCGCCCGCATGGATGATCCGGCCGCGTTCCAGGATGACGGCGCGGTCGGTGATGGGCAGCACGAGCCTTGCATGCTGCTCCACGATCACGGCCGCAAGCCCTTCCTCCCGGACCATGCTCCGGATGGCGGCCAGCAGCCCCTGCACGATCACCGGCGCGAGGCCCTCCAGCGGCTCATCCAGCAGGACGAGGCGCGGGTTCAGCATCAGGGCGCGGCCCATGGCCAGCATCTGCTGCTCCCCACCCGAAAGGGCGCTGCCGAGGTTGCGGCGGCGCTCCTCAAGGCGTGGGAAGAGGCCCATCACGCGCTTGAGCGTCCAAGGGCCGGGCCGGGCGACGGCGGTCAGGTTCTCCTCGACGGTCAGGGAGCGGAAGATGTTCCGCTCCTGCGGCACCCAGCCGAGGCCGAGGGCGGCGCGCCGCTCGCTCGGCAGGCGGGCGATGTCCCGGCCGGCGAAGCGGAGGGAGCCGGCACGCAGCCGCGGCCCGGCGCCCATGACGGTGGTGATCAGCGTGGTCTTGCCGGTGCCGTTGCGGCCGAGCAGCGCCACCGCCTCGCCGGGCGCGACGGTGAGGGAGATGTCGTGCAGCACCACCGCCTCGCCATGGCCGGCGGTGACGCCTTCGAGGGCGAGCAGCGGCTCAGCCATGGGTGGCCTCGCCGAGATAGACCTCCCGCACCCGCGCATCACGGGCGATCGCCTCCGGCGCCCCCTCGGCCAGCACGGCGCCCTGGGCCAGGACCGTGATGCGCTCGGCGAAGCGGAAGACCAGGTCCATGTCGTGCTCGATCAGCAGGACGGTGACGTCGCGCGGCAGGGCGGCGACCGCTTCCAGCACCGCGCGGCTCTCGCCCGGCGGGACCCCGGCGGCGGGCTCGTCCAGCAGCAGGACCCGGGGCTTCAAGGCGAGGGCCAGCGCGATCTCGAGCAGGCGCTGGCGGCCATAGGCGAGGCTGCGGGTCCCGGCGCGCATCTCCGCCGGCGTGAAGCGCAGGCTGTCGAGCAGCGCGCGGGCCTCGGCCAGCACGGCGCCATGGGCGGCAACGGGGCGCCACCAGCGGGTGGTCAGGCCCTCGCGCTCCAGCAGCGCCAGCGTCACCGCCTCCTCCGGACTCAAATCCGGGAAGAGCTGGTTGATCTGGAAGGTGCGGACCAGGCTGCGCTTGACCCGGGCATGTTGCGGCAGGGCGGTGACGTCTTCGCCACCCAGCCGCACCCGCCCGGCGGAGGGGCGCAGCGCCCCGGTCAGCAGGTTGACGAGCGTGGTCTTGCCGGCGCCGTTCGGGCCGATGACGGCATGGCGCGCGCCCTGCGCCAGCGCGAGCGTGACATCCGCCACGGCGCGGAAGCCGCCGAAATCACGGGTCAGCCCCTCGGTCGCGAGCGCCGCCATCATGCGCGCCACCGCCGCAGCGCCGCGGCGCCGAGTCCCAGCAGCCCGCCACGGCCGGCGAGCGCGAGAGCCACCAGCGCCAAGCCGATCCAGAACTGCCAGAAGAGCGGGCTCATCTCGCTCAGCACATGGTGCGCGAAGGTGAAGGCCGCGGCGCCGATCATGGCGCCGTAGAGCGCGCCGAGCCCGCCCAGGACCAGCATCAGCAGCCCCTCCGCCGAGCGCTGGAAGGACAGCACGTCGAGCGAGACGAATTGCGTGGTCTGCGCCAGCAGCGCGCCGGCCACGCCGGCATAGGCGGCAGCCAGGGCATAGACCGCGACCAGCCGCGCCCGCACCGGCGTCCCCAGCGCCGGCATGCGCCGCGCATTGCCGCGGATGCCGCGCAGCGCGAGGCCGAAGGGCGCGGCGGTGATGAGGCGCGCCAGCAGGAAGAGGAGGAACAGCACGGCCAGGCTGTAGAAGAAGGCGGTGTGGCCATAGAGGTCGAAGCGGAACAGGCCGAAGATGGGCCAGATCTCGACGCCGAGCAGACCATCCGCCCCGCCGGTAAGGCCCGGCAGCTTGTTCGCCGCCTCCCCCAGCATCAGGCTGAGCCCCAGAGTGACCATCAGCGCCGGCAGGTCGCCGCCCCGCAGCACCAGGGGCGCCGTGAGGAGCCCGAGCAGCGCGGAGAGCACCGCCGCCAGCAGCAGGCCGGACAATGGCTCCCCCCAGCCCTGCTGCGCCAGGATGCCCGCCGCATAGGCGCCGAGGCCGAAGAAGGCGGCATGCCCGAGGGTCAGCACGCCCGCATAGCCCACCAGCAGGTCGAGCGAGAGGACGAAGAGCGCGCCGATCGCGATCTGGCTCAGCAACGGGAGCTGGTCCGGCAGCAGCCAGTAGCTGGCCAGCGCCAGCAGCCAGAAGCCGGCTTCCAGGGCCAGCCTCATCGCGCCGCCGCCTTCGCCAGCAGCCCCTGTGGCCGCAGGATCAGCAGCACGACCATGGCGGTGTAGATGGCGAAGGCCCCAAGCTGCGGCACGTAGTACTTGCCCGCCACATCCACCACGCCGAGCAGGAGCGCGGCGAGGAAGGGCCCGAGGACGGTATTCGCCCCCCCCACCGCCACGACGATGAGGAAATAGACCATGTATTTCAGCGGAAAGGTCGGATCGAGGCCGAGCACCTCCACCCCCAGCGCGCCGCCGAGGCCGGCAAGGCCCGAGCCCAGGGCGAAGGTCACGGCAAACAGCCGCTCCACCGGAATGCCGAGGCCGCGCGCCACCACCGCATCATCCACCGCCGCCCGCAGCCGGCTGCCGAAGCGCGTGCGCACCAGGCCGAGATGCAGCGCCAGCACGATGATGCCGCACAGCGCGATCAGGAACAGCCGGTAGACGCCGATCCCGACGAAGCCGAGCTCGACCCGCCCGCTGAGCCAGGCCGGCAGCGTGATCAATTGCTGCCGCGCGCCCATGAGCCAGTCCACCGCCGCGCCGGCGATGAAGACGAGGCCGATGGAGAACAGCACCTGGTCCAGATGGTCCCGGCCATAGAGCCGGCGATACAGCAGCCTCTCCAGCACCAGCCCGAGCACCGCGGCGAAGACCGCCGCCGCCAGCAGGCAGAGCGGAAAGGGCAGGCCATGGCGGTTCAGCAGCACCACGCAGACATAGCCGCCGGCCATGCCGAAGGCGCCATGCGCGAGGTTGACGAAATTCATCAGCCCGAGCGTCACGGACAAGCCGACCGCCAGCACGAAGAGCAGCATGCCGGAGGCGATGCCGTCGACGAGGACGGTCAGCATGACGAGGGCTCGCCGCAGGGGGGACGCTGTCCCCCCTGCACCCCCCTGCCAAGGGCCACAAGGCCCTTGGAACCCATGAGTAATCGCCGGAGGAGGGACCCCTGCTGGGGGTCCCTCCTCCGGCGATAAACCCACACCGGGGTCCGGGGACCGGTGCGGTCCCCGGCGGGGGTCCAGGGGGCAGAGCCCCCTGGCGGCGTCCGGACCACGCGACCGCTCACGTCCCCGGGTCGCGCACTTGCGGCAGCCGGTCGAACTCGATGTTCCAGAACTGGCCGCCCCGTTCCTCGACCCGGCGGATATAGACATCCTGCACGATGTCGCGGGTATTGGCGTCGATGGTGACCGGGCCGCGCGGGCTGGTCCAGGACCTGCCCTTCATGGCGTTGAGCAGCGCCTCGCCCTCTCCCGCACCGTTCGTCGCCTTCAGTCCCTCGGCGATCAGGTGCATGCCGTCCCAGCCGCCGACCGACATGAAGTTCGGCCGCATGTTCGGATGGGCCGCGGTGAAGGCGGCGACATAGGCCTTGTTCTCCGCGCTGTCATGCGCCGCGGAATAATGGTGGCTGGTGACGGCGCCGAGCGCCGGCCGGCCCATGTCGTTCAGGATATCGTCATCCACCACATCGCCGGTGCCGATCAGGCGCACCCCCGCCTCCGGCAGGCCGCGCTCGGCGAATTGCTTCATGACCGCCGCGCCCTCGCCCGAAGGGACGAAGATGAACAGCGCCTGCGGCTTCGCGTCCCGCACGCGCTGCAGGAAGGGCGCGTAGTCCGGGTTGCGCAGCGGCGTGCGCAGTTCCAGCGGGATCTGCCCGCCGCCGGCCGTGAAGCGCTCCTTGAACACCCGCTCCGCATCCAGGCCGGGGGCGAAATCGGTCACCAGCGTTGCCGCGTTGCGGATGCCGTCCTTCAGCGCCCATTCGGCGATGGGCGCCGTCACCTGCGGCAGGGTGAAGCTGGTGCGGAGGATATAGGGGCTGCGCTGGACGATGGCGCTGGTGGCCGCTGCCATGACCACCATCGGCACCTTGGCTTCGGTCGCGACCGGCGCGGCGGCGAAGGCAAGCGGCGTCAGGCCGAAGCCGGCCAGCGCCCGCACCTTTTCACGCACCACCAGTTCCTGCGCCAGGCGGCGCGTCACCTCGGGTGCCGTGCCGGTATCGTCGCGCACCAGAAGTTCGACGCGCCGCCCGCCGAAGCTCTCGCCATTCTGCCGGAGGTAGAGGCGCACCGCCGCCTCGACCTGCCGCCCGGTGGAAGCAAAGGGGCCGGTCAGCGGCAGGATCAGGCCGATGCGCGCCGCCGAGCCCTGGGCATGCGCCCCCGGCGCCAGGGCCGGCGCAGCCAGGGTTGCGGCACCCGTCGCCAGGATGCCGCGTCGCGAGACTCGTCCGAGCATGGGTCCATCCCCCCAGGTGGTTGCCGGCTGTTTTGCCGGAGCCGGCACAAAGGGCAAGCCCTCAACTCGGTTATATCCGGCGCAGGACCTGCTGACGCATGTCCTGGCTTGAACGCCGGCGGGCCTCGGCTTCGCGCGCCCGACCCGCTCCGCAGGCCGCAGGCCGGGACGTCAGGAGCAACGCATTGTTCGTCGGCGCGGCGAAGCGACCGGGCCAATGCCGCCTCTGCCCGGTCCTGGCATGGCTCCTGCACGCCATCCGCCACCTGCCGAGGAGAGCGCCCATGCCCCGCACCGTCCAGCTTGCCGCCCGCCCCGAGCCAATCAGCGTGGCGCCGGAGGAGACGGCGCTGATCGTGGTCGACATGCAGCACGCCTACTGCTCGAAGGGCGGCTACATCGACCTCTGCGGCTTCGACATCTCCGGCGCGCCGCCGGTGATCGAGGAATGCGCGCGCGTCATCGCCGCCTGCCGCGCCGCCGGCATCCCGGTGATCTACCTGCAGAACGGCTTCTCACCGGACCAGCGGGAGGCGCCGCCGACCGCCCCGGTCTGGCACAAGTCCAATGCCCTGAAATTCATGCGAACGAACGAGGCCCATGCTGGCCGGCTGATCACCCACGGCACCTGGGACCACGAGATCCTGCCGGAACTGGCGCCCGAGCCCGGCGACATCGTCGTAGCGAAATCGCGCTACAGCGGCTTCGCGGGCACGGGCCTCGAGCAGATCCTGCAGGCCCGGCGCGTGCGGACGCTGCTCGTCATCGGCGTCGCCACCAATGTCTGCGTGGAGAGCACGATCCGCGACGCCTACCACCGGGAATTCTTCCCGGTGATGGTCGCGGACGCCACCATGGCCGCCGGGCCGGGGGCGCAGGCGGCAACCGAGTTCAACGTGGCGCAGTTCTTTGGCTGGGTGACCAGCGGGGCGGAGCTGCGGGCGGCGCTGGGAACGAACGAGACGGCATGAAAAAAGGGGCGCCGCGTCGCCGCGGCGCCCCCCTTTCCGGAAACCAGTCAGGCTACTTCTGCAGGGCCTGCACGATCTCCTGCGTCACCTTCTTCGCGTCGCCGAACAGCATCATCGTGTTCGGGCGGAAGAACAGCTCGTTGTCCACGCCGGCATAGCCGCTGGCCATGCCGCGCTTGATGAAGAACACGGTCTTGGCGCGCTCCACATCCAGGATCGGCATGCCGTAGATGGCGCTGGTCTTGTCCGTCTTGGCCGCCGGGTTGGTCACGTCATTGGCGCCGATGACGAAGGCGACATCGGCTTCGGCGAATTCGGGATTGATCTCCTCGAGCTCCTTCACGTCCTCGTAGGGGACATTCGCCTCGGCCAGCAGCACGTTCATATGGCCCGGCATGCGGCCGGCGACCGGGTGGATGGCGTATTCCACCGTGGCGCCTTCCTTCTTCAGCAGGTCGCCCATCTCCCGCAGCACCTGCTGCGCCTGCGCCACCGCCATGCCGTAGCCCGGCACGACGATGATCTTGGAGGCGTTCTTCATGATGAAGGCCGCGTCCTCCGGGCTGCCGGACTTGACCGGGCCGCGATCGCCGCCCGCGCCGGCCGCCGCGCCCGCCGCGCTGGTATCCGTGCCGAAGCCGCCCAGCAGCACGTTGATGATGCTGCGGTTCATGCCCTTGCACATGATGTAGGACAGGATGGCGCCCGAGGCACCGACCAGCGCGCCCGTCACGATCAGCAGCAGGTTGCCGATGGTGAAGCCGATGCCCGCCGCCGCCCAGCCCGAATAGCTGTTCAGCATGGAGACGACCACGGGCATGTCCGCGCCGCCGATCGGGATGATCAGCAGGAAGCCCAGCGCGAAGGAGAGCAGCGCGATCAGCCAGAACAGCGCCTGGCTGCCGGTCGCGACGAAGGCGATGACCAGCACCAGCAGCAGCACGCCGAGCCCGGCGTTCAGCATGTGCTGGCCCTTGAAGATGATCGGCGCGCCGGACATCCGGCCATCCAGCTTGGCGAAGGCGATGACCGAGCCGGAGAAGGTGATGGCGCCGATGGCCAGGCCGAGCGACATCTCGACCAGCGAGGAGCCGTGGATGTTCCCGCGCGTGCCGATGCCGAAGCTCTCGGGGCTGTAGAAGGCGGCCGCCGCGACGAAGACCGCCGCCATGCCGACCAGGGAGTGGAAGGCCGCGACCAGCTGCGGCAGCGCCGTCATCTGGATGCGGTTGGCCACCACCGCGCCGACGCCGCCGCCGAGGGCGAGGCCGACCAGGATCAGCACGACGCCAGCGGGGTCCATGCCCGGCCGGAACAGCGTCGCCAGGATGGCGATCGCCATGCCGACCATGCCGTAGAGATTGCCCTGGCGGGAGGTGGTCGGGTGGGACAGCCCGCGCAGCGCCAGGATGAAGAGGACCGCCGCGACCAGATAGGCGAGAGTGGAGATCGTCGCCATGGCGTCAGGCCTTCTTCTTCGACTGGAACATCGCCAGCATCCGGCGGGTCACCAGGAAGCCACCGAAGATATTCACGGCAGCCAGCGTCACGGCCAGGAAGCCGAAGATCCGCGCCACCCAGTTGTCGGCGGTGCCGGCGGCCAGGATGGCGCCGACCACGATGACGGAGGAGATGGCGTTGGTAACGCCCATCAGCGGGCTGTGCAGCGCAGGCGTGACGTTCCAGACGACGTAGTAGCCGACGAAGCAGGCCAGCAGGAAAATCGTCAGCAGGAAGAGGAAGGGGTCGGCCGCGGCGGCGCCGTGCTGAATGGCGGGCACCACCTGGGTCTCGGCGAGGATGCGCGCCTGCTGCGCAAGCTCGAGCGCACGCTGCGCCGTCGCGCTGGCCTGGTTGGCCAGATCGGTGGGATTCATGGATGCGTCTCCTCAGGCGGCCTTGGCGGGGGCGAAGCTCGGATGCACGACGGAGCCGCCGCGGGTCAGCAGCACGCCCTTCACGATCTCGTCCTCGGCCGGCAGCTTCGGCGCCTTTGCCTCCTTGTCCCAGAAGGTGGTCAGGAAGGTCAGCAGGTTGCGCGCGAAAAGCGAGGAGGAGGCGCCGGCGATGCGGCCCGGCCAATTGTGGTAGCCGAGGATCTTCACGCCATTCTCGGTGGTGACCAGTTCGCCGGGCTTCGTCAGGGCCACATTGCCGCCGGCATCGGCGGCAATGTCCACGATGACCGAGCCGGGCTTCATGGAACGGACCATCTCCGCCGTCACCAGGGTCGGCGCCTTGCGGCCCTGCACCAGGGCGGTGGTGACGACGATATCCTGCTTGGCGATATGCGCCGCCACGACCTTGGCCTGCTCGGCGTAGAACTCGGCCGAGAGCTGCTTGGCATAGCCGCCGGCGGTCTGGGCCTGCTTGCTCTCCTCGCTCTCATAGCCGACGAAGGCGGCGCCGAGGGACTTGATCTCCTCCTTCGCCGCGGGACGGACATCGGTCGCGGAGACCCGGCCGCCGAGGCGGCGGCCCGTCGCGATGGCCTGCAGGCCGGCCACGCCCGCGCCCATGACGAAGACATTGGCGGCCGAGATGGTGCCCGCCGCGGTCATCAGCATGGGGAAGGCACGGTCATAGGCGGCGGCGGCCTCGACCACGGCGCGGTAGCCGGCGAGATTCGCCTGGGAGGAGAGGATGTCCATGCTCTGCGCGCGGGTGATGCGCGGCAGCAGTTCCATCGCCCCTGCCTCGATGCCGGCCTTGGCATAGGCATTCGCCTGCGCCTCATCGGCCTGAAGCTGGCCGAGCAGCAGGGCGCCGCGCGGGATCAGCGAGAGTTCATCGACCGCCCCCTCCCCGGCGGCGAGCGGCGCCCGGATCTTGAGGACGATGCCGGCGCCCTTGAGCGCGGCAGCGGCATCCCGCGCGATCTCGGCGCCGGCCGCGGCATACTCCGCGTCCGGAATGCCGGAAGCGAGGCCGGCGCCGGCCTCCACGGCAACGGTGCAGCCCAGACCGATGAATTTCTTGGCGGTTTCCGGTGTGGCCGCGACACGAGTCTCGGCCGGCCGGCGCTCCTTCAGGACAGCCAGACGCATACGGGTTCCCCTCTTCCGCCCGATAGATGCGGCGATGCGCGATGGCCGGCAACCCCGCAGGTCTGGCCCATGCGCCTCGCGCTCATACAAAGCGCGCGAAAGCTTGACCATGGGGCTCGGGCAGAACCGGCAGGAGGGGGCGGCATGCCCGGATCATGGGCAGAACGGGGCACGACCTGCCGCGACGGCTCGTTGTGTGGTCAGGTGGGCACTTTATCACGCAGCCGGCGGAGGTGGCACCGATCTGCGATGACCGGCCACTCTTCGGCCCGCCCGGCGCCGCTGGCATCCATCGCCCCGTCCGGACGGGCCCGGGGCCGGAGGGCGTTCCAGGAGCGGCATCGCGGCCTCGCGTCCGGATGCCGCTCCCTCACCGCGTCACGCCGCCGGCGCCGGCACCCCCGCCGCGGCCAGGGCCTGGGCCTGCCGCTCCGCCACGGCCTGTTCGGACAGGTCCTCGATCATCTCCATGAACAGCCGGTGCCAGTTCATCTCGGTCCGCAGCCGCAGGAAGACGCTGCCGAGGCCGATCGCCGCCCGGTCCATCAGCGGGAATTCGCGCGGGACCTTCACCCCGCCCGTCCGCTTCAGCCCCTCATGCACCTGCTGGGCGACCTTGCGGCCATAGGACATGTCGTCCGAGTACTGGATCGGCCGCACCTTGTCCTGCACCAGCGGCTCATAGAGGAAGGCGGCCCAGAGGTTCAGGACCGCCATGGTCTCCTTGGACAGGTTGCGGAAGCCCCAGATCCGGTAGGCCTCGGCCGCCTTCTCGTCGTCATGGTCCCGCACAGCCTCGAACAGCAGGATGACGCCGCCGACGAAGCTCGGCGGGAAGACGCGGATGGTGCCGAAGTCGAAGAGGTTGATGCCCTGCCGGTCCGGCCGCGCCTGGTAGTTGCCCAAGTGCGGGTCGCCATGGATGACGCCGTAGCGGTAGAAGGGCCGGTACCAGGCCCGGAACAGGCCCTCGGCATAGGCCTGCCGCTCCTCCTGCGGCGGGTTCTCCTCCAGCCGCCGGATCAGCGGCTGGCCCTCCAGCCAGGTCATGGTCAGCAGCCGGGTGGTGCAGTAGCCCTCGATCGGCCGCGGCACGGCGACATGCGGCTGGTCCGCCAGCATGAGGCCGTAGAGGCGCTGATGCGCCGCCTCCCGCAGGTAGTCCAGCTCCTCCCGCAGGCGGTCGCGCAGCTCCTGATAGACCTCCCCGTTGTCGAGCGAGCTGTCCATGCGCTGGTAGAGCTGCATGGCGAGCTTGAGCTGGCGGAGATCGGCCTCCACCACGCTCGGCATGTCCGGGTATTGCAGCTTGCAGGCGACCGGCGTGCCGTCCGGCAGGCGCGCCTTGTGGACCTGGCCGAGGGACGCCGCGGCCGCCGCCTCCCGGCCGAACTCGGAGAACCTGCTCTCCCAGCCCGGCCCGAGCTCCCCCTGCATCCGCCGGCGGACGAAGGGCCAGCCCATGGGCGGGGCATTGGCCTGCAGCGTGGCGAGCTGCTGGGCGTATTCCTCCGGCAGCGCGTCCGGCACGGTCGAGAGGAACTGCGCGACCTTCATCAGCGGGCCCTTCAGCCCGCCCAGGATCTGCTTCAGGTCCTCGGCATGCGCCCCCTTGTCGGTCTTGAGGCCGAGGAAGCGTTCCCCCGCGACGCGGGCGGCGATGCCGCCCACGGCGCCCGAGGTGCGGACCATCCGCCGCACCTCCCCGAACAGGGTGCTGTCGCGGTTGCGCTCGCTCATGCGGCCTTTTCCAGTTCGTCGATGAAGCCCGCGATGACATCGAGGCCCCGCTGCCAGAATTGCGGGTCCGTGGCATCCAGGCCGAAGGGCGCCAGCAGCTCCTTGTGGCGCAGCGTGCCGCCGGCCTTCAGCAGCTCCAGGTACTTCCCCTCGAAATCCGGCACCTTGCCGTCCCGGTAGACGCCGTAGAGCGCGTTCACCAGGCAGTCCCCGAAGGCATAGGCATAGACATAGAAGGGGCTGTGCACGAAATGCGGGATATAGGCCCAGTAGGTGCCGTAATCCTCGGTGAAGTCGAAGGCCGGGCCCAGGCTCTCCCGCTGCACCTGCATCCAGAGCGCGGCGATCTGCTCGGCCGAGAGCTCGCCCTTGCGGCGCTCGTCATGCAGCAGCGTCTCGAACCGGTAGAAGGCGATCTGCCGGACCACCGTGTTCAGCATGTCCTCGACCTTGGAGGCGAGCATGAGGCGCCGCCGCTTCGGATCGGTCTCGGCATCCAGCAGGCCACGGAAGGTCAGCATTTCCCCGAAGACGCTGGCGGTCTCGGCGAGCGTCAGCGGCGTGCCGCTCAGCAGGTAGCCCTGCTCCCCCGCCAGCACCTGATGGACGCCATGGCCCAGCTCATGGGCCAGGGTCATCACGTCCCGCGTCTTGCCGTGATAGTTCACCAGCAGATAGGGGTGGGCGGAGGGCACCGTCGGGTGGGCGAAGGCGCCGGACGCCTTGCCCGGGCGCAGCGCCGCGTCGATCCAGGGCTGCTCGAAGAAGCGCCCGCCGATCGCGGCCAGTTCGGGGCTGAAGGCGCGATAGCTGTCGAGCACCGTCCGCACCGCCTCCGGCCAGGGGATGCTGCGGTCCTGCTCCTCCGGCAGCGGGGCGTTGCGGTCCCAGTGCTGCAGCTTGTCCAGGCCCAGCCACTTCGCCTTCATGGCGTAGTAGCGGTGGGAGAGCCGCGGGTAGCTGGCCCGCACCGCGGTCACCAGCGCGTCCACCACCTCGTCCTCGACCATGTTGGCGCGGTTGCGCGCGCTGCCCGGCCGCGGATAGCGCCGCCAGGTGTCGAGGATCTCCTTGTCCTTGGCCAGGGTGTTGGTGATCAGCGAGAAGAGCCGGATGCGGCTGCCGAAGGCCTCCGACACGCCCTGCGCCGCCGCCTCCCGCACCGCCCTGTCGCGGTCGGAGAGCTTGTTGAGCGCCGCCGAGACGGTCACCTCCTCGATCTCCGTCCCTTTGGCGACCTTCACCGTCATGCCGGCGATGGTCTCGTCGAACAGGCGGTTCCAGGCGCTGCGGCCGGTCACCTCCTTCTCGTGCAGCAGCTTCTCCAGCTCGTCGGAGAGCTGGTGCGGCCGGAACACGCGCAGGTCCCGCAGCCAGGGCCGCCAGCGCGCGAGGGCGGGGCTGCCGGCGAGCTTCCGCTCCAGCTCCGCATCCTCCAGCCGGTTCAGCTCCAGCGTGAAAAACAGCAGATGCGAGGAGATGGCCGTCACCCGCTCCTGCAGGGTCTGGTAGAAGCGGCCATTGGCCGGATCCTGGGCGTCGCCGGCGAAGACGAGCTGGCCGTAGCTCATCGCCCGGCCCAGCACCTCCTCGATCCGTTCATACTCCGCGATCGCCGCGGCCAGCGCCTCGCCGGAGAGGCCGGCGAGCTTGCCGGCCAGCCGGGTGGCGAAGGCCTTGCCATCCGCCTCCGCCCGGTCGAGATCAGCGGCAAGCCGCGGATCCTCGGCCGAGGCATAGAGGTCGGAGAGGTCCCAGACCGGCAGCGGCGCGCCGCCGGGCGGGGCACCGGCATCGAGCGGCGAGCGGAGAACCGGGCGGAGGCCCGCAGCCGCAGCGAGATCCGCGGCGGCACGGGGCGGGGTCGGATTGGGCTCGGATCGGGTCACATCTCCCCATATAAGGCCGCGCGGGTCGCGGCCAAGCCGCTGCGGCCCGACGAGGCACGTTGGGGACAGGGGAACGAAGGGGGCAATGTCGGAGACGGAGGCGCTCGCCATGCCGGATGAGGCAAGGGCCGGCCACAGGGCCGAGAACCGCGGAACGAGCGGCTGGACGAGCCTGCCGGGGATGCTCTTCGCCCTGGCGCGGCAGCGGCCGGACCGGCCGATGCTGCGCTACTGGCGGGACGGCGCCTGGCGCCGGCTGCGCTGGGGCGAGTTCGCCGAGCAGGTCGGCCATGTCGCGGCCTGGCTGCGTGGCCGGGGCATCATGCCGGGCGACCGTATCCTGCTGGTCAGCGAGAGCCGGCCGGAATGGAACGTCGCCGATTGCGCCATCATGGCGATCGGCGCGGTCACCGTGCCCACCTACACCACCAACACCGTTGCCGACCACGCCCATATCCTGCGGGATTCGGGGGCACGGACCGCCATCGTCTCCACCCCGGCGCTCGCGGCCCGGGTGGCGGAGGCCGCCGCCGCGACCGGCGGGCTCGACCTGCTGGTCTGCATGGATGGCATGCCCGAGGGCCTGGCGGCGCGCCCCTGGGCGGAGGCCACCAACTGCCCCGCGGACCTGCCGATGCTGATGGCGGAGGCCGAGCAGATCCCCGCAGGCCGGCTCGCCTGCCTGATCTACACCTCCGGCACCGGCGGCACGCCGCGCGGGGTCATGCTGCCGCACCGCGCCATGCTGGCGAACCGGGAGGGCGTGCGCGGCCTGATCGAGCGCCTGGGCGTGGACGGGGAGCCCTATCTCTCCTTCCTCCCCCTCTCCCACAGCTATGAGCACACGGTGGGCTGCTTCCTGTTGCCGTCGATGGGCATGGAGGTGGTCTATTCCCGCGGCGCCGACCGCCTTGCCGCCGAATTCCAGGAGATCCGGCCCGCCATCGTGACGGCCGTGCCGCGGCTGTTCGAGGTGCTGCGCGCGAAGATGCTGGCGCAGATCGAGAAGGAGAGCGGGCTGAAGCGGCGGCTCTTCGAGCGGACGCTGTCGCAGGGGCTGCGGCGGATGGACGGCCCGCCGCTCGGCCTTGGCGAGCGGCTGATCGACCCGCTCCTCGACAGGCTGGTGCGGGACAAGGTGCGCGCGCGCTTCGGGGGGCGGCTGAAGGCGCTGGTCTCGGGCGGGGCGCGGCTGGACCCGGAGCTCTCGGGCTTCTTCCTCGCCCTCGGCCTGCCGCTGATCCAGGGCTATGGCCAGAGCGAGGCCGGGCCGGTGATCAGCGTGAACCTGCCCTGGGCCAATCGCCGCCACACCGTCGGCCCGCCGCTCGAGGGGGTGCAGGCGCACATCGCCGAGGATGGCGAGTTGCTGATCCGCGGCGACCTGGTCATGGATGGCTACTGGAACAACCCGGAGGCGACGGAGAATGCGCTGCGGGCGGGCCCGGATGGCGAGACCTGGCTGCATACCGGCGATGTCGGCCGGATCGAGGACGGGCGGATCGTCATCACCGACCGCAAGCGGGACTTCATCAAGACCCTCGGCGGCGACATGGTGAGCCCGGCCAAGCTGGAAGGCCTGCTGATGTCGGAGCCGGAGATCGCCCAGGCGGTGGTGGCCGGCGAGGGCCAGCCGGGCATCGTCGCCCTGCTCGTCGCGGCCGAGGGCATGGAGGACAAGGTGGCGGGGGCGGTCGCGCGGGTGAATGCCAAGCTCTCGACCATCGAGCGCATCCGGCGCTGGATGCCGGCGCCCTCCGCCTTCTCGGTAGAGAACGGGCTTCTCACGCCGACCATGAAGGTGCGGCGGCGGGCGGTGCTGGAGCGTTACCAGGGGGAACTCGCCTCGCTCTCCCGTTAGGCGGAGCCGCGGCCGGTCTGGCCATGGGGCGACTGCCAGCGCCGTCGGGGCATGCCGGGATGCCGGCCCGGGGGTGCGGCGGGCGGCCTTCCGTGGCGGAGGCTTGTTGGCCCTTCCCGCCGAGGCGGGCGCCTGGCCTTCGTCGCCGAGACCAACCCGGAATCCGCCCTGCGCCAGGTCCCGGCGAGGCCCGCGTGCGCCTGCGGCGCCGAACGGGCGATGCGGGGGCGCTGGATACGGCATTCCCGCCCGGCCTCCGGGCGCCGTGCGTCCCCCCAGCGGATGTGACCGGCCGGGCGTCATCCCGGGCCGCGCGGGGCGAAGACGTGCCGCAACCGCGACGGCCGGGGCCGGTTCATCATGCATGGACCCGAACGATCTCCTCCCGAACCTGCGCGGCCTTGCCTTCCTTCCCCATATCCGCGACCTCGCCATCGCCTATGCGCTCGCCTTCCTCATCGGCTGGAACCGGGAGCGCGAGGACCGGAGCGCTGGGCTCCGGACCTTCCCGCTGGTCGCGATTGCCGCCTGCGGCTTCATCCAGGCCGCCGAGCGGTTGATGGGGCATGAGGACAGCCCCGAGGCCATGGCGCGGATCGTCGAGGGCGTGATCACCGGGATGGGCTTCATCGGCGGTGGCGCCATCCTCAAGAGCGGCGGCGAGGTCCATGGCACCGCGACCGCCGCCGCGCTCTGGGCCACGGGCGCCATCGGCGTCGCGGCGGGGCTCGGGGCCTATGACGTGGCGCTGGTGATCTGCGGTTTCGCGGTGGTGACGCTTTCCGCGCTCAGCCGTCTCAAGCCGCGCCCGCCCTCATCGGATTGAGACAGGCCGGGCGCACCAAAAGCCGCAACGGGTCGCATGGCCGTTCGTTGTGCGGGAAAGGCAGGAGGATGGCATGCAGGCATTGCCGCATGATTGGTTCGACAGCAAGCTGGCGCACCTGATTGCCGGCGTCGCCCTGTTCGCGCTCGGCGCGAGCCTGTTCGGCGCCCTGGGCTGGTGGGGGCTGATCGTGACCCTGCCGCTCTGGGCCGCCGCCGCCGCGGTGGTCTGGCTGCGCTTCCAGAACGGCGTTCCATTGCGGCAGGAATTCCGGCGCCGCGGCTGGACGGCCTGAGACCGGAGGCGGCACGGCCGCACCCGATCGGCCGGCCCCGCGCCCTGGACACAGCCGGGCCATCGCTCGCCGGGCGCGCTGGCCGTCTCGCCTCGGCGCCGGGGCGTGGTGCGGAGCCCAGGCAGCGGATGGTGCCCAGGACTGAACGCCCATCGGCTGCAGGCCGATGGTCATGGAGCGGGCTTCCACTCCGGGGTCCTCATGCCATGGAGCGATCGGCTCCAGGCTGCGGCGGAGCGGCTGACAGCACGGGCCTCCCGGCCGCCAGGGGTGGAACGAGGGGTGGAACCGCAGCCTCGGCCGGCCCCGCCCCGCCGCGCATCGGTTGCAGCAGCAACCGGTCCAGCCGCTGCTGCTCCGGGGCCCGCCAGCCGGCGACGCCGATCACCACCCCCTCCCCTGCCGCCGGCGCGGCGCGGTAGCTGCCGAAGAGCCGGTCCCACCAGGACAGGCAGAAGCCATAGCAGCTGTCCGTCTCCGCCCGGGCCTCGCTGTGGTGGGTCCGGTGCATCTCGGGCGTCACCAGCACCAGGCGCAATGCGCGCTCCAGCCCTGGCGGCAGGCTGATGGCGGCGTGGTTGAACATGGCGGTCGCGTTCAGCAGCACCTCGAAGACCAGCACAGCCACGGCCGGCGCCCCGAGCGCCACCACCGCCACCATCTTCAGCGCCATGGAGAGCAGGATCTCCACCGGATGGAAGCGCAGCCCGCTGGTCGCATCCAGTTCCGGATCGGCATGGTGCACGCGGTGCAGGCGCCAGAGCAGCGGAACCGCATGGGTCACCCGGTGCTGCCAGTAGATCAGCAGGTCGAGCAGGATGACCGATAGCGGGATGGCGACCCAGCCCGGCATGCCGAGCGCCGGCAGCAGCCCCCAGCCCCGCGCCTCCGCCCAGAGCGCCGCGCCCACCGCCGCGGCCGGCATCACCGCGCGGACCAGCAGGGCACCGAGCACCGCGAGACCAAGATTGGCCGGCCAGCGCCGGCGCCCGAGCGGGCGCGCCCGCCGCCAGGGAATCAGCTGCTCCAGCGCCAGCAGGGCGAGCAGGACGCCGAGGAAGATGCCGAGGCGGAGAACGGGTTCATGCGGCAGCATGGCCGGAGAATGGGCCCCGCCAGGCCGTCGCGCCAGCCTGGCCCGGCCGTGGCCCTGGCGGCAGGACCGTCGGGCGGCTGCGAAGGATCCGGACCTGCCCCGTCATGGCCCGGCCTCGCGGTCCGGCCATGGCGCCGGCGGTGATCCCCCGGCCCCGCGCATCCGGTCCTCCGGGCCTGCTTCCGGCAGGCCGGCCCGCGCCGCCCCGCGCCAGGTCTCCCGCACCGGTTCGACCCGCACCGCGCAGTATTTGAACTCGGGAATCTTCCCGTAAGGGTCGAGCTGCGGATTGGTCAGCAGGTTCGCCGCGGCCTCCCGGTAGGCAAAGGGCACGAAGACCAGCCCCTGCGGCAGCGCCGGGTCCTCGCGCGCCGCCAGTTCGATGGCGCCCCGCCGCGTCTCCAGCCGCAGCCGCTGCCCGGGGGCCAGGCCGAGCCGCCGGAGATCGACGGGCGCGAGGGAGGCCGTGGGCTCCGGCTCCAGCGCGTCCAGGGCACCGGCACGGCGGGTCATGGTGCCGGTGTGCCAGTGCTCCAGCTGCCGTCCGGTCGTCAGGACGAAGGGGTAGCGCTCGTCCGGCATCTCGTCCGGGTCGCGCAAGCCGGCCGGTACGAAGCGGCCGCGGCCGCTCGCGGTCGGGAAGCGGTCGCCGAAGACGATCGCCTGGCCTGCCGCGTCCGGCGCGGGACAGGGATAGGTGACGCTGCCCTCGCGCTCCAGCCGCTCCCAGGTGATGCTGGCGAGCGACGGCATCGCCGCTGCCATTTCGGGGAAGACGTCGCGCGGGTGGCGGTAGTCCCAGCGCAGGCCGAGGCGGTTCGCCATCTCGGTGATCAGGTCGAGATCCTGCCGCACCCCCTCCGGCATCGGCACGGCGGCGCGGCCCATCTGCACCTGGCGGTTGGTGTTGGTGACGGTGCCGTCCTTCTCCGGCCAGGCGGAGGCCGGCAGCACCACATCGGCCAGCGCCGCCGTCTCGGTCAGGAAGAGGTCCTGCACCACCAAGTGGTCAAGCCGCGCCAGGGCGGCGCGGGCATGCGCCACATCCGGGTCCGACATCGCCGGGTTCTCGCCCATGACATACATGCCGCGGATCTCGCCCCGCGCCATGGCATGCATGATCTCGACCACCGTCAGCCCCGGCTTCGGATCGAGCGTCGCGCCCCAGAGCCGCTCCAGATGCCCGCGTGCCGCGTCATCCGTCGTGCGGTGGTAGTCCGGGAACATCATCGGGATCAGCCCGGCATCCGAGGCACCCTGGACGTTGTTCTGCCCGCGCAGCGGGTGCAGCCCGGTCCCCGGCCGGCCGACCTGGCCGCAGAGCAGGGCTAGGGCGATCAGGCAGCGGGTGTTGTCCGTGCCATGGGTGGACTGGCTGATGCCCATCCCCCAGAAGATCATGGCCGTGCGCGCCCGCGCGAAGCGCCGCGCGACGCGGCGGAGCTGCTCCGCCGGCACGCCGCAGAGCGGCGCCATCGCCTCCGGCGTCAGCGCCGCGACATGGTCGCGCAGCGCCTCGAAGTCTTCGGTATGCGCCGCGACATACTGCCGGTCGTAGAGCCCCTCCGTGATCACCGTGTGGAGCATGGCGTTCAGCATCGGCACGTCGCGGCCGGGGGCGAAGCGCACCACCTCCGTGGCGAAGCGATCCAGCGCGCTGCCGCGCGGGTCGAGCGTGACGAGCGTCGCGCCGCGCGCCGCGGCCTCCTTCAGGAAGGTGGCGGCGACCGGGTGGTTCTCGGTCGGGCGGGCGCCGATGACGAGGATCACCTCCGCCTCCGCCGCCGCCATGAAGGGCGCGGTGACGGCGCCGGAGCCGATGCCCTCCAGCAGCGCGGCGACGCTCGCGGCATGGCAGAGCCGGGTGCAGTGATCGACATTGTTGGTGCCGAAGCCGGTGCGGACCAGCTTCTGGAAGAGATAGGCCTCCTCGTTCGAGCCCTTGGCCGAGCCGAAGCCGGCGAGCGCATCCGGCCCGTGGCCGTCGCGGATGCGGGCAAGGCCCTCGGCGGCCAGCGCCATCGCCTCCTCCCAGCCCGCCTCGCGGAATTTCGCGCGGGCGCGGCGGGGATCGAGGCAGTCCGCCGGGTCCTTCGGCGCGATGCGCACCAGCGGCCGGGTGAGCCGGTCCGGATGGCGCAGATAGTCGAAGCCGAAGCGGCCCTTCACGCAGAGCCGCCCCTGGTTCGAGGGGCCGTCACGGCCGGCCACCTCCTCGATCGCGCCGTCTCGCACCCGGAAGCCGACCTGGCAGCCGACGCCGCAATAGGGGCAGACGCTGGCGACCTCCCGCGCCGGCGGCGCGGCGCGGTGGCCGGCCTCGTCCAGCACGGATTTCGGCAGCAGCGCGCCGGTCGGGCAGGCCTGCACGCATTCGCCGCAGGCGACGCAGGAGGAAGCGCCCATCGGGTCGAGCAGGTCGAAGCTGACCGTCACCGCCATGCCGCGCCGTGCCAGGCCGATGACGTCGTTGTGCTGCACCTCCCGGCAGGCGCGCTCGCAGAGGCCGCACTGGATGCAGGCATCGAGCTGCACCGCCATGGCGGGGTGCGAGAGATCGGCCATCGGTCGCGCCGGCTCGGGCGGGAAGCGCGAGATCTCGAGGCCGAGCCGCTGCGTCCAGCGCGCGAAGCCGGCACTCGCATCGCGTCCCTCGGCGCCGGGCTGGTCGGCCAGCAGTAGCTCGAAGACCATGCGGCGGGCGCGTCCGGCGCGTTCCGTCGCAGTGTGCACCACCATGCCCTCGCGCGGGGCCCGGATGCAGGAGGCGGCGAGGACCCGTTCGCCCTCGACCTCCACCAGGCAGGCGCGGCAATTGCCGTCCGGCCGGTAGCCGGGCTGCTGCGGCCGGTGGCAGAGATGCGGAATCTCCGTGCCCTCGCGCCGCGCGACATCCCAGAGGCTCTCACCCGGTGCCGCCGAAACCGAGCGGCCGTCCAGGGTGAAGCGGATGCCGCCCGCCGGCGCCGTCCCGGGATCGCTCCTGCTCACGGCACCGCCTCCGGCATGTGGCGCAGCAGGCTCCGCACCGGGTTCATCGCTGCCTGGCCGAGGCCGCAGATCGAGCCATCGGCCATGGCCGATGCCAGCTCCTCCAGCAGGGCGCGGTCCCAGCGCGGCGCCCCCAGCAGCGCCGCGGCCTTCGCCGTGCCGACGCGGCAGGGCGTGCATTGCCCGCAGCTCTCGTCGCGGAAGAAATGCACTAGGTTGCGTGCCGCCTCCGCCAGGTCGTCCTGGTCCGAGAGGATGACAACGGCACCCGAGCCGACGAAGCAGCCCTGCGCGTCCAGCGTGCCGAAATCGAGCGGCAGGTCCGCCAGCCGCTCCGGCAGGATGCCGCCCGAGGCGCCGCCGGGCAGATAGGCGGCGAAGCGGTGCCCGGGCAGCATGCCGCCCGAGAATTCCTCCACCAGTTCGCGCGCCGTGACGCCGGCTGGCGCCAGCTTCTCGCCGGGCTTCCGCACCCGGCCCGACACGCTGAAGAAGCGCAGCCCCTGCCGGCCACGCCGGCCCATGGCGGCAAGCCGCGCGGCGCCGTCCGGGTCGCCCAGGATCTCCGGCAGCCACCACAGCGTCTCGACATTGTGCACAAGTGTCGGCCGGCCGAAGAGGCCGTGCTCGCCCGGGAAGGGCGGCTTGTGCCGGGGATAGCCGCGGCGGCCCTCCAGGCTCTCCAGCAGCGCCGTCTCCTCCCCGCAGATATAGGCGCCGGCGCCGCGGCGGAGATGGATGGGCATGCGGGCGAGGCCGGCCGCCTGCAGCGCCGCGATCTCCTGCTGCAGGACGCGGCGGAGATGCGGGTATTCGTCGCGCAGATAGATCCAGCAGGCCTCCGCCTCGATCGCCTCGGCCGCGATCAGCATGCCCTCCAGCACGCGGTGCGGCTCGGTTTCCAGGCAGTACCGGTCCTTGAAGGTGCCGGGCTCGCCCTCATCGGCATTCACCACCAGGTGCCGCGGGGCGGGCTGCGCCATCACCAGCCGCCATTTCCGCGCGGCGGGGAAGCCGGCGCCGCCGAGGCCACGGAGCGAGGCGGCGGCGAGCGCCTCCAGCATCCGCTCCCGCCCCGCCGCGCCGGACGCCTGTGCGTGCCGCAGCACGGCATAGCCCCCGCGCGCCCGGTAGGCGGCAAGGCCGGGCGGCGACGGCAGCGCGGGCGGGCCATGCGCGACGGCATCGGCGAGGCGCTCCGGCGTCGCATGCTCGATCAGGTGATGCCCGAATGCGGCGGCGGGGGCGCGGTGGCAGGCGCCCATGCAGGGCGCGGCCAGGATGCGTGCGCCGGCGGGGGGCGCGGCCCGCAGGACATCCAGCAGCCGCTGCGCACCGGCCATGGCGCAGGGCAGGCTCCCGCAGACCCGGATGGTGACCGGCGGCGGCGCCGGCGCGGCATCCTCCAGCACCTCAAAATGGTGGTAGAAGCTGGCGACCTCGAAGACCTCCACGGGCGCCAGGCGCAGCAGATCGGCGAGCGCGACCAGATGGCCGGCCCGCAGACATCCATGCCGGTCCTGCAGCGTGTGCAGATGTTCGATCAGCAGGTCGCGGCGCAGTGGCAGCGCGCCGATCGCGGCGCGGACGGCCTCGCGTGCCGCTTCCTCTGCCACGCGGCCCCGCGGGCCGGTGCGCGGCGCAACTCGTCGCACCCCCGGCCCTGGCGCCCCGGTCGCGGGCCCAGACCCATCAGCCATTCCGCGTTCCCCCTGCCACACCCTTTGTCGTCCGGGCACGGTCCCTTCCCCCAACGCCGGGCCCCGGTCCGGGTGCCCTTCGGGAGGGGAAGCGGCGCAGTGTCGCCCGCGCCTGTGCAGGCCGCAATCAACGGATCGCGGCGAGGACGGATCACGGGGGGCGGCGCCTTCGCGGCGGGGCCGGATGTCAGGGCGTGGCGTCAGCCCGTGCCCTGGACCGCCGGGCGGCCCCCGGCCCGGTCCGGCCACCCGCGACCGGCCGGCAGGGACCGCGAGGCGGGTGGCAGATGGCCCTTCTCGTGCGGGCATCGCCGACAGTCGGTCCGATCGCCAAGGCCGCGATGATCCACATCCCCGCCCGTATTCCCGGTTCTGCCCGGGGCATGCCTCCCGGATGGTCGGGACAGCGGGGCCGCTCCGGAGTCCGCCGGTCGCGCGATCCGATCCTGCGAACCGCCCTTCCCTGCGATGAACAGGTGGATTATCGGTTGCAGCACAAAAATTCCACGGAGTGGCGTCGTATGAAAGTCCAGAGCGTCCTCGAGACCATCGGCGGCACGCCGCATATCCGCATCAACCGGCTCTTCGGCGAGGCCGAGGTGTGGATCAAGTCGGAGCGCGCGAATCCGGGCGGCTCCATCAAGGACCGCATCGCGCTCTCCATGGTGGAGGCAGCAGAGAAGGATGGCCGGCTGAAGCCCGGCGGCACCATCATCGAGCCGACCTCGGGCAATACCGGCATCGGCCTGGCGCTGGTGGCCGCAGTGAAGGGCTACCGGCTGGTCCTGGTGATGCCGGAGAGCATGTCGGTCGAGCGGCGCCGGCTGATGCAGGCCTATGGCGCGACGTTCGACCTGACGCCGCGCGAGAAGGGCATGAAGGGCGCCATCGCCCGGGCCGAGGAGCTGGCGGCGCAGACGCCGGGCGCCTGGATCCCGCAGCAATTCGAGAACCCGGCCAATATCGACATCCATGTGCAGGCGACGGCGCAGGAGATCCTGGCCGACTTCCCGGAAGGGCTGGACGCGCTGATCACCGGGGTCGGGACCGGCGGGCACATCACCGGCTGCGCGCAGGTGCTGAAGGCGAAGTGGCCCGGGCTGAAGGTCTTCGCGGTGGAGCCCTCGGCCTCCCCGGTCATCTCGGGCGGCGCACCCTCCCCGCACCCGATCCAGGGCATCGGCGCCGGCTTCGTCCCGGCCAACCTGCACACGCAGCTTCTGGATGGCGTGATCCAGGTCTCGGCGGATGACGCGAAGGAGTATGCGCGGCGCTCGGCGGCGCAGGAGGGGCTGCTGGTCGGCATCTCCTCCGGCGCGACGCTGGCGGCGATCGCGCAGAAGCTGCCCGACCTGCTGAAGGGCGCGCGGGTGCTGGGCTTTAACTACGACACCGGCGAGCGCTACCTCTCGGTGCCGGATTTCCTGCCGGCCTGACGCGCCTGGGCGGGGGTCCCACCCCCGCCCGCCGGATCTCGCGCCGGCGATTCCGCCCCCCCGGCGCCGGCACCGGGGGCGATCGCCGGCCACGGCTCACATGCCCAGCGCGCGCCGGTACAGGTCGAGCAGAGTCTCCTGCTCCTCCACCTCGGCCGGCTCCTTCTTGCGGATCGAGATGATCTGCCGGATCACCTTCACGTCGAAGCCCGCGCTCTTCGCCTCGGCGAAGATGTCCTTGATGTCGCTGGCGAGGGCCTTGCGTTCCTCCTCCAGCCGCTCGACGCGCTCAATGATGCTGCGGAGGCGGTCCACGGCGATTCCGCCGACCTCCGGATCCGGGTCGGCTTCCTGCCGGGCGCGGCTCGCCCGGGCTTCCTCTTCCACGTCGCTCATCCCCTGCGGCCCCCTACTCGAAGGGCGGCGGGTTTACCGGGACGAGGCCGGATCAGCAACGCCAATCTCGGGCCGGGCCCCGGGGCCGCCTGACATCCGGCGGGCAGGCGGGAGGGGGCGCGGCCCCCGTCGCATCAGTGGCCCGGATTCGCCGCCGCGAACTTCGCCTTCTGCTCGGCGGTCGCGTCCTTCTGGTACTTCGCCTGCCACTCCTTGTAGGGCATGCCATAGACGATCTCGCGCGCATCCGGATCGGCCAGGGCGATGCCCTTCTCCGCCGCGCCCTCGCGGTACCAGCGGCTGAGGCAATTCCGGCAGAACCCCGCCAGGTTCATCATGTCGATATTCTGCACGTCGGTCCGGTTGCGCAGGTGCTCGACCAGCTTGCGGAAGGCGGCGGCCTCCAGCTCGGTGCGGGTCTTCTCGTCGATCTCGGGTGCGGCCATGGTGGGTCCCTCCGGCGGTTCGCCGGCAATGTGGGGCAGAGGCCCCCTCGCCGCCAGGGGCCGTGCCACATCCGCGCCTCCGCGGCGTTTCCCGCTGCGGACGGCCCTGCCGTCTGGACCGGGGGAGGCAGGTATGGCGAGTGGCGGGTTCGATTTCGCCGCCCTGCGGCGGGCGCTGGAGCGGAGCGACGCGGCGATGCTCGCGGCACTCTATGCCGAGGATGCCGAGTTGACGATCGTCGACCGCAACCGCCCGCCGAGCGCGCCGATGCGGCTGCTGGGCCGCGCGGCCATCGAGGGCTTCTGGCAGGATGTCTGCAGCCGCCCCATGGCCCGCGCGGTGGTGGAGGAGGTGGTCGGGCCGGACCGCATCGCCCTGGTCGAGCGCTGCACCTGCCCCGATGGCTGCCATGTGGTCTCCGCCATGACCCTGGAACTGCGGGACGGACGGATCGCGCGCCAGTTGACCGTGCAGGCCTGGGACGAGTTGGGCTGCGCGGCGGAGCAGGGCTGAGCCTCCCCGCTCGCCACCGGGAGGCAGGCCGGCTGGCGCGACCCCGGGCATGGCACCGATGGGCGCGCCCGGCGGCAGGTCGGGACCTGTGCCGGCCGATATCAGGCCTTCACGATGCCCGGCCCGCGCAGCCCGCGCCGGGCGCAGGCATTGCGCGTATCCACCACCAGCGGCACCGCGGCGCAGAGCCCGGCATAGTCCACCCCGTCATGGTCTGTGACGATCAGGGCGGCGTCACAGCCGCGGATGGCCTCCGCCCAGGGCACGGAGCGGCGGCCGGCCAGCGCCGGATGCTCCGGCAGGCGGGGCAGCGCCGGCACGAGGGGGTCGTGATAGGGCGCCGTGCCGCCCTTCGCCTCGATCAGCTCGATCAGCCGCAGCGCCGGGCTCTCCCGCACATCCTCGATATTCGGCTTGTAGGCGGCGCCGAGCACCAGGATCCGGCTGCCCGGAATATCCCGGCCTCGCCGGCGCAGCGCCGCCTCCAGCGCCGCGACCGTGTGGCCGGGCATCGCGGCATTGATCTCGCCGGCGAGTTCCACGAAGCGCGCCGGCACGCCCGCCGCCCGCGCCCGCCAGGCCAGATAGGCGGGATCGACCGGGATGCAGTGCCCGCCCACGCCCGGGCCCGGCCAGAAGGGCATGTAGCCGAAGGGCTTGCTCGCGGCGGCCGCCACCACCTCCCACACATCGAGGCCGAGCGCGCCGAGGCAGAGCTTCAGCTCGTTCACCAGGGCGATGTTGACGGCGCGGAAGGCGTTCTCCGTCAGCTTCACCGCCTCGGCCGCGTCGAGCGAGCCGACCGGGACGACCCGGTCCACCACGGCGCCATAGAGCGCCTCCGCCAAGTGGAGGGCGTTGGGATCGGCGCCGCCGACCACGCGGGGGATGCCGGTGGTGTGGAAATGCGGGTTGCCGGGGTCTTCCCGCTCCGGCGAATAGGCCAGAAAGAAGTCCTGGCCGCAGCGGAGCCCGGTGGCCTCCAGGATCGGCTGCACCACCTCCCGCGTCGTGCCGGGCCAGGTGGTGGATTCGAGCACGACGAGCTGGCCCGGATGCAGGTGCCAGGCGACCGAGCGGGCGGCGGCCTCGACCGCCAAGAGGTCGGGCTGGCCTTCGGGGCCGAGCGGCGTCGGCACGCAGATCAGGATCGCATCCACCTCCGCCAGCCGCGCCCAGGCCGCCGTCGCCTCGAACCGCCCGGCGCCGAGGGCGGCCTGCAGGGCCGGCGCGGCGACATGGCGCATGCCGGTCTCCCCGGCCGCGAGGCAGGCGAGCCGCGCGGGGTCGGCATCGATGCCGAGGGTGGCGAAGCCGGCTTCGGCCAGGGCCAGCGCCAGCGGCAGCCCGGCATAGCCGAGGCCGATCACCGCCACCCTGGCGCGGCGCGTGCGGAAGCGGTCGGCGAGGCCGCCGATCCAGGCGCCCGCCGCACTGGTGGCCGCCAGACAGGCGAAATCCGATTGTCGATTCGAATCCGGCATGGCCTGCAGGATCAGGCAATTCCTGATTGTTGCAACCTGAGGTAGATACTCCGCCGTCGATATTGTGTTTACATTTTCGTGATCGACGCAGCCCGTCGCCCGCTCCATTTCGCCGCAACAGCTTCTGGCCTATCTGGGCGCCGAATGGAGGGAAGGCCGGTCAATGAAGGTTCTGGTCACCGGCAGCGCCGGCTTCATCGGGTTCCATGTCGCGCGCCGCCTGCTGGCCGCCGGCCACGCCGTCGCCGGGATCGACGCCATGGTTCCCTATTACGACGTGCGGCTGAAGGAGGCGCGGCATGCGCAGCTCGCGCGCCATGCCGGCTTCACCCCGCACCTCTTCGACCTGACCGATGCGACGCGGCTGGCGGAGGTGATGGCGGCCGAGGCGCCGGAGGTGGTCGTCCACCTCGCCGCCCAGGCCGGCGTCCGCTACGCGCTGGAGCATCCCGAGAGCTACATCCACGCCAATATCCAGGGGACCTTCACGCTGCTGGAGGCCTGCAAGGCCCGGCCGGTGCGGCACCTGCTGATGGCCTCCACCAGCTCTGCCTATGGCGCCAACACCGCCATGCCGTTCAAGGAGACGGATGCGGTCGCCACGCCGCTGAACATCTACGCCGCCACCAAGCTGGCGACCGAGCAGATGGGCCATTCCTACGCATCGCTGTGGCAGCAGCCCATCACCATGTTCCGTTTCTTCACGGTCTATGGCCCCTGGGGCCGGCCGGACATGGCCTTCTTCAAATTCACCGACGCCATCCTCCGGGGCCGCAGCATCGAGGTGTACAACCACGGCCGGATGGAGCGCGACTTCACCTATATCGATGACTTGGTGGAGGCCATCCTGCGCCTGGTCGCCTGCGCGCCGGAGGCCGGGCGCAAGGTCGCGGACTGCGACTCCATCAGCCCCGTCGCGCCCTTCCGCATCGTCAATATCGGCAATGCGCAGCCGGTGCAGCTGCTGGACTTCATCGCGGCGCTCGAAAGGGCCTGCGGCCGGCAGGCCGACCGCCGCTACCTGCCGATGCAGCCGGGCGAGGTGCTGAAGACCTGGGCCGATACCTCGCTGCTGCAGGCGCTGACCGGCTATCTCCCCGCCACTGATGTCGCAACCGGCACCGCCGCCTTCGTCGCCTGGTTCCGGGAGCATTACGGGATCTGACCCTCCCGCCTCGCGATCGGTTCAGCCCATCCAGAGACTGGCAAGGACTGCCGCCTAGCTGATCCGTATGACGGCGGGTCTCCTTCTCGGCGCGGCGGACAGGCTGCCGGCGGCATCCCTGGCAGCCGCGGCGCAGCCCATGGCCGGGATGCTGCCCCTCTCGCCGGGCCTGGTGCTGCTGGCCATGCCCGAGGTGCCCGGCCTCGCGCGCCCAGCCGAGGCGGTGCTGCACGGCCCCGCCGGTGCGCTGCGCCCGCCACTCTCCTGGCAGGGCCTGACGGTCGGCGAGGAGCGGCTGCATCTCCTGCTGGCGCGCGCCCAGCCGGGCCTGGCGCCCGGGGCCGATCTGACGCTCCTGGGCCCCGACCGCGGACATCATGCGGTCGGGCTGCGGGAGACGGCGGATGCCGTCGCGCTGCTCGGCACCGCCGAGCCCGGGCCGCTGCTGGCCCTGCTGCGCTTCATCGCCGGCAAGGCGCTCGGCATCTTCCGCGCCGGCGAGGATCCGGCGCTGGCCGCCGCCTGCGGAAGGCTGGCCGCCGCCGCCGCCCGCGCCGCCGCGCGACCGGCCGAGCCCGCCGCGCGATGCGGGCCGGAGGCGCTGCTCTGGTCCCTGCCCCCGGGCCTCCCGGCCGGGCCGCATCTCCTGCTCGGGCCGCGCCGCCTCCGGCGCGTCGCGCTGGCGGGCGAAACCGCCATCCTGCCGGAGACGGGGGCGTCGGAGGCCTGGCTGGTCCCGCCCCAGGGCGAGGCGCTGGTGCTGCTGCCCGCGGTCAGGGCCCGCCTGCCGGGCCTCGTCCAGCTCGCGCGTGGCAGGGATGCGCGCGCCCGCGCCCTGCACGCCGCGGCCCAGGCCGAGCTGCTCCGCCGCGCCCCGGCGGAGCCGGCCATGGGACGCCTGCTGCGGGACCAGCAATTGCTGGCGCCGCCGGCCCGCATCCGCCAGCACGCGGCGCCCGGCGAGCCCTTCGGCGCCGGGCTGGACCTAGCCGTGCCGGACCATGCCGGCGGGCTCTTCCTGCGCGGCTGGCTGCGCGACCCGCTCGGCCTCATTGCCAGCCTCACCCTCTGCAGCCCCTATGGCGAGCAGCGGCTGCCGCAGGCCGCGCTGCTGCGCTTCCCACGGCCGGACCTGGTGAAGGAGTATGCCGGCGCCCCGCATGGCGGCGCCGATGCCCGCGCCGGCTTCGCCCTGCACCTGCCGGAAGGCGCGCCACACCCCGCCGCGCAATGGCGCCTCCGCCTCGGCCTCACCACCGGGGAACAGGTCACGCTGACGGCCCCGCCGGGACTCCTGCACCCACAGGCGGCGCGGGAGGCGATCCTCTCCGCCATCGCGCCCGCGCATGCGACGCCTGTGCTGATGGCAGAGGCCATCGCCCCGCCGGTCGGGCGGCTGCATGCGCTGGTCATGGCCGGCCGCGGCGCGCCGGAGGTGATCCGCATGGGCCTGCCGGTGCGCGACCCGGCCGCCGCCGTCATCGTGCCGCTCTACCGCAACCTGCGCTTCCTGCGCACCCAGCTTGGCGCCTTCGCCCGCGACCCCGGCCTGCGCGAGGTCGAGCTGATCTATGTGCTGGACAGCCCGGAGCAGCGCGACGAGGTGGAGCACCTGCTGCGCGGCCTGCACCGGCTGCACGACCTGCCGCTCACCCTGGTGATCCAGCCGCGCAATTACGGCTACGGCGCCGCCTGCCATGCCGGCGCCGCCGAGGCCCGCGCGCCGGTGCTGCTGCTGCTGAACTCGGATGTGGTGCCAGCGGCGCGCGGCTGGCTGAAGCCGATGCTGACCGCGCTGCGGCGTCAGCCGAAGCTCGCCGCGGTCGGCCCGAAGCTGCTCTTCGAGGACGGCTCGCTGCAGCATGCCGGGCTCTACTTCCTGCAGATGCCGGGCGAGGCGGAGTGGTTCAACGACCACTACTTCAAGGGCCATCCGCGCCACTTCCCGGCGGCGCAGGTCGCCCGCCGCGTGCCCGGCATCACCGGCGCCGCCTTCTGTGT
The DNA here is from genome assembly GCF_020523605.1 of Roseicella aerolata. Classification (GTDB taxonomy): domain Bacteria; phylum Pseudomonadota; class Alphaproteobacteria; order Acetobacterales; family Acetobacteraceae; genus Paracraurococcus; species Paracraurococcus aerolatus. Next base: position 23,258 of record NZ_JAJAQI010000032.1, on the reverse strand, counting down.
CCGCGCCGAGGCCTGGCGCGCGGTGGGCGGCATCAGCACCGACTACGTCATCGGCGATTACGAGGATTCCGACCTCTGCCTCCGGCTCCGCGCCGATGGCGGCGAGATCGGCTATGTCCCGACCGCCGAGCTCTTCCACTTCGAGCGGCAGTCGATCCGCGACCATGGCGGCTATGCGAAAAGCCTGGCCGCCACCTACAACCGCGGCCTGCACCATCGCCGCTGGGCGCCCGACATCGCGGCGCTGATGGCCCGGCATGCCGGCGCGGGAGGCCGCTGATGCGCGTTCTCTTCCTCTGCCACAACCATCCCGGCCTGCAGCCCGGCGGCACCGAGGTCTTTGCCCGGGGCCTGTTCCGGGCGCTGCGCGAGCAGCATGGGGTGGAGGGCCTCTTCCTCGCCGCCGTCACCGGCGCGCATCGCGAACTCCGCCCCGGCACGCTGCTGCAGGGCATCGGCGACGCGCCGGACGAGGCGCTGGTCTGGCTTGGCCATTTCGACCGCTTCGGCCTGGCGCAGCCCGACACCTATGGGCTTGCATCGCTCGCCCCGGTGATCGGGCAATTGCGGCCGGAGGTGGTGCATATCCACCACCTCCTGCAATTCGGCGTGGAGACGGTGGACATGATCCGCCGCGCCGCGCCGCGGGCGAAGCTGGTCTTCACCGCGCACGACTTCTTCCCGCTCTGCCCGCAGGAAGGCCAGCTGCTGACGACGGATGGCCGGCTCTGCCCCGGCCCCTCGCTCGACCGCTGCCAGGCCTGCTTCCCCGGCCGGCCGGGCGCCGATTTCGTGATGCGCGAGTTGGAGATGCGCGACGTCCTCGGCGAATGCGACCGCATCCTGACGCCGAGTGAATTCGCCCGCGACCGCTACATCGCCGCCGGCTGGCCGGCGCGGAAGATCCTGGTCATGCGCAACGGCATCGCCGCCGCGGCGCCCACGCCGCACCGCGCCGCGCCGGATGGCCGGCGCGACCGCTTCGGCTTCTTTGGCCATGTGAACCGCTTCAAGGGCGGCCTCGTACTGCTCGAGGCCTCGCGCCGGCTGTCGGAGGCCGGGGTGGGGCATGCCCTCACGCTGCATGGCGGCGCCGCCTACCAGTCCGAGAAATTCATGGAAGGCTTCACCGCCGGCCTCGCCGCCGCGCCCGAGGCCCGGCACCGCGGCCCCTATGGCGCGGCGGAGCTTCCCGGGCTGATGGCCCAGGTCGATTGGGTCGTGCTGCCCTCCATCTGGTGGGAGAATGCCCCGCTGGTGATCCAGGAAGCCTTCCTGCACCGCCGCCCCGTCATCTGCGGCGATCTCGGCGGCATGGCGGAGATGGTGCGGGACGGCGTCGACGGGCTGCATGCCCCGGTTGCCGACCCGGCCGGCCTCGCGCGCGTCATGCGCCGGGCCATCGAGACCGAGGGGCTGTGGGAGCGGCTGGTGGCCGGCATCCGGCCGCCGGTGACCATCGGCGAGGCGGCGGCGCACCACCACGCCCTCTACCGCGAGATCCTGGGGCGCCAGCGCATGGCCCGCGCCGCCTGAATGCATTCCAGCAAAATAACTTCATTGCAGTTCGATGCTCCCCGGCGGGGCCGCGCCGCGCAGGATGCGCGGGCCGCGTGACCCAGCCGCCGCAGCCAGGGACTCCCACCCCATGATGATGCTGAAGCCGGATGCCCCGATGCCGGAGGCCGGGCGCGTGACCGAGGCGCCCGCCGCGACGGGCCTCCCCTCCGACGTCCGCGGCGTGATCGACAATGCGACACCCGACCGGCTCTATGGCTGGGCCTGGGATTTCGGCCATCCGGCGCATCGGGTCCGGGTCCTGCTGCGCCTCGCCGGCGAGACCCTGGCGGAGACGATCGCCGATGGCGCGCGGCCGGACCTCGCCAAGGCCGGCATCGGCGATGGCTGCCACGCCTTCGAGCTGCCGGTCCGCGCCGAATGCCGCGACCGCATGCAGGATGTGGCGGTGGTCGCCCTCGGCGCCGATGGCCGGGAGTTCCAGATCGCCGCCCGCCTGCCCCGGCGGGAGGAGCCGCCCGCCGGCAGCGCGCTGCAGCGCATGGTGGAGGGCGTGATCGCCGAGCAGCGCGAGCTGAAGCGCGAGCTGGTGGCGCTGCGCGAGCGCGCCGGCCAGCCATCGCACCCCGATGCCGGGCAGGCCGGCGAGGAGCTGCAGGCGCGGGTCGCCCATATGGAGCTCTGGCTGGCCCGCCTGGATGCCCGGCTCGCGGAACTGGCCGCGCCGCCGCAGGCGCCGGCCCGCGGCGGGATCGATCCCTGGCAGGCCGTGCTCTATGCCCTGCTCGCCAGCCTCTCGGCCGGCGCCCTGGCGGCCGCCCTCCTCCGCGCCCTGGCCTGAGCCGCATGGCCAGCCCCTCCCCTCCCGGCTCGGCGGATGCGCTGCTGCGCGGCGCCATCGAGGACACGCTGCGCGTTGTCGGCGGCTGGATGGCGCTCATGCTCGGCCTCGGCCTGGTCAGCCTGCTGATCGCCTACGCGATCATCATCAACAAGACCGGCCTGTTCAGCCTGCTGCCGGTGACGCTCAGCGCCGACACGCTGTTCGCGGCCGGGATCTTCTGGCTGATGGCGCTGGCCGCCGTCACCGCGCTGCGGAACCTGCAGGAGCGGGCGGTCGCCACCGTCTCCCGCTACGTTGCGGAGCGGCTGGCCGTGCCGGCCGTGCTCTGCACCGCGCAGCGCGCCGGACGGGCGGAAGTGCTCTCCAGCGAGGCGCTGGAGGCGATCGAATCCATGCGCCGGGCGCTCTCGGGCGACCTGCCGCATGTCGCGCTCGGCCTCGTCACCGCGCCGGTGCTGCTGGCGCTGATCCTCGCCCTGCACTGGGCGGCCTTCGTCATGAGCCTGATCTTCTGCGTGCTGGGCGCGGTGGTGAGCCTGCTGATGGCCCGCGCCGCGCAGCGCGCCGCGGCGGTCGCCTTCGCTTCCCGCACGCGGGCCTTCGGCATGGCGGCGGATGCGATGCGCTCGGGCGAGGCGGTGCTGGCCATGGGCATGCTGCCGCGCCTGGTGCGGCACTGGGTCGAGGCGGCGGCGGAGGGTTCGGCCGAGGCCTGGGAAAGCGAGCGCCGGGCGGAGCGGCTGCGCACCCTGCTGGAGATGCTGGCCGGCCTGCTGCGCGGCGGCATCATCTTCACCATGGCCGCGCTGATGCTGAGCGGCCAGAACGTCAACACCGCCTTCGCCGGCTCCATCCTGCTGATCGGCATGGTGGTCGGCCCCTTCATGGGCCTGGGGATGCATCTGCGCAGCCTGACCGAGGGCGTCGATGCCTGGCGGCGGCTGCGTGCCATGGTGCGGGCGACGGCCGCGATCCCGGAGGGCATCGCCTTCCCGCGCCCGGCCGTGCGGCTGACCGCCGAGCACCTGGGCTTCGGCTTCCGCGGCCCGCAGCCGGCCCTGTTCCGCAACCTCGACCTGACGGTCGGGGCGGGCGAGATCGTCGCGATCGTCGGCCCCTCCGGCAGCGGCAAGAGCACGCTGCTGCGGCTGCTGATGGGCATCCTGCGCCCGGGCGGCGGCGGCGCCTATCTGGACGGCCACGCGACGAGCCAGTGGGACCGGCGGGAGCTGGCGCGGCATGTCGGCTACCTGCCGCAGGATGCCCTGCTCTCCCGCGCCACGGTCGCCGAGGCGATCGCCCGGCTGGAGGAACCGGACATGGCCGAGGTGATGGAGGCGGCGCGGCGCGCCGGGGCGCATGCCACGATCATCGGCCTGCCGCTGGGCTATTCGACGCCGCTGACCGGCGGCTACCAGCTCTCCATGGGCCAGCGCCACCGGATCGCCCTCGCCCGCGCGCTCTACGGCCGGCCGCGCCTGCTGCTGCTGGACGAGCTGGCGGGCTCGCTGGATGCCGAGGGCGAGGCGGAGGTCGCGCGCCTGCTGCGGCGCCTCAGGGCAGAGGGCACGGCGGTGGTCTTCACCACCCACCGTCCGAACCTGCTCGCGGTCGCCGACCGCGTGCTGGCGATCCGCCGCGGCGCGCTGGTGCCGGCGGGCGAGGAGCAGCCCCTGCTGGAGGGCCGGGGACAGGGACAGCGGGCACGCCGCCCGGCGATGGTGGCGCGATGAGCGCCGCCCTGCGCCCGGCCGGGCTCCGGCTGCGCGATGTCGGCGTGACGCCGGCCTTCATCGCCACCCTCATCCTGCTGACCGCCGCGAGCCAGCTTGCCTTCCTGGCCTTCCTGCTGGTCATGAAGCATATCAGCGACGGCGTGCTGGACACGGGGAACGCCGCGACCGCGATCGGCTTCGCCCTGCTCTTCGGCCTGCTGACCATCCTCTCCGGCTGGTATGGCCATCTGCGCGGCGCCATGCTCGGCGCCATCGCGGAGCGGCTGGGGCTGACCCTCAGGGCGGAGGCGCTGCAGGCCGCGGTGCGCAACGCGGTGCGCACCGACACGGCGCAGGGCGCCGCCATGCTGCGCGAAATCGCCAGGGTCCAGTCGCTCTTCGCCAGCCGCGCCGCCGTGCTGTTCCTGGAGCTGATCGGCGCCGTCATCGCCATCCTGCTGATGTTCGGCCTCGATACCGGCCTCGGCCTCATCGGGCTCGGCGGCGCGGTGCTGGTCGCCGCGCTCGGGCTGCTGATGCACCGCATCACCCGCGGGTCGCTGCAGGCGAGCGCCAGCGCCATGGCGGAGACGGCGACCGAGCTCTCCGGGCAGCTCTCGCATCCGGACCTGGTGCGCGGCCTCGGCCTCGTTCCGGCCACCCTCGCGCGCTGGCAGCACCGCTACGGCGCGGCGCTGGCGGCGGAGGAGGCGACGCATCGCCGTGCCCAGGCGCTGCACGGCATCGAGGCGCTGGCCGCCGAGCTGATCCAGATGGGCGCCTTCCTCTATGTCGCCCTGCTGCTCTTCGAAGGCTCGGCCACGGCCGGCATGCTGATCATCGTCTATTTCCTCACCTCCAATGCGCTGCAGCCCTTCTCCCACCTCATGAAGTCCTGGGAGGGCTGGGCGGGCGGCGTGGCCGCCTGGCAGCGGCTGCGGGCGGTGATGCGGCAGGAGGCGGCGCCGGCGGTGCTGCCGCGCGACCCCTCGGCCCCGGCCGGGCTGTTGCTGGACGGCCTCCGCTTCCACCCGCCGGGCCGGCCGGCGCCCATCATCGGCGGCATCCACCTGCACCTGCCGCCCGGCACGGTCTGCACCGTCCAGGGCCCGAACGGTGTCGGCAAGAGCACCCTGCTGCGCCTCACCCTCGGCCTGCTGGAGCCGGGCGCGGGGCGGGTGCTGCTGGACGGCCAGGACAGCCACCGCTGCGACCGGGAGGAATTCGGCGGGCGCATCGGCTACCTGCCGCAGGACGTGCAGCTGCTGGAGATGGATGTCTTCGCCAATATCGGCCGCGGGCCGGGCGCTGCGCCGGAGGCGGTGGTGGCCGCGGCGCGGGCGGCCGGCGCGCATGCCATGATCGGCCACCTGCCGCTCGGCTACCAGACGCCGGCCGGACAGACCGCCGGCCTCTCGGCCGGGCAGCGCCGCCTGGTCGGGCTGGCACGGGCGCTGTTCGGGGAGCCGGCCCTGCTGGTGCTGGACGAGCCGGAGGTCGGCCTCGACGGCGCCGCCCGCGGCGCCATGCGGGCGGCGGTGGAGCGGACTTGCGCCCGCGGCGGCGTGGTGCTGGTGGTGACCCATGAGCCCCAGACCTGGGCGGATGTCGCCGACACCCGCCTGATCCTCGGCCCCGGCGGTGCGTGGGAGGTGCAGCGCCTGCGCCCCGAAGCCGCCATGCAGGAGACCGGCTTTGCAGCAGCTCATTGAACGCGCCGAGGGCGGGCGCGCCGGAGCGATCCCGCTTCCCTCTCCGCTCCCCCGCCCCTCGCTGGAGGCGCAGCTGGAGGCCGCCATCCGCACCCCGCCGGTCGCGCGGCTGACCCGCCGCGCCCTGCTGGTGCTGGCCCTCACCCTGCTGCCGCTCGGTGGCTGGGCGACGCTGACCACCATGGAGCGGGCGGTGCTGGGCCAGGGGCAGCTCATCCCCGAGGGCAAGCGCAAGACGGTGACGCTGCTGGAGCCGGGCATCCTGCGCCGGCTGGAGGTGAAGGAGGGCAGCCTGGTCGCTGCCGGCCAGCCGCTTGCGCAGCTCGACGTGACCCAGGCCGAATCCGCGGCCGATCTGGCCAAGGCGGCCTTCTGGAGCGGCCGCGCCCGCATCGCCCGGCTGCGGGCGGAGCAGGAGGACCGGCGCAGCCTGGACTTCCCCGCCGACCTGGCGAAGGCCGCCGCCGCCGATCCGGCGATCAGGGTCTTCCTCGAGGCCGAGCGGGCGCTGTTCGCCGCGCGCTGGGCAAACCACGATGGCCAGGTCGCGGTGCAGGAGCGGCAGGTCAACCAGTTCCAGGAGCAGATGGCGGGCGCCCTTGCCCAGAAGGAGGGGGCGGAGCGGCAGCTGCGCTCGGCGCGCGAGCAGATCGCCGGGCTGAACCGGCTGCTCGTGCAGGGCTATGCCTCCCGCTTCACCGTGCTCGAGTTGCAACGGCAGGAGGCAAGCTTCGCCGCCACGGCCGGCGCGGCATCGGCCCAGGCGGCGCAGTACCGAGAGGCGGTGACGCAGGGCGAGAAGCAGCTCGCGACCCTCCGCCTGACCCGGCTCGCCGAGATCGCCACCGACCTGCAGACCACCGAGGCGGCGGTCGCCAGCGCGGCGCAGCAGCTGCGGGCGGCGCAGGACATCCTGGCGCGGCGGGAGGTGGTGGCGCCGGAGGCCGGCCGGGTCATCAACATCCAGATGTTCACGCCCGGCAGCAGCATCGCCGCCGGCCAGCCGATCATGGATCTGGTGCCGGCCGAGGACCGGCTGATCGTCGAGGGGCATATCCTGCCATCCGACATCGAGCAGGTGGCGGTCGGCCAGCGGGCCAATCTGCGCCTCTCGGCCTACCGGATGCGGGAGCTGCCGGTGCTGCCGGGGCGGATCATCCATGTCTCCCCCGACATCGTGACCATGCAGAACGGCAACAACTACTACGCGGTGCGGGCGGAGCTGGAGCCGGAGACGCTGGCGCGCTTCCCCGAGCTGCGGCTCTTCGCCGGCATGCCGGTGGAGCTCTACGTACTGGGGGAGAAGCGGACGCCGCTGAGCTATCTCTGGACGCCGATCCGCAACGCGGCACGGCGCGCCTTCCGGGATTGAGGCCACTGGCCCGGCGGATCGCCCCGCCGGGCCGCGCGCGTCAGCGCCGGGAGGCCTGGGCCAGGAAGCTGTCGAAGGAAAGCTCCGCCACCCGGAACCAGGCGCGCATGTCGTCGCGCGACTTCGACCAGCTCTCATGGATCTTCCGGTATTCCGGGCTGCGCCCGGCGAGTTCCTGCTCCAGCGCCTGGGTTTCGCGGTAGCAGGCCTCCAGCACCTCCCGCGGGAAGGGGCGGAGCTGCGTGCCGGAGCCGATCAGGCGGCGCAGCGCATCCGGGTTGCGGGTGTCGTAGCGGGCGACCATCCAGTGCGTCGCCTCGGCCGCCGCCACCCGGATGGCGGCCTGGTAGCTCTTCGGCAGGGCGTTCCACTGCTGGAGATTGACGACGAGGCTGGTGTTCGCCGCGCCCTCCCACCAGGCGGGGTAGTAATAGTAGGGAGCCACCTTGTTGAGGCCGAGCCTCTCGTCGTCATAGGGGCCGAGCCACTCGACCGCGTCGATCGTCCCGCGCTCCAGCGCCGGGTAGATGTCGCCGCCGGCGAGTTGCTGCGGCACGCCGCCGAGCCGCTGCAGCACCGTGCCGCCGAGGCCGGCGATGCGCATCTTGAGGCCCTTCAGGTCCTCGGCGGACCGGATCTCCTTGCGGTACCAGCCGCCCATCTGGGCGCCGGTGGTGCCCAGCGGCAGGCTGTAGCAATCATACTGCCGGAACAGCCCGTTCAGCAGCTCGATCCCGCCGCCTTCATACATCCAGGCATTCTGCTGGCGGGTGTTGAGGCCGAAGGGCACGCCGGTGGCGAAGGCGAAGGCCGGGTTCTTGCCGATATAGGCGGAGGCGGTGGTGTGGCAGGCCTCCACCGTGCCGGCCTGGACGGCATCCAGCGCCTGCAGCGCCGGCACCACCTCGCCCGGTCCGAAGACGCGGATCTGGAAGCGGTCCTCGGTCAGTTCCGCGACGGTCTTGGCAAAGACCTGCGCCGCGCCGTGGATGGCGTCGAGGCTGGTGGGGTAGCTGCTGGTCAGCCGCCAGCGCAAGGCCGGCGCCTGGGCGTGGACGATGGCGGGGGCAGCGAGCGGCGCCGCGGCGGTGGCGGCGAGCGCGCTGCGGCGCAGGATGGCGCGGCGGTCCATGGATTCTGGTCTCATCCGGGGTTCGTGCGGCGCGGCAGGAACCATGGAAGCCGAGGCGGGAGAAGGCCGCGGAAAAGGTTCCATCATTGCGCTTGGGTGGGGTTGCCCTGGGCGGGCCGCGCCACTATGGTCCGCGCCCTCGCCGGACCCCGAGGGGGATGCCTGCGGCGCGGGATGGGTGGCCGAGCGGTCGAAGGCGCGCGCCTGGAAAGTGCGTATACGTCAAAAGCGTATCGTGGGTTCGAATCCCACCCCATCCGCCAGTTGCCCTGAGCGTCGCGCTCTCCGACAGGTCGACCGCCGCGCTGAGTGGCAGGTTCTTTGGCGTTCTTCGCGCGGACCTGCTGACCGGCCCGAGCCGGCGAGGGTCGAGAGCCGCTCTCCGGGCGCCAATTCTCTCCGGACCTCCTGACCTGCCCGATCTGGTACGCCCAGAAAAATCCAAGAAAATTATGAACCTGCGGGCTGTCTAACGGCGCGTGGTTCGAACTGCTTAATGGAAGCAACCGCGACATGCCGCGAAAAGCATCGCGAAGTCCACGGCCTTCATAGCCGCCTCAGACAACGGCATCGGTGACCCGCGCCCCTCGCCAACTACCGTCGACTGTGGCACTGGCCTGCAGGACGCAGAACGGGCACGAATGGGGTCTCGCCCCCGGAACACTGATGTTGGAACGCGCCGAAATTCAGCTTACCGATGAATGGTTTACGCCGGAATCAGACGCCGGAGCAAGCAAGCCGCTCGGCTTCCGGCATGAGCCTGGCGGCGTCCATCTGTCCAAGACCATGATGCTCGACGAATTGTCGGCGGTCATGCGGGCATCCGAGCCCGGGCAGAGCGCGACGGTTGCGCAGGCGATCCTTGACCACAACATCCTCGGCAAACCGACCGGATCGGCGCGAAAGCTCGCGCTATCAAGACTCAACACTCTTTTCGGAGTCGTAGACCCGCTCCCGATCCAGTCGGTCATGGTGATGCTTTGGCGGCGGTCGGCGTCCGGGCACCCCTTACTGGCATTGCTCTGCGCCCTGGCTCGCGAACCTCTCCTCCGCGATAGCGCGGCCGCAATCCTGGCAACACCGGAAGGAACGGCCTTGCGTTGGCCCGACCTAGCCGCCGCGCTCGCCAAGCGACACCCGGCTCGTTACTCTCCCAAGATGCTTAAGTCGCTGGCACAGAACTGCGCCTCGTCGTGGACGCAGTCCGGGCACCTTCGCGGCAAGGTCGCCAAGCGGCGCTCGCGGGCCGAGCCGTCCGCAGAGGCTGCAGCCTACGCCGCTCTTCTCGGCGCTCTCGCCGGCTTCGGGGGGCCAGCTCTGCTTGCCTCGCCTTGGATGCGGGTGCTCGACAGGCCGGAGCAGGACGTGATTGCCCTTCTGCGGCGAGCCGAGGCCCAAGGTCTCCTCCAGATTCGCGTGGGCGGAGGGGTCGTCCAAATCGATGTCATCCGCCCGATGGCCCAGCTCACCGGAGTGACGGCTCTTGCCAACGGTTGACGAACTTCTGAGCCATTTCCAGCGCCAGGCTTCGCTTCCATGGGCGAAGGAGACCGCGCGCGATTACCGCGTCTGGATCCTGCATTATGAAAAAGCATTGGAGCGGCGCGTGCAGGGTCGCCTCCATGAATTCGAAGCCATTGCGCGCAAGTTTGGGCACGGATGGGAAAATCTCAATCTAGCATCGTTCATCCCCACTTGGTTTGCGGCGCACGATCTCTTTGAGGGGCTGTTAGAACAACCTGATGAGCTACCCGGCCTTCTGCCTGACTTCGAGGCCCATGTTGTGAAAGTCGTTCAAGATCGGCTCAGGTCACTGAGTGATCGAGACATACTTGCGATCTCGGGTGCCGGATCTTTGTTCGGCCTGACCCGCGTCTCGACGATTGCAGAGAAAGTGGCCTCCGAGATCCCCGGCCGCCTGCTTCTGTTCTTCCCGGGTCGGCACGAGAGCGGAGTCTATCGGCTCCTCGATGCCCGCGATGGTTGGAGTTACCGAGCGACCCCTATTCCGGCATAATCAACCAGCAGTGACATGGCCGGGATTCGTCTGAATGCTGAATCGTGAGGTTTTTCAAACCGATCCGAGCTCATACCGCATTCCTAATGACGGCGTTGCGAAGATCATCTTCCCGCCGGGTGCCGGCAGCCCGACGCAGACGCTGAAGGACGAACTCCGTACCTTCATCACCGATGGCGAGTTCGGCCGCGGCCTTCAGCGAATCCTGGAGTCGTTTCGGTCCGGTTTGGCGCAGGGCAGCCAGAAGGGTGTGTGGATCAGCGGCTTCTACGGGTCCGGCAAGTCGCACCTGGCGAAGATGCTTTGCGCCCTCTGGACGGACCAGCCCTTCGAGGACGGATCGCGCCCGAGCACGCTGCTACCAGAACCCTCCGCCGAACTGCTGTCCGAGCTCCGCGCGCTCCGCACGGCGGGAGAGCGCGCCGGCGGGCTGCACGCGGCCGGCGGTACGCTTGGCGGTGGCTCCGACGATCCAAAGCTCGCCACGCTGGGCATTGTCTTGCAATCCGTGGGCCTCCCCCTCGACTTCCGAGCAGCGCGGGTCGCCTTCTGGCTGGCTGACGAGGGCATCCTCGATGCCGTCCGTGCGCGCCTGGGTGATGCGTTCGAAAGCGCGATCCGCAACTTCGTGCTCTCTACAGCCTTCCGTGAGGCCGTTCTCGCCGAGAAGCCCTCGCTGGCGGCGAATGCGCGGGACCTGTCGGACCGTCTGAAGGCCGACTTCCCCCAACCGCCCGAAATCACCGTCGCGGATCTGTCCTCCACCGTTCGGCGCGCCCTGCTGCTGAACCGGAAGGAGCTGCCCCTCACCCTCGTGGTCCTCGACGAGGTGCAGCAGTTCCTCAAGAACGACCCGAACCGAAGCCTCGACGTGCAGAATATCGCCGAGCGCCTCGCGGCCGACTTTGACGGGCGGCTTCTCCTGGTCTGCACCGGCCAGCAGGCGCTGAACGAGCTGCCCAACCTGCAGAAGCTGCTCGGCCGCTTTCAAATCCGCATCAGCCTCGGCGAGGCGGACATGGACTCCGTCATCCGCAAGACCGTGCTGCGCAAGACCGGACAGGGAGCGGACCAGGTCCGTGCCATGCTGGACGAACGGGCCGGCGAGATTTCGCGGCACCTGCGCGGTACCCGGGTCGCTCACCGCGCCGAGGATGGTCCGGACGCCGTGCTGGACTGGCCGCTGCTACCGTCGCGCCGCCGCGTGTGGGAGCGCGTGCTGCGCGCGCTCGACAAATCCGGCATGGCCGGCGCGCTGCGGACCCAGATGGCTGTCGCGCTGGAGTCGGCGCGCCTCGTGGCCGACAAGCCAGTCGGAAGCGCGGTGCCGACTGATTTTCTCTACACCCGCTTCGCCGACGAGGCCTTCGCGGCCGGCGAGCTGCCCGAGGAAACGCGCACGCGGATCACGAAGCTGCGGGACGGGAATGCCGACGAACGCCTGCAGGCGCGCGTGCTGATGCTTGTCTACATGCTCGGCCTCATTCAAGGCGATGCCGACATCCACGGCATTCGCCCCACGACCGAGGTACTGGCCGATCTGCTTGTCGAGGACCTCTCCGCCGGCGGCGATGTCCGGGGCGCAGTCCCCAGGGCCATCGCTGCCCTCGAAGAGGCGGGCGCCATCATGCCCCTCGACGGCATCTGGCGGTTGCAGACGAAGGAAGCCGCCGAGTGGGACGCGGCCTACCGCGCAGAACTGCGGAATCTCCAGTCCAATCCCTCTGAGCTCGCCTCTCGCCGTCGCGGTGCCCTCGACGCAGCACTGTCGGAAGCCCTGAAGGGTCTCGCCAGCGTTGCGCAAGGCCGAAGCTCTGTCGCCCGCAAGCTGGTTCGTCTTCGTCCGAACGAGAAGGCACCGAGCGATGGCTTGGCCGTTCGCATCTACAACGGCTGGGACGACACGCTGAAGCAGGTCACAACCGACATCAGCGCGCAGCCCGACACGGACGCTACCATCCACCTGCTCATCGAACGCAACGCTGCCGAGGCCGACCGCCTCGAGGAAGCGCTGCGCCAGCGCCTGGCTGCGCAGACCGTCATCGACCAGCGCGGCGCGCCCGGTACCGCGGAAGGCGAGCAGGCCCAGAAGGCACTGGCCGCTCGCGTCTCTGCCGCGGATCGCACGGTGAAGGAGATCGCCGAAGGCGCTGTGCGCGAGGCGAAGGTGATCCTCGCCGGCGGCGCCGAGCAGTCCGGCACCTATCTGAAGGACCGCCTGCACGCAGCAGCCCAGTCGGCGCTGATCCGCCTCTATCCCCGCTTCGACATCGGCGATGATCCAGGCTGGGAGCGCGTGGTGAAAGCCGCGCAGGGCGGCCAAGCTGATGCCCTCAAGCACGTCGGCCATAACGGCACGCCCGAGACGCATCCCGTCTGCCAGGCCGTCCTCTCCCGCCTTGGCGCCGGCCGGAAGGGCAAGGAACTCCGCGACGAGTTCGAAGGCTCACCTTATGGATGGCCGCAGGATGCGGTAGATGGTGCGCTGCTCGTGCTCGACCATGCGGACCTGATCCGCACGCTCGGCGAAGACGGCAAGGAGGTGGCGCTCCGCAGCCTCCCGCGCCAGAAGATCAGCCTCTGCCGCTTCCTGCCCGAGGCGGACACCGTCACAATTGTCCATCGTCGAGCCATCCGCGAACTCGGTCAGACCGTCGGCGTCCACGTGCCGCCGGATGAGGAGGGTGAGAAGCTCTCCGAGATCCTGCGCAAGCTTCGTGACACAGCACAGGCTGCCGGCGGTGATGCACCCGCGCCGTCCGCACCGGCCACGCCCGACCTCGACGCAATCGAGGCGGAGCACGGCAACCGCCGCCTGATCGAAGCGGCCAGCCGCAAGCAGGCGCTGATCGATAGCTACAAGGCCTGGGACGCGGCCTGCCAGACCATCGCCGCCCGGCTGCCGGCCTGGCGCACCACGCTGCGCCTGGTTGAGCTCGGCGCGCATGGCCAGCAGGCCGCGATGGACGACATCCGCGATCGGCGCCGCTTGCTGGAGGAACCGGATCCGATCCCCCCGCTCCGCCAGGACGCCGCGGCTGAGCTGCGCCAGCGCCTCAACGCGGCGCTCGATGCCTTCAAGGCGGCGATGGACAAGGCCGAGGAGGATCTCAAGGCAGACTCGAACTGGATGAGCCCCAAACTGACACCGGAGGATCGCCAGAAGATCCGCGACGATCACGGCCTGCGCCCTATCGCCCGGCCGTCGGTGGCGAGCGCGGAGGACATCGTCGCCGCACTGACCGCACGCAACCTGGAAGGCTGGGCCGCGCTGACGCGCGGCATCCCGGCAGGCGTACAGGCGGCGCTTGATGAAGCAGCGGAGATGCTGTTGCCGAAGGTGCAGCCCATCACCGTCCCGATCCCCGGCACGCTGTACGACGATGCCGCGCTCGACGCCTGGCTGGCTAAGGTCCGGGAGGCGATCGCCGCTGCCCTGCTCAATGGCCCCGTCCGCCCGCGCTTCTGAGGCCACCATGACCGATCTCACTCGCGAGCAGCGCGGCGCCCTGCGAACCGCCATCAGCGCGGCGCGGCAGGAAGCCGAGGCAGCGGCCGCCGACGCACTGCGTCGTCTGGGCGTGGCGGAGGCCGAGGCCCCCGCGCACCTCGACGCCGAGAAGCGCAAGCAGCGTAACCGCCTGCGCGCCCATGCCCGCGCCTTGGGCGATGCCCGCGCGGCCAATGGCACTCAGGCCATCACGCGGCTGACGGAGCAGGCAGCCTATGTCCAATGGCACAGGCTGCTCTTCGCGCGCTTCCTGATCGAGCGGAAGCTTCTGCGGGAGGAGACGGGCGCGCCCCTCTCGCTGAACGACTGTCGAGAGATCGCCTTTGGGGAAGGCGTGGGCGCCGACGAATGGTCGGTCGCCGCGGGCTTCGTTGCCGCCATGTTGCCTGGGGTTTTCCCGGCGGATGACCCGGTGGAGAGCCTGGTGCTGGCGCCGGAGCACTCGCGTACCCTGCGCCAGCGCCTGCTCGGCATCGATGCTGCCATCTTCCAGGCCGATGACAGCCTGGGCTGGACCTACCAGTTCTGGCGTGAAGCTGAGAAGAAGGCGGTCAACGAGGCGCAGGTGAAGATCGGGGCGGCGGAGCTGCCGGCGGTCACGCAGCTCTTCACCGAGCCCTACATGGTGCGCTTTTTGCTGCACAACACGCTCGGCGCCTGGTGGGCAGGCAAGTGCCTAGCCACCGCGCCGGCGCTGGCGCGCGGGGCCGCAGATGAGGCGGCGCTGCGCGCGGCCTGTGCGCTGCCGGGCTATGCCTGGAACTATCTGCGCTTTGTGAAGTCGCAGGACGGCACCTGGCGCCCCGCCGCCGGCACCTTCAGCGGCTGGCCGACGAAGGCGAAGGCGTTGGCCGTGCTCGACCCTTGCTGTGGCAGTGGCCACTTCCTGACCGAGGCGCTCTCCGCACTCGCCGCCCTGCGTCGCGCCGAGGAGGGGCTTTCTTCGGGTGAGGCGGTGGCGGCAGTGCTGCGCGACAACCTTGCCGGCCTGGAGATTGATGGGCGCTGCGTGCAGATCGCGGCCTTCAATCTGGCGCTGACGGGCTGGCGGATCGGTGGACCCGGAACCGCGCTGCCGACGCCGAACGTGGCCTGGGTGGGTGCGCCACCGCCGCTGCCGAAGACCGAGTTCGCAGCGCTTGCCAATGGCGATGCCGAACTGCGGCGTGGATTGGAGGCGTTGCACGATCTCTTCCGCCAGGCACCGCTGCTCGGGAGCTTAATCGAGCCCGTGGGCGGTGACCTGGCTGACCCGCGTCGCGTGGCCCGCATCGAGGACAGCATTGCAACCCTGGTCGAGCGGATGCGCGGCGCGGAGCCCGAGCGCGCAGAGGGTGTTGTGGCCGCGCGAGGCATGGCGGACGCTGCCGCTATATTGTCCCGGCGTTGGTCTCTTCTGATAACAAACGTGCCATTCCTCGGCGAGCGTCGCCAAAATTCACAAATGAAGTCAGAAATCGGAAGGCGCTTTGCAGCGGCAAAGGCCGACCTTTCAACAACGATGCTCGATCGGCTGCGCAACCTCGCTGAGCCCGCCTGCACCGTAGCGACGGTCATGCCGCAGAGCTGGATGTTACAGCCAAGCTACCAAGATCTTAGACGAAATATACTTCGGGAAGATGAACTTAACATTATAGCCTCGCTTGGCCCGCGCGCGTTCGAGACAATAAGTGGCGAACGGGTTGATGTTGCCTTGTGCGCTACATCCAGGTCTGTCTCGAGCGACCGGCACCGTTTCTCGTCAGTCAACGCTACTGCTGGCCGAGATTCTGAAGCGAAAGCAGCGCTTTTGTTGGAAGCTCCGGTGACGAGTCAATCTCAAGCCTCACAACTTGGCAATCCCGGCCAGCGCATAATGCTGGTAGCTCTTGCCGGATCAACAAAGAAGACTCTGGGAGATTTTGCTGTAACTTATCAGGGTGTTAAATCTGGGGATGACGAGCGATTCGTTCGATACTTTTGGGAAATGGAAGCTCAGCGCGACGGCTGGCGTAACATGCAAACAACAGTGGAGAAGAGCCTGCTGTATGGCGGCGCCATGTTGCAGCTGTGGTGGGGGCTGGACGGATCGCATTTGATCCGACGACGAGAAGAAGGGCAGCGTATGGCAGCGCAGCGTCGTGCTGTGTCAGTGAGTCAGATGAGCTCCCTGCCGAGCTGTATCCTGTCCGCGGAAGTTTTCGATAGCAATGTGAGCCCGATTTTTGTCGAGAATGAGAGTTTGATACCAGCGATCTACGAGTTTATCATTTCTCCTGAGTTCTACGCTGCCAAGCAAGCGCTGGAAACAGGGATGAAGGCAAATAACGGTACGCTTCTGCAAATCCCGTTTGATCTGCCGCGCTGGCAAAGCATTGCAGAACGAAAATACCCGAGTGGCCTACCCGAGCCCTACTCCGACGACCCCACACAATGGCTCTTCCACGGCGATCCACGGCACGCTCCGCCAGGCACCGAACTCCACGTCGCGCTTGCTCGCCTCGCCGGCTACCGCTGGCCGGCCGAGACTGATGCCACTATGCGACTGTCGACCGAGGCGCGCGCTCGCATCGCCGAAGCCGCGGCGCTGCCGCCAGCCGACGCGGACGGCCTGGTGCCCCTGAATCCGCTGCTCGGCGGACGCGGACTCGCTGATCGCCTGCGCGCTTGGTGCGCAGCGGCCTGGGGCAAAGCCTGGACGGCAGAGACCGAAGCTGCCCTCATCGCCGCCGCCTGCGAGCGTGCCAGGGACAAGCCGCCACGCAGCCTCACCCTGGACGCCTGGCTCCGCACTCATGCGGCTCGCCAGCACGCCAAGCTGTTCCACGACCGGCCCTTTCTGTGGTGGATCACCGATGGCCGCTCTGATGGCTTCATGGCGGTCGTCCACTATCACCGTCTGACCCGTGATGCCCTCTCCCGCCTCGCCTTCCATGTGCTGGGCGATCACCTGGCGCGCCTCGGCGACGACCCGCGCGCCGAAGCGGCCCGCATCCTGCAGAGGAAGCTAGAGCAGATCATTGAGGGCGACGCCCCCTACGACATCTTCGTCCGCTGGAAGCCCCTGCACGAGCAGCCGCTCGGCTGGGACCCCGACTTGGATGATGGCGTTCGCCTCAACATCCGCCCCTTCATCGAAGCCGGCGTGCTCGCCCATGTTCCGAACGGCGTTCACTACCGCACGGATCGCGGCAAGGACGTGGCCTCCGCCCCCTGGTACAGCGTGTTCAACGGCGAACGCCGTAACGACCATCACACGACGCTTGCAGAGAAGCGCGCCGCCCGCGCCGCGCGACAAGATGGGCGCCGCTGACCTCATGGAGCTGCCTAATCGCCAGGTGGCTGTGGCTTGGGCATGTGTCCGCGACATTCTCAACAGCGCGGCGCGCCCCTCGGCGCGCGAGTTAGTTGTAGCCATCGAAGCGAAGCACGGGCCGCTCGCCCGGTGGCACATCGCGGATGCCATCAAGACGATTAATGCAAACGCCGGCTCGGTCGGCTTGTTGGCGGCGGATCGCGAATACCTGCGTGTGATGGAGGATGATGGCAGCCTGGACGCCGCGCTCCGTGGCGAAGGCGCCAAGGAGCATGATGTCGTCTCCACCGTGGATGCCCTGTTGCGGCAGAGCGCTGTCTACCGCTCCTCCGCCTCGTTCTGCGAGATGGTCGACTTCATGGGCAAGTTCCGTCGCTACTCAGCCTACAACAACATGCTCGTGCGCATTCAGAACCCGCGCTGCGGGTTCTACGCGACCGAAAAGACCTGGACGGATCGCTTCAAGCGGTGGGTGAAGGTAGACGCCCGCCCCATGCTCATCCTCGCGCCGATGCACCCGGTCATGCTCGTCTATGCGCTGGACGATACGGATGGCCCGCCCCTGCCCGCGAAGCTCGCCGACTTCGCGCAGTTCACGGGGGATTTCGACCAGGAGTGGCTGCGGCAACTCATCGCCAACGCGGCCGGGCATCGAATCCGCGTCGCATTCCTGCCTCTGTCTTCCACCCATGCCGGTTTCGCCACCCGGCACCTGACAGGCGGCGACTGGAAGATGCGGATCGCCGTGCATGAGGGGCTCGACGCCCCGAGCCGGTTCGGCATCCTGTGCCATGAGATCGCGCATGTGCTGCTCGGCCACCTCGGTAGCGACTATGATGGTTGGTGGCCCGCTCGCTCGAACCTCACCCACCGGACGGTGGAGATCGAGGTCGAGGCGATCGCGCACATTGTCACCACGCGCTTCGGCTTGGCGGGTCATAGCGCCGGCTACCTCTCCAGCTACACCAAAGATGGCGCGATCCCGGAGACCGTCTCGTTGGACTTCATCGCTAAAGTCGCGGGCCACATCGAGAAGATGGCCACCGAGCCGATGCCCGCCCGCAAACCGCGTAAGCCGCCAGTAAGCCGATCGAAGGCGCAGGCTGCCGCATGACCACGCCGCTCGATGCCCTGGTCGCCGCCCTTCGCGCCGCCGGCGACCACGACCCGCGCGCCGAAGCGCCGCCCGAGGCCCTGCTTTGGTGCGATCCTGGGCGGGACTTCACCCCTCTGCTGCCCGCTCTTCGCCGCGCCTTGCCCAATCTGCTTACCTTCGGCGACCACGATCCGGCACTGCGTCAGGGCCCGGCGATCTGGCTGCGCACCGCCGCCGGCCGCGCCGTGCCTGGCGTGAGTTGGGAGGGCGACGAGCCCGCCATCCTCTACCTACCCGGCGTCGCGCGGGAGACGCTGCGCGCCGCCGAGGAGTGCCCAACGCACCTCCAGCTCCTCGCCTGGCTGATGGTGGGCGGCAGCACCTTTGGCCACCCCAACGGCCGTGACTGGACTCTGCGCGGCTTCCTTTCGGCGAAGACGGCCTATGGCGGTCTCGGTCTCGATGTGGCGCAGGACGAGCCAACGCGCCTCGCCCTTCTCGCCGCCGCACCGAAGCTATTCGCGATGTCGCTCGCCGAGCTGCGGGACCGCCGGCTGGACGCGCCATGGCTGCACAGCCTGCTTGCGCCAGACCTGGCAGAGGACACGCTGGCCTGGCTTGGCGGGCGCTTTGACGCGACAACGGATCCGGCGCGCTTCGCCGCCTTCTGCGCTCGGGCGAAGACCGAGCTGAAGATTGACCCTGCGAAGGTGAAGCCGGGCGTCGCCGCACAACGGCTGCTCAAGCGTGAGAAGGGCTGGGACGCGATCTGGAACCGCTTCGCGCAGGGCGGCTCCGGCTTCCACGAGGACGCCGCGGCGCTGCTGATTGCGCAGGAGGCGCCGGACGGGCTCTTCGCCGATCCCACTGTCTACGCCGCAGCGAATGCGCGGGCGGAGGATAGGTTGCGGGCAGCGCTGCTGGCTCTCGCCGACAAGCCCGCTGCCACAGCGCGCGACGAGATCTGTGCCCTCGCTAAGGAACACGCTGTGCGGTGTTCTGGCCCATGGGCTGTGCGCGGGCAGTCGCCGCTAGCTTTCGCTGTCGCACACTTGGCCACGCTCGCCACGACGCCGCCCTTGCCGGTTGCGGATGCGGACGGGCTGGCCGCAGCCTACTCGGCGGAGGGCTGGCAGGCGGATTGGGCTGCGCTTGCTGCCTTGGCAGCCACTGCGCCCGCCGGCACCGGTGCTGCGCTGCACGCAGTAGAGAACCGGGCGGCCGTCACCGCCGCGCTTCGCGCCGTCTATGCGCCCCGACTGCACCGCGATGCCGAGGCGCTCCAGACGATGCTGCGCGATGGCGTGCCCCGCTCGTCTCCAGCCACGCCGGCGGACATCGTCCTATTCGTCGACGGGCTTCGCATGGACCTGGCGCAGCGCCTGGCGGCGATGGTGCGTGAGCAGGGCGCCACAGCGGATATCTCTTGGAGATGGGCGGGCTTCCCCACGGTGACCGCGACCTGCAAGCCGCTCGCGAGCCCAGCTGCCAGCCGCTTCAAGGGAAACGCGCAGACCACCGACTTCTACCCGGCCTCGGCAGACGGCAAGCTCGCCGAGCAGCCTATCTTGCTGCGCGAGATGGCCGAACTCGGATGGCGTGCCGAAGAGGTATTGGTGGGAAGCGAGCCGGGGTGGATCGAGCGGGGCCACTTCGATCGGGATGGGCATGACCAGCAGGCCCGCATGGTCGATCGCCTTGAAAGCGAGCTCGCGTCGCTTGCGGGTCACGTACTGCGGCTGGCGCGGTCGGGCCGGCGCGTGCGCATTGCCACGGATCACGGATGGCTATTGCTGCCCGGCGGCCTGCCCATCGCGAAGCTTGAGGCCGGACTAACGGAGACGAAGTGGTCGCGCTGCGCTGTGATCAAGGATGGCGCTGCCACCACGGCGCGCCGCCTCCCGTGGAGTTGGAACCCCACGGTGTCCGTGGCGACGGCGCCAGGCGCGCACGCCTTCCGTGGCGGGCAGGACTATGCCCATGGCGGGGTTAGCCCTCAGGAGTCCATCGTCCCTGAGATTCTGGTCGCTCCCTTGGCTGGCGCACGTCGTGCCGCCATCGTGACGGCAGAGTGGTCTGGGTTGAGGCTGCGAATTCAGGCTGACGGCGGCGACGGGTTGATTGCCGACATCTTGCTCGGCGCCGATGGCGAAGGCGGATCCGTGGTCAAGCAGGCCCTGCCGCTCGATGCCGATGGTAAGACCGCGCTGCTGGTGCCCGACGATCTTCTGGAGGGTAAGCCTGCGCTGCTGGTTCTGCGAGGAGACGGCGGAACGGTCGTTACGAGTCGGCCCGTCGTGATTGGGGGCTCGTGATGGAGTTGGACGCGCTCGACAGACTGGCGGCTGAGGCCTTCAAGGGCCTGATCGTTCGGAAGGACCTGGTCCGCCAGTTTCGGGGCCAGTTTCCGGTGCCCACCTACGTCGTCGAATTCATGCTCGGCCGGTACTGTGCGACCACCGATGAGCAAGAGATCGCCGAAGGCGTAGAGCTGGTCCGCGGCCAGCTTACATCCCGGACGGTGCGGGCGGGCGAAGATGAACTGCTGAAGTCTCGCGCCCGCGAGACTGGCGCTGTTCGCGTGATTGATATCGTGACCGCCCGGCTCGACGCGAAGTCGGACAGCTACCTCGCCACCCTGCCCAGCCTCCGCCTCACAGACGTGCGGATCGCCGATGAGCTGGTCCGCGAGAACGAGCGGATGCTGACTGGTGGGTTCTATGCCGAGGTGGACCTCGGCTACGACGCGACGATCGCGCAGGAGCGAGGCGGCCGGCCTTTCCAGGTGAACGCGGTTCGCCCGATTCAGCTTTCGACGCGCGGTATTCTCGACCGAATCATCGAGGGCCGCGCCAGGATGACGACGGAGCAGTGGAAGGACCTGTTGCTCCGCAGCGTGGGCCTGGAGCCGAGCAAGCTCAGCGCGCGCGCGAAGGACATCTCGATCCTGCGCATGATCCCGTTCGTAGAGCGGAACTACAACATGGTGGAGCTAGGTCCGCGCGGAACGGGCAAGAGCCACCTGTTCCAGCAGGTCTCGCCCTATGCCCACCTGGTGTCGGGCGGTAAGGCCACCGTGGCCCGAATGTTCGTGAACATGGCGAACGGGCAGCGCGGTCTGGTCTGCCAATACGATGTCGTCTGCTTCGACGAGGTGTCAGGCGTGTCCTTCGACCAGAAGGACGGCGTGAACATCATGAAGGGCTATATGGAGAGCGGCGAGTTCTCCCGGGGACGAGAGAGCATCCGCGCGGAGGGCAGCATCGTTCTCGTCGGCAACTTCGATGTCGATGTTCAGCATCAGCAGCGTGTGGGCCATCTCTTTGGCCCCTTGCCTCCGGAGATGCGGAACGACACCGCCTTCATGGACCGCATCCACTCCTATCTGCCAGGCTGGGACATTCCGAAGGTCAGCCGCACGCTGTTCACTCATCACTTTGGGCTCGTCAGCGATGTGCTGGCGGAGGCGTTCACACGCCTGCGGGACGGCACGCGCGCGAATGTGCTGCTCGGGCGCGTGCATTTCGGCGGCGCGCTGTCGGGTCGCGACCAGAACGCGGTGAACAAGACGGTCAGCGGTCTTCTGAAGCTGATGCACCCGGACGCTCAGGCGCCCGTGAACGACGAGGATCTCGAATGGGCTGTGCGGCTGGCGCTGGAGGTCCGCCGGCGAGTGAAGGAGCAGCAGAAGCGGATCGGTTCGGCGGAGTTCCGCAACACGCAATTCAGCTACTCGATCGGCCCCGATGGCGTTGAGCACTTCGTGGCGACGCCCGAACTCCAGAGCGAAGACAGCATCGGAGGCGATCCTCTTCCTGCGGGCCAGGTTTGGGCGCTGAGCCCAGGCGGGCAGGATGAAGCGGCAGGTCTTTACCGCATCGAGGTCACAGAAGGGCCCGGCAGTGGCGTGCGGATCTTGAACCAGTCGCCTCCTGCGCCATTCCGCGAGAGCATCCGCTTTGCGGAGCAGAACCTCTATGGCCGTGCTCGCGACCTAGTTGGAGAGCGAAATCCTCGTGAGCATGAGTTCGCCGTTCAGCTTCGATCATTCGATGCGAGCAAGAGCGGCGCGGACCTAGGCATCGCCGCGCTTGTAGCGCTGTGCTCGGCATTGCTCGCTCGTCCGTTGAAGGGCGGCCTCGCCATCATTGGCGGACTGAATCTCGGCGGCTCGGTCGAGACCGTCCACAACCCAATCGACGTGGTTGAACTTGCCATGGAAAAGGGAGCGGCGACCATACTGATGCCGGTGGCGTGCCGGCGCCAACTTGTCGACCTGTCTGACGAGGCCGCCGCACGAGTGCAGATCGTGTTCTACCTCGATCCCGCTGATGCACTGCGGAAAGCCCTGCATGACGGATAGCCGAATCTGATGCCGTTCAGTCTGGAAGTGCTGCGATGAGGATTGCCGTACTCGGCTGGGGCTCGCTCATCTGGAACCCCGGCACTCTGAAGACAAGCGAAGCGTTCACGCCAACTGGCCCGCGGTTGCCAGTCGAGTTCTGTCGGATTTCCAACGACGGCCGCCTCACTCTCGTGCTGACCGAGGACTTCGGCACGCGCTCCGTGACTTATTCGGCCGTCAGTGCCTTTGGCGATCTCGCTTCAGCCGTCGCGGACCTGCGTATGCGCGAGGTCACTACGAGAGCCAATATTGGTATCGTCGATCTTCGGGGTGACGGTGGCAACGCTGCGAAGCAGCGGCACGCTAGCTTTGTCGACCAGATCAGCGAGTGGGCCGTCGAGCATCACTACGGTGCGGTGATTTGGACAGCCCTGGAAAGCAATTTCGCGGAGAGATCGGCCCGAGGGGAGGCGTTCTCCACGGCAGCGGCCGTTCGGTACCTGGAAGAGCTGAATGCCGATCAGAGAGCAGACGCTCTTCGCTACATCCGTAATGCGCCATCCGAGGTTCAGACGCCGGTGCTGTTGATTGCCACTGAGAGCTGACCCGGTTTGGGGTTAAGTTGCCACTGAGAGTTGACCCATGTTCGGACGCTAGCCTCGGGCCTTTGGTCGGGGGCGGTGGGAGTGTTGGACATGGCG
>NZ_JAJAQI010000031.1 GCF_020523605.1 Roseicella aerolata | reverse complement strand
CGGGTTCGGTCGGCGGCGCTCACCTCGACGACAATGCCTGTGCGCATGGCCCAGACTCGCATGCCGGGCCGGGCGCCGGAATCCCTACCAGGACTCTTCCGTCAGGCGCGATCCACTAGCTGGCCGACGATGTTCCGGAGAGTTGACATGTCATCCACAGCAACTAGGTTCTAGTCGCAACGCGCCTATGCGATCATCTCGGTGAAACTGGCCAGACGGTTGATGGCTCGCTTGGAAAAGGTGGTTTCCTCATTCAAGCAGTGCCAAGGGCCGTTCTCCTGGCGGGAGTTCACCAGGATGATCGTGAAATTGGGCTACGAAGAAAAACGCTCAGGCAAGACAAGTGGAAGTCAGAGAGTGTTTTTCCATTCTGGAACTCAGGACGTGATCATGGCGCATGAGCCGCACGACGGAGAAATGGGGCCAAGCATGGTCCGCCGTTTGCGCTCGCATCTGGAACAGAGGGGCATCATATGACCGTCCTAACATACAAAGGCTATCAGGGGGCGGTGACGTTTGAGGATGGTCGGCTTCTGATCCAAGTCTTGCACGTCGACGATTTTCTTACGTCAGAATGCGACAAGGCTTCTGAGGCGCAACAAACCTTTGAAGACCTTGTCGAAGGCTATCTAGAGACGTGCCGTTTGGTCGGTAAGGAACCGAGCAAGCCGTTCAAAGGCTCGCTCAATGTCAGGATGCTGCCAGAACTGCATCGCAAGGCAGCTATGGCGGCAACTCGTTGCGGAGAAACCCTTAATGCTTGGATCAGCCGCGCAATCGAAGAGAAGCTGAATTCGGACGCAGCAAAGAATCAGAACCCTGTTGATCAGCTAGCTCAAATTTTGCGCGTAGCCGCTGAACGAGCTCAGCAGCGGTCTGATTTTTCCCCTAAGCGGGACGTGTCGCAGCATCATTCACTGCTTGACCTTACGGTGCGTCGAGAAGTGCTCGTGGCAGACGTTAGTGAGAGAATTCCTGTCGTCTTGCAAAACCAAATGGCTTGGCAGGTGAAGCACTGATGGAAACTAAGCCAACGCTCAAGCGTGCCCCGGGAAGGAAGCCGTCGGGCAAAGCGTCTGTGCTCGCCAGGAAGGTCTCGTCTCGAGTTCCTGCAGTAGTCGTTATTGACTTACTGTCATGTGAGTTCGAGAATAAATTGCGAGCTCCTCAATCTGGCAAAGATGAGGGGTTAGAACACTTCCTGACCGCAAAAGCAAGCTTGGCCGGCAGCGATGAAAACACCATTGTTGGGCTTTGCAGCTTTGAAGTTAGCAGAAACAAAGAAGAAAATGCAGTTGTAGAGGCAAAAGCAAATTATGTTCTCGTTTTTTCGAAGGAAAAACTGAATGAAGCATACGGAGGAGATGCCAAACTCATGCTTCTAGACCTCGTCTCGACTAGCGCATGGCAGAATTTTTGTTCCTTGTTCTCCCTCATGAATGCCCAGGCTGATCTCGATTTGCCTCGGCTACCCGGCTCAGTTGAATGTGTTTTTGAGGAATCTACGTTCACACCTTCATAATTGAGGGGCAGCAGCAACCGAGTTATGTGGGCACCATTTTTACTGGTGCGCGTCTGACGGATGGTGGCCGTCAGTCAGCGCTTGCCACTAAGCGGTGGCACGCACCTCGACGGCCATGCCTATGTTCGCGCAGCGCCCCACCCGCGCCCACGTCCCCGTTCCCACCCGCCCCTAACCCATCCTACTCTCCCCGGATGAGACGCCCGCCCCCCCCGGCCGTCCCCTCCCCCGCCGCGGGCTGCTCGCGCTGCCCGCCCTCCTCGCGCGCCCGGCCCGCGCGGCGCCGCTGTTGCGCATCGGCTCCAAGAACTTCGCCGAACAGCTCGTGGTGGCGGAGCTTTTCGCCCAGGGCCTGGGGACCGCACCGCATGACCCTCTGTCGCGCCATGCCACGATGTCCGCCCTGATGCGCGTGTGGCGGGGCGAGCTGCCCCTGCCGACCGCCTTCTGGAACTGGGCCGTGGCCGGCGGCCTGGCGGTCAACCTCACCACCAGCCTGGCCTTCCTGGTGCTGATCACCCAGGACTCGCCGCTTGCGGCGCTCATCGTGGGGTATGGGCTGTCGGTGCCCTACAACATTGTTGCCACGGTCGGCGTCTGGCGCGCGGCGGGGCGCTATGCCGGGCCGCCGCATTGGGCGCAGGCGGCGCGGGTGGCGACGGTGGTGGGGATGGGGGTGCTGAGCGTGACATGAGGTGTGGGCTTGCACCTGCGGCGCCCGCGCTGCAGGCGCGCGATGCCGCCTGCCCCGGCGTCCGCGCACCACGCGCGCACGAGCCCCGTGGCCGGCGGGAGCGGGCCCGGAAAGGATGCAAGGTCAGTCGAACACCCGTCGGTGGTGAAGAAACCGGCGCTTGATGGCCAGCACCGTGCCACCGGCGAGCAGCACGCACAGCACCTCGACGCCCCATCGCAGGAGGCCGCCAAAGGCGAGCCCAGTATTGCCCGAGGCGAGCCCCATGCCGACCAGCGCCATGCTCGGCACCAGGGCGAGCGCGACCATAACGCCGGTGGCGAAGACCGTCAGCCGGGCGCTCACGATGGTGGCACCCGCCATGCCGGCCACCAGGGAGACGGCGACGCCACTCGCCTGAACGCTGGACCAGTACCCAGCCCAGTGCAGTCCCGGCAGGTCGGCGGCCGCACGGTCCTGCAAGAGAAGTGCGAGAGGCAGCGCGGCGGCCGCGCCGGCGGCCATCGCGAGATAGCCGGCGAGGCTCGACCGCAACCCGGCCCCCGGGCCGTGCCGATGGCCCATGATCCCGAAGAGGATGCGCAGGAGCGGCTCGAAGCCGGGGGCGATCAGCATGGCCCCGAGCACGACATGGAGCGTGTCCGATACCAGGCCGAAGGCCGCGACCGCTCCCGACGTCGCCATCAGCAGGAGGAAGTTGGGCGTGATGTTGGTGTCGCGGCGCAACTGCTCGCCCATCTCCTCCCAGGCGGTCTCATTGCCCTGCTGGTCGATCTCCTTCAGGTGCTGAGGCGCGACGATGGCGGTCGGCTCGCTGAGGGTGACGGACCCCTTCTCGAAAGCGCCGGTCTCATCCAGGAGCGTCAGGATGGCGAGCGTCGCCTCGTTCGTCGCGTCGATACGAAGGGCATCGCCCGGCGGACTCACCGAGGCGCCGGTCAGCAAGGTCACGCCCGCGACGCCCGGCATATCCTGGATGCGTTCCATGATCCGGCCGCGCAGTTCGGGCGGCAGGCTGAGGTCTAGCCTTCGGGACATCGGGACTCCATCACAGCGGTGAATGATCGGCCGCTCACGCAACGCTGTGAGCGGCACCTTGTCCCGGATGGATGGACGAGGTCAGCGGAGGTGGCCTCAACCACGCCGACACCCTTGCGAGATTTGCATGAGCCCCACGCTTCTCGCCTGCGCGCTGGCGCAGTTTCGCCAAGGCTTCAGCGGTCGTAAGACCAGTTTCACGACCGCTCCCGGCCGGCTTCGCGATCTCCGGCACCGCCTCCGCCGCCACAGGCCGGACAACACGGCATCAGCAGCAGAGGGTTTCCGCAAGCTGGTGCCGGGATGACGGTCCCCCCTCTCAGCCGCAGACCGCGGCATCCGCTTTGCCGGGTGCCCTGCTATCCGGCGGTGAGAACCGAGAGCCCGGATTCCGCCCAAAGCGACGCCGCCGGCCTCCCCGGCACCCGCCCTGGTTTCCAACCTCCACAAACCCAGCCTACTCTCCCCGGATGAGACGCCCGCCACCCCTCGGCCGTCCCCTCCCCCGCCGCGGGCTGCTCGCCCTGCCCGCCCTCCTCGCGCGCCCGGCCCGCGCGGCGCCGCAGTTGCGCATCGGCTCCAAGAACTTCACCGAACAGCTCGTGGTGGCGGAGCTGTTCGCCCAGGGGCTGGAAGGCGCCGGGGCGCGGGTGGAAAGGCGGGTCAATCTCGGCGGCACCGCCATTGCCCACCAGGCGCTCACCACGGGGGAGATCGACCTCTACCCCGAATATACCGGCACCGGCCTCGGCGTGGTGCTGAAGCAGCCGCCGGAAGGCAGCGCGGAGGACGTGCTGGCCAAGGTCCGCGCGGGGTATGAGGCGCAGTTCGGCTGCACCTGGCTCGACCCCTCCGGCATCGACAACGGCAATGCCCTGCTGGTCCTGCCGAGGACGGCGGAGCGCCACGGCCTCGCCACCCTGTCCGACCTCGCCCGCGTCGCGCCGCAGCTCACCCTGGCCGCCGGGAACGAGTTCGCCGACCGGTCGGACGGGCTGCCGGGGCTTCGCCGCGTCTATGGCATGGAATTCCGGCGCTTCCGGCAATTCGCCGCGCTCGGCCTGCGCTACGCCGCCCTGCAGCACGGCCAGGCGGATGTGGTGAATGCCTATGCGACGGACTGGCAGATCGCGGTCGGGGGCTACACGGTGCTGCGGGACGACCGGCGGCTCTGGCCGCCCTACCAGCTCGCCGCCGTGGTGCGGCAGCCGGCGCTGCGGGACTGGCCGGGCCTCGCCCCGCCGCTGCTGCGCATCGGCGCGAAGCTCGACAACCCGGTGATGCAGGAGCTGAACCGGCAGGTGGACCAGGATGGGGAGGAGCCGCGCGAGGTCGCGGCGCGCTTCCTGCAACGGCAGGGCCTCGCCTGATGCGCTGCGGCGCCACCCGGCCGGGGCTGCGTTGCGGCGGCGCGGGGGCCGGCCTGATGCGGCGGGGTTCGCCGCCGCATGGCCCGGCCCGGGCCCGGCTCGGGCGGGGCGGCGGCTGATGCGCTGGACGGTGCGGAACCTCGATACGGTCTGGGCGGCGGTGCTGGCGCATCTCGGCCTGGTGGCGGCGGCGCTGGCGCTGGCGCTGCTGGTGGCCCTGCCGCTCGGCCTGCTGGTGGCGCGGCGGCCGGCGGCGCGCGCCGCGGTGCTGGGCACGGCCTCCCTCCTCTACAGCCTGCCGACGCTGGCGCTGTTTGCCCTGCTGGTGCCGGTGCTCGGCCTCGGCTTCCGGCCGGCGCTGCTGGCGCTGGTGAGCTATGCGGTGCCGATCCTGCTGCGGGCGCTGGTCGCGGGGCTCGCCTCGGCACCGCCGGCGGTGCTGGACGCGGCCGATGGGATGGGGCTGACCCCGCGGCAGAGGCTGTGGCGGGTGGAGGTGCCGCTGGCCCTGCCGGCGCTGCTCGGGGGGCTCAGGGTGGCCTCGGTCACGCTGGTCTCGGCGGCCACCGTCGCGGCCTATATCAATGCCGGGGGGCTGGGGACGCTGATCCTGACGGGGCTGGACCAGGGGCATACCGAGAAGATCCTGGTCGGCGCGGGCCTCGTCACCCTGATGGCGCTGCTGCTGGATGCCGTGCTCGGCGCCGTGCAGCGCCGCCTGCCGGCCCTCGCCTGATGCAGGTGCTGGCCGGCGCCGTGACCTGGCTGGGGGCGAATCCCGGCACCTTCCTCGGCGCGGTCGGGGAGCATCTGCTGCTCTCCCTCACCGGCCTCGCGCTCGGCATCGCCATCGCCCTGCCGCTCGGCCTTGTGGTGGCGCACCGGCCGCGCCTGGCGGAGGCGAGCATCGCCGGCGCCGGGGCGCTGCGCACCATCCCGAGCCTCGCGGTGCTGGCGGCGCTGCTGCCGCTGCTGGGGGTGGGCTTCACGCCCTCCGTCCTGGCGCTGGCGCTGCTGGCGCTGCCGCCGGTGCTGGTGAACACGGTGGTGGGGCTGCGCGGCGCCGATCCGGCGGCGCTGGAGGCGGCGCGGGCCTTGGGCATGACGCGCCGGCAGCGGGCGCTGCGGGTGGAACTGCCGCTGGCGGCGCCGCTGGTCTTCGCCGGGCTCAGGATCGCGGCGGTGCAGGTGGTCTCGGCCGCGGCGCTGGCCACCTTCATCGGCGGCGGCGGGCTGGGGGACCTGGTGACGCAGGGCCTGGCGCTGCTGGATACCGGGCGGATGCTGGTCGGCGCCGTCGCCATCGCGCTGCTGGCGCTGGCGACGGAGGCCGGGTTCGGGCTGCTGGAGCGCCGCCTCTCGGCGCGGTTGGGGGGCGGATGATCGAGCTGGACGGGCTGACCAGGCGCTGGCCCGGCGCCGACCGCGCGGCGGTGGAGGACCTGACCCTGACCGTGCCGGAGGGGACGAGCTGCGCCCTGATCGGCCCGTCCGGTTCCGGCAAGACCACCACGCTGCGCATGGTGAACCGGCTGGTCGAGCCGAGCGCCGGCCGCCTGCGCATCGCCGGGCAGGATGCGCTGGCAGGGGACCCGGTCATGCTGCGGCGGAGCATCGGCTATGTGATCCAGGAGGTCGGGCTCTTCCCGCATTGGAGCGTGGCCGGGAATGTGGCGACGGTGCCGCGGCTGCTCGGCTGGCCGGCGGCGCGGATCGCGGCGCGGGTCGAGGAGGTGCTGGCGCTGACCGGCCTCGACCCCGCGCGCTTCGCCCGGCGCCGGCCGCATGAGCTCTCGGGCGGGGAGCGCCAGCGGGTCGGGGTGGCGCGGGCGCTGGCCGGCGACCCGCCGGTGCTGCTGATGGACGAGCCCTTCGGCGCGGTGGACCCGGTGGTGCGCGGCCGGCTGCAGGAGGAGGTGCTGCGGCTGCTGAAGCAGCTCCGCAAGACCGTGCTGCTGGTGACGCACGACCTGGAGGAAGCGGTGCGGCTGGGCGATGCGGTCGCCGTGCTGCGCGCGGGCCGGCTGGTGCAGCACGCGCCGGCGGCGGAGCTGCTGGCGCGGCCGGCGGATGAGTTCGTCGCGGAGTTCCTCGGGGCGGACCGCGCGCTGAAGCGCCTGGCCCTCATCCCCGTCTCGGCGCTGCCGCGGCGGGACGCGCGGGCGGAGGGCGCGTCCCTGCCGGAGGGCGCCTCCCTGCGGGACGCGCTGGCGGCGATGCTGGCGCGCGGCACGCGGGCGGTGCCGCTTGCCGGCGGCGGCTCGCTGGCGCTGGAGGATGTGCTGGCGGCCGGCTCCGGCGAAGCCCCTTCCGAGGCCATGGGCGTAAGCCTCGAGGGCCAGCAGCGGAGCCCTGCCGGGGGAGGCTGAGGAGCCGGAGGCACCGCCTCCGCTGCCCCCACATGGCGCATCCCCTGTCACCGGATTGCGTTCAATCCGCCTGCGGGTCCCGGCAAGAAGGGCCCCCGCAGGCCGTGGCCGCCCCTCTCCCGGGATCGGGCGGCCCTCTGGGGAAGGAGACAGCCAGATGCGCACCTTGTTGATGGCCGGACTCGCCGGGCTGCTGTTCACGCTGCCGGTCGCCGCGCAGCAGGCCACGCCGCCCGCGCCCCCGGGCGGCACCGCCCCGCGCGGGCCAGGCGCTGGCCCCATGGGCGGTCCGGGCATGATGGGCGGCCAGGGGATGATGGGCCGGGCCGGGCCGCAGGAGGAGGACGAGGACGAGGACGATCGCCGCGGCCCGATGCGCGGCGCCCGCCATGGCCACCATCACCACCGCGGCGCCGAGGCGGCGCCGATGCAGGTCATCATCAATATCGGCCCGCAGAACCGCGTCGAGATCGAGGAGCGGGGGCCGCGCGGTGCCGGCTACGGCCCCATGGGCGAGCGCCGGATGATGGGCGAGGCCGGGCGCGGCCGCGGCATGGCGGAGCGCGTGGAGGCCCGGCTGGCCGCCCTGCGGGAGGAACTGCAACTGACACAGGAACAGCAGCCGGCCTGGGACCGCTTCGCCGGCACGGTGCGGGAGGCGCTTGGCCGCATGCGCCCGGATCCGGCGGCGATGGGCCAGGCGCAGGGGCTGGAGCAGCGCCTTTCGGCGCATGAGGCGCGGCTGAATGCGCGGCTGGAGGCGGTGCGGTCCGTGCGCGGCGCGCTGTCCGGCCTGACGGGCTCGCTCACCGAGGATCAGCGGCGCAGGCTCGACGAGCATGCCACCGCCGTCCTGCCGGGCATGGGCGGCTGGCAATCCGGGATGCGCTGACAAGGCGCCCCGCGCAGCGACCAGACCGCCCGATTCGCGTCGGACGGTCCGGCCTGCCGTTCAGGCAGGCACATCAAGGCGGCGGAGAGCGGCCGGCACGGGTCGCGGCCCGCACCCGCCAGCGGCGACTGCGGCCGAGAAGGCGGGCGGCGGGCCCGGCCGCCTCGGCAAGGTTTCCGGAGGCGGCGCCGGCGGCAGTCCGAATGCGCCAGCGTCGATGCCGGACAGGAGGACGGGCGGCACTCGGCGCGGGCTGGCACGGTCCCGGCCCGCCGGCGATGGCGCCCGGCCGGTGCCACGGACCGGCCGGCACAGGTCCCGGCAAGCCACTGCCGGCGGCACCTAGAGCAGATTGCCGGAGGACGTGAACGACCGAAGGCGTGAATCTGCTCGGAAAACAAGGAGCTACAGCGGATGAGCGTTCAGTTCTGAACGCTCATCCGCTGTAGACGGAAAGCGGCGCCGGCAGGTTGAAGGCTGCGGCCGGTTTCATCCCGACGGGTCGGCCATTCCGGTGGGCAACTGTTACTTGGCGCATGACGTCCCGCCCTGCGGCCCGCCGCCCATGCCGCGAAGCCGAGGCCCGGAGGGCCGCCGGCGTTTGATGCAGGAGATGCGTCATCCTGTCATGCGCCAGGGATGAGGCGGCAGACATGCCTCAGCATGCCCGTGGACCCATGCCGGATCCGCCCTGCCCCCGTTCCGGCATGGAGCACGCACCGCCCGTCCGGCACGGCGGTCCCGGCGCGGCGCCCGCATCTCCGGCGCGCAACCGACCGCTTCACGCGCGGATTCCGGTCCGTTTTCGCATCTAAAAGTTGAAGTGTGAGGAGGCCTCACGCGATTGCGCGTGTGGATTGTATAAAGCATACGCTCTCCCCGCACCGAGTGATCACATTTTTGTGCATCACGAAATCTTGGAGAGCGGAGCGTATGGACCTCAGCACCCCGAACCAGACCGGCAAGGACACCCTCGTCATCACCCTCTCGCAGGATGCCTGGCAGGGCGATGCCCGTTTCACGGTCGCGGTCGATGGGAAGCAGGTCGGCGGCACCTTCCAGGCCGCCACGCAAGCCGGCCAGGGCACCGATACCCTGACCCTGCGCGGCGACTGGGGCGGCGGCGCGCACAAGCTCGCCATCACCTTCCTGAACGACGCCTATGGCGGCCACCCCGCGGCCGACCGCAACCTCTTCATCGAGGGCGTCAGCTACAACGGCATCCCGGCCAGGGGGGCGGAAGCCGACCTCTTCTCGAACGGCACGGCCGAGCTGAGCTTCGGCGGCGCGGCGGGCCCGCAGGCCGGGCCGGCACTCCCCTCGCGCGGCGACCTGCCGGCGACGAAGACGGTCTGGGTCGAGAGCTTCGACAAGGGCACCGGCATCTTCTCCCGCGTCTGGGGACCCGGCGTGGATACCAGCAAGCCCGGCCAGATCACGCTGCACAGCACGCCGGACAACAAGGACAGCGGCGCCATGGTCCCGCCCAAGGGGGCGGATGCCGGCTTCGGCTACGGGCTGTACAGCTTCACCCTGTCCATGACCCAGGGCAATGTCCCCGGCCCCTACGCCCTGCTCTGGCCGGGCACCGACAACTGGCCCGGCCCGGAGCTCGACATGGTGGAGGTGCTGCGGGGCGGCCCGGTCTATTCGACCGTGCACTGGAAGGGCCCGGGCAACAGCGACAAGTTCACCTCCTACAAGATGGAGGGCGTGGACCCGAAGCAGGTCCACACCTACTCGATGCTGTGGGAGGAAGGCCGGCTCACCGGCTTCGTCGACGGCAAGAAGATGTGGACGACCACCTCGAACGTCCCGAAGGACTTCGCCCATGGCGGCGAGAACCTGGCGCCGAGCGTCGGCATGCAGACCTGGTGGTCGGCCAAGGACCAGTATGGCAGCGGCTACGACAACCGCATGACCGTCTACGAGGTCTCCTACTCGGTCATCGCCTGAGGAGGCCGGCCGGGCCGCTCCAGCCGGAGCGCCCCGGCCTTCGGCCGCCGCCCGCCGCCGCCCCCTCCCCGGGGCGCCGCGCCCGCGGGCGCGGCGACGCCCCGCGGCATCGCCATGGCGGCGGGCCTTCGGCACTGACCGCCGGCCCGCCGCAGGCCCTGGATCACGGAGCGGAGTCGCGCGCCGCCGCGATCCGCCCCGGCGGGCCGGAGATCCTGGCAGCGCTGGCGCCCCGCCACCCGCCCCTTCCCTGCCGCTGAGCGGCAGCGCGGCCCGCCCCCTGCCCGAGGAGGCGCGGCCCCCGCCCGGGCCGCCCGGCAGGACACCGGGGAGGCAGGCGGATCCGGGCCGCCGATCCGGCGCGCCCGCCCGGCCCCGGCGCATCGCGCCGCTTCCTCCCGATCCATGCGCACCGGACCTCCCCCGGCCCGCCGGACCCGCGATTCGCCCTCCGGATCCGCGCGACGGGGCGTGCTGCGGCGGATGGCGCCCGTATCCGGACGCTCATCCGCCGTGCCTCCTCGATATCCGGGCAGATCCAGGCGCCCGGCCCTTCACGCGCCTCGCGCTGGCGGCGGGCTCACGCCCCGGGCGCAGCCTCCCGCCGCGCCGGCCCCTCCCGCCCTTTCATCCCTGCGACAGTCCGCGCCGGAGGCGCGGCGATGGCGGAAAGCCGCCGGCCTTGCTGCGCCTTGGTTGGGCGGGCGGGCGGTCCATTGTGATGACAAAATTAAAATGTGAACGCGCCCCCACATTTCCGCGATTGATCCTGCAGGTTGAATACGACATATCGTGTTCCCGCACAGGTACACCACATTCTTGTGCATTACGTAATTGTGAGGAACGGGCTCATGCTGTCCGGCAAGCCAACGACCACGCGCGCTCACTCCCTCAACCATAAGTTGGGGATACATGATGTGACACCCTTTATGCGCGAGTCTGCCGGCCTCCATGGCCCCCGCCCCCACGCCGCAACGCAGGAGGCCTGATCGTGGCCGAGATCATCGACCGCAGCCAGTTCACCACCGTCTGGACCGAAAGCTTCGACAAGGGCACGGGCATGCTCTCCCGCGTCTGGGGGCCGGGCATCGATACCAGCGTTCCCGGCCAGATCACCGTGCACAGCACGCCGGACAACAAGGACAGCGGCGCCATGGTCCCGCCCACCGGGGCGAGCGCCGGCTTCGGTTACGGCCTCTACAGCTTCACCCTGTCCCTGACCCAGGGCGACGTCCCGGGTCCCTATGCCCTGATCTGGCCGGGCACCGATGTCTGGCCCGGCCCCGAGCTCGACGTCATGGAGGCGCTGAAGGGCGGCCCGCTCTATTCCACCGTGCACTGGAAGGGTGAGGGCAACACCGACAAGTACACCTCCTACATGCTGGAGGGCGTGGACCCGAAGCAGGTCCACACCTATTCGCTCGACTGGGCGCCGGGCCGGCTCACCGGCTATGTCGACGGCAAGGCGATGTGGACGACCACGGCGAACGTCCCGAAGGACTTCGCCAATGGCGGCGAGAACCTGGCGCCGGGCGTCGGCATGCAGACCTGGTGGTCGGCCAAGGACCAGTACGGCAGCGGCTACGACAACCGCATGACCGTGTTCGACGTGAGCTACGCCAAGCCGAACGCCAACTATACCGATGGCAACATGCCGGCCCCCGGCCCGACGCCGATCAAGCAGACCATCGGCTCGGGCGCCGACAGCCTGGTGCTGAACATCGCGCAGGATGCCTGGAAGGGCAGCGCGCAATACACCATCAGCGTGAACGGCAAGCAGGTCGGCGGCACCCTCACCGCCAGCGCGCTGCGCAGCGGCGACCAGGATGATATCATCACCGTCAAGGGCGACTTCGCCTCGGGCGTCAACAAGCTG
The DNA here is from genome assembly GCF_020523605.1 of Roseicella aerolata. Lineage (GTDB taxonomy): Bacteria > Pseudomonadota > Alphaproteobacteria > Acetobacterales > Acetobacteraceae > Paracraurococcus > Paracraurococcus aerolatus. The sequence continues at coordinate 58,859 of NZ_JAJAQI010000031.1, read as the reverse complement.
ACGGTGCACTTCCTGAACGACGCCTATGGCGGCAGCGCCGCCACCGACCGCAACCTCTATCTCGAGGGCGCCAGCCTGAACGGCACTGCCATCCCGGGCGCCAGCAAGTCCCTGCTCTCGAACGGCCCCGTCGATATCGGCTTCACCAAGCCGGCTGCCGGCCCGACGCCGATCAAGCAGACCATCGGCTCGGGCGCCGACAGCCTGGTGCTGAACATCGCGCAGGATGCCTGGAAGGGCGATGCGCAGTACACCATCAGCGTGAACGGCAAGCAGGTCGGCGGCACCCTCACCGCCAGCGCGCTGCGCAGCGGCGACCAGGACGACATCATCACCGTCAAGGGCAACTTCGCCGCCGGCGCCAACAAGGTCACGGTGAACTTCCTGAACGACGCCTATGGCGGCAGCGCCGCCACCGACCGCAACCTCTATCTCGAGGGCGCCAGCCTGAACGGCACCGCCATCCCGGGCGCCAGCAAGTCCCTGCTCTCGAACGGCCCCGTCGATATCGGCTTCACCAAGCCCTTCAGCCAGACCATCGGCTCGGGCGCCGACAGCCTGGTGCTGAACATCGCGCAGGATGCCTGGAAGGGCGATGCGCAGTACACCGTCAGCGTCAACGGCAAGCAGGTCGGCGGCATCTTCACCGCTGTCTCCCTGCGCAGCGGCGACCAGGACGACATCCTCACCATCCGGGGGGATTTCGGGCCGGGGACGCACAAGGCGACGGTCAAGTTCCTGAACGACGCCTATGGCGGCAGCCCGGCGGCCGACCGCAACCTCTATGTCGAGGGCATCACCTATAACGGCAAGTGGGTCGACCACAGCATGAAGGCGCTGCTGTCCAACGGCCCCGCCGATTTCATCTTCGCCTGAGCCCGGCCCGCAGGCCCGGCCAGCGGCGGCGGCCATCCGGGCTCCGGATGCGCCCCGCCGGGATGCCGGACCGATGCGGCCTGCCGCGGCACGCCTCCGCCGCCGCGGTCACCGCGGCCGGGCCGCATGGCCCGGCCCCATGGAATGGAAGGGCGCCCCCCGGGGCGCCCTTTTTCACGACCGGGCGCGGCATGCTATGCGCCCGCCCATGCAATCCCTGAACGACACGGCGCCGGCCCTCCCCGCGCTCATGGGCGCGCGGCGCGTGGTGGTGAAGATCGGCTCCGCCCTGGTGGTGGAGGAGCAGACCGCGGCCCCGCGCGCCGCCTGGCTGGCCAGCGTCGCCGCCGATGTCGCCGCGCTGCGCGCGCGCGGGACGGAAGTGATCCTGGTCTCCTCCGGCGCCATCGCCCTCGCCCGCCATGCCCTTGGCCTGACGCGGAAGAAACTGCGGCTGGAGGAGAAGCAGGCCGCCGCCGCGGTCGGGCAGATCCGCCTGGCCGGCGCCTGGCAGGCGGCGCTCTCGGCCCATGGCCTCGCCGCCGCGCAATTGCTGCTGACGCTGGAGGACAGCGAGGACCGCCGGCGCTACCTGAATGCCCGCGCGACGCTCGGGACGCTGCTCGAGCTCGGCTGCGTGCCGGTGATCAACGAGAACGACACCGTCGCCACCGCCGAGATCCGCTTCGGCGACAATGACCGGCTGGCCGCCCGCGTCGCCGAGATGACCGGCGCCGATGCCCTCATCCTGCTCTCCGACATCGACGGGCTCTACACCGCCGATCCCCGCAAGGACCCGCAGGCGGCGCACCTGCCGGTGGTGGAGCGCATCACCGACGACATCATGGCCATGGGGGGCGAGCCGCCGCCCGGCTATTCCTCCGGCGGCATGCGCACCAAGCTGATCGCGGCCCGGATCGCGACCGGCGCGGGTTGCGCCATGGCGATCGCCCTCGGCGCGCGCGACAACCCGCTGCGCGCGATCGAGGACGGCGCGCGCTGCACCTGGTTCCTGCCGGCGCCGGAGGGCCGCACCGCGCGCAAGCGCTGGATCGCCGGCTCGCTCGCGCCGCTCGGCAGCCTCGTGGTGGATGACGGCGCGGCGCGGGCGCTGGCGCGCGGCTCCTCCCTGCTGCCGGCGGGCGTGCGGGCGGTGGAGGGCAGCTTCCACCGCGGCGACCCGGTCAGCGTGAAGGACGCGGCGGGGCGCGAGGTGGCACGCGGCCTCGCGGCCTATGACGCCGAGGACGCCCGCCGCATTGCCGGGCATCGCAGCGAGGAACTCGAGGAGATCCTCGGCTGGCGCGGGCGCGACGAGATCGTGCACCGGGACGACCTGGTGCTGATGTGACGCCAGGCGGGGGCCCCGCCCCCGCCATGGGTTCAGCGCCGCACCCGGTCCAGCGCCGCGCGCCCGGCCGCGACGCCGGTGCTGAAGCAGGCCTGCAGCAGGTAGCCGCCGGTCGGCGCCTCCCAGTCCAGCATCTCGCCGCAGGCGAAGACGCCGGGGCGGCGGCGCAGCATCAGGCGCTCATCCACTTCCTCCCAGCCCAGGCCGCCGGCCGAGGAGATGGCGCGGTCCAGGCCCATCGGCGCCTCGGCCCGCAGGGGCAGCGCCTTCACCAGCCTGGACAGCGGCGCGGTGGCGCCGGCATGCAGCGCCTCCTGCACCAGGCCGATCGCCACCGGCGGCAGCCCGGCCCGGCGGAGATGGTTGGCCAGGGAGAGGCCGCCCCGCGGCCCGTCCAGCCGCGCGGCCAGCGCCTCCGCCGCGAGATCCGGCCGCAGGTCGAGGGAGAGCGTGACCGGCCCGCGCGCCGCGATCGCCTCCCGCAACGGGCCGGAGAGCGCATAGACCGCGCCGCCCTCGATGCCCGTGGCGGTGACCACGGCCTCCCCGCGCACCCTGGCCGCCTCGAAGGACAGGGCGATGCGCTTCAGCGGCGTGCCCTCGAAGCGCGCACGGAAGCGGTCGGACCAGGCGATCCGGAAGCCGCAATTGGCCGGGCGCAGCGGCGCCACCCCCTCCAGCAGCCCCGTCCAGGCGCCGTCCGAACCGAGCCGCGGCCAGGAGGCGCCGCCGAGCGCGAGGATGGTCGCTGCCGGGCGCAGCCGCATGGGCCCTTCCGGCGCCTGGAATTCCAGCGCCCCCTCCGCGTCCCAGCCCAGCCAGCGATGCCGCGGCCGCAGCGTGACGCCGAGGGCGGCGAGCCGCGCCAGCCAGGCGCGCAGCAGGGGGGAGGCCTTCATGGCCTGCGGGAACACCCGGCCGGAACTGCCGGTGAAGACCGCCTGCCCCAGCCCCTCCGCCCAGGCGATCAGCGCGGCCGGGGGAAAGGCCTCGATGAAGGGCGCGAGCCGGTCCCGGGCCGCGCCGTAGTGGCCGAGGAATTCGGGCAGCACCTCGGAATGCGTCAGGTTCAGCCCGCCGCGGCCGGCGATCAGCAGCTTCCGCGCCGGGGAGGGCATGCGGTCCAGCACCATGGCCGCCGCGCCGCCTTGCGCAAGCACCTCCGCCGCCATCAGCCCGGCCGGTCCGGCCCCGATGATGGCGACAAGGGGTTGGGTGTCCTGCTCCGGCATGCGCGGGTTCTGCACCGTGTCCGATCCGAAGGGCGTGCTCCTGCCCCCCTTCGGGGTCAGAGCCGTTGGCCCGCCATGCCCGCCCCCACTTACAGGGGCGGGTCAGGGGCCGGGATGGCCGGACCGGATGCGGCCGAACCCTGGCCGTTCCCTCACGTCACCTGCGGGCCGGCCCGGGGCGGGCCGCCCACCCCCGCCTCATCCTCGTCGTCGGGGTCGAGGGCGTCCTCCGTGACCAGGGCGAGGGGATCGACATGCGCATCGGCCATGATGATGAGGATGCCGACGATCATGAGGAGGAAGGCGCCGATCGTGCCGAAGTCGAGCATGATGGCCGATGCCCCGACCACGGCAATTCCGGCGATCCAGAGCCAGATATTGCCTTTGAGATGCGCCGCTGCCCGTTTACGCATGGAGTCTGCTCCCTTGACCGGGAAGATTCCGGGGGCAGGCTGCGGCAACGGCTGATCGGCCGTCATCCGCCTCCGGCGCCTCGGCCCGCCGAAGGATGCGGCGGTTCCCTGACCGGTCTGCGTATAGAGCAGATCGCTTCCGGAGGCGAAGGCCGGGACGCCTGGACCCGCCCGATGGTCGATGCGCGAGCGGGGATGCCGCCGGGTGAACCCACCCGCCCGATGCCCGTTCAGGTCGCGCAACCGATTGGGACGGAGGATTCAATGGCCGACGGTTATCTTTCCGGCTGGCGCTCCGGCGCACGCGAAGCCCGCGATGTCGCAGAGGATTACGGCCACCGGGCTGCCGGCAGGATGCGCGATGCCGGGGAGCGGCTGCGCGACCGGGGCGATGACGCGCGGAGCGAATTGTCCCGCCTCTGGTCGCAGTTGGAGGATCTGGTCGAGCGCCGCCTGGGGCCGGCCGCCTCGGAGGCGGCGCATTCCGCCGGCAGCTATGCGCGCCATGGGCGGGAGATGGCCTATGACGTCGCCGACCAGCTCCGCGATGTCACCCGCAACCGGCCGCTGGTGGCGATCGGCGTCGCGGTCGCGGCCACCTGGCTGATCGCCACCATGCTGCGCGGCGGCCGGCGCTAGGGCGGATTGCGGCCGGGCGTGAACGCCCGGAAGCGTGCATCCGCCCGCAAGAACAAGGAGCTACAGCGGATTGGCGTTCCGATGGGAACGCAATCGGCTGCAGGGCCGGTCGCGGCAGGCCCTGGGCGACCGGCCGCGCGGATAGCGGATTGCGTGCAATCCCGAACACGATCCGCTGGCGCGGCGCCGGCGCGCACGGGGCGTGGTTCGCCGGCTGAACCTATGCTCGACACCGGCGCCGTCCGGACCAAGATAGGGGGCAGCATGAACATCATCGCCCCCGTCCTCTTCCACCCCCCCAGGCGCCCGGCCCCGCCGCCCGAGCGGGTGCTGAAGGTCGTCTCCCCCTTCGAGCCCAATGGCGACCAGCCCCAGGCGATCCGGGAACTGGTGGCGGGCCTGCAGGCGAATGAGCGCGACCAGGTGCTGCTGGGCGTCACCGGCTCCGGCAAGACCTTCACCATGGCCAAGGTGATCGAGGCGGTGCAGCGCCCGACCCTGATCCTCGCGCCCAACAAGACGCTGGCCGCGCAGCTCTATGGCGAGATGAAGAGCTTCTTCCCGGAGAATGCGGTCGAGTATTTCGTCAGCTACTACGACTACTACCAGCCGGAGGCCTATGTCCCGCGCACGGACACCTACATAGAAAAGGACGCGCAGATCAACGAGCAGATCGACCGCATGCGCCATTCCGCGACGCAGGCGCTGCTCGAGCGCAACGACGTGGTGATCGTCGCCTCCGTCTCCTGCATCTACGGCATCGGCTCGGTCGAGACCTATTCCCGGATGGTGGTGAAGCTGGAGGTCGGTGGGCGGATCGAGCGCGACGTGCTGGTCAAGGGCCTGGTCGAGCAGCAGTACCGCCGCAACGACAGCTTCTTCGCGCGGGGGACCTTCCGCATCCGCGGCGAGACGGTGGATATCTGGCCCTCCCATCTCGAGGACCGGGCCTGGCGCATCAGCCTGTTCGGCGACGAGGTGGATGGCATCCGCGAATTCGACCCCCTCACGGGGGAGGTCACGGCGGAGATGGATCGCGTCTCCATCTATGCGAACAGCCACTACGTCACCCCGCGACCGACGCTGAACCAGGCCATCGGCCAGATCAAGCAGGAGCTGAAGGAGACGCTGGCCAGGCTGGAATCCGAGGGCAAGCTGCTGGAGGCGCAGCGCCTGGCGCAGCGCACGCAATTCGACATCGAGATGCTGGAGACCACCGGCAGCTGCAAGGGGATCGAGAACTATTCCCGCTACCTCTCCGGCCGCGGCCCGGGGGAGCCGCCGCCGACGCTCTTCGAATACCTGCCGGAGAATGCGCTGCTGGTGGTGGATGAGAGCCATGTGACCATCGGCCAGCTCGGCGGCATGTACCGGGGCGACTTCGCGCGGAAGAGCGTCCTCGCGGAATTCGGCTTCCGCCTGCCCTCCTGCATGGACAACCGCCCGCTGAAATTCGAGGAATGGGAGGCCTATCGCCCCAGCACCGTCTTCGTCAGCGCGACGCCGGGGCCGTGGGAGATGGAGCGGACCGGCGGCGTCTTCGCCGAGCAGGTCATCCGCCCGACCGGCCTGGTGGACCCGGTCACGGATATCCGGCCCGTGGAGGGCCAGGTGGACGACCTGATGGCCGAGTGCCGGGACCAGATCAGGAAGGGCGGCCGCGTGCTGGTGACCACGCTCACCAAGCGGATGGCCGAGGACCTGACGGAGTACATGACGGAAGCGGGGATCAAGGTCCGCTACCTGCATTCCGACGTGGACACGCTGGAGCGGATCGAGATCATCCGCGACCTGCGCCGCGGCGCCTTCGACGTGCTGGTCGGCATCAACCTGCTGCGGGAGGGCCTGGACATCCCGGAATGCACCCTTGTCGGCATCCTCGATGCCGACAAGGAAGGCTTCCTGCGCAGCACCACCAGCCTGATCCAGACCATCGGCCGCGCCGCGCGCAACGCGGAAGGCCGCGTGGTGCTCTATGCCGACCGGATGACCGACAGCCTGCGCCGCGCGCTGGAGGAGACGGAGCGCCGCCGCAGCAAGCAGATGGCCTGGAACGCCGAGCACGGCATCACCCCGCAGACCATCAAGCGGCAGATCGCCGATGTCATGCAGTCCGTCTACGAGCAGGACTACGTGACGGTGGAGGCGGTGGAGGGCGACGCCACGGCGCAGTTCGTCGGCAAGGACCTGCGCGCTTCCATCGCCGAGCTGGAGAAGCGCATGCGTGCCGCGGCGGCCGACCTGGAATTCGAGGAGGCGGCGCGGCTGCGCGACGAGATCAAGCGGCTGGAGGCGCTGGACCTGGGGCTGGAGCCGAACCTCGCCGGGCGCAGCCTGCAGGAGGCGACGCCCAGAAGCCCTACGGCCCGCGCCCCCAAGGCGAAGCAGGACTGGAAGCCGAAGCCGCTCGGGCCCGGCGGTGGCGGCTATGATCCGGAGAAGCGTGGCGGCCGCGGGCGTCGCGCGGCGGGGGCCAGGGCGCGGTAGCCGGGAACGCCCCGGCCCACCTCCGCGTTCGCCTCGCGAACCGATAGGAGACCCGCCATGGGCGAGTATACCGGCCGCATCGAGATCGCCCGCCCGCCCGCGGAGGTCTTCGCCTTCCTGTCCGATATCCGCAACATGCCCAGCTACCTGCCGACGGTGACGCATGTCGGCCCGCAGGGCCACCACGACGACCATGACGATGTCGCGGTGGAAGGCGAGGCCGAGGGCAAGCCGTACCGCAATGACGGCTGGATGAAGGCCGAGCCCGAGGCGCGCCGGATGCGCTGGGGCTCGCACAGCCTGCAGGATTACGAGGGCATGCTGGAGGTGAAGGACGCCTCGGGCGGCGCCGCGGTCGAGCTGCGCCTCAGCCTCACCCCGAAGCCCGAGGTGGCCGAGCGCCTGCAGCGGGAGCACGGCAATGTCGACCACGGCATGCGGCTGGCGCTGGAGCGCACCCTCGGCAGCATCAAGGCATGCTGCGAGCAGGGCGGCATGGAAGCGGGGGGCCGGGACACGCCGCGCGGTGCGGACGACCTGGCGGATAGCCGCCCCTTCGGCAGCAGCGCGACGCTGAACCCGGATATCTGAGCCGCCCCGCCCCGGCCCCCCCTTCGCAAGACCGGGGGGAGGCAGGTGCCTATGCGCACGGGCCGTCGCCGCCCGCATCATCAGGCGCATCGGCCTCCGCGGCTTCGAGGACCACTGGCCGCGCCAGCTCTCCGGCGGCAGGCAGCAGCGCCGTGCCCTGGCCCGCGCGCAGGCCAGCGCCCTGGAGATCCTGCTGCAGGATGAGCCTTCCGGCGCGCTCAAGGCCCGGCTGATGGCAGAAATCCGTGAGGAGGTCCGCCTGGCGGCCGCTGGCGCTTAACAATCTGGAAGCGCCTATCTCAGAATGACATTCCATTCGAAAGGGAATGTCATCATGAACTTTGCCTCCCGCCTGACCGCCGCCGCCCTGCTGGTCCTCACCCTGGCCGGCTGCGAGGGCCTGAACCGCACCCAGCAGCGTACGCTGACCGGCGGCGCCCTCGGCGCCGCGGGCGGCGCGGCGCTCGGCGCCATCACCGGCGGTTCGGCCGTGACCGGCGCGCTGATCGGCGGCGCCGGTGGCGCGGCCGTAGGCGCCCTCACCCGCTGATTCCGCCGGGGCCCTGCCGCGCTGCGCAGGCAGCGTGGCAGGGCCCGATGCCCTGGCTGGCGGCGCGGATCCGCGCCGCCGGGCGGTTCCGCCCTGCCGCGATCCGCTCCGACGCGATGGCGATCTTCGCCGCCGCCGCTCCCCTTGCGCCGGCGCCGCTGCTACAGAGATGCGGCGCATGACCCTTCCCATCTCCCCGACCATTCCCCGCGCCGCGCTGGTCACCGGCGGCGCGAAGCGCCTCGGCCGCGCCATCGCGCTCGCCCTGGCCGGGTCCGGCTTCGACATCGCCATCCACTATGCCGGCAGCGCCGCCGAGGCGGAGGGGACGGCCGCGGCCGTGCGCGCCCTCGGCCGCCGCGCCGTGACGCTGCGGGCCGAACTGGGGCAGGAGGCGGAGGCGCAGGCGCTGCTGCCGGCCGCGGCCGCGGCGCTCGGCCCGCTCGGCGTGCTGGTCAACAATGCCAGCACCTTCGAGCGGGACGAGTGGCACGACGCCACGCGGCAGAGCTGGGACCTGCACCTCGAGCCGAATCTGCGCGCGCCCTTCGTCCTGATGCAGGCCTTTGCCCGCGCCCTGCCCGAAGGGGCGGAGGGCGTCATCCTCAACATGCTTGATCAACGGGTCTGGTCCTTGACGCCGCATTTCGTCTCCTACTCCGTCTCCAAGGCCGGGCTCTGGGCGCTGACCCAGACCATGGCCCTGGCGCTGGCGCCGCGCATCCGGGTCAACGGCATCGGCCCCGGCCCCGCCCTGCCCAGCCCGCGCCAGACCCAGGCGCAGTTCGACCGCCAGGCGGGCAGCACGCCGCTCCGCCGCGGCACCAGCCCGGAGGAGATCGGCCGCGCCGCCCTCGCCATCCTCGCCCTGCCGGCGATGACGGGGCAGATGATCGCCCTGGATGGCGGGCAGCACCTGCAATGGGCGCCCTCCGCCCCCGCCGCGGAGCCGGAGGAGTGAGCTTCGCCCCGGATGCCGGGCGGCGGACCCGGCTGGTCTTCGTGCGCGGCCTGGCGGTGCAGGCCCGGCTCGGCGTGCACCCGCATGAGAAGGCGGCGCCGCAGCGCGTGGTCATCAGCATCGAACTGGCGGTGGAGGACGAGGACGCCCCCGCCTCGGTCGGGGTGGATGACATGCGGCGGGTGGTGGACTATGAACGCGTCGTGAAAGCGGCGCGCGCCACCGCCGCCGCCGGCCATACCCTGCTGGTGGAGACGCTGGCGGAGCGGATCGCCGAGGCCGCCCTGTCGGATGCGCGCGTGCTGCGCGCCCGGGTCACGGTCGAGAAGCCGGATGCCTTTCCCGATGCCGCATCGGTGGGCGTGGCGGTTGAGCGCGTCCGGGCTGGATGACGCTTCCCTCACGAAAACTGTCCACTGACCTCGCGAAAGCAACAGAAACAAGAGCTTTCGCCTCTGATTGTTACCATTGACCCATTCCCCATCATAGCGATGTGAGGAAACCGTTTTAAATCAGCATCTTAGAAAACTGCCAAATTGTTGAGCAGACCGATATAAACGGCCTGTGACCGCGGTTTTTCGCGTGCTCACGGGCTTGAGTCCACAGGGTTATCCACAGCTTCGGTGGAGAACTGCGGCTTGCCGCGGAAGTCCGCCGCGCCCTAATCGAAGCGCATGAGTCAAGTCGATTCCGAAGGCATCGAACCCGCGGTTGAAGGCCCGGTGATGGAGGGCGTGCGGGTCATCGAGACCGCGCTGGCCACCCTGCCGCTCTCGCCCGGCGTCTACCGCATGCTGGATGCCAAGGGCGATGCCCTCTATGTCGGCAAGGCCCGGGCGCTGCGGAAGCGCGTCTACGCCTATACCCAGATCGCCCGGCTGCCCGAGCGCCTGCGCCGCATGGTGCATGAGACGCGCAGCCTGGAGGTCATCACCACCGCCTCGGAGGCCGAGGCGCTGCTGCTCGAGGCCAATCTGATCAAGCGGCTGCGGCCGCGCTACAACATCGTCCTCCGCGACGACAAGTCCTATCCCTGGCTGGTCCTGACCGAGGACCACCCTTATCCGCAGATCACCAAGCATCGCGGGGAACGGCGCAAGGGCGCGAGCTACTGGGGCCCCTTCGCCAGCGCCTGGGCGGTGAACCAGACCCTGACCGCGCTGCAGCGCGTCTTCCTGCTGCGCTCCTGCCGCGACACGGTCTTCGACAGCCGCGACCGTCCCTGCCTGCTGTATCAGATCCGCCGCTGCTCGGCGCCCTGCGTCGACCGCATCAGCCGGGAGGACTATGCCGGGCTGGTCGCCCAGGCGAAGCAGTTCCTCTCCGGCGAGACGCCTTCCATCCAGAGGAACCTGGCGAAGGAGATGGAGGAGGCAGCCGAGCGCCTGGAATTCGAGCGCGCCGCCGCCATCCGCGACCGCATCCGCGGCCTGACCCATGTGCAGGGCCGGGACCGGATCAACATGGAGGGCATCGGCGATGCCGATGTGGTGGCGCTGCACCAGGCGGCCGGCCAGACCTGCGTGCAGGTCTTCTTCTTCCGCGGCGGCCGCAACAACGGCAACCGGCCCTATTTCCTGAGCAAGGGCGACCAGGGCGCGGAGGAGGTGATGGGCGCCTTCCTCGCCCAGCTCTATGACGACCTGCCGCCGCCGCCGCTCGTGCTGCTGAGCCACGCGCCGCCCGAGCAGGCGCTGATCGCCGAGGCGCTCTCGATCAAGGCGGCCCGCCGCGTCGAGCTGCACCGGCCGCAGCGCGGCGACAAGCGCGCCGCCGTCGAGCATGCCGAGACCAATGCGCGGGAAGCGCTCGAGCGCAAGCTGGCCGAAGGCACGGCGCAGGAGGCGCTGCTGCAGGGCGTGGCGCGCATCTTCGACCTGCCCTCCACGCCCGAGCGCATCGAGGTCTATGACAACAGCCACATCATGGGCACCAACGCCTATGGCGTGATGATCGCCGCCGGCCCCTCCGGCTTCCTGAAGCAGGCCTACCGCAAATTCTCCATCCGGTCGGATGTGAAGCCCGGCGACGATTTCGGCATGATGCGGGAGGTCTTCGAGCGCCGCTTCGGCCGCGCCCTGAAGGAGGACCCTGAGCGCGAGAGCGGCACCTGGCCCGACCTGGTGCTGATCGATGGCGGGCTCGGCCAGCTCAACGCGGCGCGGGAGGTCCTGGCCGAGATGGGCGTGCATGACGTGCCGCTGGTGGCCGTCGCCAAGGGCCCGGACCGCGATGCGGGGCGGGAGTGGTTCCACCGGACGGGCTGCGCCCCCTTCCAGCTGCCGCCGCGCGACCCGGTCCTCTACTACCTCCAGCGGCTGCGGGACGAGGCGCACCGCTTCGCCATCACCACCCACCGCGCGGGACGCTCGAAATCCCTGGTGAAGAGCGAGCTGGACGAGATCCCGGGCGTCGGCTCGGCGCTCAAGCGCAAGCTGCTGAACCATTTCGGCAGCGCCCGCGGGGTGCGCAACGCGGCCCTGCCGGACCTCGAGAACGCCCCCGGCATCGGCCCGGCGGTCGCCCGCAAGATCTACGAGCATTTCCACCCCGGCATGGCGGATGGCTAGAGCAGATCGCCGGAGGCCGTGAACGACCGAAGGCGTGAATCTGCTCGGAAAAAGGGGCTACAGCGGATTGGCGTTCAGGTCTGAACGCCAATCCGCCCTGGAGCAGATCGCGGGCGGGCGTGAACGGGGCCCCGCCGCCCGGAAGCCTGCCTCCGCTCCATGATCCATGGCCTGCCGCCCTGGCCCGCTACGGGGTGGCGCGCAGGAGAAAGAGCAGCGGCCGGGTCCGGTCCTCGACCGCCTTCACCCCCGGCACCGCCTGCGCCAGCACCACCAGCGCGCGCCGCACCTCCGGCGAGCGGTGGAAGCCGTAGAAGCTGACGACTCCGTCCTGCACCGTCGGGAAGACATGGAAGGTGTCCACCCAGGGCTGCTCCCGCATGGCGGCGATCACCTTCCGCAGCAGGGCGGCATCCGTCGTCTCCTCCGCGGCCGGCGCGGCGGGCGGCGCCAGCACCGCGCGCAGCAGGTCGGCGCGGCTGACGATGCCGACAAGCTTCCCCTCCCGCAGCACCGGCACGCGGCGGATCTGGTGCCGCTCCATCAGCCGGGCGATCCCGTCGATGCCGGTCTCCTCGGTCACGGTCACCAGGTCGCGGGTCATCACATCCTCCGCCCGGGCGCCATGCGCCTTGGCGAAACGGTCCGCCAGCTTCCGGGAATCCGCGAAGAGCCCGAGGAACCAGCCGAGCGGGCCGCGCTTCTCCTCCGCCAGCCGGCGGATCAGGTCGCCCTCGGTCACCAGGCCCAGCAGCTTTCCCTCCGGATCCGCCACCGGCACGGCGGAGATGCCGCGGCTGGCCAGCAATTGCGCCAGCCCGGCGACCGGCGTCTCCGGCGGCACCACGACGAGGCTGGTCGTCATCAGGTCACGTGCCTTCACGCTGTCCTCCTGTTCCGCCCGGGACCGGGACGGCCCGGCGATTGTCCCGCAGCATGGGCAGGGCTTTCCCGCACGCCTTGTGGCCATGCAAGCCGGATCGTCCTTCCGGCGCAGGGGCAGCCCGGCAAGGCGGCCCCGCCTCGCCGGCCCGGGCCGCCCGCACCCGCCGAGGCGCCTCGAGCTGACAGCTTCGTAATCCCCCTGCCCCTCTTCGGACTGCGGCGGGCTTGCCCCGCGGCGGGGGCTCCGCCATGACTGCGGGCCGCATGCCGACCGACCTGCCCAACCTGCTGACCCTGTCCCGGATCGCCGCCATCCCGCTGCTGGTGGCGCTGGTCGCGCTGCGCGATCCCTGGGGGGATGTCGCGGCCTGCGTGGTCTTCTCCGCCGCCGCCATCACCGACTATTTCGACGGCAAGATCGCCCGGCAGCGGCAGATCGTCTCCGGCTTCGGCCGGATGCTGGACCCGATCGCGGACAAGCTGCTGGTCGGCGCCGCCCTGATGGTGCTGGCCGGGCATGAGCGGCTGACCGGCTGGACGCTCTACCCCGCCATCATCATCCTGCTGCGGGAGATCCTGGTCTCCGGCCTGCGCGAATACCTGGCGGAGCTGCAGATCGGCCTGCCCGTCTCGCGCCTCGCCAAGTGGAAGACCGGCTTCCAGATGGGCGCGCTCGGCACGCTGCTGGCCGGGGACACCGCGGCCCGCGCCCTGCACCTCTCCTTCCTGCCGGTCTCCCTGATCGGCGAGGCGATGCTCTGGACCGCCGCGGCGCTGACGCTGGTCACCGGGCGGGACTACCTGATCGCCGGCCTTCGCCATGCGGAAACGGATCCGCGTGCAAAGGTGAAGGAGCAGCCCAAGCCCCCCCGGCCGGAACCTCTCGTCCGGCCTTGAGGCCGGCCCCGGGCCAGCGCATCTTCCAGACAGGGCCCCGTCCCCGGGGCGACAGGAGTTGGTCATGGGACGAGTCGGCGGAACGGCGGCCAGGACAGCCGTGCTGGGCATCGCGGTGCTGCTGGGCGGCTGCACCGCCTTCAACAACGGAACAGCGAATGTCGCCGACAGCATGACCCGCGCCGGGGACCGGATCGGCGCCCCCTGGGGCCAGATGCGCGCCACGACGCCGGAGCAGAGCATCACTGCCGCCCGCATCACCGGCACGCCGGTGGAGGTCACGGCCGTGACGCCGGAAGCCGGCGATGTCTGGCCGGTGCCGGAGGCGCCGCGCGCCACCCTGGCCAATCCGGATGCGGCCATGCGCGGCATCCCGAACTACCGGCCCGGCGAGCTCGACCGCCCCTCGGGCCCGGCTCCACGCTCGCAATGGCAGCCGACCGATCCGGCGCCGCTGCCGCCGGGCCTGCGCGGCAGCTCCTCGCCGCCGCCGCAGTCGAACCGCGGGATCGACGTGCCGCAGCCGCAGGCCGTCGCCCCGCCGCTGCCGGACCAGAACGCCCCGCCGCCGCGCCGCGCCGATGGCCGGGTGATCACCACCCCCTCCGGCCCCGCCATCACCACCGGCGGCAATGACCGCGTGCAGAGCTACATCACGCCGGGCGGCGGCACCGGCACCGCCGTGATCGATGGCAACACGACGACGCTGATCGGGCCCGGCGGCCAGGTGCAGACCGTCCCGACGCGGCGCTGAGCGCGGTCATGCGGGTCCTCTATTTCGCCTGGGTCAGGCAGCGGGTGGGCGTGGCGGAGGAGGAGGTCTCCCCCCCGCCCGAGGTGCGGGACCTGGCCGGGCTGGTCGCCTGGCTCTCCGCGCGCAGTCCCGGCCATGCCGCCGCCTTCGCGCAGGCGAGGCAGATCCGCGCCGCGGTGAACCAGGAGTTCGCCGGGCCCGAGGCGCCGGTCCGCGCCGGCGACGAGATCGCCTTCTTCCCGCCGGTGACGGGCGGCTGAGCATGCCGGTATCCCCCACCGTCCGGGTCCAGGAAGCCCCCTTCGATCCGGCCGCCGAGAGCGCCGCCCTCACCGCCGGCCGGGTGGATGTCGGCGGCCTCGCCAGCTTCGTCGGCCTCTGCCGCGCCGATGACGGGCTCTCCGCCCTGGTGCTGGAGCACTATCCCGGCATGACGGAGCGGGCGATCACCCGCATCGCCGAGCAGGCCTGCGCCCGCTGGCCGCTCACCGGCTGCACCGTCATCCACCGCCACGGCAGGCTGGAGCCGGGGGCGCCGATCGTGCTGGTGCTCACCGCCTCCTCCCACCGCGCCGCCGCGCTGGAGAGCTGCGCCTTCCTGATCGACTGGCTGAAGACCGGGGCGCCCTTCTGGAAGCGCGAGGAATTCGCCGACGGCGCCGAGCGCTGGGTGGAAGCGAAGGCGGAGGACGACCTGGCCGCCGCGCGCTGGGGCGGCGCGCCTTGAGCCCTGGCCCGCTCGCGCGGGTCGAGCTGGCCTGCCGCGACCCCCACCGCCAGCGGGAATTCTTCAGCCGCATCCTCGGCCTCTCCCCGGCCGAGCCGGGCAATGCCCTGCGCTTCGAACTGGGCGGCGTGGAGCTGGTGCTGCGGCCGCGCGGCGATGCGCTCTTCGCCTCCGCCCGCGGCGGCGAGGCAGGCACGCTGCTCGCCTTCCCGGTGGCGGATGCCGAGCTGGAGCGCTGGCACCGCCGGATGCTGACCGCCCGGGTCGCGGTGCTGGACGCCCCGGGCCCCGCTGGCACGCCGCCGCGCCTGCTGCGCGTGGCCGATCCCGAGGGCAACGTCATCGAGCTCTTCGCCGCGGCGTGAGGCCGGGCCTCGCCATCCTCGCCGGCGCCGCGCTGCTGCTCTGGCCGGCGGCGCTGAACGGCTACCCGCTGGTCTTCAGCGATACCGGCGCCTTCCTGGCGCAGACCATCCAGGCCTGGCCGGTCTGGGACAAGCCCTTCATCTACGGGCCGGCATTGCATGCCTTCCACGGGCGGGCGACGCTCTGGCTGCCCATGGCGGCGCAGGGCCTGGCGCTCTCCTGGCTGCTCTGGCTGGCGCAGCGGGTGCTGGGCAAGGCCATGCCGGGCCGGCACCTGCTGCTCTGCGCCGGGCTGGCGGCGGCGACCGCGGCGCCCTGGTTCGCGGCGCTGCTGATGCCGGACTGGCTGGCGCCGGCGCTGGTGCTGGCGCTGTTCCTGCTGGGCTTCGGCTGGGGGGCGCTGGGCCGGGCGGAGCGGGCCGGGCTGGTGCTGCTCGGCATCCTGGCCTGCGCCGCGCATCTCTCCCACTTGCCGATCGCCGCCGCCCTGGTGCTGCTGGTGGTGGCGCTGCGGCGCGCCTGGAGGCCGGCGCTGCGCTGTGCGCTGCCCTTGCTGGGCGCCCTCCTCCTGCTGCTGGCGACCAATGCCTGGGCGCATGGGCGGCTCGCCCTCTCGCCCTATGGTGCGGTCTTCGCCCTGGCGCGGCTGGTGGCGGATGGCCCGGCGGCGCGCACCATCGCGGCGCGCTGCCCCCCGGCCGAGACTCCCGGGCCGGGCTGGCATCTCTGCCGCTGGGCCGGACGGCTGCCCACCGACAGCGACGATTTCCTCTGGCCCGGCGAGGGGCCGGTCTGGGCCGCGCGAACCGATGGCGCCCGGCCGGGCGGGCCGATCTCCCTGGCGCCCGAGGCCGGCGCGATCCTGCGCGAGACCCTACGGCGGGAGCCGCTCGGCGTGCTGGCGGCAGCGGCCCGCAACACGCTGCGGCAGCTCGGGATGGCGCGGGTCGGCGACACGCTGGGGCCGGAGAATCTGCAGGCCTCGGTGGCGCGGCAGCTCGCGCTCGGCTTCCCGCCGGCGGAGCAGGCGCGCTTCGCCGCCGGCCTGCAGGCGCGCGGCCTGCTGCCAGCGGTGGCGGGTGTCTTCCTGGCGCTGCACCCGGCCGCGCTGCTGCTCGGCGCCGCGGGGGCGCTGCTGGCCTGGCGCCGGGCCGCCGCGGTGGGCGATGGGCGCCGGCTCGGCCTCGTGCTCTGCGTCCTGGTCGGGATCACCGCCAATGCGGCGGCGACCGGGGCGCTCTCCGGCCCGCATGACCGCTACCAGGCGCGGATCGCCTGGCTGCTGCCGCTGGCAGCCCTGCTGGCGCTGCCGGGGCGGGCGGCGCTGCGGCCCCTGGCCGAGGCGCGAGGCGGGGCCACTGCCGCCGCAACGGCGGAGCGCGCCCAGGCCTGAAGGCCGGTGCCACCGGCCATCCGGCCGCAGGCGCGGCTCCGGCCCCCCGCCGCGCGTCCGGGATCAATCCGTCCCGCATGAATGCTGGCGCCTTCACGCGGCCTCAGCCGCCGATGGTGGCTGTGCGTCACGATCCATGCCGTCCGGGATCAGAGGGCAATCCGGTAGGTCTCCGCCGCGGTGCCGGCGAGGATGCGGCGCTGGTCGGCCTCCGGCAGGCCGGCGATGATCGCCCGCATCCCGTCCATGATCTCGTCATAGCTGGCCAGCAGCCCGTCCACCGGGAAGTTGCTGGCGACCATGCAGCGTTCGGCGCCGAAGAGCCGGATCGCCTCCAGCACCACCGGCGCCTGCAACTCCGGCGTCCAGCGCCGGCCCGGCACGCAGCAGCCGGAGAGCTTCACACGGAGATTCGGCGCCTTGGCCAGCCGCGCCATCGCCTCGCGCCAGGCGGCAAGGCCCTCCGCGCTGCGATCGGCCGGCAGGCCGAGATGGTTGAGGATGATCAGCGTGCCGGGAAAGTCCCGCGCCAGTTCCAGCGCATCCGGCAGATGCCACCAGGGCGTCTGCAACTCGAAATGCAGGCCGCTATCCGCGAGATGGCGGTAGCCCGCGCGCCAGGCGGGGCAGCGGAGGGAGCCGGGGATGCGGTGCGCCGGGTCGTAATCCCCTGCCCGCGCCACGCTCTTCGGCTTGTGCCGCAGGCTGCGGACCAGCGGCATGGCGGCCTGGGCGCGGATCACCTCCGCGGCATCGGCGCGGTCGAGGAAGGCGGCGCCGGCCATCGCATTTGGCAGGCCCTCCCGCGCCGCGACCTCATGCACCCAGCGGGTCTCGCGCAGCGGGTCGGCCGGGTCGTGCTCGGCCTCCATATAGACCGTGGCGATGACATTCTGCCGCGCCGCATCGCGCCGGAGATCCGCCGGCAGGTAGTTCCGCCGCAGCGCGCGGGTATCGCCGTAGCGGAAAGGGATCGGCGGCTCTTCCTGCAACCAGGGGTGCCGGTTCGCCGCCAGGTCCCAGATGTGGTGGTGGGCGTCGATGATAGGCAGCATCACGGCGCGGCCCGATCGCCGGAGGGCACGGCCCGGAGGCGTGAATCGGGCCGCCAGGCACAAATCCGATCGTCGGAGGGCACGGCCCGGAGGCGTGAAGCGGCCCGCCAGGCACAGATCCGATCGCCGGAGGGCGCGGCCTGGGGGCGTGAAGCGGCCCGCCGGTCATCCATGCCGCCCTCCCCGAGGGCGAAGCCTCCTCCCGGCCCGGCCAGCCGCTTCGCAACGATCCCGGGCCCGAGGCAGCCCGGGTCGCCCGGCACCGGGGCGATGCGGGGCGCGGTCATGCGCGGCTCCGCCCGGTGCGGGCGGCGGGCGCGGCGGGCGATGCGGCGCATGGACGTCTCCTCGGGCGGTCCGGATCTCCGCCGGGCCTGCCGGGGGAGACTGCCCGGGCCGCGGGCGCTGTCAACCGGGCCGCCCCTCGCCGCCCCGCCCCGTCCGGCCCATACTGCCGGCAAGGCACCGCGGCGGCAGGCCCGCGGAGGGAGGAAACCGGATGTCCAGCAGGGCGCGGCCATGAGCGGGCCGGATCCCGAGACCATGCCCGCGGCCGCCCGGTCGCCCTTTTCCCAGCGCAGCTTCCGCTTCCAGTGGCCCGCCGACCTCGCCGTCTCCTGGGCCTTCGAGATGGAGACGCTGGTGCTCGGCTGGTATGTGCTGACCGAGACGGGATCCGTCCTCTGGCTCACCGCCTTCGGCGCCCTGCAATTCACCGGCACGCTGGTCTCGCCGCTCTTCGGGGTGGCGGGCGACCGGCTGGGGCACCGCACCGTGCTGGCCGCCATGCGCGCCGCCTATCTGCTGCTGGCCGCCTGCCTCGCCGCGCTCGCCCTGACGGGGCGGCTGCACCCGGCGGCGGTCTTCGTCATCGCCGCCCTGGCCGGGCTGGTGCGGCCCTCCGATATCGGGGTGCGCAACGCGCTGATCGGCGCGACCATGCCGCCGGCGCTGCTCGCCAGGGCCATGGGAGTGGCGCGGGTCAGCATGGATTCCGCCCGCATCGTCGGCGCCCTCGCCGGCGCCGGCCTCGTGACCCTGCTCGGCCTGGGGCCGGCCTATCTCGCGGTGGCCGGGCTCTACCTCGCCAGCCTGCTGCTCACCCTCGGCACGCGGGAGCCGCCGCGGATGGACGGGCCGCGCCTGCCGGCCTCGCTGCTCTCCACCTGGCGGGAGCTGGGGGAGGGCTTCGCCCATGCCCGCGCGACGCCGGCGCTGCTGGCGGCGCTCTGGCTGGCCTTCCTGGCGAATTTCGCCGCCTACCCGCTCTCCGGCGGGCTGCTGCCGCATGTGGCGCGGGATGTCTACGGGCTCGACCGCACCGGGCTCGGCACGCTCGTCGCC
Source organism: Roseicella aerolata (assembly GCF_020523605.1). Classification (GTDB taxonomy): domain Bacteria; phylum Pseudomonadota; class Alphaproteobacteria; order Acetobacterales; family Acetobacteraceae; genus Paracraurococcus; species Paracraurococcus aerolatus. The sequence continues at coordinate 39,768 of NZ_JAJAQI010000031.1, read as the reverse complement.
TGCTTCGCCGGCGGCGCGCTGCTCGGTTCCCTGCTGCTCAGCCTGCGCGGGGTGGGGGAGCGGCCGGCACGGGTGATGCTGCTGGCGGCCGGGGCCTGGTTCGGCCTGCTGCTGGCCTTCGCCCGGGTGGAGACGGCGCCGGCGGGCATGGCGCTGTTGCTGCTGGCCGGCTTCGCCCAGAGTCTCTGCATGGTGCCGATGTCGGTGCTGATCCTGCGCATCACCGCCGCCGCCTTCCGCGGCCGGATGATGGGGCTGCGGATACTGGCGATCTACGGCATGCCGGTCGGGCTGCTGCTGGCGGGCCCGGGCATCGCGCGGCTGGGCTTCGCCGCCACCGCTACGCTCTATGCCGGCTTCGGGCTGCTGGCGACCGCCGCGATCGCCTGGCGCTGGCGGCACGCGATCTGGCGGTAGAGCCCGCCCGGGCAGCGCTATCCCCACGGCTGCCGGACCTCCCCCGAGGCGGGCCGCGGCAGCAGCAGCGCCAGCACCAGGCCGCACAGGGCCGCCGCCAGGGCGAAGGCGGCGCCGAAGCCATGCAGGAAGGCCTCCGCCGGTCCCGCGCCCCCGGCGCGGGCGGCCGCCTGCCAGACCTCGAACCAGAGGGTGAGGAGGGAGGCCGCGCTGACGACGCCAAGGGTCCGGGTCATCATGGCCAGGCTGCCCGCCACGCCGCGGTCCTGCCGCGGCAGGGTGGCGGTGACGATCTCGGTATAGCCCACCTGCACCAGCCCCTGGCCGGCACCGTGCAGCAGCAGGGAGAGCAGGAGCAGCGCCGGCGGGCTGCCCGGCCCCCAGAGCGCGACCAGGCCAAGCCCCGCGCCGCTGAGCGCGACGCCGAGCTGCACCATCCGCCAGGCCGGCATGCGCGCCAGCAGCCAGCCGGCCGGCGCGGCGGCGAGCATCGTGCCGCCGGGCGAGGCCGCCAGCACCAGCCCGGCCAGCGCCGTCGGCAGCCCGGCGACGCCCGCGAGGTAGTAGGGCACGAGCAGCAGCACGGCGAAACCGGCCAGGTTCACCAGCGCATTGCCGGCATTCACCCGGGCGAAGCCGGGACGGCGGAAATGCGAGAGAGCGATGATCGGGCGGGGCGCGCTGCGGCTGCGCCGCAGGAAGCCGGCCAGCGCCGCGAGGAACAGTGCCGCCAGCGGCAGGGCCGCGACGCCGCCCTGCCCCAGATGGCGCGCCTGGTTCACCGCCAGCAGCAGGCTGCCGATCGCAAGCGCCAGCAGCACGGCACCCGGCAGGTCGAAGGGCTCGCGCGCCCCGGCAGGCGGCGGAGCCGGCAGTCCGCGCAGCAGCAACAGGGCGAGCAGGGCGATCGGGGCGCGGAACCAGAACACCGCCGGCCAGCCCCAGGCCGCCACCAGCGCCCCGCCGAGCAAGGGGCCGAGCACCCCGCCGGCGGCGAACATCAGCGCATAGAGGCCGAGCACCCGGCCGCGCTGCGCCTCCGGGAACAGGGCGGTGACCAGGGCCGGGCCGCAGCTGATGACCAGCGCCGCCGCCACCCCCTGCGCCACCCGGAAGCCCAGCAGCCACCCGTAGCTCGGCGAGGCGGCGCAGAGCAGCAGGGAGACCGCGCTGCCGGCCAGCCCCAGGCGGAAGACCAGCGCATGGCCGAAGATGTCACCCAGCCGGCCGATGCCCAGCATCAGGCTGCCATAGGTCAGCACATAGCAGACGACGACCCACTGGATCTCCGGCAATGCCAGGCCGAAATGCCGGGTGATCGGCGGGAAGGCGATGTTGAGCGCGGTGTCGAGCGGCACGACCAGCGTGCCGAAGCCGACCAGCAGAAGCCGCCACAACGCGCCGCCCCTCACCTGCCGGCCCGCCGGCGAGACCATCCGTTCCCCATGGCGCCAGTGTGGCGCGCCGGGCGGCCATGCCGGAAGAGGGGCCTGCGCCACATGCCGCGAGCGGGGCGTGAGCGCGGAGCCGTGCCTGACAACCGGGAGCGGGTTGTGGCATGGTCCGGCCATGCCCCGCAGGACCGAAGGCGCGCCGGCCAGGGCGCAGCGCCACCGCCACCATCCGGCCGGACGCGATGCCGATTGCGGGCAGCGCGGGGCCGCACGCCCGGCCGCGACGGTCCGGGGCGACCGCGCCGCGCGGCCCTGCCGTGTCACCACCCGCCGCGTGGCGGCCGGGGCCGCCCCGGCCCGTGGCGCGGCGCGTCCGGCGCCCTCCCGTCGCGGGCAGGACGCGCTTGCCGCACTGGCGCGCTTCGCCGCCACCCTGCGGCGCGGGGCGGCACGGGGGCCGGATGCCATCGGCACCGGACGGCGCATCGCGCCCGCCCTCTCCGCCCGGCGCTGATCCGGCATGCAGGACCGCTTCGACCTCCTCGTCATCGGCGGCGGCATCAACGGCGCGGGCATCGCGCGCGACGCCCAGGGCCGTGGCCTCTCGACCTGCCTGGTGGAGCGGGGCGACCTGGGCGGCGCCACCTCCTCCGCCTCCTCCAAGCTGATCCATGGCGGGCTGCGCTATCTCGAGCAGTACGAGTTCCGCCTGGTGCGGGAGGCGCTGGCGGAGCGCGAGGTGCTGCTGCGCATCGCGCCGCACATCGTCTGGCCGATGCGCTTCGTCCTGCCGCACCGGCCGGAGATGCGGCCGCGCTGGATGATCCGCGCCGGGCTCTTCCTCTACGACCACCTGGCGCGGCGCGTCAGCCTGCCGGGGGCGGAGGGCATCGCGCTGCGCCGCCACCCCTATGGCGCGCCGCTGCGGGAGGAGATCACCGACGCCTTCGCCTATTCCGATTGCTGGGTGGAGGACAGCCGGCTGGTCGTCCTCAATGCCCGCGACGCGGCGGCGCGCGGGGCGGCGGTGCTGGTGCGCACGGAATTCCTCGGGGCCGAGCGGGATGCCGGGGGTTGGACCTGCCGGCTGCGCGACGCCGCGGGCGGGGAGCGCCAAGTGCGGGCCCGCGCCCTGGTCAATGCCGCCGGCCCCTGGGTGATGCAGGCGCAGGCCGCCGCCCGGGCGACGGCGAGGGACCGGGTACGGCTGGTCCGCGGCAGCCATATCGTCCTGCCCGCGCTCTACCAGGGCGAGCAAGCCTATATCCTGCAGAACGATGACCGCCGCGTGGTCTTCGTCATCCCCTATGAGGGGCGCTTCTCCCTCATCGGCACCACGGACGTCCCGCATGCGGGCGATGCGCGGGAGGCGCGCTGCAGCCCGGAGGAGGCCGCCTATCTCTGCGCCGCGGTCGGGCGGCAATTCCGCCGCGCGCCCGACCCGTCCGAGGTCGTCTGGACCTATTCCGGCGTCCGGCCGCTGCATGACGACGGCGCCGACAACCCCTCCGCGGTCACCCGCGACTATGTGCTGAAGGCCGATGCGCCACCCGGCGCGGCGCCGCTGCTGACCGTCTATGGCGGCAAGATCACCACCTACCGGCGGCTGGCGGAGGAGGCGGTGGGGCGGATCGGCGCCGCGCTCGGCCGCGCCGGCACGCCCTGGACCGGGACGGCGCCGCTGCCGGGCGGGGAATTCGGCGGCTGCGACCTGCCGGGCTTCGAGGCAGAGGCGGCGCGCCGGCATCCCTGGCTGCCGCCCGCCATGCTGCGGCGCATGGTGCGGGCCTATGGGTCGGAGCTCGACGCGGTGCTGGACGGCGCGACCTCCCTCGCCGGCCTGGGCGAGGCCTTCGGCGCCGGCCTCACCGGGCGCGAGCTGGCCTGGCTGGTGGAGCGCGAATGGGCCCGGACGGCGGAGGATGTGCTGTGGCGGCGCTCCAGGCTCGGCCTGCACATGGATGCGGCCGGCCAGGCCAGGCTGCGCGCGGCGCTCGGCGAGGCGGCGGTCACGGCGGCGCGGTAGAGCAGATCGCGGATGGGCGTGAACGTCCGGAAGCGTGAAGCTGCTCGACATCAAGGAACGCCAGCGGACCGGCGTTCAGACAGGAACGCAATCCGCTGAAGCTCCGGCCCCCGGAAGCGGCGCAGCGGCCGCAGCCGCCACCGGGGATGACGGCCGCGCCCCGCTGCCCCCGGCGCGAGACCGGTTCAGCCGCCGTGCAGGACCTTGACGAGGGCCTTCGCCTTCTCCGCGACGGCGGCGGCGGTATCGCCCGGCTTGTAGAGCGAGGAGCCGATGCCGAATCCGGCCGCGCCCGCCGCGCACCAGGGCCCGATGGTCTCGGCCGCCATGCCGCCCACGGGCAGCACCGCCGTGCCCTTCGGCAGCACCGCCAGCAGCGCCCGCAGCACGGCGGGCGAAGCGGCCTCGGCCGGGAAGAGCTTCAGCGCATCGGCGCCGGCCGCGAGCAGCGAGAAGGCCTCGTCCGGGGTGAAGAAGCCGGGCACCGCCAGCAGCCGGTGGGCCTTCGCCACCCGCACCAGTTCCGGATCGGCATGCGGCGTCACCATCAGCTGGCCGCCGGCCGAGCAGATCTCGCTGACCTGCGCCGCGGTCATCACCGTGCCGGCGCCGACCAGTGCCCGGTCGCCGAAGTGATGCGCCAGGCGGCGGATGCTCTCGATCGGCTCGGGCGAGTTCAGCGGCACTTCCAGCACGGCGATGCCGGCCTTCACCAGCGCCTCCCCCACCGGCACCGCCTCCGCCGGCGTCACGCCGCGCAGGATGGCAACCAGCGGGCAGCGGGCGAGCCAATCGGTCAGCGTCAGGGCCATGGGATCGTCTCCGCGATGAGGGCGAGGCCGCGCGCCACGATGTCATCGGCATGGCGACGGTAGCCGAGGCCGTGTTCCGCGAAGGCCAGCGCATAGGCCCGGGCCAGGGTTTCGCTGCCGGCGAGGTGGATGGGCCCGGCCGGCGCGCCCTCCGCCAGCACCGCCTGCAACTCGTGCCCGATCAGCAGGCCGGAGAGGTAGCTGGCCGTATCGGCCGGCGCGAGATCGCCCAGGAGCCCGAGGGCACGGGTGCCGAAGAGGTGGTGGAGCAGCCCGCCCGGCTCCCGCGCGCGCCGGACGCCGCGCAGGAAGGCCGCGTCCGAGGCCGGCCCCGGCTCGGCGAGGCGGCCGAGGATGCTGTGCTGCAGCAGCACGGCGCGCGTCTCTCCGGTGAACTGGGTGGCGAAGCCGGCGATGCGGCCGCCCGCGAGCCGCGCCCATTTGCTGTGCGTGCCGGGCAGGCAGACCAGCGCCTCCGCCCCGCCCAGCACGGCCAGCAGGCCGACCAGCTTGGTCTCCTCGCCCCGCATCACATCCGGCACGCCGGCCGCGTCGCGGGCGGTGAGCCCTGGGACGAGGCGGCAGGTGGCGCCTTCGAAGGCCAGCGGCACGACGGCGGCGGCGATCTCGGCCGGGCCGGCGGGACAGGGCAGGTAGGGTGCCTCCTGCCAGCCCTGGCGGCTGCCGACCATGCCGCAGAGCAGCACGCGGGTCTCCCCCGCCGCCAGCCAGGGGCCGATGGCGGCGCGCAGCGCCTCGGGGAAGCCGCCGGACGGGACGGTGAGGATCCCGCCCTCGCGGTCCAGGCTGTCGAGGACGGCGCCCTGCGCATCGAGGCGGTAGGCGCGGAAGGAGGTGGTGCCCCAGTCGATGCCGATCATCGCGACGATCTGCGCCAAACGCCGGAGGCGCGCAATGCTCGAGGCGGATGCGGCGGCGGCGCCGGGCGCTGGACACCTCGCCCGCCACACCCGACACTCCCTGAAATGATCCTGGGAGGCTGCCACGGATGAAACGCCTGCTGCTCGCTGGCATCGCCGCGTTCGCCCTCGCGGCCATCCCTGCGCCCCCTGGCCAGGCGCACCTCCTGCTCTCCGCCAACGACAACAAGGTGGTGCTGGAGAACGGCGTGGTCCGGATCCTGCGGGAGCCGCAGCCCGACACCCTCTCGATCTTCGACCTCTCGGCCAGCCCGCCCGCGCTGCGGGCAGAGATCGCGGTGCCGGCCAGCGTGGTCGGCCCGCCCAATTCCGTCGCCATCACGCCGGATGAGCGCCTCGCGCTCGTCACCGCGAACCAGCGGCCCAACCCGGCCGAACCGGGCCGCCTCGTCCCCGGCAACACCATGGCGGTCATCGACCTCGCCGCCGCGCCGCCGCGCATCCTCGCCACGCTGCCGACCGGCGCAGGCCCCGCCGGCGTCTCCATCAACCGCGCCGGCAGCATGGCCCTCGTCGCCAACCGGGCGGAGGGCACGGTCAGCATCTTCCGCATCCACCATGGCCAGGTGACGCCGCATGGCAAGGTCGATATCGGCCCGGTCTCGGCCGAAGTGAGCCATGTCGCCTTCGCCCCGGACGGGCGCCATGCGCTCGTCACCCGCAACGGCGACCACATGCTGAACGTGCTGCAGATCGATGGCGAGCGGGTGGTGAAGCTGGACCGGGAGATCACCACGGGCGTCCGGCCCTATGGCCTCTCGGTCGCGCCCGATGGCCGCTGGGCGGTCGTCGCCAATCTCGGCCGCGGCACCGGCGATGCCGATACGGTCAGCCTAGTGGACCTGACGCGCGAGCCCTATCGCGTGGTGGACACGATCAGCGTCGGCCAGACGCCGGAAGGGGTCACGGCCAGCCCGGACGGGCGGCATGTGGCGGTGACGGTGATGAACGGCTCCAACAAGCCGAAGGACTCGCCCTTCCACGGCCCCGGCCTGGTGCGCCTGCTGCGGGTGGAGCAGATGCGCCTGACCATGGTCTCGGAGGCAAGGGTCGGCGCCTGGGCGCAGGGGGCCGCCTTCGCGCCGGATGGGCGGACCCTCTTCGTCGGCAACATGGTGGAGAAGGACATCTCCGTCCTGCGCGTCGGCGAGGATGGCCGGCTCTCGGAGGGCGGGCCGCGCCTCAGGGTCTCGGGCGGCTCGGCCGCGCTCGGCATCGTGCAGCGGGCGGGGCGGTAGGAGCCCCTTGGGGGCGAACCGCCGCCCCCCTGCCCCGGGCGCGTGGTCAGTCGTCCGGTTGACCGAAGCCCGCCCCACTCCTTAGCCTGCTAACGGAAACACCATCACGGTCCAGGAAAGGCATATCGTCATGGCCCATCGCGGCTTGCGTTTCGGCATCTTCCTCGCGCCCTTCCACCGGGTCGGGGACAACCCGACGCTGGCGCTCGGCCGCGACATGGAGCTGATCCAGTGGTTGGACCATCTGGGCTATGACGAAGCCTGGATCGGCGAGCACCACTCGGCGGGCTGGGAGATCATCGCCTCCCCCGAGATCTTCATGGGCGCGGCCTTCGAGCGCACCAGGCACATCAGGCTGGGCTCGGGCGTCACCAGCCTGCCCTACCACCACCCCTTCCTGGTCGCGCAGCGCTTCGTGCAGCTCGACCACATGTCCCGCGGCCGCGCCATGCTGGGCTGCGGCCCGGGCGCGCTGGTCTCGGATGCCTACATGATGGGCATCAAGGCCGAGGACCAGCGGCGCATGATGGATGAGAGCCTCGGCGCCATCATGCAGCTCCTCGCCTGCGAGGAGCCGGTCACCATGAAGACCGACTGGTTCGAGCTGAAGGAGGCGCGCCTCCACCTCGCCCCCTACACCTATCCGCGCTTCGACATCGCCGTCGCCTCGGCGACCACGCCCTCCGGCGTGCTGACCGCTGGCAAGCACGGCGTCGGCCTGCTGTCGCTCGGCGCCGGGCTGCCGGGCGGCAATGCCAAGCTGGCCGAGCACTGGCGCATGGGCGAGCGCGAGGCGGAGAAGCACGGCAAGACCATCCCGCGCGATGGCTGGCGCCTGGTGGTCAACATGCACTGCGCTGAGGAGGATGAGCGCGCCTTCCGCGAGGTGAAGCATGGGGAGCGGCGGGAGACGCTGTCCTATTTCAGCGAGACACTGGGCCGCCCGCCGATGCGGAGCGAGGACCCGCTGGGCGACGGGCTGAAGGCGGGCACCACCCTGGTGGGATCGCCCGATACCATCGCACGGGGCATCGAGCGGCTGCTGGAATACACGGAAGGCGGCGCCGGCGCGGTGCTGTTCCGCGCCCATGAATGGGCGAACCGGGAGGACACGCTGCGGTCCTACGAGCTGTTTGCCCGCTGGGTCATGCCGCGCTTCTAGGGCTCGCTCACCATGCCGCTGCAGAGCCGCGAATGGTGCAGCGAGAATCGCAGCGGCATCTTCGGCCCGAGCATGAACGCGCTGCGCAAGGCCTTCACCGATGCGGGGCAGGAGGTGCCGGACCACATGCGCATGCGGCTGCATACGGGGAAGGTCGAGCTCTGAGCGCGGCGGCGGGGGGATACCCTCCGCTGCCCCCGGTCCGGGCCGGAGCCCGGCCTGGACCGGCCCGGGTCAGCGGGCCGGCTGCACGGTCCCGAGGCCGCGGGCCCGCTCCGGCCGCGCCACCACCCGCTGCTCCGGCACCGCATGGGCATGCGCCACGCGCACCCGGCCCGGCGCCGGCAGGGGCGGCAGGCTGCTCGATAACAGCCGCCCGCCCTCCAGCCGCAGCACCCGGTCATGCCAGCGGGCGAGGCCCGGCCGGTGGCCGATCGAGACCAGCGTCGCCCCCGCCATCTCCTGCTCGAAAAGCCGCATGAGGCTCGCCTCCGCCGCCTCGTCCAGCGCCGAGGTCGCCTCGTCCAGCAGCACCCAGCGCGGGCTGTGCAGCAGCAGCCGGGCGAAGCCGAGGCGCTGCTGCTCCCCGAGCGAGAGGGTGCGATCCCAGCGCCCCACCTCCTCCAGCCGTCCGGCAAGCGCCGGCAGGCCGCAGCGCGTGAGCGCCGCCGCGATGGCCGCATCCCCGAACCGCCCGGCCTCCGCCGGGTAGCAGACCGCGGCGCGCAGCGTGCCGAGCGGCAGGTAGGGCCGCTGCGGCAGCAGCATGGTCTCCTCCCGCGCCGGCATGGCGATGCGGCCCTCGCCCCAGGGCCAGAGGCCGGCGGCGGCGCGGAACAGCGTGCTCTTGCCGCAGCCGCTCGCGCCCTGGATCAGCACGCGCTCGCCCGCGCCGATCCTGGCGCTCGCCTGGTCCAGCAGGATGCGGCCGGCGGGGTTGCGCAGCGTGATGCCCTCGAGCACCAGCGCCTCCGCCCCCGTCTCCAAGGTGATGCCGCCCTGCCGGCCGAGCGTGGCGGCGTCCTCCAGGCTGTCCTCCAGCGCCACGATCCGCTCGACATGGCTGCGCCAGTCCGCGATCTGCGGCCAGTGCTCCTGCAGCCAGGACAGCGCCTTCACCACCTCGGCGAAGGCCTGGCCGAGTTGGACCAGCACGCCGAGGCCGATGGCGCCGGCGAAGAAGCTCGGGCTGGCCAGCAGCAGCGGCACGGCGGCGGCGACCATGCCGTAGCCGGAGCCGATCCACATCAGGTGCCGCTCGCGCCGCAGCATCCGGTGCATCGCCCCGACCACCTGGCCGAAGGCGCCGTTCAGCCCGCGCGCCTCATCCGCGCCGCCGCCGATCATGGCGACCGCCTCGGCATTCTCGCGCAGGCGCAGAAGGGCGAAGCGGTGATCCGCCTCGGCCTGGTTGCGGGCCATGTGGATGCCGACCAGCGGCCGGCCGATGAGCCAGGTCAGGAGCGTGCCGCCGGCGGCATAGAGCACGGCGAGGCCGACCATGCCGCCCGGCAGCGCCAGCCCGCCGACCGAGACCGCCGAGGAGAGCGCCCAGAGCAGCCCGACGAAGGAGACCAGGTTGAGCACGGCGTAGAGCAGGCTGGTGCCGAGTTCGACCGCGATCGCCGTGGCCCAGCGGGTGTTCTCGCTGATGCGCTGGTCCGGGTTGTCGGCCGCGCCGGCCAGCAGGCCCATATGGTAGTTGCGGGCATCGCGGGCCCAGCGCCCCTGCAGGTCCTGCACCAGCCAGCGCCGCCAGGAGAGCGCCAGTATCTGCCGCGCCCAGAGCTGGGCGACCGCGAGCGCCATGGTGAGCAGGGCGAGCGCCGGGAAGATCCAGGCCTGCACGGCCATGACCGCCTGGTCACGCTTCTCCAGGGACGAGAAGAAGTCGCCGTGCCAGGCATTGACCCGGAGCGCGGTGCCGATCTGCGCCAGCGTCAGCACCAGCACCAGGGCGGTGAGGCCCCAGGCGAGGCGCCGCTCCTCGGAGCCGTACCAGCCGCGCGCCATGCGGAGGGTGCGGCGGAGGGCGCCTTGCCGGGGCTTCGGGGGTGAGCTCTGCGGGGAGCGGTCCGGATGGTCGCTGGCCAAATTCGACACTCCCCAAACGGTTGCCCTGGAATGGGAGGCAGTATACACGTCTACGTGAGGCCGCAACTCAAATGCGGCTGAAATGGGGCAGCAACAAGGCAAGTGTGGCAATCCTGCCAGGCGTTTCTGGCAGCGGCACGGGCGTCAGGCTGTGCCGGTGGTCACGCGGCGCCGCGGTTGCGCCTCGAGGGAGAGGCTCGGGCGGCGCTCCCGCCACCATGGCCATGCCCGGCACGGCATTCCCCGGCCCGGCCGGCGGCACGGAGCGCGGGAGGGCATCGCAGCTCCCCTCCCGCAACCCGCCTCAATCCGCGAGTTCGGGGATCACCCAGAGCGGCTTCTCGCCCCGCGCCACGCGCTGGCAATTGTCGAAGGCATTGCGGAAGCGCGCCTGCTGGTTGTCCCAGGTGGGCCCGGCGAAATGCGGCGTCAGCACCACATTCGGCAGGCGGAAGAGCGGGTTGTCCGCCGCCGGCGGCTCCTGGTCGAAGACATCGAGGCCGGCGCCGGCGATCCTGCCATCCGCCAGCGCCGCGACCAGCGCGGCCTCCTCCACCACCGGGCCGCGGCAGGTATTGATGAGATAGGCGGTCGGCTTCATCTGCGCGAGCTCGGGCGCCCCGATCATGTGGCGGGAGGCGGGCGTCAGCGGCACATGCAGGGAGACGATGTCGGAGCTGCGCAGGATCTCGCCCAGCAGCCGGAAGCGGATGGAGAGCGCATCCTCCTCGGCCTCCGAGACGCGGCGGATGTCGTAGTACTGCACCCGCATGCCGAAGGCATTGGCCAGCCGCGCCACCTTCTTCCCGATGGCGCCCAGCCCGACGATGCCGAGCGTCTTGTCGCGCAGCTCATACAGCCTGGTCCCCGCCAAGTCATTGCCGCGCCAGCGGCCGGCGGCGACGCTCGCATGCTGCCAGACGAGGCGGCGGCAGGTGGCGAGCATGAGCATGATCGCGTGTTCCGCCACGGCCGTGGAATTGGCGCCGCCATTGTTGCAGACGGGGATGCCGGCCGCCCGCGCCGCCGCGATATCCACCGTGTCATAGCCGGCCGAGAGAAGCTGGTAGAGCTTCAGCCCAGGCGCGGCGCGGTAGAATTCGGCGTCGATGGCGCGGTTGCCGAAGCCGACCAGGAAATCCGCCCTGGGTGCCGCCGCCCGGAATTCCGGGCTGCCGAGCGGCGCGATGACCAGCTCCATGCCGCGGGGCGCGAGCTCGCGCGCGATCTCCATCGCGGAGAGCGGATTGTCCATCATCAGGATGCGGGGCGCCATGCTCGTTTCCTCCGGGGCTCGTGCGGCGATGCTGCGGGAAGCGCCGGGGCCGTCAAGACCGGCGCCGGTCGGCCGGGGCTTCCGCCGCGCGGCGGCACGGGCTACCGCTGGCCCGGACAGCCGCCACGGAAGACGCCAAGCGCATAGCCGATTCCCCCGCCGAAGCCGGGCTGACGGTGCTCTCCACCCTCGGCGTGATGGAAGCGCTGCGGGCGCTGGCGCCGCGCTTCGAGCAGGAGACCGGGCTGCGCATCGCGGCCGATTTCGCCCCGACCCAGAGCCTTCTCGGCCGCATGGCAGCAGGCGAGACGGCGGATCTCGCCATCCTCACCGAGACGGCCATCGAGGCGCTGATGGCGCGCGGCCTGCTGCTGCCCGGCAGCCGCGTGGATCTGGCGCGCTCCTTCGTCGGGATCGCGGTCCGCGCGGGCGCGCCGCGGCCGGATATCGGCTCGGCCGCCGCCGTCACCCGGACGCTGCTGGCGGCGCGATCGATCGCCTATTCGCGGGCCGGTGCCAGCGGCATCTTCTTCGCCGACCTCATCCGCCGCCTCGGGATCGAGGCGGCGGTGAACGCCAAGGCGGTCATCATCCCGGAAGGCCTCACCGGCGCGCTCGTCGCCCGCGGCGAGGCGGAGCTGGCGGTGCAGCAGGTGAGCGAGCTGATGGCGGTGCCGGGGATCGACATCCTCGGCCGGCTGCCGGCCGAAATTGCCGGCATCACCACCTTCTCGGGCGGCGTCCTCGCCGGCGCGCGGCAGCCGGAGGCGGCGCGGGCGCTGCTGGCCTTCCTCGCCGCCCCGGCCCATCGCGCGACCTTCGCGGAAGGCGGGCTGGAGCCGGCCTTCTGATACCTGGCTCAGGACATGCTGACGCATGTCCTGCCTCGAACGCCGGCGGCCCTCCGGGCCTTGGCTTCGCGGCATCGGCCGCGGCGCGCAGTCGCGCGCCCGGCCCGCTCCGCGGGCCGCAGGCCGGGACGTCATGCGCCAAGCATGATACCAAAGGCTCCGATCATCGGCGCCGGCAGCGCGGGCTGGCGCCCGCGCCGGGGCCGCTCCGGGCACCCGACGAAGCTCCGCTTCGTTGGGGCCTCGGCTGTGGCCCGCCGCCAGTGCGGCGCTCCTGCCCGGATGCGGTCACGCAGCCGGGCCGCTGGCATGAACCGGCCCGCGCTCAGAACTCCAGCAGGTTGTCGCGGAACTGCGCATGCGCATAGGCCCGGCGCGCAAGGCCCCGGCGCTGCAGCGCCGGCACCAGCCCGTCGGCCACCTCGGCGATGGTGCGCCGGCTGACATCGGACATGGAGATCAGGAAGCCGTCGCCGCCCACCTCCTCCATGGCTTCCGCCATCTGCCCGGCCACCGCATCCGGCGTCCCCACCAGTTCGATGGAGCCGCTGCTGCCGCGATAGGCCAGCAGCGCCTCCCGCAGCGGCTTCTTGCCCGCCACGCGCCGGAAATCGTCCAGAGATTGCTGGTGGCCGTTGGTGCGCAGGTCCAGCGTATCCACCGGCGCATCCAGGTCGTATTTCGTGAAGTCGATATTGGTGATCTTGCCGAAGAAGGCGAGCAGCTGCGGCACCTGCTGCGCCGCCCGAGCCTTGCGCGCGGCGAGCCGCGCCCGTGCTTCCTCCATGGTCTCGCCCAGGCAGGGATTGACCAGGTAGAGCAGCTTCACATGATCCGGGTTGCGGCCCGCCGCCGCGGCGCGGGCGCGGACATCCTCGCGATAGGCCTTCATCGCCGCCGTGCCCTTCATGCTGGCGACGATGGTATCGGCATGCTGCGCGGCGAATTGCCTGCCGCGCGGGCTGCCGCCGGCCTGGGCGATCACCGGCCTGCCCTGCGGGCAGGGGCCGGAATTGAGTGGCCCATGGGTGCGGTACCAGCGCCCCTCGAAATCGACGGCATGCACCCTGGTGTGGTCCACCAGCACGCCGCTCGCCTCATCCGCCAGGATCGCCCCCGGCTCCCAGGAATCCCAGAGGCCGTTCACCACCTGCATGTACTCATCCGCCATGTCGTAGCGCAGGTCGTGCTCCGGCAGGCGATCGAGCCCGTAATTGCGCGCCGCCACGTCGGAGCTGCCGGTCACCATGTTCCAGCCGATGCGGCCGGCGCTGACCTGGTCGAGCGAGGCGATCATCCGCGCCAGCAGATAGGGCGGATGGGTGAAGGTGGCGAAGGTGGGCACGATGCCGATGCGCGTCGTCGCGGCCGCCATCAGCGTCGCGGTGATGGCTGGGTCCTGCCGTGGCACGGCGATGCCGTGCTTCAGATAGACCTCGGTGGAGCCGCCGAAGCTCTCGCCCACATAGGAGCTGTCCTCGATCAGGATGTAGTCGAAGCAGGCGCGCTCCAGCGCGCGGGCCATGTCGCAGAACAGGTCCGGCACCATCCAGTCGCGGCCGATGGCGCCGGTCCAGGGCTCCGCCCAGGCCTGGACGGAGGAGCCCTGCAGGAACCAGCCGAGGTGGAAGGGTTTCATCGTTCCGCTCCGCGCATCCGGGGACTGGCGCGGAGGCTAGCACGCGACATGCCAGGATGGGGTCTCAGCCGGCCCGGCCGGCGCCGCCCCTCCGCGCCGCCATCATGTGCCCCGGGCAGGCCCCTGCCGCGCGGCATCCGGCCAGAAGCGCACCCCGGCCCGCGCCAGCCCGCCGCCGAGGCCGATCGCCGTGCCATCCGCCCGCCAGCAGGCCGCCCCTTCCAGCAGCCCGTCCGGGTGGAAGCCGATGGCGCACATCCCGCCCGCCACATGCGGCAGCGCGACGACATCATGGCCAAGCGCGCGCAGCCCGTCCCGCGTCGCGGCGGAGAGGCCCGCCTCCACCTCCAGCGGCCCCTGCGCCCCCGGGCCCTGGGTCCAGATGCGCGGTGCCTCCACCGCCTCCTGCAGGCTCATCCCGTGGTCGAGGATGTTGATCAGCGCCTGCATGGCGGAACCGAAGATGCGCAGGCCCCCGGGCAGGCCGAGGGCGAGGATGGGCCTGCCGTCCCGCAGCGCGACCAGGGGCGCCTGGCTGGTGGAGATGCGCTTGCCCGGCGCGATGGAGAGCGCATGGCCCGGCCGCGGGTCGAACAGCGCCATGTAGTTGTTCGGGATCAGCCCAAGCTCGGGGACCAGGAAGCGGGCGCCGAACAGGCTGTTGATGGTATGCGTGGCGCAGAGGATGTGCCCCTCGGCATCCGCGACGGTCAGGTGGGTGGTGTTGGGGCTTTCCCCGGCCGCCGGCACGCCCGCCTGCCAGGCCCTGGCGCGGCCGCGGTCGATCAGGGCGCGGCGCTCCTGCGCATAGGAGGCCGACAGCAGCCGGGCGACCGGGACATCGACGAAATCCGGATCGGCGGTCGCGGCCGCGCGGTCGGCAAAGGCGATCTTCAGCGCCTCGGCGATCAGGTGGCAGCTCTCCGGCGTGCCATAGCCGAGCGCCTGCAGGTCGAAGCCCTCCAGGATGTTCAGCATCTGGAGGACATGCACGCCGCCCGAGGAAGGCGGTGGCGGCCCCACCACCTCGACGCCCCGGTAGGTGCCGCGCACCGGGGCACGCTCGATCAGCCGCGCGTCGCGCAGATCCGCCTCGCCCAGCAGCCCGCCGCGGCGGGCGATGTCGGCCGCGACCGCGGCGCCGAGAGCGCCGCCATGCAGCGCGCCGGGCCCTTCCTGCGCGATGGCGGCCAGCGTCTCGGCCTGTCCCGGGATCACCAGCCGCTCGCCCGCGCGGAGCGGCGTGCCGCCCGGCAGCAGCACCGCCGCGATGGCGGGGTCGCGCGACAGGTCCCCGGCCGCCTCCGCGATGCATTCGGCGAGGTAGGGGGTGACGGCGAAGCCGCGCCTGGCCAGGCGGATGGCGGGCGCCATGACATCCGCGAGGAAGAGCCGCCCATGGCGCCGCAGCGCCTCGCACCAGGCCAGCAGGTTGCCTGGCACGGCGACGGATTTCGGCCCGACCGCATTCTCCCGCCCCACCGTCTCCAGCGCCGCCGGCCAGTCCTGGCTGACGGGGGTGAACATGTCGGGCCGCCCCGCGGCGGGCACGGTGGAAAGCCCGTCCAGCACGGTATGCCTGCCGTCCGGCAGGCGGAGATGGGCCATGCCGCCGCCGAGCAGGCCCACCATCATCGGCTCGACCACCGTCAGGGCGAAGAGCGCGGCGATGCCGGCATCCACCGCGTTGCCGCCCTCGGCCAGCATCTCCGCCCCGGCGGCGGAGGCGAGCGGATGGTTGGTGACCACCATGCCGCGGCTGCCGGTGGCGGGGTGCTTCTCCGGCGCGAAGACGGTGCCGGCGCGGCTGCGCCACCCGGTTGCGGTCATGCGGTTCCCCCCTGCGATGCGCCAGGAGCCTCGCGCCGCGCGGCCGGGTGCGCAAGACGGGTGCGTGGCCTCCGCCCGGCGAGGGCGTGCGGCGGATTGGCCTTCGGTCCTGGACGCGATCCGCTATAGCCTCGGCCGGCTCGCTGCAGGAGCCCGCCCGTGCCGCATCCCCTGCCCCGCCGCGAGGCGATTGCCGCCCTCGTTGCCGCCCCTCTCCTCTCCCAGGCCCATGCGCAGAATCGGAGCCCGACCATGGCCGGCATCACCCCCGATCCCGCCACCGACATCCTCGGCATCGTCGATGTCCAGCCCACCTTCATGCCGGGCGGCGAGTTGCCGGTGCAGGATGGCGACGCGGTGGTGCCGGTGATCAACCGGCTGCTCGCCGGCCCCTTCCTGCATGCCTTCGCGACGCAGGACTGGCATCCAGCCGGGCATTCCTCCTTCGCCTCCTCGCATCCCGGGAAGCAGCCCTTCGAGACGATCGAGATGCCCTATGGCCCGCAGACGCTCTGGCCGGACCACGGCATCCAGGGCAGCCCCAGTGCGCAACTCCACAAGAACCTGGCGCAGGCGCGGATCGAACTGGTCGTGCGCAAGGGGTTCCACCGCGAGATCGACAGCTACTCCACCTTCTTCGAGAACGATCGGCGGACGACGACGGGCCTGCATGGCTGGCTGCAGGCGCGCGGGATGAGACGGCTGTTCCTGGCCGGGCTCGCCACGGATTACTGCGTGGCCTGGTCGGCGGAGGATGCGGTGAAGCTCGGCTACGCCGTCTTCGTCATCGAGGATGCCTGCCGCGGCATCGGCCTGCCGGCGGAGGGCGGCACCACCATCGACGCGGCGAAGCGCCGGCTGACGGCGGCGGGCGTGCAGTTCGTCACCTCGGCCGCCTTTGCCTAGAGCGGATCGCGGAGGGGCGTGAACTCCGAGGCGCGTGAATCCGCCCGAGAGACAATAGAGCCGCAGCGGATGGGCGGTCAGACATGAACGCCATCCGCTGTGGCGGCCGCTGCGCGGAGGGCCGGGATCGGCCATCCGGCGGCGGGCGGCGCCCGCCGCGGCCTCACCGCCGCGTCACGCAGCCATCCCGCAGATAGGCGGCCTCGGCCGCCGTCAGGGGCTGCCCCAGCTGGTAGCGGTACAGCGCCTGGCTGCAGGCCCGGTCGATGCGCTCGCGCGGCTGGCTGGCTCTCTGCACGGGCGCCTTCGGCGCCTCGGGCGGCAGGGGCAACTCGTCCGGGACGGCCTCGGCCGGCTCGATCGGGTCCGCGCCGGCGGCATCCTGCGCCTCTGCGCTGGCCGGGGCGGCGGCCGGCGGCGGCACCGCCGCCTCGATGACCGGCTGGGGCGCGGGTGGGGGCGGCGACACGGCCGGCTCCGGCGCGGCCATGGCCTGTTCCGGCCGTATCGCCTCGCCGGGCGGTGACGGCGTGGCCGTCGGCATGGCAACCGGCAGCGGCGCCGGCATGGTGGCCAGGCCGGCCGAGGCGGGGCCAGACGGTGGCGCCTCGCCCGAGAGCAGCGCCATCCCGCTCGCCAGACCCAGGGCGAAGGTCGCGGCGAAGCCGAGCACCAGGCCGAGGCGCCCGCGCCAGGGCCGGCGGGGCGGCGCGGCATCCTCCTCCTCATCCAGCGGCACGGCGACGGGCACCAGTGGTCTGGGCCCGCGTGGGGCGGCACCCGGCACCTCCCAGGCCCCGTCCTCGGCCAGCGCCGAGCGCGCGGCGGCGATCCAGGCGCCCCTGCCCGGCACCGTCAGCGGCGGCAGTTCGGAAAAGCCCTCGGCCATGATGCCCGGCAGCGATCGCCAGGCGGCCAGTTCGATCCGGCCATGCCAGACCGGGAGATAGCCCGGGAAGGCCGGCCAGAAATTCGCCGCGCCCAGGGCGCGCCGCAGCCTCGCCTCGGCATTCGGCGTGACGTCCGGCGCCACATCCACCAGGGCGATTCCGGTCGTCGGATGCGCAAGCGCGTAGCAGCCGGTCGGGTAGCTTGCCGGCCCCGCGGCACCGGTGCGGCAGCGGCCCAGCATCGCCCAGCCTTCGGGCAGCGCCCGCAGCAAGCCGGCCGAGCCCTGCACGGGATCCTGCGCCGGCGCTTCCCGCCACGCGCCCCTTGGGTGCAGCCCTGCCTCCTCGTCCACCTGCCGCCTCCCCCGATTGCTTCTCTTTGCTTAGGGAACGGAGGCAGGACAGGGTGGTTGCAATCCCGTGATTGCATACGGTTCAACAAGTCCTGGTGCAGCACGTCCCCAGGACGAAAGCGTAGGGTTGTGGACCGGGCCGCCAATGCGCCCGCAACGCTACAGATCGGCGCGCCAGATCCACAGGCCGATCAATCCGCTGACCACCGCGCCAATGGCCAGGGAGGCGACTCCTGCCGCGCCGAGATCGCGCGCGAGCACGACCCACAGCACGAAGACGCCGATCGCCACCGCGATGCCGCCGAAGAGCGAGGCGCGGGAGGTCTTGATGCCGCCGCCATCGAGCGGCGTGAGCGCGGCCATGGGTGCTACTCCGCCGCCATGACCGGCCCGCGCGCCTTCGGCGCACCGGCCTGCGGATCATCGAGGGTGTTGCGCACGCGCTTGAGGTCGCCGCGCACGAAGCGGGAATCATAGCCGTTCAGCAGGTGGCCGAGCAGCCCGCGCTTCAGGTCGCTGGTGGCGAACAGCCAGTCGGCGATCGGATAGGTCAGGTTGAAATTCCGCTCCATCATGATCGCCGTATTGTGGTGCGCGGCATGGTGGCGGCGGATGGTGTTGATGAAGGGAATGTGCCGGACGATCCGGTCATCCTTCACATGGCAGCAGAAATGGAAGAATTCGTAGTTCAGGTAGAGCGCGGTATTGGTGATCAGCAGCAGCCAGCCGGCATCCGGGAAGCCCGCCAGGTTCAGCAGCCAGGCCGGCACCAGCGACATCGCAAGGAAGGTGATCAGCGCATAGGGCGGGAAGAACACGATGCGGAAGTCGCGCGTGTCGTCGATGGTGTACTCGTTCTCCGTGAAGAACTGGTGATGCGCCAGGGTGTGCCGCTTGTAGATGCCCATCAGGCCCTTCAGCGGCCGGTGCATGACGTACTTGTGGATCCACCATTCGAAGATGTTGGCGGTGACGAAGGCCACGGGCACCACCAGCCACTCGTACCAGGCGGGGGAGCCGATCTGCCGCGCGCAGTACCAGATGGCGGCGCCGCCGATGGCGTAGATCAGCGCGACATGCGCCCAGCCATGATAGAGCGCGCCGATCTTCGCCCGGAAATCGGCGCGGAAGGCCTGTTGCCGGCGGGAGAGGCGCTCCCGCTTCAGCGCGGCCGTCGCATTCGTCGCGGTGCCGTCCATGGCGCCCGTCTCCCTGCCCTTGCGTGGCGCTGACATATCAGCCGCGCGTCAGCGGGGTCAAGGCGGCATTGCCGGCGCGGCGCGGAGGCGGCGGCCCGGGGCTCCTTCCCGAACGCCATGCGCAACGGGCCGTGACCCTCGCGGGATCCGCGGGCCCGGGCGTTCACGCCTCCTCGGCGATCCGCGCCCGGGCCAACCTCGCCTGAATGGATGCATCCCGGCGGCGCGAACTGCCGGCCCGGACATTGGCCGGACCGCCGGACGCAGCACCAGGCGCCTCCGGCGGATGGCCTGCGGCTCGGACGCCGATCCGCCCTGCCCCGTCTTCCTCAAATGGCTTCAGGCGTCCGGCCGATCGCGCCCGCGCGCGATCGGCCCTAGCGTTCCGGTGCCAGCGTCGCCCGCGTGAAGGCCTCGATATAGTCGATCAGCGCATCGGAGGCGGCGGCAGCGCGCTCCGGCTCGCCTTCCGCAATGGCGCGCGCCAGCGCCGCATGCACCGCGGCTGCCTGCGGCAGGCCTGCCGCCCGGCGCCAATGGATGAACCAGAAGCGCCGCGACAGCCCGTGCATCAGCGCCATGGCCGCAGCGGCGAACTCGTTCCGCGCCGCGTCCAGGACCAGCAGGTTGAGCGCGCGATCGAGCCGCAGGAAACCGGTCTCATCCTCCGAGGCGGCGGCCTGCTCCATGCCCTCGGCGATCTCAGCGAAGCGCGCCCGCTGCGCCGGATCGGCCCGGCGCGCCGCGGTGCGGGCGATCAGCCGCTCGATCTCCCGCCGCACCTCCAGCAGGCGAAGCTGCTCGCCGACATCCACCGCCGCGACGACGATGCCCCGCCGCGGCAGGATGCGCACCAGCCGCTCCCGCGCGAGGCGCTGCAGCGCCTCGCGCACCGGGGTCCGGCCGAAGCCGAGCCGCTGCGAGAGCTGCGCCTCGCTCACCACCTCGCCGGGAGCAAGGTCGAGAGTGACGATCGCCTCCTCGATGGCGCGATAGGCCTGCTCGGTCAGCGTCGCATCGGCATCGGGGGCAGCCCGGCGGCGGCGCGGCGGCGGGCCGGCACGGCGGCGCGCAGAGAGGGATTGGGGCATGGCGCAGCTATCGCGGCTCAAATCGATTCAGGCAACCACCATCCATTGACAGCCGGCAGCGCCTTGGGACACTCTTGGGACGCGAGAGATATATCACTCGCAAAGGCAGAAAAAAGCCGAGTTTGGGGAGGGTAGGTGACGGGCCGCGCAGGCGGGGTCCGGTGGACGCCAAGGCATCCACACGGCTCGCTTGCGTGGCCCGATCGTCCGTCAGGCCTGGTGCGGCAACGCCGCCTCGATCTCCTCGCTCGTCAGCATCCAGGCATTGTCGAGTTCCGCGACAACCGAGCGCATGAAGCCCTCGGTGAGGTCCAGCGCGCGTCGCGGATCGCCCAGATGGTCGCAGAGCAGCGCGAGGGCAAGCTGGCGCGGCCCGTCGCCCTCATAGGTCCATTCGAAGCCCATGGGCGAGAAGCACTTCACGTCGAAGCGCGGGTCCAGCGGCGCGCCATCCACCGTCACCTGCGCGCCCGCAAGGCCGCGCCCGCCCTCATAGATCTTCATGGGAACACCACCACGGACCGGATCGCCTCACCGCGCTTCAGCGCCGCGAAGCCCTCATTGATCTGCTCAAGCGATATGCGGGCGGTGATCAGGCTGTCCAGGTCGAGCGCCCCGTCCAGCCAGGCCTGCGCCATGGCCGGGAAATCCTCGGCCGGCCGCGCGCCGCCATAGCTGCTGCGGGTAATCCGCTTCTCCTGCATCAGCGCGCCCCAGCGGAAGGCGACCTCCTCCTGCACGCCGACCTTGCCGAGCCAGACCACCTGCCCGCCCGGCCGCACCGCCTCCATGCTCATGCGGAAGGCGGCCGGCACGCCCGCCGCCTCGATCACCACATCGGCGCCGCGGCCGGCGGTGAGCGACGCGGCCAGCGCCGCAGGATCCGCAGCCTTCGGGTCACACAGCGTGGCGGCGCCGGCGCGCTCCGCCATGGCCCGCCGCGCCGGGTTGGGATCGACCGCGATGATCCGCCCTGCCCCGGCCAGCCGCGCGCCCTGGATGGCGGCGAGGCCGACCGCGCCGGCGCCGATCACCATCACCGTCGCGCCCCATGCGATGCCGGCGACATGCGTCGCCGCGCCGAAGCCCGTCATCACCGCGCAGCCGAGCAGGCAGGCACGGTCGGCGGGAATGCCGGGCGGCATCCGCACCGCCTGCTGCGCCGGCACCACCACGTATTCGGAGAAGCCGCCGAGATACATCAGCTGGTGCAGCGTGCCGCCGTCATCGCAGCGCAGCCGCGGCCGGCCATCGAAATGCACGGCCCTGGGGCCATTCGCGCGATAGGGTTCGCAGAGGATCGGCTGCGCCCGCGCGCAGTAGAAGCAATGGCCGCAATGCGGATTCCAGGAGAGCACGACGGGATCACCGACCGCGAGCGAGGTGACGCCCTCCCCCAGCGCCGCGATGCGGCCGGCGGTCTCATGCCCCAGCACCGCCGGCAGCGCCAGGCCGAGCTGGCCCTCGATCACCTCCAGATCGGTGTGGCAGAGCGAGGCGGCCTCGACCGTCACCAGCACGTCGCCGGGCTGCAGTGGGCCGATGGCGATGCGCTCGATCGCCATGGGGCGGCCGACCTCCCGCAGCACCGCGGCGCGGCATGAGAGCCCGTCCTTCATCACATCCTCCCCAGGAATGCGGGAGGAGGTATCCTCCCGCACCCGCCTCTATGCCTGCGGGTCCGCCCCGCACCGCACCAAGCCGTCCACGGCAAGGCAGCCCCAGTCGCCGGCGATCAGCGGGTTCACCTCGGCCTCCTGGATGCGCGCGCCGGCCTCGGCCAGCAGCACGGAGAAAGCCGAGACCGCCTGCGCCACCGCCGCCACATCCGCCCTCGGTGCGCCGCGGAAGCCGTCCAGCAGCGGGAAGCCCTTCAGGCTGCGCAGCATCCGCTCCGCCCGCGCCGGCGAGACCGGGGCGATGTCGAGTGCGACATCCTTCCACAGCTCGGCCTGCACGCCGCCGGTGCCGACCAGCACCATGGGCCCGAACTGCCCGTCCTGCCGCCCACCCAGGATCAGCTCCACGCCCTTGCGGGACATGCGCTGCACCAGCACGCCCTCCAGCCGGGCCTGCGGCGCGTGCTGCTTCGCGGAAGCCATGATCCCGGCGAAGGCCGCGCGCACCGCCGCGGCATCGCCGAGGTTCAGCTTCACGCCGCCGACCTCGGTCTTGTGCGCGATGTCCGGGCTGTCCAGCTTCAGCACCACCGGGAAGCCGAGCGCGGCGGCGGCCTCCGCCGCTGCCTCCGGCGTCGCCGCCCGCCGCTCCTCCACCACCGGCACGCCGACCCTGGCGAACAGCGCCTTTGCATCGGCCTCGGTCAGGACAGCGTCGCCAGCGGGCAGCGCCGCCAGCGCCCCGGCGAGGCCGGCCGGTTTCGCCACCGCCCCCTCCTCGCGCTGCGCGTAGTGGTCCTGCCAGAGCTGCACCGCCTTCATCAGCCGCCGCATGGAGCGGAACAGGACGAGTTCCGGCACGCTGTCGGCGGCGAAGGCGCCCGGCCCCTCCAGCTGCTCCGGGATCCAGGCGATCAGCAGCGGCTTGCCGAATTTCGTGGCATAGGGCCGCAGCGCCTCCATCCGCAGCTGCGTCGTCGCGTGGTGCGAATAGACCACCGGGATCACCGCGCAGCCATATTGCGGGTCGGACAGCATCGCCTCCATGCAGGCGTCGTAGCTGGCCGGGTTGCTCGCCACCTGCGCCGTCAGGTCGCAGGGATTGCGCGGCGCGCCGAAATCCGGGATGGCGGCGCGCAGCACCTTCTCCGTCTCCGGCCGCGGCTGCGGCATGGAGAGGCCGAGCGCCTCCGCCTGGTCCGCCGCCATGATGCCCGCGCCGCCCGAGGGGGTGATGATGGCAACCCCGCGCGCCTTCGGCGGCGGCGCCTTGGCGAAGAGGCCGGCGGTCTCCAGCAGCGCGTCGAAATCCTCCACCTCCACCATGCCGGCGCGGCGGAAGGCGGCGCTCCAGGCGGCCGCGCTGCCGGCGAGCGAGCCGGTATGGGAGACGGCCGCCGCCGCCCCCGCCTCGCCGCGGCCGAGCTTCAGCGCGACGATCGGCTTGCCCGCCTTGCGCGCCGCCTCGCCGAGCAGCATCAGCCGGCGGCCGTCGCGCAAGCCCTCCACCGCCAGCGCCACGGCGCGGCATTCCGGCATGGAGAGCTGATAGGCCGCGAGGTCGCAAACATCGAGATCGGTGGCGTTCCCCGCCGTCGTCATGTGGCAGACGGAGAAGCCGCGCTCGGCCGCCTGCATCAGCGCATAGCCCAGCGCGCCGGACTGGCTGGTGATGGCGACGCCCCCGGCCGGCGCGACCAGCCGCGGGTATTCCGGCATGAAGGTGACGCCGGCCTTCAGCACATGATCGACGATGCCGAGGCAGTTCACGCCCACCAGCGGCAGCCCCGCTTCCCGGCAGCGGTCGCGCAGCGCCGCTTCCTCCGCGATGCGCTCGGGCAGGCCCGTCTCGCCATAGCCGGAGGCATAGGCGATGATGCCGCCCGCCCGCTTGCGGATGCAGGCCTCGACCGCGGGCAGCAATTGCTCGCGCGGCAGGGCGATCAGCACGCAGTCCGGCGAGTCCGGGATGTCGTCCAGGCTGGCGACGCAGGGCCGGCCATGCAGCGCCTGGCCGGCATATTTCGGGTTCACGCCCCAGACGGGGCCGGCGAAATTCACCAGGTTGGTGACGGTGCGGCCGCCGAAGCGCGTGGGTTCGGCCGAGACGCCGATGACAGCGATGCTGCGCGGCGAGAGCAGCCGCCGGAGCGTGGCCGGGTCGCGCAGCGGCTCCGGTCCCGGCCTGCCGGACGCATCTCCGGTGCTGCGGTGCTGCTGCAATCGCCCCTCCCCCGTTATCGGCGCTGACGCGCGCCTGTCCTGGATCGGGTCAGGGTAATCCGGGGGTGCGGAGGGTCAACCCGGGCGAGGGGTCAGAAATGCTCCGCCCGCAGCACCTCGGTCTCGGAGATGCTGACGATCGCCGGCTTGGCGCCCAGCAATTCCTGCTGCGCCGCAACGACGCGCGCCGCGACCTCGGCCGAGGCGATGCAGAGGATGAGGACATTGTCGAACACGCCGCCCGGATCGCCGCCGCGCCGCAGCCCCTGCCGGCCACGCCCGGCGGTGACCGGCAGGATGGTCCAGCCCGGCGCGCCAAGCCGGTCCAGCAGGTCCGTCACCGATTCGGCGCGGACCGCCTCCACCACGATCTCGATCCGCTTGCGTGCATGCATGGTCCTGTTCCCTCACCCCGTCGCGCCCGCCGCCCAGAGATAGAGCGGGATGCCGACCACCACGTTGAAGGGAAATGTCACGGCAAGCGAGAGGGTGACATAGACCCCCGCATCCGCCCGCGGCAGGGCCAGGCGCATGGCCGCCGGCACCGCGATATAGGAGGCGCTGGCCGCGAGCACCGTCATCAGCCCCCGCCCGCCGGGCGAGAGCCCCGCCAGATGCCCCACCAGCAGCCCGCCCGCGGCGCCGAGCAGCGGCATGAGGAGGCCGAAGCCGATCAGCGCCGGCTCCAGCCCCCGGCCCGCCGCGCGGAGCTGGCGGATCGCCACCAGCCCCATCTCCAGCAGGAAGAGGCAGAGCGCGCCCGGGAAGAGACCCTCGGTGAAGACCGAGAGCTGCGCCTTGGCCGGCATCCCGCCGATCCAGCCGATGAGGAAGCTGCCGAGCAGCAGCACGACCGACCCGTTGAGGAAGACGTCCTTCAGCAGATGCGACACCGGCGCGGCCGGTGGCCCGGCACCATAGATCGCGCCGGCGCCGTCACCCGGCGGCCTGTCCACGCCATTGCCCATGCGCGCCAGCAGCAGCGCGGTCAGGATCGCGGGCGTCTCCATCGCCGCCAGCACGGCCGGCATGAAGCCCTCATAGGCGATGCCCGCGCTGGTCAGCGCGCCGGCCGCGGCGGCGAAGGTGACCACGCTGACCGAGCCGTAATGGGCGGACACCGCCGCCGCGGTGTCGCGGTCCAGCCGCGTCGCCAGGCGCAGCAGGGCGAAGGCCGGCAGGGGCAGCAGCAGGCCGAGCAGCACGCCGCCGGCGAGCGCGGGCAGCAGCCCCTCCGACGCGCCGGGCGTGGCGACCGCGGCGCCGCCCTTCAGGCCGATCGCGACCATCAGATAGAGCGAGAGCGCCTTGGCCAGGGCTTCCGGCACGGAGAGATCGGAGCGCACCGCGCCGGCCGCAAAGCCGAGCGCGAAGAACAGGACGGGGGGCGGGATGAGGGCAGCGATGTCGGACACGCGCGCCTCTTGCCATAGCGCGCCCGATTTTGCGACGCCTGGTTGCCCACCGCGCGCGCGAATGCCTCAATGGGTGCCAGATGAGGGAAGGGAACAGCCATGGGCGAAGGCTGGCCGGTGGCCGATGCGGCGGGATTCCTGGCCGCCTGGCGGGCAGCGGCGGAAGGCGATGCGCTGCTGCGCCGCCAGGGGTGGCATGCGGCGGTGCGCTTCGCCTTCGAGAGCGACGGGGCGGCCGCGGGTTTCGCCTTCGGCCCGGCGCCGGAGACGGCGGCCTTCACCCTCTCGGCACCCGCCGCGGTCTGGGCGCGGGCCCTGCAGCCCCTGCCGCCACGGCACCATCACAGCCTCTTCGCCCTGCGCATGCGCGTGCCGGAATTCGCCCTGCGGGGGGAGGAGCTGGCCTTCGTCCAGCACTGCCACCTGGCGCGGCGGGTGCTCGAGATCGGCCGCTGGCTGGCCATGGGCAGGGCCGCCCCGGTGCCCGACAGCCTCCGCCCGCCGCTCGAGGAGCCGGAGACCGCGGCGATCACCGGCCGCTACCTGCCGGTGGCGGCGGAGGGGACGGCCTATCGCATCCATGCCGAGCAGGCCGGCCCGGCGGGCGATGAGGGGTTGGACCTGCTCTGCCTGCACACCGCCGGGGCGGACGGCCGGCAGTTCCACCGGCTGATGGCCGACCGCCGCATCACCCGACACTGGCGGCTGACCGCCTTCGACCTGCCCTGGCATGGCAAGTCCCCTCCCCCGCCCGGCGCGACGCCCGGCGACTGGCGGCTGACCACGGAGCGCTATGTCCAGCTCATCATGGGCGTCGTCCGCGCCGCCGGGCTGCGGCGGCCGGTCGTCCTCGGCGCCTCCATGTCCGGCGAGATCTGCCTGGAACTCGCGCTCCGCCACCCCGAAGCCTTCCGCGGCATCGTCGCCTGCGAGGCGAGCGAGCATATCGAGGGCCGCAAGACTCCCTGGGCCGACCACCCGCAGGTGAACCAGGCGATCTTCGTCCCCGAATGGATCGAGGGGCTGATGGCCCCGCACTCCCCGGCCGCCTGCG
The DNA here is from genome assembly GCF_020523605.1 of Roseicella aerolata. Taxonomy (GTDB): domain Bacteria; phylum Pseudomonadota; class Alphaproteobacteria; order Acetobacterales; family Acetobacteraceae; genus Paracraurococcus; species Paracraurococcus aerolatus. Next base: position 13,338 of record NZ_JAJAQI010000031.1, on the reverse strand, counting down.
CCACCGATGTCTGGTGGCACTACAGCCAGGGCGGCCACGCCACCTTCGCCCGCGACATCGATTTCTACTCGGGCGAATGGGATGCGCGGGACCGGGTGCACCGCATCGACATCGCGCGCTGCCCGCTGTTCATGCTGACCGGCGAATACGATTATTCCTGCACCGCCGAGCATTCCGCCGCGACCGCGGCGCGCATCCCCGGCGCGCGCTTCGCCATGATGCCGGGCATCGGCCATTTCCCCTTCGCGGAGAACCCGCCGCTGTTTGCCGAGCATCTGCTGCCGATCCTGGACAGGCTGCGGACCGGCTGAAGGAAGCGCCTGGCGGCGCGGCCAGGCCCTGCCGCCTCGGGGTGCTCACGCCCGCCGAGGGCGGCGCCGGACGTCGCAGACATGCAACAGCATGTCTGCGGGACCGCATGAGCGGAGCCGCTCAGGCGCCGCATTCCCGTGTCAGTGCGGCATCGTCCCGCCCTGGCCTCGGCCTTCCTCCGGGATGCGGTACAGCACGAAGAGCCGGTTCTCGAAGACCTGCTCCAGCCGGTCCCGCAGCCGCGGCATCAGCTCCGCCACCTCCTCGTCATAGATCGGCAGCTTCGCCTCCACCATCCAGGCAGCGCCACTGTGCCGGACGAAATGCCAGAATGCCTCCTCCGTCGGGTGCGCCGGCGGATTGGTCGCCCGCCTCTGGGCATAGAGGGCGATGACCGTGGGCTTGGAGCCGAGCACGAGCGCATCGGCCGGCACCCGATCCCGTATCTCCCGGAACAGCTCCATGGCTTCGGGGTCGTCCACCGATGCCGCGTAGGCGAGGCTCCGCTCCGGGAACTGGGGCATGTAGAGCAGCACCACGGCCGCGGCCACCGCGGCTGCCTTCACCGCAAGGCCGAGCCGCGGCCGTGCCCAGCCCTGCACGCCCAGCAGGAAATAGACCACGACCAGCGGCAGGACCGGCAAGGCATAGCGCGCCGGCTCCAGGGAGATGGGATAGAGCAGCAGCGTGCCGACATAGATCAGGAGGAAGGCTTCGAACACTGTCGGCCGCCGTCGCAGCGCCTGCGCAACGCCGAGCGCGGAGCAGGCCAGCACCGCAGCGACGAGCAGGACCTGGACAGGCGTCCAATGCCCGCCACCGCCACGGAGCAGCTCCGCCGCCGCGCTCGCATAGGCCCGGCAGTTCACGATGACCCTGCGCGCGATGGTGCCGACCAGATCGCCGGAGGCGTGTTCGAAATAGGATACATAGGTCCCGAGATCGGCCGGGAACATCCGGCTGATCAGGGCGCTCTCCGCCGCCGCCAGCAGCAGGACGAGAAGGCCGTAGAAGCGCAGCCGGGAAAATCGCAGGAGGCAGATCAGCCCCACCGCAGCGAAGAGCACGACGCCGATCGCCCGCACCTCATAGGCCGCGCCGAGCGCGAGTCCGCTCGCTGCGGCCCATAACCAGGGGGCGGGCCGGGCAGACGGCCCGTCCAGGGTCGCCGCATCCAGCCTTTCGAAGGCGAAGAGGCCGGAATAGGCGAACAGCATGAAGGGGAACTCGGAGAAGACGACGTCCTTGAACTGCCAGGCAAAGGGATTCATGCCGAGGATCGCAACCGCGCCAAGAGCCCAGCCCTCGCCGAGCCGCGCAGCCGAGACTTCCGCGACCAGGGCGATCGTCAGCAGGTAACAGGCGGCGAGGACCGTCTTGATCGCGGCGTAATCAAGGCCGAACGCCCCGATCACCGGTGCCAGGATGAGCGGCAGGCCAGGGGGGTAGGATGCGGGGTGGATGGCATTCGACGGGTTCACCACATAGCCCGTGGCGGCGTAACCCTGGCCCTGGAGGATGTTCAGGGCGTTGAGGATGAAGAGTTCCCCGTCGCCATCCCAGGGCTGCCCGGGCCGGACGTCCAGCAGGAAGAGGATGGCGATGATGGCCAGCAGAGGCCAGCGCCAGGCCTGGGGCGACCAGGCCAGGCTGCGGCCGGGCCAGAGCACCCTATCGGCCCATGCCGTGAAAGGCCGGCCTTCCCGGTTGGGTCTGTAGGAACTCAGCATGCCGGACCGATCTCGGAACTGTTTCGATGGGAGGCCCAAACCCTCCTGATTTGGACTGCGGCCGGCAAATGAGCATTCGGTGTAACGGTTCGATAAAAAGACCAAATGCGTCATGCCGCAAGAAAGATGGAAAAATCTTCAGGCCCGCAAAAGAAGACTGCAATCTTTGCCTGCCGGACAAACCTGGAACCGCCTGCCCGGCGGGACTGGCGCTGCGCCTGCCGGGGCGGTCCGGCGGCTGAGGATGCGCCAGCGCCGGGGATCTGAACCGGCGCGCCAGGGACGCCCGGCGATCCGTCCTCCGCGCGCCCATGCCGTGCGGAGGATGCGCGCCGGCACCGCCGCGCCGCCCGCCCGGGCGATTCAGGCGAGGCAGGCGCCCCCCGGCCGGGTTCCGCACGGCGCGCCCCCGGCGGAGGGCGGTCGAACGACCCAGATCGGCATTGACAGCCGCCCCCTGCCCATGTGCGGATATAGATAGCTTGCAATCAATCAAAGGCCCAAAGCGGCCCGGAGGCCAGGAATGCCCGAGACCAAGACGCTGCCCGCCAGCCTGGATGCCATCATCGTCGGCGCCGGCTTCGGTGGCATGTACATGCTGCACCGGCTGCGGGGCCTCGGCCTCTCGGCCCGGATCATCGAGGCCGCGGACGGCGTGGGGGGCACCTGGTACTGGAACCGCTATCCCGGCGCGCGCTGCGACGTGGAGAGCATGCAGTACAGCTTCTCCTTCGACGAGGCGCTGCAGCAGGAGTGGACGTGGTCCGAGCGCTTCGCCGCCCAGCCGGAAATCCTGCGCTATGCCAACCATGTGGCGGACCGCTACGACCTGCGCCGCGACATCCATTTCGAGACCCGCGTCGAGAGCGCGGCATACGACGAGGCGGCCGACCGCTGGACCGTGACCACCGACAAGGGCGATGTGGTCACCGCCCGCTTCTGCATCATGGCGACCGGCTGCCTCTCCGCCGCCCGCCTGCCCGACATCCCGGGCATCAGCGCCTTCCGGGGCGAGACCTACCACACCGGCTACTGGCCGCATCACAAGGTGGATTTCTCGGGCAAGCGCGTCGCGGTGATCGGCACGGGGTCCTCGGCGATCCAGGCCATCCCGGTGATCGCGGCGGAGGCCGCGCAGGTCACCGTCTTCCAGCGCACGCCGAATTTCTCCATCCCGTCGCGCAACGCGCCGATGGACGAAGCCTATGAGCAGTCCTGGAAGTCGGACTACCGCGCCAAGCGCCTCAAGGCGCGCAGCATGCGCACCGGCATCCTCTACGACATCAACCCGCAATCCGCGATCGAGGTGAGCGAGGCGGAGCGCCTGGCGGAGTACGAGCGGCGCTGGGCGAATGGCGGCACCGCCTTCATGGGCGCCTATCACGACCTGATCCTCAACAAGGCCTCGAACGACACCGCGGCGGAGTTCGTGCGCAACAAGATCCGCAGCACCGTGAAGGACCCGGTGACGGCCGAGGCACTGGCGCCGAAGGACCACCCGATCGGCACCAAGCGCATCTGCGTCGATACCGACTACTACGAGACCTACAACCGCCCGAACGTGGCGCTGGTCAACCTGCGCAGGACGCCGATCGAGACCATCACCGCGACCGGCATCCGCACCAGCGACGCCGAGCATGAGTTCGACGCCATCGTCTTCGCCACCGGCTTCGACGCCATGACCGGCGCCCTGCTGAAGATCGACTTCCAGGGCCGCGACGGGCGCAGGCTGTCGCAGGAATGGGAGCACGGGCCGCGCAGCTATCTCGGCCTGATGGTTGCCGGCTTCCCCAACCTGTTCATGATCACCGGGCCCGGCAGCCCCTCCGTGCTGTCGAACATGATCGTCTCGATCGAGCAGCATGTGGACTGGATCAGCGACCTGCTGGGCCACATGAAGGCGCGCGGCCAGGGCTGCGTCGAGGCGACCGAGGAGGCACAGGAAGCCTGGGTGGCGCATGGCAGCGAGGTCGCGCAGCGCACGCTCTACCCCACCGCCGCCTCCTGGTACATGGGCGCCAACATCCCGGGCAAGCCGCGGGTCTTCATGCCCTATATCGGCGGCGTCGGCGCCTACCGCGAGAGGTGCGACGAGATCGCGGCCAGGGGCTATGAGGGCTTCCGGCTGGCGCCGGAACGCGCCGCCGCCGCGGCGGCGGAGTAGCGGCTCAGAACCGGATCCTGCCGGCGGCCTGCAGCCCCAGCAGCAGGCCGCCGAGATGCATGGCATGGACGAAGAGACCGCGCGCGACCCCCGCCAGCGCCTCGGCGAGGGGCATGATCACGGTTTCCAGCTCCTCCCCCGCCTCGCGGTCATGCGCGCCGGTATCCGTCGCACCCTCCGCCAGCACGATATGGATGCGGTTGGTGTTGTGCGCCGGGTCGGACCAGATGGAGCCGACCAACCGCAGCGTCGCGGCGACATAGCCGGTCTCCTCCCGCAGTTCGCGTTCCGCGGTGGCGCAGGGATCGGCCTCGCCCTCGTCCATCACGCCGCCGGGTGGCTCCAGCACCCAGGTCCTGGCGCCCTGGCGCCATTGCCGGACCAGCACCAGCCGGTCATCCGGCGTCAGCGCCACCACCAGCACCCAGTCCGGATAGGACATGACCCAGTAGGGGTCGAGCACCGCGCCGCTGCGCGTCTCGACCACTTCGGCATCCAGGTTCAGGTGGCGGTTGCGCACCACCTCGCGGCGGGAGAGGACCTTCCAGGGCCTCTCCCCCTCGGGCAGCGGACCCCGCGGCCAGGATGTCTGATCGCAGGAGTCTCGCCCTTCGGCCGGAGCGGCCCCGGGCGATCCTGCTGATGTCTGATCGCAGGAGTCTCGCCCTTCGGCCGGGGCGGCCTCGGGCGATCCTGCTGATGTCTGATCGCAGGATTCACGCCCTTCGGCCGGGGCGGCCTCGGGCGATCCTGCTCCGGTCACTCCGCCGCCTGAAGCTGCATCCGCTCCGCATATTCCTCCAGCGGCGCGCAGGTGCAGACCAGGTTGCGGTCGCCATGGACATTGTCCACGCGCTTGACCGGCGGCCAGTATTTGTGCGCGCGGACGAAGGGCAGCGGGAAGGCGGCTTCCTCCCGGCTGTAGGGGTGCTTCCACTCCGCCGCCATCACCTCGGCCGCGGTGTGCGGGGCGTTCTTCAGCGGGTTGTCCGCCTTGTCGGCGCGGCCCTGCTCCACCGCCCGGATCTCGGCGCGGATGGCGATCATGGCGTCGCAGAAGCGGTCCAGCTCCTCCTTCGGCTCGCTCTCGGTCGGCTCCACCATCAGCGTGCCCGCCACCGGCCAGGACATGGTGGGGGCGTGGTAGCCGTAGTCCTGCAGCCGCTTGGCGATGTCCTCGACCAGCACGCCGCCGCCCTGCTGGAAGCCGCGGCAGTCGAGGATGCATTCATGCGCCACCATGCCGCGCGCGCCGCGATACAGCACGGGGTAGTGCGCCTCCAGCCGCTTCGCCACGTAGTTGGCGTTGAGGATCGCCACCTGGGTCGCCCGCGTCAGGCCCTCCGCGCCCATCATGCGGATATAGGCATAGGAGATGGGCAGGATGGCGGCGCTGCCGAAGGGCGCGGCCGAGACCGGGCCATAGCCCGTCGCCGGCCCGGCCTCGGGGTGCAGCGGGTGGTTCGGCAGGTGCGGCGCCAGGTGGGCGGCGACGCCGATCGGACCGACGCCCGGGCCGCCGCCGCCATGCGGGATGCAGAAGGTCTTGTGCAGGTTCAGGTGGCAGACATCGGCGCCGATCGCGGCCGGGCTGGTCAGGCCGACCTGCGCGTTCATGTTGGCGCCGTCCATATAGACCTGGCCGCCATGCGCATGGATCGTTCCGCAGATCTCGCGGATCTCCTCCTCGAACACGCCATGCGTGCTGGGGTAGGTGACCATCAGCGCCGCCAGCCTGCCCGAGACCTGCTCCGCCTTCGCCTTCAGGTCCGCCAGGTCCACATTGCCGTCGCGGTCGCAGCCGACGACCACCACCTTCATCCCCGCCATCACCGCGCTGGCCGGGTTGGTGCCATGCGCCGAGGACGGGATCAGGCAGATGTCGCGATGCCCCTCGCCCCGCGCGCGGTGGAAGGCGCGGATCGCCAGCAGCCCGGCATACTCGCCCTGGCTGCCGGCATTGGGCTGCAGGGAGACGGCGGCGAAGCCGGTGACGGCGCAGAGCCAGCCCTCAAGACGCTTGATCATCTCCAGGTAGCCGGTCGCCTGGTCCGCCGGCGCGAAGGGGTGGATGTCCGCGAAGCCCGGGAAGGTGACGGGGATCATCTCCGCCGTCGCGTTCAGCTTCATCGTGCAGGACCCCAGCGGGATCATGCTGCGGTTCAGCGCGACGTCCTTGTCCTCCAGCCGCCTCAGGTAGCGGAGCATGGCGTGCTCGCTGTGGTGGCTGTTGAACACCTCGGCCGTGCAGAAGGGGCTCGTCCGCGCCAGCGCCTCGGGCGGGCCGCCCGCCGGTGCCAGCCCGTCCAGCGCACCGCCGCCCAGCAGGCTGGCGAGGGAAGCCAGGTCGTCCCGCGTGACGGTCTCATCGAGCGCGATGCAGACCAGCCCGGCCTCGCGCCGCAGGTTGAAGCCGCGGGCCAGGGCGCGCTCCACCAGCGCCTCGGCCCGGTCGCCCGCCTCGATCGCTATGGTGTCGAAGAAGGCCTCGTGCCGCAGCGCGAAGCCGCCGCGCTTCGCCGCCGCCGCCAGCAGCCGCGCCTGCAGCGAGACGCGCCGGGCGATGCGCCGCAGCCCCTCCGGCCCATGCCACACGGCGTACATGCTGGCCATGACGGCCAGCAGCACCTGCGCGGTGCAGATGTTGGAGGTCGCCTTCTCCCGCCGGATATGCTGCTCGCGCGTCTGCAGGGCGAGGCGCATGGCCGGGCTGCCCGCCGCATCGACCGAGACGCCGACCAGACGCCCCGGCAGCAGTCGCTTCAGCGCGTCCTTCACCGCGATGTAGCCGGCATGCGGGCCGCCATAGCCGAGCGGCACGCCGAAGCGCTGGGTGGAGCCCACCACCACATCGGCGCCCATCTCGCCCGGCGGGGTCAGCAGGCAGAGGCTGAGAGGGTCGGCCGCGACGATGGCGAGGGCGCCGGCGGCATGCGCCGCCGCGATCTCGGGCGCGAGGTCGCGCACCTCGCCGGTCGTGCCCGGATATTGCAGCAGCACGGCGAAGGGTTTCTCCGCGCCGGCCCGCGCCGCGATCTCTGTCGGCGGAACGACCAGGACCTTGATGCCGACGGGCTCGGCCCGCACCCGCACCACGGCCAGCGTCTGCGGATGCAGGTCGGCCGCGACCAGCAGCGTGTCGCCCTTGGCCTTGTGCGCGGCATGCGCCAGCGCGACGGCCTCGGCCGCCGCGGTGCCCTCATCGAGCAGCGAGGCATTGGCGACCGCCAGGCCGGCCAGCTCGCTCACCATGGTCTGGAAGTTGACCAGCGCCTCCAGCCGTCCCTGGGCGATCTCCGCCTGATAGGGCGTGTAGGCGGTGTACCAGCCCGGATTCTCCAGCACGTTGCGCAGGATGACCGGCGGCGTGTGGGTGCCGTGATAGCCGAGGCCGATGAGCGACTTCTTCCGGATGTTCCTCTCGGACAGCGCGCGCAATTCGGCGATGACCTCCGCCTCGGTCGCCGGCGGCGGCAGGGCCGAGAGGTCGGCCCCCGCGATGGCCGCAGGCACGGTGCGCGCCGCCATGGCCTCAAGGCTCTCGGCGCCCACCACCTTCAGCATCTCGGCGATGTCGTCCGGGCCCGGCCCGATATGCCGGCGGGCGAATTCCGCGTGGTCCTCCAGCGCCGCAAGCTCGGCAAGGGCGCCGTCCGGGCGCGGCCGATTCAGGCTCCGGTCCCCTGCACCTCCGTGATCGGACGCGCTCATGCCTGGCTCTCCACGAAGCGGGCATAGGCCGCGTCGTCCATGAGCGCGGCGATCTCGGCCGGGTCCTTCGGCTCCAACTTGAAGAACCAGCCCTCGCCGCTCGGCTCGCGGTTGATCAGGCCGGGATCCTCCGTGAGGGCGCTGTTCACCTCGACGATCCGGCCCGCAATCGGGGCATAGACGTCGGAGGCGGCCTTCACGCTCTCCACCACGGCGCAGGCCTCGCCGGCCGCGACCTCCCGGCCGACCTCCGGCAGGTCGACGAAGACCACGTCGCCCAGCGCGTTCTGCGCATGGTCGGTGATGCCGATCACCGCGGCATCGCCGTCCTGGCGGACCCACTCATGATCCTTGGTGAACCTCAGCTCGGGCATGGGAGCGGCTCCTGGGTCAGCGCTTGTAGCGGTGGGGGACGAAGGGGGTGGCGGCGACGCGGGCCGGCAGCGCCTTGCCGCGCACCAGCAGTTCCAGCGCCGTGCCGTCCCCGGCATGGGGGCGGGCGACATAGCCCATGGCCATGGGGCCATTGAGGGAGGGGCCGAAGCCGCCGGAGGTGACCTCGCCGATCGGCGTGCCGTCGGCGGCCTGGATCGGGGTATGGGCGCGGGCGGGCTGGCGGCCTTCCGGCTTCAGGCCGACGCGCAGCCGCTTCGGTCCGTTCGCCAGCTCCTCCCGCACCCGCCCGGCGCCGGGGAAGTCCCAGTCCATGCGACGGCGCTTGCCGATGGCCCAGGTGAGCGCCGCCTCGACCGGGCTCGTCGTCTCGTCGATGTCCTGGCCGTAGAGGCAGAGCCCCGCCTCCAGCCGCAGCGAATCGCGCGCGCCGAGCCCGGCGGGCTGCACGCCCGGCAGGGCCAGCAGGGCCTTCGCCAGCGCCTCGGCCTGTTCGGCGGCGACGCTGATCTCGAACCCGTCCTCCCCGGTGTAGCCGGAGCGGGAGGCAAGCACCGGGATGCCGGCGATCTCGGCCCGCGCCACGCCCATGAAGGAGAGCGCCGCGAGCGCCGGGGCGAGCGGGGCGATCGCCGCCTCGACGCCCGGGCCCTGCAGCGCCAGCAGCGCCCGGTCCGGCAGCGGGCGCAGCGTGACGCCGGCCGGCAGGGCGGCCTCGATCAGCGGGAAGTCCAGGTGCTTGCGGCTGGCATTCACCACCAGGAACAGCCGGTCGCCGAGATTGGCCACCATGAAGTCGTCGAAGATGCCGCCCTCGGGCGTCATCAGCAGGCCGTAGCGCTGCCGGCCGGGCTTCAGCGCGCGGATATCGGCGGGCGTGACGCGCTCCAGCGCCGCCGCGGCATCCTCCGCCCCCTCGGCGCCCAGGATCTCCGCCTGTCCCATATGGGAGACGTCGAAGAGTGCTGCCGCGCTGCGGCAGTGCAGGTGCTCGGCCATGATGCCGGCCGGGTACTGCACCGGCATGGCATAGCCGGCGAAGGGCACCATGCGCCCGCCGAGGCTGCGATGCAGGGCCCCGAGCGGGGTTTCGAGAAGCGATTCGGATTCGGCCACGGGTCCCCCAGCCGCGATGCCGCGGCGCGAGTTGCTAGTCCGTGGCCCCCCTCTGTCCGGTGACCTGAGAGATTCGGCGCCCGGTCGCCGGGGCCTTACTCCGTCGGTGCCAGGGCCTTGCGGCAACCGCAAAGGCCGGTGGGCTTTCCAGAGGCCCCTTCCCCGCGCGGCCCTTCTGCCTGAGCGTTTCCGGGGGCCGGTTGCGCCTTCGGCGGAGGCCGGCCTGTCGCCAGGGCAGCCCCTCTCTCCCGCGCGGGATCAGCGGGTATCCCCGTCTAGCCCGGACCGGCCCGCCCATGCAACTGCTGCGGGGCAGCACCCGCCAGACCCGGCCGCAGGTCGGCCCTTCCTGGGAAGGGTCTCAGCGCGGCCCGCGCCGGCGGTTGAGCGCGAGGTCCTCCTCATCCAGTTGGAAGGAGACGAAGATCCGGTAGTCGCCGGCGCGCCGGGTCTCCCCGACCGGCAGGGACAGGCTGACCGGCACGCTGTCGACCGTCACGCGCATCTCGTTGCGCGCGAAGGTCACGCGCTCGACGAAATTCTGCCGGGCCAGGATGCGCTCGCTCTCCGCATCCACCACCGCGACGAACCAGGGCAGGTCCACCACCCGCCCCTCCGCGCCCGCCCCGCGCTCCACCGTGAAGGCGGCCGAGAGCGTGACATCGATGCTGCGGTTGCCGCGGCCGGGATTGCAGCCGCCGCTGATGCCGGTGAGGCGCGCATCCCATTCCAGCGCGGTCAGGTCCCGCACCGGGCCGGGGCGATAGCGGGTCAGGTCGGCCCCCTCCGCCAGCAGGCTGGGGCGCGGGCAGGCAACCGGCAGCCGCGTATCGCCAGTGTTGCCGCAACCCATGAGCGTGAGCAGCGGCAGCGCGGCCAGGACAAACCTCCAACCCATCCCTATCTTCCCCCTTGAGCCCAAAGCCCCGGCGGCTAGTGTGCCCCCCAGGTATACACCCCTGGGGCACCCTGCCCGCCGGCCTCACGGCACGGCAACCCGCGGCCCGCGAGCGAACCCGACCCATGGACCAGATCACCCCCGTCCGCCCCAGCGCAGCCGGCAGCGGCAAGCCCCGCCTGAATGTCCTGATGGCCGGCCCCCGCGGCTTCTGCGCGGGCGTGGACCGCGCCATCAAGATCGTCGAGGAGGCGATTCGCCGCTATGGCGCGCCTGTGTATGTCCGGCATGAGATCGTGCACAACCGCTTCGTCGTCGAAAGCCTGGAACGGCAGGGCGCGGTCTTCGTCGAGGAACTGGACGAGGTGCCGGACGACGCGCCGGTGGTGTTCAGCGCCCATGGGGTGCCGAAATCCGTCCCGGCCGAGGCAACCCGCCGCAAGCTCTTCTACCTGGATGCCACCTGCCCCCTGGTCAGCAAGGTGCACCGGGAGGCCGAGCAGCATTTCGGCCGCGGCCGCCACATCCTGCTGATCGGCCATGCGGGCCATCCGGAGGTGGTCGGCACCATGGGCCAGTTGCCCGCGGGCACCGTCACCCTGGTGGAGGACGAGGCGCATGCCCGCACCGTGCCGGTGCCGGAGGGCGTGCCGCTCGCCTTCATCACCCAGACCACCCTCTCGGTGGACGACACCGCCGGCATCGTGGCGGCGCTGCGCGAGCGCTTCCCGGACATCCACGCGCCGGCGAAGGAGGATATCTGCTACGCCACCACCAACCGCCAGGCGGCGGTGAAGGCCATCGCCCCGCGGGCGGAGCTGATGGTGGTGGTGGGCGCGCCCAACTCCTCCAACTCCCTGCGGCTGGTGGAGGTGGCGGAGCGCGCCGGCTGCCCGAAGGCGGTGATGGTCCAGCGCGGCCGCGACCTCGATCTCGCCCTGGCCACCGGCCTGTCCACCATCGGCATCACCGCCGGCGCCAGCGCGCCGGAGGTGCTGGTGGAGGAGGTGCTGGCCCGGCTGCGTGAGCGCTTCGAAGTGGCGATCGAGGAAGTGATCGTCGCCGAGGAGCGGATCACCTTCAAGCTGCCGGCGGGGCTGCAGGCCTGAGTGCGCCGGGGAGACCATGGGCCCGGCCATTGGCCGGCGGGCCGAGGCAACCCATGGGCGAGCGCGCCGGACCGCGTTAGAAGCCCCGCATGGCCGTCTATACCGAAGTCACGGATGAGGCGCTGCGCGCCTTCCTCGCCGCCTATCCGCTCGGCGCGCTGCGGGCCTTCCGCGGCATCGCCGAGGGCGTGGAGAATTCCAACTACGCGCTGCAGACCGAGGCCGGCGATTTCATCCTGACCCTCTATGAGAAGCGGGTCGATCCGCGCGAGCTGCCCTGGTTCCTCGGCCTGATGGAGCACCTCGCGGCACGCGGCATCGACTGCCCGCTGCCCGTCAAGGCGCGGGACGGGCAGGCGCTGCGGACGCTCGCCGGCCGGCCGGCGGCGATCTGCACCTTCCTGGCCGGCGTCTGGCCACGCCGGGTGCGGCCGGAGCATTGCGCGCCGCTCGGTGCCGCGCTGGCGCGGCTGCATCTGGCGGGCGCGGATTTCCATGAGGTCCGGCCGAACGGGCTGGGCCCGGCCGCCTGGGGGCCGCTGCTGGACCGGTGCCGACCGGGCGGCGATGCGGTGCAGCCCGGCCTGGTCGCGGAACTGGACGGGGCGCTGGCCGGCATTCTCGCCACCTGGCCGGTGCCCGGCGCGCTGCCCACCGGCCAGATCCATGCCGACCTTTTCCCCGACAACGTCTTCTTCCTGGACGGGCCGGAGGGGAAGCCGCGCGTCTCCGGCCTCATCGACTTCTACTTCGCCTGCACCGACCTGCTGGCCTATGACATCGCGGTCTGCCTGAATGCCTGGTGCTTCGAACCGGACGGGTCCTACAACGTGACCAAGGCGCATGCGCTGCTCTCGGCCTATCAGCGCCTCCGCCCCCTCTCCGAGGCCGAACGGAAGGCCCTGCCGGTGCTCTGCCGGGGTGCTTCGATCCGCTTCCTGCTGACCCGGCTGTATGACTGGACCGCGACGCCGGCCGGCGCGCTGGTGACGCGCAAGGACCCGTTGGAATACTTGCGCAAGCTGCGCTTCTTCGCCCGCGCCGAGGGGCCTGCCTCCCTTGGCCTCTGAGACGACGCAGATGGTCGAGATCTGGACGGATGGCGGCTGCAAGCCGAATCCCGGGCCGGGCGGCTGGGCCGCGGTCCTGAAATACGGCGATGTCGAGAAGGAGCTTTCGGGCGGCGATCCGGCGACCACCAACAACCGGATGGAGCTGATGGCGGCGATCAGCGCGCTGGAGGCGCTGAAGCGGCCCTGCAAGGTGGTGCTGCACACGGACAGCGAATATGTCCGCAACGGCATCAGCCGCTGGATCAATGGCTGGGTCCGCAACAACTGGCGCAACGCCGCGAAGGACCCAGTCGCGAACATGGAGCTGTGGCAGCGCCTGCTGGCCGCGGCCAAGCCGCATCAGGTGGAGTGGCGCTGGGTCCGCGGCCATGCCGGCGACCCGATGAACGAACGGGCGGACCGGCTGGCGACCGAGGCCAGGCGGCGGCTGGGCTAGCCCGCCCCCTCCTGTGCGGCGAGGCGAGTGACCTCGCCCCGGATGTATCGGATGGCCGGGGCCACGGGAGGGCTTCAGCGGATTGCGTTCCTGTCTGAACGCCCATCCGCTGGTGCTCCTTATTTTCCGAGCAGATTCACGCCTTCGGTCGTTCACGGCCACCGGCGATCCGCTCTACAGCGGATTGCGTTCAAACTTGAACGCCAATCCGCTGTAGTTCCTTGATGGCAGAGCAGATTCACGCATCCGGTCGTTCACGGCCTCCCGCGATCTGCTCTAGACCCGAGTAGCCCTGGCTGGAATCGGCTTGTGATTGGCTGCGGCGCGAGGTGGTGTGATTCGTAGGTGTCCAGCTTGGGCTGGAGGCTTCGATGGCGTGGCGTCGTGGGCAGGCCT
>NZ_JAJAQI010000030.1 GCF_020523605.1 Roseicella aerolata | reverse complement strand
ACCAAGCCGGGCAGCACGAACTCGTTCATGCGTTGAACCTCCCAAATTCCGGGAGATTTTAGGGTGGTAGCCGCGGCTACGCGCGGGGCCGTGAGGTGTGACTGCTACCGAATACCGGAAATATCCGGCGGTCGCGGAGGGCCCCCTGAACTGCAGCCTTCCCTCATGCCGCTCGGGCAGCTCGCGGCCGGTCTCGTCCACGATCCGGATCTCGTGCCCTGGGATCGGCTGGCCGCAGGCGACGAGTTCCAGGGCATGCGGCGTGCCGGGCGGCACCGGCTGCGCGATTCCCCGCAGCTGCAGCGCATCGCGGTTGATCAGGTCGATCAGCGGGCCGCGCCCGGCGGGCGGGAAGGCCAGCGCCACCGCGCTCTCCGCCAGGCCGTAGACCGGCGCCATGGCCTCCGGCCGGAAGCCATGGGCCGCGAAGCGCTGCGCGAAGCGGGCGATGGTGGCGGGGCTCACCGGCTCGGCGCCATTGGCCAGGCGGCGCAGGGAGGAAAGGTCGAGTCCCTCGATATCCCGGTCGCGCACGGATTTCAGGCAGAGCTCATAGGCGAAATTGGGCGCGGCCGAGATGGTCCCGCGATGGCGGTGGATCGCCCAGAGCCAGCGTGCCGGATCGGCCAGGAAGGCGAGCGGCGGCATGATCGCCGCCGGCGCGCCGTAGTAGAGGCTGCCGAGCCAGCAGCCGATCAGCCCCATGTCGTGGTAGAGCGGCAGCCAGCTCACCACGACATCGGCCGAGGACGCTTCCAGCGCCTGCCCCATGCTGCGGATATTGGCGAGCAGGTTGGCATGTGAGAGCACGACGCCTTTCGGGTCGCCGGTGCTGCCGGAGGTGTACTGGATCAGTGCCGTCGTGTCGGGCGTGGCGGGAAGCGGCTCGGCGAGCGGCAGGGCCTCGCCGAGCTCCGCGACGGTCGCCACCTTGCGGAGCGAGGAAACCAGCCCACCGAGCATCCGGCCGACGGTGTCGACCTGCTCGTTGGTGATCAGGAAGCTCGCCTCGGCATTGCGGAGGATGCCCGACTGGCGGCGGAGATGCTCCTCGATCTGGCGGGGCCGGGCGGGCGGGTAGATCGGCACCGGGATGGCGCCGGCCTGCAGCACGCCGAGGAAGGCCGGGAAGAAGCCCGGCTCGGTCGGCAGCATCAGGCCGACGCGCTCGCCGGGCCTGAGATCCCGCTTGATCAGGCCGGCGGCGATGCGGCGCGCCGCCTGGTCGAGCGCACCATAGGTGACCGGCTCCTCCTGCCCGTCACCGCGCCAGAGCCGGAGGTGCACGCGCTCTTCCCGCTGGCCGACATGCGCCGCCAGCACCTCGATGAGCGTCGTCGCCCGCACCGGCTCCGGCACCGGCGGCAGCCCCGGCAGGGGGGGCGCCTTCCCCCGGGCCTGCGCCACATCCGCCGGCCGCGCCGCGCGCAGGGCCGCCAGCAGATCGCCCGGCGTATGCGCCTCGCCCAGCAGGCTTTCCGGCAGGCGCACGCCGAAGCGGCGGCCGAGCCGAAGCAGGAGTTCCGCCCGCCCGAGGCTGTCGAGCCCGAGATCGCGGTCGAGGTCGCTGTCGAGCGACACCACCAGCCTTCCCGCAAGGCGAGGCTGCAACTCCAGCGCCAGGGCATGGAGCATGGCGAGGAGTTCGGCCGTCAGCGCATCCGCCGCCGCGGCGCTCCGCGTGTCGCTCCCGGGTGCCGTTGCCACCGGCGCAGCCCTGCCTGCCCGTGCCATGCGCGCGCCCCCTGTCCGTGCGGCAAGGCCTGCCGCAGTTGCGCCGACATTGGCAGCCGAAAGCCGCGCTCCCGCTCTTCACGATCTGCCGCGGCAGAGCGTTTCGCCGGCCAGGCACGCGCGGGCATGGCAGGCTGCGGGCGAGGGGGAGGCGCCCATGGCACGGCACCCATCCGTGGCGGCGGAGCCCGCCGATGAGATTTCCGCCGCCCAGGCGGGAACGCTGCCCGGGCTGTTCCGCGCCCGGGTCGCACGCAGCCCCGACGCGGCGGCCTATACGGAATTCGACAGCGGCAGCGGCCAGTGGCGCGCGCAGCGCTGGCGCGACATCCAGGCCCGGATGGCGCGCTGGCGCGCCGGCCTGGAACGGGAAGGGCTGCAGCCCGGCGACCGCGTCGCCATCCTGCTGCGGAACTGCGTCGAATGGGTCTGCTTCGACCAGGCGGCGCTCGCGGCGGGCCTGGTCGTGGTGCCGCTCTACACCACGGACAGCACGGAGGGCCTGCTCCATGGGCTGGCCGATTCCGGTGCCCGGCTGCTGCTGCTGGAGGGCGAGGCGCAATGGCGCCCGATTGCCGCGCGGCGGGCGGCGATCCCCGCGCTGCGCACCATCCTCTGCCTGCGCGGCGGCAGGGCGGCGGACCTGGTGGCCGTCGCGGACTGGCTGCCCGCGCAGGGCAGCGACGCGCCCGACCAGGCCGGGGATCCCGACGGCCTTGCCACCCTCATCTACACCTCCGGCACCACGGGCGCGCCGAAGGGAGTGATGCTGTCGCACCGCGGCATCCTGTTCGTCGCCGAGGCCGTGCTCGAACGCAATCCGGGCCTTCGGGACGACGTCTTCCTCTCCTATCTTCCGCTCGCCCACAGCTTCGAGCGCGTGGTCGGCTACTATCTGCCGATCATGTCCGGCGGCCAGGTGGTCTATGCCCGCTCGATCGAGCAACTCGCCGAGGACCTCCTGACCGCACGGCCGACGGTGCTGCTGGGCGTGCCGCGGATCTATGAACGGCTCTACGCCGCCATCCGGGCGAAGGCGGCGCGGAGCCGGCTGGCGGCGGCGCTGCTCGGCCGGGCCGAGGCGCTGGGCCAGGACCGCTTCGCGGCGGCGCAGGGCCGGGGGCCGCGGCCCGGCCCCTGGGCGCGGCTGCAATGGGCGGTGCTGCGGCGCCTGGTTTCGGCGCGGCTGCTCGGCCGGCTCGGCGGCCGGCTGCGGATGGCCGTCAGCGGCGGGGCGCCGATGCCGGCGCAGGTGGCCCGCGCCCTCACCGCGCTCGGCCTGCCCCTCGTCGAGGGCTATGGGCTGACCGAGGCCTCCTCGGCCGTGACGGGCGACAGCGCGGCGCATCCGACCCCCGGCACGGTCGGCCCGCCATTGCGGGGCATCGAGGTTTCGCTCGGCCGCGACGACGAATTGCTGGTCCGCGGGCCGGGCCTCATGCTCGGCTACTGGAACCAGCCGGAGCGGACGCGGGCGGCCATCGATCCCGACGGCTGGCTGCACACCGGCGATATCGGCGTCATCCGCCAGGACGGGCGGATCCTGATCCGCGGCCGGTTGAAGGACATCCTCGTCACCTCGACGGGAGAGAAGGTTCCGGCGACGGATCTCGAAACCGCCATCGGCCTTGATCCGCTGGTCGAGCAGGTGGTGGTGCTGGGCGAGGGGAAGCCCTTCCTGGTCGCGCTGCTCGTGCTTCGCAGTGCAGCCTGGATGGACCTCGCGCGCCGGCTCGGGCTCCCGGCCGATGAGCCGGCCTCGCTGCGGGCCGGCGCGGCAGTGGCCGCCGTGCTCGGGCGGGTGGCGGCGGCGCTCAGGCCATTCCCCGATCATGCGCAGGTGCGGGCGGTCAGCCTCTCGCTGCAGCCCTGGACGATCGCCGAGGGGTTGCTGACGCCGACGCTCAAGCCGCGGCGCCCGCGGCTCGAGGCCCGTTTCGCGGCGGAGATCGCCGCGCTGTACCAGGGCCATCCCGGTTTCGAGGGCGGGGGTGCAGGCGGCAGGCCGCCGGGCCCGGAGCAGAATGCGCAAAGGCCTGGGCACCCCGGAGCGTGACCCTGCCCTGCGGCGAATGACCAGCCCCGCATCGGCGTTCGGGCCTGAATGCCAGACCGATCCCGGCATGGGGTGATCGGCGTGCCTGACGCGACCGGCCCCGCCCGGGACCACCCTGCACGCAAGGTGAGGCATGGCGGCCGGCCGGGGTGCCGATACTGGTGCCGATACCGGGGCCGGCCGATCGGATCCCGGCCGGCCGCGATCGCCAGGGCAGGCGCCGCGCCGGGGAATAAACCGCCGCGGCCCGGCGTCTCATGGCCGAGGAAACGGACCAGACAATTGCCAGCCGGGATATCCGTGCGAGAGGACGCGAGCCAGATGGACCGCGATGCGCGCATCGAGGCGACGATCCCTGCGCTTCGGCGCTTCGCCTTCTCGCTCCTGCGCGACAGGCACGCGGCGGACGATCTGGTCCAGGACTCCCTGGAGAGGGCACTCGGCAGTTGGCACCTCCGCAGGGCCGAAGGCGATCTGAAGGCATGGCTGTTCACGATTCTGTACAACACCCATATCGATGGGCGCCGCCGGGAGGCACGCCGGGCCCGGCTGCTCGGCGAGATCGCCGGCCTGGCAGAACAGGCGACGCCCCAGGATGCGCCGGACCACGCCGTGCAATTCACCGAGGTGCTGCGGCATCTCGACGCGCTGCCGGAGGAGCAGCGGGCGATCCTGCTGCTCGTCGGCGTGGAGGGGCTCGGCTACGAGGAGACGGCGCGCGTCCTCGGCGTGCCGGTCGGCACCGTGATGTCGCGGCTCAGCCGCGGCCGCGAACGGCTCCGCCGGCTGACCGAGGAGGGCGGCGATACTCCCGCGGCCGGCGCCCGGCTGCGCGTGGTGGGGTAGGGGACGGCCGATGACCGACCTCCGCGACCAGCCCCCGATCGGCGAGGACGACCTGCACGCCTATGTGGATGAGCGGCTGGATGCCGCGCGCCTCGCCATGGTGCGCGCCTGGCTGGAGCAGCATCCGGAGGCGGCGGCGCGGGTGCGGGCCTTCACCGCGCAGCGGGATGCGCTGCGCGCCGCCCTCGCGCCCAGGGCGGCCGAGCCGATCCCGGCGCGCCTGCGCGTCGCGCATGTCCGGGCCGGGCTGCGCGCCCGGCGGCTGCGGCAGTGGCGGATGGCGGCGGCGGCGGTGCTGCTGCTGCTGACCGGCGCCGGTGCCGGCTGGCTGGCACATGGCAACCTGGCTTCGGGCGGCGTGCCGGGCGCGCCGCCCCCCATGGCGGAGGCGGCGGAGGCGCACCGGATCTTCGCCGCCGGCGCGCGCCAGCCCAGCCAGGCCGTCGCCTCCGCGGCGGAGGACCTGGCGACCTGGCTGGCCGGGCAACTCGACGAGCCGGTGGTGGTGCCGGACCTGCTGGCGGCCGGCTTCCGGCCGCGCGATGCGCATCTGCTGCCGACGGCGGAGGGCCCCGCGGTGCAGGTGACCTATGAGCGCATCGGCAGTGACACGCGGCTCTCCTTTTACATGCGTCCGGTGCCGGACCGGCCGGCCGACAAGCTGCGCTGCACCGACCATCCGGGCGGGCGCGTGACCTATTACTGGTTCGACGGCCGCCGCGGCTACGCCGTGACCGCCACGCTGCCGCGCAGCGAACTGCGTGGCATCGCCTTCCTGGCCGAACGCGAGGTGCGCGCCGGGCCGAAACCCCCGCCGGCGGAGCAACTCATCGCCCGTGCCGAGACGCCGCGGGTCTGCATCGGCTGAGCCGGAGGCGGAAACCATCCAAGCAAGAACAGGGAGGAAGCCGGGTTGAAGACGAGGATCGGACGGCCGGAGCGGGGCCTGCAGGAACTCTACCGCGCGGATCCGGAGCGCGCGGATGCGCTGGTCTGGGGCCGCCGCGGCGCGCTCAAGGGCGGCGCGCTGGCCGCCATGGGCGCCGCACTCGGCACCGCGATCCCCTTCGCGGGGCGGATGCCCGCGGGGCTGGTGCCGGCCGCGCTGGCGCAAGCCACGCCGGCCGGCGGCGACGGGCCGAAATTGCTGCGCATGGAGGGCAAGGCGCCGCTCATCATCCTGGGCGAGCGGCCGCTGGTCGCCGAGACGCCCGAGCACCTGCTGGATGACGAGGTGACGCCGGCCGACAAATTCTTCATCCGCATGAACGGCCAGATCCCGGAGCCCTTCCCGGGCGACCCGAAGGCCTGGAAGCTGCGGATCGACGGCGAGGTGAACGCGCCGCTCGAACTCACCCTCGGCGAGATGGAGCAGCGCTTCCCGCTGGTGACGCGGCGGCTGCAAATGGAATGCGGCGGCAATGGCCGCGCCGCCTTCAGCCCGGAGACGCGCGGCAACCAGTGGGGCAACGGCGCCATCTCCTGCGCCGAATGGACCGGCGTGCGGCTGCGCGACCTGCTGCAGGCCGCCGGCATGAAGGAGGGCGCGAAGCATACCGGGCATTTCGGCGCCGACCCGCATCTCTCGGGCGACCCGAACCGGCAGGCCATCAGCCGCGGCATGCGCATCGAGAAGGCACTGGAGGAGGACACGCTGGTCGCGCTGCGGATGAACGGCCAGCCGATCCCGCACCTCCATGGCGCGCCGGTGCGGCTGCTGGTGCCGGGCTGGCCCGGCTCGCTCAGCCAGAAATGGCTGACCCGCATCACGGTGCTGGACAGGCCGCATACCGGCGCGGGAATGGGCGGCACCTCCTACCGCATGCCGGTGCGGCCGATCGTCCCGGGCAGCCGGAACGACGGCCGGGACTTCGCGGACATGGAATCCATGCCGGTTCGCTCCATCCTCACCAATGTCGCGCATGGCACGCGGCTGCCCGCCGGCACGCGCAGCCTGGATGTGCGCGGCTTCGCCTGGGCGGGCGACCAGACCGTGCGGGCCGTGCATGTCTCCACCGATTACGGCGCCACCTGGCAGGAGGCGCTGGTGGCGGCGCCCGCCAACCGCCATGCCTGGCAGCGCTGGACGGCGAGCCTCGCCCTGCCCGCGGACGGCTACTACGAGGTCTGGTACCGCGCGACCGACAGCGAGGGGCGGATGCAGCCGCATGCCGCCGGCAACTGGAACCCGCAGGGCTACGGCGCCAACCCGCTGAGCCGCATCGCGGTGCTGGTCGGCTGATGCGCGGCCGCGCGCTCCTGCCCAGCCTGCTGCTGGCGCTCGGCCTGGCCGAGGCGCCGGAGGCGCGGGCGCAGGCAACGGCCGCCGACATCACCCAGACGGCGGAGACGCCGGAGGCGCTGCCGCCCGGGGAGGCGCGGGAGGAGGTCTTCTACACCTGCACCGCCTGCCACGGCACCGCGATCATCCGCCGCTCCCGCCTCAGCCGCCAGCAATGGGACGACCTGATGGACTGGATGACGGAAAAGCACGGGATGAACCCGCTGGAGGGCGAGCAGCGGCGGCAGATCGTGGATTATCTCGCGGCGCAGTTCCCGGCCTCCGCCGCCGGCCGGCGGCGGGCCGGCAACCCCTTCCTGACGGATTGAGGCGCATGCGCGATCCGCGGCCCGGCCTGCCCCCATCCCCCGCGCGCCGCCGGCACGGCGTACTGCTCGCCGTGGCGCTGCTGCTCGCCACCGGCGCGGCACCGGCGGCGACGCTTCTGCCCTATGAGGTCGTGGAGGATGCGATCCCCCGCCCCCTCACCGACAAGCCGGGCGATCCGCAGCGCGGCCGGGCGATCGCCCTCGACCGCTCGAAGGGCAATTGCGTCACCTGCCACGAGATGCCGCTGCGGGCCGACTTCCAGGGCAATCTCGGCCCGCCGCTCGCGGGCGTCGGCGGGCGGTACAACGCGGGTGAGCTGCGGCTGCGCCTCGTCGACAGCAAGCGGATCAACCCCGAGAGCAACATGCCCGCCTATTACAAGGTGGAGGGGCTGCGCGACGTGCGCCGCGAATTCGCCGGCAAGCCCATCCTGGAGGCGCAGGAGGTCGAGGATGTCCTTGCCTTCCTGCTGACCCTGAAATGACGCAAACGATCGGAGGAGCGAGGATGACGAGCATGGGGATGCGGCGCCGCCACCTGCTGGCCGCCGCCGCCGGCATGGCGGTGGTCACCACCCTGCCGCGCGCCGCGGGGGCGCAGATGCAGGCCGCGACGGCCGAGGCGGTGCGCAAGGCGACCGGCGGCAAGGAGCCGCAGGAGGGCCGCGTGACGCTTCGGCTGCCGCCGATCGCGGAGAACGGCAACACCGTGCCGATCACCGTCACGGTGGACAGCCCGATGACCGCGGCGGACCACGTCAAGACCGTCTGGATCTTCGCCGACAAGAACCCGACGCCGGATGTCGCCACCTTCCACTTCACCCCGGCGCTCGGCCGCGCCCAGGCGGATACCCGCATGCGGCTCGGCCAGACCCAGGACGTGATCGCGGTCGCGCAGATGAGCGATGGCAGCTTCTACATGGCCCGCACCGAGGTGAAGGTCACCATCGGCGGCTGCGGCGGCTGAGAGAGGAGACAGGAGCATGGCAGCCCCCATCGGACAGCCCCGCGTGCGCCTGCCGGCCAGCGCCAAGGCCGGCGAGATCATCGAGATCCGCACCCTGATCTCCCATGTCATGGAGACGGGGAACCGGCGCGACCAGGAAGGCAAGACCATCCCGCGCGACATCATCAAGCGCTTCGTCGCCAAATTCGACGGGCAGGAAGTCTTCGCCATGGACCTGGCGACGGCGATCTCGGCCAATCCCTACATCGCCTTCCCCTTCAAGGTGGAGAAGGCGGGCAGCTTCGAATTCACCTGGACCAACGACGCCGGCGAGGAGCGCAAGTCGACCGCCGAGCTGAAACTGGCCTGACGCCATGCGCGCGCGCCATCTCGCGGGGCTGGCCGGCGGCGGGGTGGCGCTGCTCGGCCTGGCCGTCGCCGCCCTGGCCCAGGGCGGCGGGGAGCCTCAGCGGGCCATCCCCGACCCGCAATCCGGCCGCCACTTCGCCACGCCGGAGACGCTGGAGATCCAGGACGACGATTTCCAGAACCCCGCCTTCCTCTGGGTGGAGGAAGGGGAGCGGGCCTGGAGCCATGCGGAGGGCTCGGCCGGCAAGTCCTGCGCCTCCTGCCATGGCGACGCGGCGGAGAGCATGAAGGGCGTGCGCGCCCGCTACCCGGCCTTCGACGCGAAGAAGGGCCGCGTCGTCACGCTGGAGCAGCGGGTGAACATTTGCCGCGAGGAGAATATGGGCGCCCCGCCGCTGCGGATCGACAGCCGCCCGCTGAACGCCATGACCACCTATCTCGGCCTGCAGTCGCGCGGCATGCCGGTGCAGGTGGACATCTCCGGCCCGGCGCGGCCCTTCTTCGACAAGGGCGAGGACTTCTACAACACGCGGCGCGGCCAGCTCGATATGCGCTGCGGCAGTTGCCACGAGGATAATTTCGGCCGGCACCTCCGCGCCGACCTGCTTAGCCAGGGGATGAGCAACGGCTTCCCCACCTACCGGCTGAAGGAACAGCGGGTGATCAGCCTGCAGTACCGGTTGCAGGGCTGCGTCAACGATGTGCGCGGGCAGGCGCCGCCGATGGGCGGGGAGGAGTTTACCAACCTCGAATTCTACCTCGCCTGGCGCGCCCAGGGCCTGCCGGTGGAGACGCCCGCCGTCCGCCGCTGAGCGGCGCGCGGGCCGGGGAGGAACGCAAGGCATGATCACCCGCCGCGACCTGATGGCCGCCACCGCCGCCCTGGCCGCGGCCGGCGCCGCCCATGCCCAGGACCGGCCGAGCCAGGAGGCGCTGCTGCGCTTCGCGCCGCTCGGCCAGGTGACGCTGGTGCATGTGACCGACCTGCATGCGCAACTGGTCCCGATGCATTTCCGCGAGGCGACGCTGAATGTCGGCGTGGGCGAGGCGCGCGGGCAGGTGCCGCACCTGACCGGGGAGGCGCTGCTGGCGCAGTACCGCATCGCCGCCGGCACGCCCATGGCGCATGCGCTGACCAACCTGGATTTCGAGCGGCTGGCCCGCGCCTATGGCCCGATGGGCGGGCTCGACCGCATCGTCACCCTCATCAAGGCGATCCGGGCGGAACGGCCGGGCAACACCATCGTCCTCGATGGCGGCGACACGCTGCAGGGAAGCTGGACCAGCCTGCAGAGCCGGGGCGCCGACATGGTGGAGGCGCTGCGCGCACTGACCGCCGAGGCCACCACCGGCCATTGGGAGTTCACCTATGGCGCCGAGCGGGTGAAGGAGCTGGTGGCCGCCATGCCCTGCCCCTTCCTGGCCGGCAACGTCCAGGACAATGAATGGAACGAGGATGTCTTCGAGCACACGAAGACCTTCGAGCGCGGCGGGGTGAAGGTGGCGGTGATCGGCCAGGCCTTCCCCTACACGCCCATCGCCAACCCGCGCTGGCTGATCCCCGACTGGTCCTTCGGGATCAAGGAGGAGGCGCTGGCGAAGCGCGTGCAGGCGGCGCGGGAGGAGGGGGCGCAGCTCGTCGTGCTGCTCTCCCACAACGGCTTCGACGTGGACCGCAAGCTCGCCGCCCGCGTGCCGGGCATCGACGTCATCCTGACCGGCCACACCCATGACGCGCTGCCGGAGCCGCTGAAGGTCGGCGACACCCTGCTGGTCGCCAGCGGCTGCCACGGCAAATTCATCTCCCGCCTCGATCTGCGGGTGGAGGGCGGCCGCGTCGCGGAGTTCCGCCATGCCCTGATCCCGGTCTTCGCCGGGAGCATCCGGCCGGATGCCGAGACCGCGGCGCTGGTCCGGAAGCTGCGCGCGCCGCATGCCGCCGAGCTCGCCCGCGTGGTCGGCCGGACGGAGAGCCTGCTGACCCGCCGCGGCAACCTGAACGGCACCATGGACGACATGATCTGCGCCGCGCTGATGCGCCAGCGGGATGCGGAGGTCGCGCTCTCCCCCGGCTTCCGCTGGGGCTACAGCCTGCTGCCGGGCAGCGACATCACCGCCGAGGATGTCTGGGCCCATACCGCCATCACCTACCCGGCGGCCTACCGCATGACGATGAAGGGGGAGCAGATCAAGCTCATCCTGGAGGATGTCGCCGACAACCTGTTCAACCCCGACCCCTACTACCAGCAGGGCGGCGACATGGTGCGCGTCGGCGGCCTCGGCTGGACGCTCGACGTCGCGGCGCCGGCGGGGCAGCGGGTGCAGGATCTGACCCTGCTGCGCACCGGCCAGCCCCTCGAGGCCGCGCGGGAGTACAGCGTCGCCGGCTGGGCCTCGGTGAACGAGGGGACCGAGGGCCCGCCGATCTGGGAGGTGGTGATGCGCCACCTCTCCGAAGGGCCGGTGCGTGTCGAGCCGAACCGGCACCTCCGGCTCAAGGGGGCATGAGGCGCGCCGATGCAGGTCGGCCATGCCGGCGCGGTGCTGGCGGGGATGCTCTCCTTCCTCAGCCCCTGCGTGCTGCCGCTGGTCATCCCCTATCTCGGCTTCCTCGGCGGGGTGACGCTGCGCGCGGCGCCGGGCGGCCCCGTCGCGGAGGCGCCGGACCGTGGCCGCGTGCTGCTGGCCGCGCTCTTCTTCGTCCTCGGCTTCGCCACCGTCTTCACCCTGCTCGGCGCGACGGCCAGCGTCCTGTCGCAGCTCTTCGCCGAGCATCTCGACACGCTGGCGATCGTCGCCGGCGGGGTGCTGATCCTCTTCGGCCTGCATGTCGCGGGCCTGCTGCGGATCGGCGCGCTGAACGCCGAGAAGCGTTTTCAGACGCGGGAGAAGCCGGTCTCGCCGCTCGGCGCCTATGTCGTCGGCCTGGCCTTCGCCTTCGGCTGGACGCCGTGCGTCGGGCCGGTGCTGGCGGGCATCCTCACCATCGCCGCAGCCAGCGAGGGGGTGGCGGAAGGGGCCACGCTGCTCTTCGCCTATGCCCTCGGGATCGGCATCCCCTTCCTGCTGGCCGCTGCCTTCATCACGCCCTTCCTGCGCTTCGTCGGCCGCTTCCGGCGCCATTACCGGGCGGTGGAGCTCACCGCCGGCGGGCTGCTGGTGCTGACGGGCGTCCTCGTGCTCACGGGCAGTTTTCAGGAGATTGGGGCATGGATGCTGGAGCGCTGGCCGGGGCTGGGGCGCTTTGGGTGACGGGCGGCGGCGCCGGCTCCGGCGCCACCTCGCAGGCCGGGCCGCGCTGCTCCCACCAGGCCCGGAAGCCGGTGCGGTCGGCATAGCCATGCTCCGCCACATAGGTGAAGAGCCCGAGGAATTCCGGCTTCTTCATGAGGCCAGGCATGCGCGCCACCTCGATCTCCCGCCCCGGGCGCGGCGGGGCCGGCAGGGTTTCGGGGAGGAAGACGATGGTGGGCGTGAAGGTCACGCGCCAGCGGCGGGCGAGCTGCCGCTCCTCCATCGCCTGCCCGTCGAAATCCGTCACCCGCCGCGCGCCGTGCAGGTCGAGCTGGATCAGGCGGAAGCGCGGCCGGATGAAGCCCTCGATCGCGGGATCCACCAGGTGGTCGGTATGCATCTCGACGCAATAGGGGCAGCCGCGCTGCTCGAACACCACGGCGAGGCGCTGGCCGGTCGCCGTCGCCTCCCGCAAATCCTCGGGCAGGTCGAGGAAGCTTTCGGCGAACCAGTCCTGGGTATAGCCCTGCTCCGTCCGCACCGGCGCGGCGGCGGCGGGCGCCGCGCCCAGCAGCAGCGCCCCGAGCGCCCGGCGCGGGAGCGGCTTGGTAGCGGCGCGGTGCATGACGTCCTCCGTCGCGGCGTTTCCCCGACATGTCGCGCGGCGCGGGGCGCGGATCAATGACCGCGACGCGCCCCTCGGCCCTTTGTGCGCTGGGCGATGCGGCGACCATCCTGCTTGCCTCCGCCCTTGGGATGGTGGTGGAGATCGTGGCCGGGCGCCTGCTGGCCCCGCATGTCGGCATGTCGCTCTATACCTGGACGGCGATCATCGCCGTGGTGCTGGGCGGCTTCTCGCTCGGCCACTGGTGGGGCGGGCGGCTGGCGGGCGCCGAGTGCGACCGGCAAATGGGGCACCGGCGGCTCGGCTGGCTGCTCTGCGGCTGTGCGGCAGCGACGCTGCTGGCCGTGCCGGCGCTGCGGCTGGCGGCGCCCTGGCTGGAGGGCGAGGGGGTGCACCCGCTCGCCGCCATCCTCGGCCTTTCGCTGGCCGCCTTCTTCCTGCCGAGCCTGCTGGTCGGCACCGTCTCCCCCATCGTCACCAAGCTGGCGGTGGAGGAGGCGTCGCCGGGCCAGGTGGGGCCGGTGCTCGGGCGGCTCTTCGCCGTCTCGGCGCTCGGCGCCATCGCCGGTACGCTGGCGGCCGGCTTCCTCTTCGTCGCCTGGCTCGGCTCCACGGCCACCATGCTGGCCTGCGCCGGGCTCTACGGGCTGCTGGCCGCCGGCCATGCCGGCGCCGCCCTGGCCTGGGCGCGGCGGCGCGCGGCGCTGCCCGCGGCCGCGGCGGCGGGGTTGGCCGCGCTGCTGCTGCCGGCGGGCCTCGCGCGGCTGCCGGCCTTCGCCAGCCCCTGCGAGGCCGAGAGCGCCTATTTCTGCATCCGTGGCGTGGACCTGGCGGAGGCGGTCGGGCAGCCGGCGCGGCTGATGGTGCTGGACCACCTCGCGCATGGCGCGAATGTGCGGGACGAGCCGACGCTGTTCGTGCAGCCCTATCTGCATCTGGTGGATGAGGTGATGGCGGCGCGCGGCCTGCCGGAGCGGCCGGCGGCCTTCTTCCTCGGCGGCGGCGCCTTCACCCTGCCGCGCGCCTGGGCCGCCGACCATCCGGGGGGGCGGTTCACCGTCGCCGAGCTGGACCCCGCCGTCGCCGCTGCCGCGCGCCGCGACTTCTGGCTGGAGGACAGCCCGGCGCTCACGGTCCTGGCCGCGGATGGCCGGCCGGCGCTGCAGGCCCTGCCCGCGGCGGCGCAATTCGACCTGGTCTTCGCCGATGCCTTCCACGACATCGCCATGCCGGTGCATCTCGCCACGCGCGAATGGCACCGCGCGGTGCGCGCGCGGCTCCGGCCTGGCGGCGCCTATGCGGCGAATGTCATGGAGGACAAGCGGCAGCCGCGCTTCCTGCTGGCGCTCGCGCGCACCCTCGCTCTCGACTTCCCGGTGGTGGAGGTCTGGGTGGAGATGGCCGAGGCGCCGGGACGGCGCGTGACCTATCTGCTGCTCGCCTCCGACGCGCCGACACCCTTCGGCCGCATCGCGGCGCGGCGCGGGCCGGAGCGGCGCTGGGCGCGGCTGCCGCCGGAATTCGTCGCGGCGCGCATCGCCACGGCGGGCGTGCCGGTGCTGACGGACGATTTCGCCCCGGTGGACCGGCTGATGTCGCACCTGATCCTGAGCGCGGAGGGAAGCGGACGATGATGCGGGCAAGACGCGCCCTGCTGGCGATGCTGGCTGCCATGCCCCTGGCCGCCGCCGGCGTGCGGGAGACGCCGCTGGCCGAGCCGAAGCCGACGGTGGAGGCGCCGCGGCGGATCGTCGTCTCGGTCTCCGAGGCCGATCCGGCCCGGGCCAATGCGGTCTTCTCCAACCTCATCAACATCCAGGGCTTCTACGGCCAGGATCTGGTTGAGATCCTGGTCGTCGCCTATGGCCCCGGTCTCCGGCACCTGTTGCGGGAGGAGAGCCAGGTGGCGGAGCGGGTGGCGAGCCTACAGGCCTATGGCATCGAATTCGTGGCCTGCGGCGCCACGCTCGACACGCTTGGCCTGGCGCCGGAGGCGGTGCTGGAGGGCGTGCAGGTGGTGCAGAACGGCCTGCCGGAGGTGGTGGAGCGGCAGCTGATGGGCTGGATCCACCTGCGGCCCTGACGCCCTCCCCCAGGCGGGGGGAGGGCAGCCGCGGGCCAGCCTACATCATGAGCCGGTCCTCGATCGCCTGCAGGCCGGCGCGGGCGCAGGCATCGTCCTCCGCCCCGCCCGGCGCGCCGGAGATGCCGATGCCGCCGAGGATGGAGCCGCCGCCTTCCACCGGCACGCCGCCGCCGAGGAAGATGTATCCCTGGATGTGGCGGATGGCGGAGTTGAGCTGCCCGGCCTGGGTGGCGGCGGAGAGTTCTTCCGTCGCCGCGCGGAAGCTGACGGAGGTGCGCGCCTTGGCGATCGCCGTCTCGGGCGTGTGCGGGCCGGCCAGCGCGTCGCGCAGCACCACCTGCGGCACGCCGAAGCGGTCCACCACCGCCACCGCCACCTGGAAGCCGCGGTCGTGGCAGGATTTCAGCGCGGCCTGCGCCAGCTCCAGCGCCAGCGGCGGCGCCAGCACGCGGAAGGTGATGAAATCCGCCTCCCGCGCCCCTGCCGCTGGCGCCGCGGCCAGCAGCGCGGCGCCCAGGATCCATGCCGTCTTGTTCATTGCGTCTCCTCCTTCCTCGCGGTGTCCGCGGGCGGCAGCTTCGCCAGCAGCGCCTCGGCCTGCTGCCAGAAGAACAGGTCGCCCTGGTAGCCGATGATGCGGCCGAGCTCGCGCCCGCCCTGCATCAGCACGAAGGTCGGGGTGAAGCGCCAATGCGCGAAGCCGGCGAGGTCGGCCGGCATCCCCTGCGCGACATCCACCCGGCGCAGCGGCGCGCGGCGGCCGAGGTCGGAGGCGTTCCAGGACGCCTCTCCCACCTCGCGCAGCCAGCGCCGGCACCAAGGGCAGTCGTGCCGCTCGAGCATGACGAACTGCGCCACGGGCAGCTCCGCCGCGCCGGCGGCGCGCATCGCCATCCCGAGCCCGAGCAGCACGAGGCCGCGCCGGCGCATCGCCCCCGGCCTCAGCGCGCGCCGGTCGCCTGGCGCAGATAGGCGATCAGGTCGTTCATCTGCTGCTCGTTCCTGAGGCCGGCATAGGACATGGAGCCGGCCGGCACCACCGCCTTGGGGTTGGCGATGTAGGCGCGCAGGTTCTCCTCGGTCCAGGTGAGGCCGCCCTCCGCCTTCTCCCGCATCGAGGCGGAGTAGCGGAAACCCTCGACGCTACCCGCCTTGCGGTCGAAGACGCCGTGCAGGTTGGGGCCGACGCCGTTGCGTCCCCCCGCGTCCACGGTGTGGCAGGCGCGGCACTGGTTGAAGACGCGCTGCCCCGCCGCCGCGTCCTGCGCCAGGGCGAGGCCGGGCGCGCCAAGGGCAAGGGTCGCGGCAAGCAGGGCGGTACGGAATGCCATGGATCGGGTCCTCCCTCACCGTGCAAGCGCACGGGAATGAAACTGCGCCGTCGTGCGTCAGACACTCACTCTGGACACGCTGGGCTGGACCCTGGACGCAATGACAATGCCGCACGCACCAAGAAAGTAAAGCGAAACCGGAGGGAGGAACGGCCGGATGCGCAAAGCGACGATCCTGGCCCTGACCATGCTGGCGATGCCGGCAGCCGCGCAGGAGCGCGGCCTGCTGCTCGCCGGCGCGTGCCAGGGCTGCCATGGCGTCTCGGGTGGCGGGTCGCATGGCATACCGGCCATCGCGGCCACGCATCGCCGCGCGGAATTCGCCGCCATCCTGCGCGACTTCCGCGAGAACCGGCGGGAGGCGACGGTGATGGGCCGCATCGCCCGCGGCTATTCCGATGAGGATATCGCCGCCCTTGCCGCGCATTACGCGGCGCGCGACTGAAGGAGGACCGCAGCATGCCGATTCAGCGTCGCGCCCTCCTCGTCGCCGCGGCCGCCGGCGTCCTCGCCGCCCCGCGCCTCGCCCGCGCCCAGCAGGGCGGCGGCCGCCTCGTCATCCTCGGCGGCGGCTTCGGCGGCGCCTCCGCCGCGCGCTTCGCCCGCGACCACCACCCGGATCTCGAGGTCACGCTGGTGGAGCGCAGCCCGCGCTTCACCACCTGCCCCTATGGCAACCTGGTACTTGCCGGAAGGCGCGACATCGAGAGCATCACCTTCGGCTATGACCGCCTGGCGGCGCGCGGCGTGCGCGTGGTGCACCAGGGCGCGACCGCCGTGGATGCCGGGCGCAAGCGCCTGCGCCTCGCGGACGGGGCGGAGATCCCCTATGACAAGCTGATCATGTCGCCGGGCATCGACCTGCGCTGGGGCGCGGTCGAGGGCTATGACGAGGCGGCCGCGACGCGCATGCCGCATGGCTGGATCCCCTCGCAGCAGCCGATCACGGTGCTGCAGAAGCAACTGGAGGCGATGCCCGAGGGCGGCGTCTTCGTGATGACGATCCCGGACAATCCCTTCCGCTGCCCGCCCGGACCCTATGAGCGCATCAGCATGGTGGCGGAATACCTGCAGCGGGCGAAGCCGCGGGCGAAGCTGATCGCGCTCGATGCCAAGAACGGCTTCTCCAAGCAGCCGCTCTTCCAGGATGCCTGGGCGGAGCTCTATCCGGATATCGTCGAATGGCGCGGCGCCTCCGAGGATGGGCGGGTGGTGCGGGTGAATCCGGCTGCCATGGAGGTAGAAACGGAATTTGGCGACAAGGTGAAGGGCGATGTCGTCAACGTCATCCCGCCGCAGATGGCGGCGCGCATCGCGCGCGAGGCCGGGCTCGCCAACGAGACCGGCTGGTGCCCGGTGAAGCCGGCGACCATGGAATCCGCGCTGGTGCCGGACATCCACGTCATCGGCGACGCCTGCATCGCCGCACCCATGCCGAAATCCGGTTTCGCCGCGAATTCCCATGCCAAGCACGCGGTCGCCTGCGCCGCCGCCGCGCTGGCGGGACGGGCGGCGCCGCCGGCCACCTATTTCAACACCTGCTACAGCCATGTCGGGCCCGACTACGGGATCTCGATCGTCGGCGTGTATCGCGGCACGCCGCAGCGGCTGGAGGAGGTGCCGGGCTCGGGCGGCATCAGCCCGCGCACCGCCGTGCTGGGCGAACGCGCGGCGGAGCATCGCCGGCTGGAGGCGCTCTACGCCGATGGCTGGTACGAGAGCATCACCCAGGACATGTTCGGCATCGCCTGAGGCGGCGCGGACGGGAGGAGACGAGGCACCGCATGACGGAGTTGCAGCGATCAGGCACCGCGTCCCGGCGCGGCCTGCTGAAGGTGGCGGCGGCGGGCACGCTGGCCGCCGGCGCCGCCTCGGCGGCGGAGGGCAACCCGGCGAACCTGCCGCCCAACACGCCGGAATGGGCGAAGAGCCTCGGCCCCGGCGTGATCGAGGAGGCCTATGGCACGCGCAGCCGGCACGAGACGGCGGTGCGCCGCTACGTGCC
This sequence comes from Roseicella aerolata, assembly GCF_020523605.1. Classification (GTDB taxonomy): domain Bacteria; phylum Pseudomonadota; class Alphaproteobacteria; order Acetobacterales; family Acetobacteraceae; genus Paracraurococcus; species Paracraurococcus aerolatus. The sequence continues at coordinate 52,763 of NZ_JAJAQI010000030.1, read as the reverse complement.
CTGGCTGACGCAGGACCGGCAATCCTCCGTCTCCTTCACGCCGCTGGCGGAGATGCACGGCATCATCACGCCCTCGGGGCTGCATTTCGAACGGCACCATGGCGGCGTGCCGGATGTGGTGCCGGCGGACTGGCGGCTGATGATCCACGGCCTGGTGGAACGGCCGCTGCAATTCACGCTGGAGGACCTGAAGCGCCTGCCCAGCGTCTCCCGCATCCATTTCATCGAATGCCCCGCCAATGGCGGCATGGAATGGCGTGGCGCGCAGATGTCGGGCGTGCAGTTCACCCATGGCATGCTGTCCTGCTCGGAATGGACGGGCGTGCCGCTGAAGGCCCTGCTGGCGCAGACGGGGCTGCGGCCCAACGCCTCCTGGCTGCTGGCCGAGGGCGGCGATGCCAGCCTGATGACGCGCTCCATCCCGCTGGCCAAGGCGCTGGACGACGTCATCCTCGCCTATGGCCAGAACGGGGAGGCCGTGCGGCCGCAGCAGGGCTATCCCGTGCGGCTGGTGGTGCCGGGCTGGGAGGGCAATGTCTGGATCAAGTGGCTGCGCCGGATCGAACTGGGTGACCGCCCCTGGTACCACCGGGAGGAAACGCGCCACTACACCGATCTGATGCCGGACGGGCGCGCGCGGAAATTCACCTTCGTCAACGAGGTCAACAGCGTCATCACCGCCCCCTGCCCGGAGAAGCCGCTGCGCGGCAAGCCGGGCTTCGTCGAGATCACCGGCCTGGCCTGGAGCGGCGTGGGGCGGATCACGCGCGTCGATGTCTCGGTGGATGGCGGCGACAGCTGGCGGTCGGCGCAACTGCAGGAGCCGGTGCTGGGCAAGGCACTGACCCGCTTCCGCATCCCCTGGGAATGGCAAGAGGGGCAGCGCGCCTTCCTGCAATCCCGCGCCATGGACGAGACGGGGCGGGTGCAGCCGACCATGGCCACGCTGCGCAAGGCCCGCGGGGTCGAGAGCATCTACCACAAGAACGCGATCCATACCTGGCTGGTCGAGCCGGACGGGACGGTGGTCAATGTCCAGATCGATGCGTAAGGCGCTGCTCCTCGGTGCGCTTGGCCTCGCCGCGCTGGCGGCGGGCGGCGTGGTGCGGGCGCAGCCCGGCGGCGACCGCGCCGCGCTGTACCGGCCTTTCCCCCTGCCGCAAGGCGGCGGCGCCGCCGGCCCCTTCGCCGCCTGGCCGGCGCCGCCTGGCGCGGCGGAGGCGCTGCCGCGCCCCATCGCCGGCATCGGCCGCCCGGCCAGCCCGCAGGAGATCGCCGGCTGGGACATCGATGTGCGCGGCGACGGGGAGGGGCTGCCGCCCGGCCGCGGCACGGTGAAGGACGGCGAGGAGCTGTTCGTGCAGCAATGCGCCGCCTGCCACGGCGATTTCGGGGAGGGGCTGGAGCGCTGGCCGGCGCTGATCGGCGGCCGCGGCAGCCTCAACACCGATCAGCCGCGGCGGACCATCGGCAGCTACTGGCCCTATGCGCCGCCGGTCTTCGACTATATCCGCCGCGCCATGCCCTATGCGACGCCGATGACGCTCTCGAACGAGGAGGTCTACGCGCTGACCGCCTATGTGCTGCACCTGAACGAACTGCTGCCGGAGGATGCCGAGCTGGATGCGGAGAAGCTGAAGGCGATCCGCATGCCGAACCGGGAGGGATTCGTGCTGGAGGCGCGGCCGGACACGCCGGACGAGGCCTGCATGAGCGGGTGCCGCCAGGGCCGGCCGGTGACGGTCACCATGGACAGCCGGCAATTCGTGCAGCCGGGCTCCGATTCCGGCTTCTCGGAGCCGCAATAGCGGCGCCTCGGGCCGGCGCCCTTCAGGCGGGGGCCTGGCTCTCGGCCCAGGCGATGATGGTGCGGGCGGGCATGGCGCCGGCCTGACGCGCCACTTCCCGCCCCCCGGCGAAAAGGGCGAGCGTCGGGATGCTGCGGATGCCGAGCTCGGCCGCGAGGCTGGGCGCTTCCTCGGTGGAGACCTTCACCAACCGCATGCGCGGCTCGAGCGCCTGCGCCGCCTGCTCGAAGGCGGGGGCCATCATGCGGCACGGCCCGCACCAAGAGGCCCAGAAATCCACCAGCAGCGGGATGCCGCTGTGGCGGAGGTGGTGGCGGAAGCGCGCCTCGCCCAGCGCCACGGGCGCTGCCGTGAACAGCGCCGCCTTGCAGGCGCCGCAGCGTGGCCGCTCCGCGAGCCGGTGGGCGGGAAGCCGGTTGATGGCATCGCATTCCGGGCAGACGACCTGCAGGCTTTCGGTCATGCTTCGCTATCCTGTCCTGGGGCGGCGCGGTCCGCGCGCGGCGGCCGATCCGGGGTGGTGGTCCGGTCCCGGGTGCCTGCCCTGACGGCCGGCAGGCAGACGGCGCGCATCGGGCTCACATCCTTCTCCGCATGCCGGCCCGGCCCGGTGGTGGCGGGGCCGGGACGGAACCGGGCTGGGCCATCATATGGTGCTTCCACGGCGTCCGGTCTGCCTTGACCCGCCGCAAGCGGTCCGCCCGGCCTTGGCCAGCGCCCGCTCCGGCGGCACACTTCCCGGCAAGCAAACCCGGGAGTGAAGCGCATGTCCGCCCCTGCCGCCGCGGCAGCCGAAACCCGCACGGGGTCCGTCCCCACCCACGACGCCATCATCATCGGCGCCGGCATCGCCGGCATGTACCAGCTCTACCGCCTGCGGGAACTCGGCCTTTCGGTCCAGGTCTTCGAAACCGGCAGCGGCGTGGGCGGAACCTGGTACTGGAACCGCTATCCCGGCGCCCGTTTCGACTCCGAGAGCTATACCTACGGCTATGCCTTCGACGAGCAGTTGCTCCAGGAGTGGAACTGGAGCGAGCATTTCTCCGCCCAGCCGGAGACGCTGCGCTACCTGAACCATGTGGCGGACCGCTTCGACCTGCGGCGCCACATCCGGTTCAACAGCCGCGTCGCCGAAGCCAGCTTCGACGAGGCGAAGCGGGAATGGGAGGTCGCGCTGGAAAGCGGCGAGCGCCAGCGCAGCCGCTTCCTCATCACCTGCATCGGCCCGCTCTCGGCCGATACCCTGCCGCGCATTCCCGGGGTGCATGACTTCGAGGGGCAGTCCTTCCACACCTATCGCTGGCCGCATGAGCCGGTGGACTTCGCCGGCAAGCGCGTGGCCGTCATCGGCACCGGCGCGACCGGCGTGCAGGTGATCCAGACCATCGCGCCGCTGGTCGGGCAACTCACCGTGTTCCAGCGGACGCCCAATTGGTGCACGCCGCTGCACAACCGTCCGATCACGGAGGAGGAGCAGGCGAGGATCAAGGCCAACTACCCCGCCATGTTCGAACTGCTCCGCACGACACCCGGCTGCTACATCCACAACACCGACCCGCGCGGCACCTTCGAGGTGACGGAGGAGGAACGCGAGGCCTTCTGGGAGAAGCTGTATGGCGAGCCGGGCTTCGGCATCTGGATGGCGAATTTCCGCGACGTCCTGACCGATCCGAGAGCCAATGCGCTGTTCAGCGACTTCGTCGCGCGCAAGATCCGGCAGCGCGTGAAGGACCCGGCGACGGCGGAGAAGCTGATCCCGAGATGCCACGGCTTCGGCACCCGCCGCGTGCCGCAGGAGACCCGCTACTACGAGGCCTTCAACCTGCCGCATGTCCGCCTGGTGGACACGCGGGAGACGCCGATCGAGCGGATCACCGGGACCGGCATCCGGACCAGCGATGCCGAATACGACTTCGACATGATCATCTACGCGACCGGCTTCGATGCCATCACCGGCGCCTTCGACCGGATCGAGTTCCGCGGCACGGGCGGCGAGCGGCTGAAGGACCACTGGAAGGACGGGCCGAAGACCTATCTCGGCCTGATGTCGGCGGGTTTTCCCAACATGCTGACCATCGTCGGGCCGCACAATGCCTCGACGCGCTGCAACATCCCGCGCTGCATCGAGCAGAATGTGGACTGGGCGACGGACCTGCTGCGGCACGCGACGGAGCGGGGCATCACCCGGGTGGAGGCGACGCCGGAGGCCGAAGCCGAGTGGTCCCGCCATATCGAGGAACTCGCCGCGGGCATGCTCTACACCCAGATCGATTCCTGGGCGACCGGCATCAACCGCAATGTCGAGGGCAAGGATGTGCGCCGCATCCTGCAATATCAGGGCGGGGCGCCGCAGTACCGGGCGCGCTGCGAAGCGGTGGCGGCGCAGGGCTATGCCGGCATGACCCTGTCCTGAACGGGGGGGGCGGCATCTCCGTCCGCCGCGCCTTGGTCTGTCCGGGACGGGAAGGCCGGTGCCCGCTCCGCGCTACTCCGGCAGGATCTCGGCCTTCAGCGGCAGCGGGGGGCCGAGCCAGAGGGCGTGCCGGACATGGTCGGCCCGCTGCCGCCCCGTTTCCGGGTGCACCAGCACCGAGAGATCCCCGCGGTTCAGCGCCAGCCAGGGCACCAGCCCGGCGAAGAGCGCCGGGGCGAAGGCCACTTGGTACATGGCGGCGGTATGCGGCCCGACCGGCTGGTCGTGCCAGCGGCCGAGCACCGCCGCCGGGAAGGTTTCGGCAATGCCTGCGCGCACTGCCTCGGCCGCCGCGCGGGTCGCGGTGGGCTCGTAATAGACGTGCGCGTGCCAGCCGCTGATGGGAAGATCCATGGAAGGAAGGTCGGATCGGGCGGGCAGGCGGTCAAGTCAGGGGCTGGCCGCGAGCCGGTCGGCCAGCTTCTCGTGATCTGGCGGCGCCTTGCGGGGGGCGGCAGCGATCCGCAGCCCAGGGGCGCCGTCGATAGTTCCATCCCGGCGACCAGCATCCGGCATGGCGCCGAAGGAGCCAGGGTTGACCGGCAGGACATCCGGGCCGGGCGCCAATGCGGCCTTGCTGTCGCGCAGGAAGGGGCGGGGCAGCCACGGACGGCAAGTCGTTTCCGTGGCATCCTCCGCGAATGATCGATCTTGCGGCCTATGGCAGCCTCTTCCTGGCGGCCCTTGCCGCCGCGACCATTGTCCCGATGCAGTCCGAGGCCGTGCTGGTCGGCCTGCTGCTGGCTGGCGAGCAGCAGGCCTGGCTGCTGGTGCTGGTCGCCAGCATCGGCAATGTGCTGGGCTCGGTGGTGAATTGGGGGCTCGGCCGCTGGATCCATCGCTGGCGCGACCGCCCCTGGTTCCCGGTGAAGCCGGATGCCCTGGCGCGGGCGGAGGGCTGGTACCGCCGCTGGGGCCGCTGGTCGCTGCTGCTGAGCTGGGCGCCGATCATCGGGGATCCCTTGACAGTCATCGCGGGCGTGCTGCGCGAGCCCCTCTGGGTGCTCCTGGTCCTGGTCGCGATCGCCAAGGCCGGGCGCTACATCGCCCTCGCGCTGCTGACCCTGGGGCTGGTCCCGGGCGGCTGAGGCCGGAGCGGGCCCTGGCGCCGCGGCCGGACGGGGCGCCGCCGGTCACGTGCTGTGGCGCCGGGGGAAGGCCCGTGCCTCCCCCATGCCCGCACCGCCAAGGACCGAAGGGCCCTTGGGACCCTTGTGAGTCAACTCGTCAGAACGGCAGCAGGATGTCCAGCACCTGGGAGCCGAGGCGCGGCTGCTGCAGGTCCGAGAGCGTACCGCGCCCGCCATAGGCGATGCGTGCCTCCGCCAGCCGGTCGTGGCGGATGGTGTTGTCGCTGGCGATGTCCTGCGGCCGGATCACGCCCTGCACCGCCAGTTCCCGCAACTCCCCGCTGACGCGCACCTCCTGCTTGCCGCTGACCACCAGGTTGCCGTTGGGCAGCACCTGGGTGACGGTCGCGGCCAGGCGCAGCGCCACCGTCTCCGTCCGCCGCACCGTGCCGTTGCCGTCCGTCTCCTGCTGGCCGCTCGCCTGCACCAGCCGCTCGACATTGGCGGGCGGCGGGAACCAGCGGGTCTGCAGGCCGAAGACCTGCGGGATGCCCATGCTGTCGCTGCCGCTGCGCGCCCGCTGGGTGCGGTTCTGCAACTGCGCCTCGTCCTGGATGGAGACCAGCACGGTGATCAGGTCACCCACCTGCGCCGCGCGCTGGTCCCGCAGGAAGGTGCGGCTGCCCGGCCGCCACAGGCTGTTGGCCGGCGCCGGCGGGTCCTGCGCGGCCGGCATGGGCATCGCCACCGGCCGCCAGGCCGGGTCGGCCGTCGGGTCCTGCACCGCCGAGAGCGCCGGCGCGCCGCCGACCCGCGAGAGCCGCTCCAGCGTCCCGCAGCCTGCGAGCAGGAGGGCCGGAAGGAGAAGGGCCAGCGCGCGCATCACCGTGCCTCCGCCCGCAGCGGCGCCGCGCCCATCGCGACCCGCACCCGCCCCGGCCCGATCACCTGCCCTTCCACCACCGTCCGGCTGGCGAGGTTCATCACCGGCACCAGGGCACCGCGCGGCGCCGCTTCCAGCGCCCGCCCCTGGGCGGTGAGGGCGAGGCCCGGCGCCTCCACCTCCATCGTCACCAGCGCGTTCTTCTCGACCAGCGCGGGCGGGGCGAGATCGGCGCTGAGGAATGGGGCCTCCGCGCCCATCGGCCGCCTTAGCTGCTGGCCGATCACCTGCCCCGGCCGCTCCACCGTGCCGGGCCGCACCCGTTCGGCGCGCAGCCGGACCAGCCGGACATCGCCGGGCCCGACCACCTCGCCGAGCGCCAGCCGGCGCGTCGCCACCACCGCCGGCAGGGTGGCCACCACCCGCCCGGCGACACGCTGCCGGAGCACCGGCATCCCCTCCGCCATGACGACCAGCGTGGCGCCGAAGCGGCTCCTGGCCGGATCGAGGCTCGCCGCCTCGGCCGCCAGTTGCGGCGGCGTGCCGGGCGGGACCATCGGCGAGGTGAGCGGGCCCAGTTCCAGCTCGGCCTCCGCATCGAGGCCATGGACGAGCAGTGCCGCCCGCAGCGCCGCCAGGATCTCCTCCCGCGGCACGGCCTGGCCCGGCCGCTCCACCACCACCCGCTCCTGCGCCGAGAGCGGCCGCCAGGCAAGGCCATGTGCGCGCGCCAGCGCCAGGAGTTGCGGCGCCTCGATCACCAGCCGTTGGCCGGGCGCCGGGGCCGCGCCGACCGGCTGTGCCGCCCGCGGCCCGGCACCTTCGAAGATGTCGCCGAGGCGCAGCACGGGATCGGCCGCGACCACCAGCGGTCGCGGCCCGGCCAGTTCCTGCGCGGCGGCCGCCAGGGGAAGGCAGGATGCGAGGAGGAGCAGCAGGGCAGCGATGCGCATGGCCGCCTCACCGCATCCGCGACAGCGTCGAGAGCATCTCGTCGCTCGCCGTGATCACCTTGCTGTTCATCTCATAGGCCCGCTGGGCGGTGATCAGGCTGGTGATCTCCTGCACCACATTGACATTGGAGCTTTCGATGAAGCCCTGCAGCACCTGGCCATGGCCGGGCTGCCCAGGTGCCGCGAGCTGCGCCTGCCCGGAGGCCGGCGTTGCCAGCAGCAGGTTGTCGCCCATTGCCTCCAGCCCGCCCTCATTGGCGAAGATTGCGGTCTGGATCTGGCCGACATTCTGCGGCGCCACCTGGCCGTCCAGCTTGGCCAGCACCTCGCCCGCCGCATTGATGGTGACGTCGCGTGCCGCGGCCGGGATGGCGATGCCGGGCAGCACCAGGAAGCCCTCCGCCGTCACGATCTGGCCTTCCGCCGAAAGGCCGAAGGTGCCGTCCCGCGTATAGGCGATCTCGCCCGAGGGAAGCTGCACCTGGAAGAAGCCGTTGCCCCGGATCGCCAGGTCGAAGCGGTTCTCGGTCTGCTGCAGGCTGCCCTGCTCGCCGATGCGGTAGATGGCGGAGGTCTTCACGCCGAGGCCGATCTGCGCGCCGGAGGGCAGGATGCTGCCGTTCTCCGAGCTCTGCGAGCCGACGCGGCGGATGTTCTGGTAGAGCAGGTCCTGGAACTCGGCCCGCCGGCGCTTGAAGCCGGTGGTGCTCATATTGGCGATGTTGTTGGAGATGACCTCGACATTCGTCTGCTGGGCCATCATGCCGGTGCCGGCGATCTGGAGCGCACGCATCGTCACTCTCCCAAGCCGGCGAAGCGCCGGTGCAATGCGAAGGACCGGCCCGCGGTCTGCCAGGCGCGCATCGGTCAGCCTCCTCCGGATCAGCCGCGGCGGCGCAGAATGCGCTCGACGGCGGTCTGCAGCCGCTCGCCCTCGCGCTCGGCGAAGCTGGTGGCGAGCTGGAACTCGCGCACCTCCTCTGTCATGCGCACCATCTCCAGCACCGGGCGCACATTGCTGCCCTCCACCGCGCCCTGCACCACGCCGGGGCGTTCCACCGGCTGCGGCGCCTCCTCGGCGGCGAAGAGCCGGTCGCCCACCGCGCGCAGCTTCTGCGGCGCCTCGAAGCGCACCACGCGCAACTGGCCCAGCGGGCCATTCTCCGACCGGATGGTGCCGTCCCCCTGGATCTCGATGCGCGTGTCGCCGGGGCCGATCACGATGGGTGTGCCGCGCGCATCCAGCGCGGCATTGCCTTCCGCATCCACCAGCCGCCCATCGGGCGAGAGGCCGAAGCGGCCGGCACGGGTGTAGCGCTCCTCGCCGCCCGGGGTCTCGACCGCGAAGAACCCCTCGCCGCGCAGGGCGACATCCAGCGGATTGCCGGTGGTGGTCAGCGGGCCGGGCGTGGCCTGCCGCCAAGTGGCGCGGTCGATGCTGTAGGCGGTGCTAGCGCCGCGTGGCCCGTCCGGCGGCGTCTGCAGATGCTGCGCGAAGACCGGCCGCTGCGCCTGGAAGCCGGGCGTGTCGGCATTGGCCAGGTTGTGTGCGAGCACCTGCGTCGCGCGCAACTGGGCGCCGAGGCGGGAGAGGATGACGTAGCCGGGCGTGTCCATGCGTCCCTCCGGGGCGGCGCCCTCCTGGCGCCAGGTCACGCCGCCCCTGCCGCAAGCACCGTGCCAGCGGGGCTGGGCTCCTGGGCCGGCGGAGCCTGCCGCCTGCGGCAGGATCTGCCGCACCCCCCGGCCGCCCCTGCCGGTGCAAGCCTTCCTTAAGCCCCGGCGCGGCAGGATGGACCCCCGGAGAGGCGAGGAGCGGATGTCGGAGAAGGCGGTCGCGGCGGAGGGCGCGGAGGCACCGGCCAAGGGTGGCAAGCGCAAGCTGCTGCTGCTTGCGCTGCCGGTCGTGCTGGCCGCGATCGGCGGAGGCCTCTGGTTCACCGGCATCCTGCCCAAGCTGCTCGGCATGGGGGGCGGGGAAGCGGCAGCGGAGGAGTCCGCGCCGGCCGTCGCGGCCCGTCCGCCGGTCTTCTTCGACATGCCGGAGATCGTCGCCAATCTGAACGCCCCCGGCCGCCGCGCCAGCTACATCCGCCTGCGCAGCAAGCTGGAACTGGCGAAGCCGGAGGACGCGGCGGCGGTGCAGGCCGCCTTGCCGCGCCTGCTCGATCTCTTCACCACTTACTTGAGGGAGATGCGGCCCGAGGAGCTGCGCGGCAGCGCCGGCACGCAGAGGTTGCGGGAGGAGCTGATCGCCCGCGCCAGCCTGGCCGCCGCGCCCGCCCGCGTCACCGACGTGCTGTTCACGGAGATCCTGCTCCAATGAGCCCGTCCCCGCAGGAGGAGGAAGACCTCGCCGCCGCCTGGGGCGAGGCGCTGGAGCAGGAGGAGGCCGCCCCGGCCCCGGCCGCGCCGGCGCCCGAGGCCACGCGCGTCCTGAACCAGGCGGAGATCGACAGCCTGCTCGGCTTCGGCGGCGACAGCGCCAAGCAGGAGGACCAGACCGGCATCCAGCGCATCGTCAGCGCAGGCCTCGTCTCCTACGAGCGCCTGCCGATGCTGGAGATCGTCTTCGACCGGCTGGTGCGCATCCTCTCGACCTCCCTGCGCAATTTCACCTCCGATAATGTCGAGGTCTCGATCGACAGCATCGTCTCCCTCCGCTTCGGGGACTACCTGAACAGCGTACCGCTGCCGGCCATGCTGGCGGTCTTCAAGGTGGAGGAGTGGGACAATTACGGCCTGCTGGTGGTTGATTCCGCACTGATCTATTCGGTGGTGGACGTGCTGCTCGGTGGCCGTCGCGGCACCGCGGCCATGCGCATCGAGGGCAGGCCCTATACCACCATCGAGCGGACGCTGGTCGAGCGCCTGATCACCGTGGTGCTGCAGGACCTCTCGGATGCCTTCAGCCCGCTCTCGCCAGCCACCTTCCGCTTCGAGCGGCTGGAGGTGAACCCGCGCTTCGTGGCCATCTCCCGCCTGTCCAACGCCTGTATCCTGGCGCGCCTGCGCGTCGACATGGAGGATCGCGGCGGCAAGGTGGAGCTGCTGCTGCCCTATGCCACGCTCGAGCCGGTGCGGGAGCTGCTGCTCCAGCAATTCATGGGCGAGAAATTCGGCCGTGACAGCATCTGGGAGACGCATCTGGCCGAGGAGCTGCGGCACACCGAGCTCTCGCTGAATGTGGTGCTGGACGAACAGGCGATGCCACTTGCCAGCGTCATGTCGCTGCAGCGGGGTGACTGCATCACGCTGAATGTCGCGCCCGGCGCGCCGGTGACGCTCCGCTGCGGGGAAGTGCCGCTCTTCGAGGCGGAACTGGGCCGGCGGGAGAACCGGCTGGCCGTGCGCATTTCGCGCGAGCTGCGCCGGCAGGCGGAGGACTGAGCCGATGAGCTGGGCCGAGCTGCTCCTGGAACTGGCGATCATCTTCCTGCTCGCGCTGGCGCTGCCCTTGGTGCTGCGGCTCGAGCGCAGCCTGGCGGCGGTGCGGCGGGACCGCGCGGCGCTCGAGAGCAGTGCCGGCAACCTGACCGAGGCGACACGGCTGGCCGAGGCCGCATCCATCCGCCTGCGGGCCGCGGCGGAGGGCGGCGGGCGGCAACTCGCCGAACGCCTGGCCGCGGCCGAGCCCATGCGGGACGATCTCCGCTACCTGGTCGAGCGTGCCGAGGCGCTGGCCGACCGGCTGGAGGCGCTGGTGCGGACGGCGCGGCCCCTGGCACAGGAGGCGCCGCCCGATCCGGTCCCGGAGGCCGGTCGCAGCCAGGCGGAGCGCGCCCTGCTGCGGGCGCTGAGGGCCGGGCGATGAGGCGGCCGCGACTGCTTCCGGCCATGCTCGGCGGCATGGCGCTGCTGCTGGGCATCAAGCTGCACGGGCTCCTCTCGACGGATGCTCCGCCGCCGCTTGCCCTGGTTGCGCCGGCGAGGGCCAGCGGCGAACAGCGGCCTGCCGCCGCCGCCATTGCGCCGTCGCCATCGCCCGCCCGCCCGCTGCAGGCGGTGCCGCCGGAGGCACCGACACCCGAGCAGCAGGCCGAGCGTGCGCTGCTGGAGGGGCTGCGCGCCCGCCGCAGCGAGCTGGAGGCGCGGGAGCAGGCGCTGGCGGCGCGCGAGATGGTGCTGGCCGCGGCGGAGCGGCGCCTTGGCCAGCGCATCGAGGAACTGACCGCCCTGCAGCAGCGGCTGCAGATGCTCGACCGCACCCTCTCCGAGCGCGAGGAGAGCGGCTGGAGACAGATGGTCAAGCTCTATGAAGGCATGCGCCCACGCGACGCCGCGGCGATCTTCGACGAGCTGGAGACGCCGGTGCTGCTGCAGATCCTCGACCGCATGGGGGAGCGCAAGGCGGCGCCGGTGCTGGGCGCGATGAAGCCGGAGCGCGCCCGGACCATCACCGCGGAGCTGGCCCGTCACCGGGCCCGCCCCGCCGACTGACCCGCAACCCGAAACCCTGGCAGAGGAAGCCCGAGGCTGCCCATGGACAAATCCACCCATGTCCTCATCGTCGATGACTACAAGACCATGCTGCGGATCATCCGCAACCTGCTCAAGCAGCTGGACTTCAACAATGTCGAGGAGGCGACCGACGGACAGGAGGCACTGGCGAAGCTGCGCGCCGGCCAGTTCGGCCTGGTCATCAGCGACTGGAACATGCAGCCCATGACCGGGCTCGACCTGCTGAAGGAGGTGCGGGCTGATGCGCGGCTGAAGAACACGCCCTTCATCATGATCACCGCCGAGAGCAAGACGGAGAATGTGGTCGCCGCGAAGCAGGCCGGCGTCTCCAACTATATCGTCAAGCCCTTCAACGCCGAGACCCTGCGCGAGAAGATCGAGAAGGTGATGGCCCATGCCTGACGGGGTGCCCGGCCAGGACCGGATCGAGGAGGCGGTGCGCGCCGTCCTCGGCAGCCTCTCCGGCGCCATGACGGTGACCGAGGCCGCGCTGCTCGCCGAGCTGGAGGCGCTGGGGCGCGAGGTGGCGCGCGCCAAGTCCGAGATCGCCGCGCTGCGGGTGGATGACATCAATGACAGCCACATCCCGACTGCGACGGATGAGCTGGACGCGGTGGTGGAGCACACCGCGGATGCGACCAACGAGATCCTCGACTGCTGCGAGCGGCTGGAGGCGCTGCAGGGCAAGCTCGCCGGCGAGGCGGCCGAGACGGTCGCCTCTGCCGTCACGCGGATCTACGAGGCCTGTAGCTTCCAGGACATCACCGGCCAGCGCATCGGGAAGGTGGTGGCGGCGCTGAAGGCGATCGAGCGACGGGTCGCGGCGGCCACCGCCGCCTTTGCCCGACCGGGGGAGCCGGAGCCGCCGCCCGCGCCGGAGCCGCAGGCGGATGGCCGGACGGAGGGCGAGAAGCTGGCGAACGGACCGCAATTGCCGAGTGCGGCGAGTTCCCAGGCCGATATCGACCGGCTGCTGGCGAGCTTCGATTGATGCGGGTCGCGCTGGCGGCGGTGCTGGCGCTGCTGCCGGCGCTCGCCATGGCGGAACGGGTGCCGGTCCGTGCCGGTGACCATCCCGGCCATGGCAGGTTGGTCTTCGACTGGCCGGCGCCGCCCGCCTACAGCCTGCAGCAGCAGGGCGAGCGGGTCCTGCTGCGCTTTCCGCCAGGCAGCACGGTGCAGTTGCCGCGTCGCCTGCCCCGGAACGTGCTGGCCGCGGCGGAGGAGGCGGGGAACATTCGTCTCACCCTGCGGCCCGGGGCGAGCGCGCGGCATTACCGGCTGGGGGACCGGGTGGTCGTGGATCTGCTGGATCCCCCGGCCAAGCCCGAGCCGGTTGCGGCCGGGGCACCGCCGCGCCCGCCCCAGGCTGCGCGCGCCGGAGCCGCGACCGGCCGGCCCCTGGCGCGCCCGACCCGGGTGGAGGCAGCACAGCCGGCCCAGGCACCGGCGGCAGCCCTCCCGCCTGGTCTGCCCAATCCGGCCCGTCCCGCGCCGTCCGTTGCCGAGAATGCCCCGGCTGCGCCGATGGGCGCCGCTGCGCTGCCTGCGGGGCCGACGCCCGTCCCGGCCACGGAGGGGGCGCGTCAACCCGCACCGCCTCCGCCGATGTCTGCGCCCGGTGCTGCCGCCACGCGGCTTGCGGCAAGCCAGGGCATCCAGGCCTCCGTGCTGCTGCCGTTTCCCGCCGGTACGGGGGCCGCGCTGCTGCGCCGGGGTGGCGATGTCCTTGCAGTCTTCGATCGGGCCGAGGCACCCGATCTCCGCCCGCTCCGCGGCGATCCGGTCTTCGGTGCCCTGACCCTGGAGGCCCTGCCCGGCGCCACGCTGCTGCGCCTGCCGCTCGCGCCCCCGGCCCGCATCCGCGCCCGGCGCGACGACGCCGGCTGGGTGCTGGACGCCCTCCGGCCCACCGGCGCGGGCGAGCCGGCGCAGGCGGCCCCGGCGATCGGACTGGAGGCCGAGTCCGGACCACCGCCCCGCCTGCTGCTGCGCGCCGCGGCGCCCGGCCGGGTAGTGCCCGTGACCGATCCCGAGACCGGCCTGCCGCTTCTGGTTGGCACCCTGCGGGAGGGGGCGGAGGCGATGCCCCTTGGCCGCCGCCTGCCGGAGCTGGACCTGCCGCCGACCCTGCTCGGCGCGGCCGTGCTCGCCCGCTCGGACGGGATCTCGATGCAGCCGGGCAGCGATCGCTTCGCCGTTATCGCTTCCGGCGGCGCCCGCTTCGCACTGGACCCGGGGGTCACCCAGGTGCCGGCCGCTCCGGCCATGACGCGCAGCTTCGACCTGCCGGCCCAGCCGCCCGCGGAACTGCTTGCCCGCCTGCAGGCGCTGCAGGCCGGGATCGCCGGCGCCCCGCCGCTCGGCCGCATGCCACAACGCCGCGCCGCGGGGGAGGCGATGCTGGCGCTCGGCCTGCCGCAGGAGGCGCAGGCGATGCTGGCGCTGGGCTTCGCGGAGGACCCGCGCGCCGCCGCCGATCCGCGCTATGCGGCGCTCGCCGCCGCCGCCGCGCTGCTGGCAGGCCGGCTGTCGGAGGCCGGGGCCCTGCGGGCGGCCGAGTGGCCCGAGAGCGACGAGGCGACCCTGTGGCGCGCCGCGCTCGCCGCCGCCCGCGCCGAATGGCGGGAGGCCGGCCCCGGCTTCGCAGCCACGCTGCCGCTGCTGCTCGCCTATCCCTCGGGGCTGCGGGCCCGGCTGTTGCCGCTCGCGGCGCTGGCGCTCGCCGAGGCCGGGGAGCGCGCGGCGCTGCTCCGGCTGCTGCAGGCGGCCGGCCCTGCCGCCGAGGAGCTTGCCCTGCCTGGCGCCATCCTGGCCGAGGCGGAAGGCCGGACGGAGGAGGCGCTCGCCGCCTATGACCGCATCGCCGCCGGGCGTGACAGGCAGGCACGGGCGAGGGCGATCCGGCGCGCGGTGGAACTCCGCCTCGCGGCCGGCCGGATGGACACGAAGCAGGCAGCCCGCGCGCTGGAAGCCGCGCTCTTCGCCTGGCGCGGCGATGCGGCGGAACTCGAGACGCGGCAGCGCCTCGCCGCCTTGCGGCGCGAATCGGGCGATGCGCGCGGCGCGCTCGCCCTGCTGCGGGAGACGGTGGCGATGGCGCCGGATCATGCCATGGCGCTGCAACCGGCGCTGCGGGACGCTTTCCTCGCGGCGCTTGCCGAATCGCCACCGCTTGCGGCCGTTGCGCTGTTCGACGCCTATCCGGACCTGATGCCGGCCGATGCGGGTGGAGAAGCCGCGGTGCAACTCCTGGCCGAACGCCTGTTGGCGCTTGATCTCGGTGATCGCGCCGCCACGCTGCTGGGACAGGCGATGACGCGGGCGGAAGGCGCCGCGCGCGCCGCGCTCGGTCTGCGTCTTGCCGCGCTGCGGCTGGCCGAGGGTGATGCGGCCGCCACACTCGCCGTGCTGGCGGACAGCGCCGCGGACGGGCTGCCGCCCGCCCTCGCGCAGGATCGCGCCGTGCTGGGCGCGCGCGCGGAGGCGCGGCGCGGGCGGCAGGCTGAGGCGATCGTGGCGCTGCGGGCGCTCGGCCCCGCGGGTGGCGAGGCGCTGTCGGAATTGCTGGCGGAGGCCACCGATTGGACAGGCGCGGCGGTGGCGCTCGGCGAGCATCTTGCCGCCGCTCTGCCGCGCCCGCCCGCGCCGCTCGAGGGGCCGCAGCGCCGGCTGCTGCTGCGGCAGGCGGCGCTGCATGCGCTCGCGGGCGAGGATTCGGCGCTTGCCGCACTGCGGGCCGCGGAGACGGCGCGCATGGGCGAAGGACCGCTGGCCGAGGCTTTCGCGCTGCTCACGGCGGATCCGCTGCGTGGCCTCGCCGACCTGCCGCGGCTGCAGCGCGAGCTGCAGCTTTTCCGCAGCCTGCCCGGACGGCTGGAGGCATTGCGGGCGGGCGCGCCGGTCACGCGCTGAGTCCCGCGTCCCCCGCGGGGGAGGGCGGCAAATTTTTCGGCCGAGCGGGACAGAAAATGGCTTGCGTCGCCGACCCCCTTGCCCCATATGCCGCCGCCGTTGACCTGATCGATATCCGATCACCCCGGTCATCTACTGGTGGGAACAGGGGCCCGAAATGGACGCTCTACTCCAACTGGGGATGGTCTCGGAGCAGCTCCCGAGCGAAGCCCAGAACTCTGCAACCTCGGTGAGCGAGGCCAAGGATTACTTTGTCAGCCGTGATGGCGTGAAGTTCGCCGGCACGCATCTGATCATTGATCTGTGGGATGCCACCAACCTGGCGGACCCGGAGCATATCGATGCGGTGCTGCGAGAGGCAGCGATCGCGACAGGTGCGACGATCCTGCACGGCCACTTCCACCATTTCGGCCCGAACAGCGGCGTGTCCGGCGTGCTGGTGCTGGCGGAGAGCCATGTCTCCATCCACACCTGGCCGGAGCGCGACTATGCGGCGCTCGACATCTTCGTCTGTGGCGTCTGCAACCCCTATCTCGCCATTCCGGTGCTGAAGAAGGGGTTCCTGCCCGGCCGCGTGCAGCTGGCCGAGCACAAGCGCGGCCTGGTCGGCTGACACGAGACCGGGCGTGAAGGTTCCGGGGCGGGGCCGTGAGGTCCCGCCCTCTCTGTTTCAGGGGTGCCGGCATGGCGACCGATTCTTGGGTGAATGAGACGCTCTACAGCGCCTGGGGCCAGCGCTTCCGGGTGAAGCGCGAGCTCGCGCGGGTGCAGAGCGATTTCCAGGACATCATGCTGTTCGAGAGCGAGACGCATGGCCGCGTCATGCTGCTGGACGGCGTGGTGCAGATCACCGAGGCGGACGAGTTCGTCTACCAGGAGATGCTGACGCATGTGCCGCTGCTGGCGCATGGTGCGGCGCGGCGCGTGCTGATCATCGGCGCGGGCGATGGCGGCGTGCTGAAGCGCGTGCTGCAGCACAAGGGCGTCGAGCGCGCCGTGATGGTCGAGATCGACGGCGAGGTGATCCGGCTGTGCAAGGAGCACATGCCGGGCATCGGCGGCGATGCCTGGACAGACCCGCGCGCCGAGGTGATCGTCGGCGACGGCATCGACTATGTCCGCAAGGCGCCGGCCGGCAGCTTCGATGTGGTGATCGTGGACAGCACGGACCCGATCGGCGTCGGCGAGGTGCTCTTCACCGACGAGTTCTACGCGAACGCCGCGCGCCTGCTGTCGGACCGGGGGCTGATCGTGAACCAGTGCGGCGTGCCCTTCATGCAGGCCGATGAGTTGCGCGAGACCTCCATCCGCCGCGGCAAGGCCTTCCCGGATATCTGGGCCTATGTCGCCGCCGTCCCGACCTATGTCGGCGGCTTCATGACGCTCGGCTGGGCCTCGAAGGATGCGGCGCAGCGCAAGGTGCCGGTAGAGGAGATCCGCAAGCGGGCCGAGGCGGCCGGCATCCTGGGCGCGACGCGCTACTGGACGCCGGAAATCCATGTCGGCGCCTTCAACCTGCCGCCCTATATCGCCGAGAACCTGCCGAAGGGCTGAGCAGCCCTGACCAGGGCGATGGTTGGCGGCTTCGCCTCCCGCCGGCAGGCGGATCAGGTCCCGGGGTGGAACGGCCAGGCCGGCCCGCCCCGCACCTCCCCGAGCACCCGCGCGAGAGTCCGCCCGACCCGCGCCACGGCTTCCGCCCAGGGCAGCACGGCGAAGGCGTCGAATTCCGGGATCCAGCGCCCCTCCGGCGTGCGCATCACGGACCGGCAGCGCAGCCCTGCCGCATCCGGCATCGCCGCCAGGCACCAGGCGTACAGCGCCAGATCCTTGCCGCGCAGATAGGCATGGAGCCCAAGCCCGATCAGCGCCTCGGCCGGCGCCTGCAGCCCGGTCTCCTCTTCCAGCTCGCGCCGGGCCGCCGCGGCGAAATCCTCCCCCGGCTCGGCGATGCCCTTCGGGATGTCCCAGAGCGCCGAGCGGGTGGCGTGTCCCAGCAGCAGGTGCCGCCCATCGGTCACCAGCACCCCGCAACTCGTCCGCCGCGCGGGCACGGGGAACAGGTCACCCTGGTCCGGCGGGCCGGGGCGCCTCATCCGCCGGGCCGCGTCCAGGGGCTGGCCGGCGGCTCGATGCCCTCCCGCTTCAGGGCTACGGCGGTGCCGCTCGCGCTCACCATCAGCATGCCGTTATTGCTGCCCAGCACCTCATAGTCGATATCGATGCCGATCACCGCATCGGCGCCGAGCGACTGCGCCTGCGCCAGCAGCCCCTGCAGCGCCGCGTCGCGCGCCGCGCCCAGCTCTCGCTCATAAGTGCCGGAACGGCCGCCGATAATGTCCCTGAGGCCCCCGAGCAGGTCCTTGAAGACATTCACGCCGAGCACCGAATCGCCGAAGACGACGCCGAGATAGCGCTCGACCTCGCGCCCCTGGATGGTCGAGGTGGTGGACAGGATCATCGCGCGCTCCTCCGTTCCGCAGCCGGATATGGAAATGGGACGGGCGGAGCAAACCGCCGCCTCAGGGGCCGAAACCCTGCACCAGCCCGCCCGCCACCAGCCGCCAGCCATCCACCAGCACGAAGAAGATCAGCTTGAAGGGCAGCGCCACCACGTTCGGCGGCAGCATCATCATGCCGAGCGACATGAGCAGGCTGGCCACCAGCATGTCGAGCACCAGGAAGGGCAGGAAGAGCAGGAAGCCGATCTCGAAGGCCCGCTTCAACTCGCTGACCAGGAAGGCGGGCAGCAGGGCGCGCCAGGGGATCTGCTCGGGCGGCGCGCCCTCCGGCACCGGCGGCAGCCGCGCGAGGTCGAGGAAGAGCGCCAGATCGGCCTCCGCCACCTGTGCGGCCATGAAGCGCCGGAAGGGCTCGGCCGCGGCGGCCAGGCCTTCCAGCTCGCCGGTCCGGCCCTCCATCAGTGGTTGCAGCCCGGCCGCCCAGCTCTGCTCGAAGACCGGCTGCATGACGAAAAGGGTGAGGAACAGCGCGAGGCCGATCAGCGCCGGGTTGGGTGGCACGCCCTGCGCCCCGATCGCGCTGCGCAGCAGGGCGAGGACGATGATGATGCGGGTGAAGGCGGTGGCCATCACCAGCAGGGAGGGGGCGAGGGAGAGCAACCCGATCAACGCCGTCAGCAGCACGAGCCGGGAGGTGGCGCCAGGTTGGCCGGCAGTGCCGAGATCGATGCTGACGCTCTGTGCCGCTGCGGGGCCGGCCGCGAGCAGCAGCAGGAGAAGCAGGGCCGCCTTCATGGCGCGGGCCGCTCCGGCAGCCAGCCGATCACCGCATCCTGGCCGCCGCCGGTGAGCAGCAGCACCTCCCGCCCGTCGCAGCGCACCAGCAGCAGCCGCCGGCGGGCATCGAGCGCCAGGACCTCCTCGACGGCGAGGCGCCGCCCGGCGCCGCGGCCGGTCCTGCCGCCGCGGAACGCCCTCGCGCCGAGCCAGAGCGGTAGCGCCACGGCGGCCAGTGCGCCGGCCGATTTCAGGATGAGATCTGGGTCGAGGAACAAGCCGGCGGCCTCCTGCCGACGGGGTGGCGGGGTCAGCGCGGGGTGAGGGCGGCGCCGAGCCCCTCCACCTGCGCGAGAAGCTCAAGCAGGGCGGGGCGCAGGGGCCGGGCCGACTCGGGCGGCAGGGTGGCAATGGCCGCGCAGAGGGCGGCGGCGCCCGCATCAAGGCCGGTGAGGTCGATCTGCCGGCCGGACTCGACCAGGGCGCGCGCCAGCAGGAGCGTGCCATGCATTGATTCGATGGCGGCGAGGGGTGGGGCAGGGGCGTGGGCGCAAGGGCTCATGGCGGCCAGTCTCGCGCGGCCGGGGTTAAGGAAGCCTCGCCATGCCCCGACCCGCGCTTTACCGAATCTTCGGCAAGGCGACCGCAGCATCGCGGCATGGACCCGTCGCAGAGCGCCCCCATCGCCCTCGCCGAGCGCCGCCTGGCCTGGCTGGATGCCCGGCAGCGCGTGCTGGCCCAGAATATCGCGCATGCCGATACGCCCGGCTACCGGCCGCGCGACCTGCCGGATTTCGCGCGGCTCGTCGTCCAGGGCGGCGCGCCGGGTGTCGGCCTTGCCCGCACCGACCAGCGCCACCTGGCCGCAGCGAGCGACCCGCGTGCCCGGCTCGACCGGCAGGCGACGGAGGCGGCGCCGAACGGCAATGCCGTCTCGCTGGACCGGGAGGCGCTGAGGGTCGCCGACACCGATACGGCGCATGCCCTGGCCATCGGCCTGCACCGGCGCTGGCTTGGCCTGTTCCGCACCGCACTTGGCCGCATGCAGTAGGGGAAGGCGTCGCATGGATCTCGACCGCGCGCTGCGCATCTCGGCCGCCGGCATGGCGGCGCAATCCACCCGGCTGCGGGTGGTGGCGGAGAACCTGGCGAACCGCGACAGCACGGGGGAGGCACCGGGCGCCGACCCGTATCGCCGCAAGACCGTGACCTTCGGCACCCGGCTGGATCGCGCGCTGGGCGCGGAGACGGTGGCGGTGCGCCGCATCGGCACCGCGCCGGGTGAGTTCCCCCAGGTGCATGACCCGGGCCATCCGGCCGCCGATGAAAAGGGCTATGTCAAGCGCCCGAATGTCGACAGCCTGGTGGAGGTGATGGACATGCGGGAGGCGCAGCGGAGCTACAGCGCCAACCTCTCGGTGCTGGAGGTCACGCGCGGCATGCTGACCCGCACCATCGAGGCGCTGCGCTGATGCCGGCCGCACTCGGTCCCGTCCAGGCGGCGGCGGCCTATCGCACGGCGCAGGCGCAGCCGGAAGCGGCCGCACAGGGCGCCGATTTCGGTGCGACGCTGCGGCGCGCGGTCGAAGGGGTGGTGGAAATCGGCCATTCGGCGGATGCCACCAGCACCCAGGCGCTGCTTGGCCAGGGCAGCGTCACCGATGTCGTGCTCGCCGTCGCCCGGGCGGAGACTGCGCTGCAGACCGCGGTCACGCTGCGCGACCGGGTGGTCGCGGCCTATCAGGACGTCATGCGCATGCCGATCTAGGGGCGCTGCCGGATGACGGAGGATCCGACCGCGCTGGCCTTGCGCGAGGCGTTGTGGCTGACCCTGCAACTCGCCTCGCCGCCCCTGCTGGCGGTGCTGGCGATCGGGCTCGTGATTTCCGTGCTGCAGGCGGTGACACAGATCCAGGAAGCGACGCTCGCCTTCCTGCCGAAGCTGGCCGTCATGGCGGTGGTGCTGCTGCTGACCGGGCCGGCGATGACCGTCGCGCTGCAGGGCTACGCCACCCAACTCTTCGAGCGCATGGTCGCGCTGGGCGGCCAGGCGCGGTGACGGAGGCGCTGCCCGACCTCGTCTTCCATCCCATGCTGGTGCTGGCGCGCATCGGTGGCGCGCTCATGCTCCTGCCGGCGCTCGGCGCGCCGGAGGTGCCGGCGACCATCCGGCTTGCGCTCGCCCTGGCATTGACCGCGCTGGTGCTGCCGGTGGTGCAGCCCGGCCTGCCGGCGCTGCCCGCCGAGACGCCCGAAATGCTGCGGCTGCTGTTCCTGGAGACGGTGATCGGCCTCTGGCTCGGCCTGCTGGCGCGGCTGCTGGAATTGGCGCTGGCCCAGGCGGGGCAGGTGGTGGGGCTGATGGTGGGACTGGCCAGCCCGCTGCAGGCGGACCCGGCCTTTGGCGCGCAGGGCACCGCACTGTCTCGCCTGTTCGGGCTCACGGCGGCGGTGCTGGTGCTCTCGACCGGACTCTACGCCCTGCCGCTGCGGGCGCTGGCCGAGAGCTATGCCCTGTTCCCGGCGGGAGCGGCGCTGCCGGTGCCGGCGCAGGTCGCAAGCGTGGCGCAGGCGGTGGCGGAGAGCCTTTCCCTCGCGCTGCGGCTGGCGGCGCCGCTCCTGCTGGCCGGCGTGCTGGGGCAATTCGCGCTTGGCCTGCTCTCCCGCCTCGCGCCGCAGGTGCCGGCCTTCGTCCTGGCCGCGCCGGGGCAGATCCTGGCGGGGTTGCTGCTGCTCGCCCTGATCCTGCCCGCGCTGCTGGGCAGCTGGCTGGCGGCGATGCGGGAGGGGCTCGCGGCTCTGCCGGGGCTGCCCTGAGCCATGGCCGAGGGCGATCCGAAGGAGGCAGAGGACCGTACGGAAGCCCCGACACAGCGGCGGCTTGAGCGGGCGCGGCAGCAGGGCCAGGTGCCGCTGTCGCGGGAGGCGGTGGGTTTCGCCACCCTGCTGGCCGCGACCCTGGCCGGCTTCCTCGCCCTGCCGCCGCTCGGGCTGGAATGGCTGCGGGCGCTGCGCATGCTGGCCGAGGCGCCGGAGCCGGGGGGCGAGGCCGCACTCGCCCTGCTGCGCACATCGGTGCTGGCCCTGCTGCCGGTGCTGGCGGCGGTCGCGCTCGCTGGCATCCTGGCCAGCCTGGCCCAGACCGGCCCGCTGCTGCGCGGCGAGGCGGTGCTGCCGGACCTGTCGCGGCTGAACCCGCTGGCCGGGCTGCGGCGGCTGTTCGGGCTGGATGGGCTGATCGAACTGCTGCGGACGCTGCTGAAGCTGGGCGTGGTCGGGGCGTCGCTCTGGTTCGCGCTCGACCTGCCGGCGCTGCAGGCGGCGCTGCACCAGCCGCCGGGCGCGCTGCCCGGCCTGATCGGCCGCGGGGTGCTGCATCTGCTGGTCGTGGCCCTTGGCGCCTTCGCTGGGATCGCCGTGCTGGACGTGCTGGTGGTGCGCTGGCGCCATCTGCACCAGCTCCGGATGAGCCGGGAGGAGCTGAAGGAGGAAATGCGGGAGGCAGAGGGCGACCCGCAGGTGAAGGCCCGGCTGCGGCGGATCCGGGAAAGCCGTGCCCGGCGACGGATGCTGGCCGCCGTTCCGAATGCCACGGTTGTCATCACGAATCCGACTCATTACGCTGTCGCTCTCGCCTATCAACAAGGCCAGGCCGCTGCGCCGCGGCTGGTGGCGAAAGGGGTGGACGCGATGGCGGCGCGGATCCGCGCGACGGCGGAGGAGCACGGGGTGCCGATCGTCGCCAACCCGCCGCTCGCCCGTGCCCTGCACCGGCTGGAGGTGGATACCGAGATCCCGCAGGAACACTGGCAGGCGGTGGCGGAGATCATCGCCTATGTCTGGCGCCTGCAGGGGCGCGCGGCGCATGGCTGAGCGCAGCCTGCTCGGCCGGCGCAGGCCGTCGCCCGGATTCGACGCAGCCTTCCGGATCCTGGCGGAGACCATACCGGACGGGCTGGCGCTGCTGGATGCGCAGGGGCGGGTCGTCCTCGCCAACCCGGCGCTCGCGCGGCTGGCGGGGCCGGCCGCCCTGCTCCGGCCCGGCCAGCCGGTCGCATCGATCCTGGCAGCGGCGGTGCGGGAGGAATTCGCGGCGGCCCTGGCCATGCTGCGGGCCGGCGGGCAGCCGGCGCCACTGCGCGCCAGGCCGGCCGATCCTGCGGCGCCCGAGGATGCCGAATGGGCGCTCAGCCTCTCGCCCCTGCCAGGGCCGGAAGCCCGGCTGCTGCTGCGGATCGAGGACCGGACCCAGGCGCGGCGGGCGGAGGCGCAGCGCGCGGAATCCGGCCGGCTGGAAACCGTGGGGCGGCTCGCCGGCGGGATCGCGCATGATTTCAACAACCTTCTCGCCGCCATCCTGGGCGGGGCGGAGGCGGTGCGCGCCGCCGGCCTGCCCCCCGGCGCCGAGGCCGATCTGGCGCAGGTCGAGGATGCCGCCCGGCGCGGCGCGGCGCTGGTCGGGCAACTGCTCGCCTTCGCCCGGCAGCAGCGGCTGCAGCCACGGGTCATCGAATTGAACGAGGCGGTGGCCGCCATCGCGCCGCTGCTGCGGCGGCTGCTCGGGCGCGGGGTGCGGCTGGAACTGGCACCGGAGAGCCCGGGGCGGCGCGTGCGGGTGGACCCGACGCAACTCGACCAAGTGATCCTGAACCTCGCGGTGAATGCGCGGGACGCCATGCCGCAAGGCGGAACGCTGCGCATCGCCACCGGCCACCGCGTGGTGCTGCGGCCGGAGGGGGAGGGGGCCGGGGCCGTGCCGCCGGGTCGCTGGGTGATGCTGGAGGTGAGCGATACCGGCGCCGGCATCCCGCCCGAGATGCTGCCGCGGCTCTTCGAGCCCTTCTTCACCTCGCGGCCGGAGAAGGGCGGTACCGGGCTTGGCCTCGCCACCGTGCACGGCATCGTCGCGCAATCGGGTGGGCATGTCTCGGTCGAGAGCAGGGTTGGCATCGGCACTACCTTCCGCATCCACCTGCCGCGGCAGGACGGGCCGGCGGAGGCGCGCGTGGCGGCCGCCCTACCGCCGGCACCGGCCTGCCCGCCGCCCGGCGGGCCGGTGCTGCTGGTGGAGGATGAGGCACCGCTCCGCCAGCTCGGCACCCGGCTGCTGGAGCGGGCGGGCCACAGCGTGCTCGCCGCCGACAGCGCCGAATCGGCCCTCGCCCTCATCGATGGCGGCACGGTGCCGGCCGCGCTGGTCAGCGACGTGGCCATGCCGGGGCTGGACGGGCTGGAACTGGCCCGACGTCTGCGGTCGCGCTGGCCGCGGCTGCCCGTCCTGCTGCTCTCCGGCTATGCCGGGCGGACCCTGGAGGAGGATCTGGGCGCCGAGGGGGTGCGCTTCCTCGCCAAGCCCTTCGGGGCGGCGGAGCTGCTGCGGGAAGTCGGCGTCACCCTGGGCCAGGGACCGCCCACGCAGCAGTGAGCGACAGCTTTCCTCATCCCCATCCATGTTTTCTAAATGTTCTTGTTTTCCGGTGCCGGCACGCTCATAGTCTCCGCCGTGAGGCCGTGACGGCCAGGGTGATTCGGATCGATCCGGTTCCATTTGCCTGCTGCGACGTGGTAGGTTGCAGGCGATACGACCGTATGCAGGTGCGCGCGACGGTTGCGGACGGGGCGGATCCAAAGCAGGGGCAGCCAGGATGGATAAGTCAAAGGCGCTGGACGCCGCGCTCAGCCAGATCGAGAGGTCCTTCGGCAAGGGCTCGATCATGCGGATGGGCGCAAAGCAGCAGGCCGAGAACGAGATCGAGGTGGTCTCGACCGGCTCGCTCGGCCTCGACATCGCGCTCGGCATCGGCGGCCTGCCGAAGGGCCGCATCATCGAGATCTACGGGCCCGAAAGCTCGGGCAAGACCACGCTGGCGCTGCACGCCATTGCCGAGGCGCAGAAGAAGGGCGGCACCTGCGCCTTCATCGATGCCGAGCATGCGCTGGACCCCGGCTATGCCAAGAAGCTCGGCGTCGATATCGATAACCTGCTGATCAGCCAGCCCGATGCCGGCGAGCAGGCGCTGGAGATCTGCGACACGCTGGTCCGCTCCGGCGCGATCGACGTGCTGGTGGTGGACAGCGTGGCCGCGCTGGTGCCGCGGGCCGAACTCGAAGGTGAGATGGGCGACAGCCATGTCGGCCTGCATGCCCGCCTGATGTCCCAGGCGCTGCGCAAGCTGACCGGCACCGTTTCCCGCTCCAACTGCCTGCTGATCTTCCTGAACCAGATCCGCCTGAAGATCGGCGTCATGTTCGGCAACCCGGAGACGACGACGGGCGGAAACGCGCTGAAATTCTACGCCTCGGTCCGCATGGAGATCCGCCGCATCGGCTCCATCAAGGACCGCGACACCGTGGTCGGCAACCAGACCCGGGTGAAGGTGGTGAAGAACAAGATGGCGCCGCCTTTCCGCGTGGTGGACTTCGACATCATGTATGGCGAGGGCATCTCGAAGCTCGGCGAGCTGATCGATCTCGGCGTGAAGGCGACGATCGTCGAGAAGTCGGGCGCCTGGTTCAGCGCCGAGGGTCAGCGGATCGGCCAGGGCCGCGAGAACGCCAAGCAGTTCCTGCGGGACAACCCACAGATCGCGGCCACCATCGAGAACAAGGTGCGGGCGCAGGCCGGCGTGGTGGCAAATGCGATGCTGGTCGGCGACGAGGGCGAGGGGGCCGAGGAGGCCGCCGCAGCGGAGTAAAAGAGTGCGGGGGAAAGTATTCCCCCGCATCCACTTCTGTTCCTGCGAGTTTTTCGTGCGCAGGTCTCTCCGCGCGACCTGTGCCGGACCCGGGCCGGGTTCAGGGGGTGCCTGCCCCCTGACGGGGCGGTTTGAAGGGGGTAGCGCCCCCTTCACTCAGGCCGCCCCGCGGCTCCCCTTGGTCTGGTCGTTCGCCGGCTGCTTGCCGAGCGCCGCCGGGTTCACCTCGGACTCCGCCAGCTGGGTCAGCAGCTCGTCGGTGTCCTTCTCCTCCTTCAGCGTCTGCGCCAGCAGATCGGCCGCCTTGGTCTCGCCCATCGCCTTCAGCATGGCGGTCAGGGTGCCGTAGGCCGCCATCTCGTAGTGCTCGACCTTCTGCGCGGCGCCGATCAGCGCGGCATCGAGCACCGGGCCCTCATCGAGTTCGTCGATGATCTCCTCGCCTTCCTCGACCAGGCCTTCCATGGCCTCGCAGGTCTCGCCTTCCGGCTCGACGCCAAGCATCTTGCAGACCTGCTCCAGCCGCTCGACCTGGCGCTGGGTGACCTGCAGGTGTTCCTGGAAAGCCTGCTTCAGCTTCGGGTTGGTCGCCGCTTCCATCATTTGCGGCAGGGCGTCCAGGATCTGAGTCTCGGCGCTGTATGTGTCCTGCAACTCCATTGTCAGCAGGTCGCGGATGTCGCTGGCCATGACGTTCTCCTTCATTCCCAGGCGGTGCCGCCGCCTCTGCAGGGGGAACGGCGGTGCCCCGGGCGGGGTTGCCCGGGGCTACCGCAACGTCACGCGGCGCGCCCCTCGACGCTCCCGCCCCCGCGCGCTAGAGCAGTCTTTTAAGGGCGCGGGGTCGCGGCAATGGCGAAAACCGCCCTGCAATCAACGGGCTGATGGGTGACCATCGGCGCAGCTTTCGCCCCATTGATTCGCCCCCTGGGCCGGGGCTGGAGACGGGACCCCCACCGGCGATGACCAGCAGCAACGATATCCGCGCCACCTTCCTCGACTACTTCGCCCGCAACGGGCACCAAGTGGTCGAAAGCTCGCCGCTGGTCCCGCGCAACGACCCGACGCTGATGTTCGCCAACAGCGGCATGGTCCAGTTCAAGAACGTCTTCACCGGCCAGGAAAAGCGTGCCTACTCCCGGGCCACCACTGCCCAGAAATGCGTCCGTGCCGGCGGCAAGCACAACGACCTGGACAATGTCGGCTACACCGCCCGGCACCACACCTTCTTCGAGATGCTGGGGAATTTCAGCTTCGGCGACTACTTCAAGGAACAGGCCATCGCCCATGCCTGGGAGTTGCTGACCAAGGATTTCGCGCTTCCGAAGGATCGCCTCCTCGTGACCGTCTACAGCGAGGATGAGGAGGCTCCCCTCTACTGGAAGAAGGTCGCGGGCCTGCCGGACAGCCGGATCATCCGCATCCCGACCTCCGACAATTTCTGGCGGATGGGCGATACCGGCCCCTGCGGCCCCTGCTCCGAGATCTTCTTCGACCACGGCCCCTCCATCCCCGGCGGCCCGCCCGGCTCCCCGGATGAGGATGGTGACCGGTTCATCGAGATCTGGAACCTGGTCTTCATGCAGTTCGAGGAGGGGCCGCCCGGCACCCGCGTACCGCTGCCGCGGCCCTCGATCGACACCGGCATGGGGCTGGAGCGCTTCGCCGCCATCCTCCAGGGCAAGCACGACAATTACGACACGGACACCCTGCGTGCGCTGATCCTGGCCTCGGCCGAAGCGACGGGCCAGGATCCGGACGGCCGCTGGAAGGTCAGCCACCGCGTGGTCGCCGATCATCTCCGCGCCGGCACCTTCCTGATCGCCGACGGCGTGCTGCCCTCCAATGAGGGGCGTGGCTATGTGCTGCGCCGCATCCTCCGCCGCGCCATGCGCCATGCGCACATGATGGGCTCGCGCGAGCCGCTGCTGCACCGCCTGGTCCCGGCGCTGGTCCGCCAGATGGGTGCCGCCTATCCGGAGATCCAGCGCGCCGAGGCGCTGGTGATCGAGACCCTGAAGCTGGAGGAGACCAAGTTCCGCTCCCTGCTCGAGCGCGGCCTCGGCCTGCTGGCCGAGGAGTCGGGCAGGCTGGGCGAGGGCGGCACCCTCTCCGGCGAGGTCGCCTTCCGCCTCTATGACACCTACGGCTTCCCGCTGGACCTGACCCAGGACGCCCTGCGCTCCGAGGGCAAGACGGTGGATGTCGAGGGCTTCAACGCCGCCATGGCGGAACAGAAGCGCCGCGCCCGCGCCGCCTGGGCCGGCTCCGGCGAGGCCGCGACCGATGCCGTCTGGTTCGACATCAGGGAGAAGGTCGGGGCCAGCGAGTTCCTCGGCTACTCCACCGAGACGGCCGAGGGCCAGATCCTTGCCATCGTGCATGACGGCAAGCCGGTGGAGAGCGCACCCGTAGGTGCCGAGGTGGCGGTGGTGCTGAACCAGACGCCCTTCTATGGCGAGAGCGGCGGCCAAGTGGGCGATACCGGCCTGATCTCGGCCGGTGAGGCCTGCCGCATCGTGGTCCGCGACACCCAGAAGAAGCTTGGCGACCTGTACGTGCATCTCGGCACCGTGGCGCATGGCGAGGCGGTGGTCGGGCTCGCGGTCCAGGCTGAGGTGGATCATGCGCGGCGCTCGACCATCCGCGCCCATCACAGCGCGACGCATCTGCTGCATGAGGCGCTGCGCCGGCGCCTCGGCACCCATGTGGCGCAGAAGGGCTCGCTCAACGCGCCGGACCGGCTGCGCTTCGACGTCTCCCAGCCGACGCCGATGACCGATGCCGACCTCGCCTGGGTGGAGGAGGAGGTCAATGCCCGCATCCGCCAGAACAGCGAGGTCACGACCCGGCTGATGACGCCGGAACAGGCGGTGGCCGCCGGCGCCATGGCGCTGTTCGGCGAGAAGTATGGCGACGAGGTCCGGGTGGTCGGCATGGGCGCCGACCCGGCCGCGGCCGAGAAGCACGGCATCTACTCGCTGGAGCTCTGCGGCGGCACGCATGTGCGGCGCACCGGCGATATCGGCCTGTTCAAGATCGTCTCCGAGGGTGCGGTCTCGGCCGGCGTGCGGCGCGTGGAGGCAGTAACCGGGGCCTTTGCCGAGAAGCTGGTGGAGGCGGCGGATGCCCGCCTGCGGGAGGTTGCGGCGGCGCTGCGCGTCGCGCCCGCCGAGGTGCCAACCCGCGTCGCCGCCCTGCTGGAGGAGCGGCGCAAGCTGGAGCGCGACCTGGCCGATCTGCGCAAGCAGCTGGCGACCGGCGGCGCGGCCGCGGAGGTGGAGCAGATCAACGGCCTCCGCGTCGCGCTTCGCAACCTGGGCGAGCTTCCGGCGCGCGACCTGAAGGGCCTGGCGGAGGCGATCCTGAAGGGCGGCACGGCGGATGTCGTGGCGCTGGTCTCCACCGCCGAAGGCAAGGCCAGCATCGTCGCCGGCCTCGCCGACGGCGCGAAGGGCAAGGCGGATGCCGTGGCCCTGGTGCGCGCGGCGGCGGCGGCGGTCGGCGGCAAGGGCGGCGGCGGCCGGCCGGAGATGGCCCAGGCCGGCGGGCCGGAAGGGGGCAAGGCCGAGGAGGCGCTGGCTGCCGTGCGGGCGGTGCTGGCCGGCTAAACAGAAACCGGCACCACCAGATTGAGGGGCACGCCGGTTCTCATCCCCGGTGGGTCGGCCATTCCGGTGGGCAGCTGATGCTGTGCCGCACAGATGCTGGCGCATCTATGTTGCCTCAGCCGCCGATGGCGGCTGCGGGTCGGGACTGATGCGGGCTGGTGCGGCCCGGCATCGATCGGACCTTCATGCCGGTGCATCCCTGCTCCGCTGCCTCCGTCGTTAGCGCGGCGCTGACTCCTGCCTGGCATCCTGGCCTGCCATGGTCGAGCTGCTTGGCGTCCTTCTCGCCCTGGTCCTATTTGGCCTCGGCGTGCTGATCTGGCGGTTGCTGCGCTGGGCGCGGCGCGGCCTCGGCCTGCTGTTCGGGGCTGCGCGCCCCGACCATCGGCTCGCGAGTTTGCGCGGTGTCCGCCTCCGCGCCGCCCGCGCGCTCTCGCGCCAGCAGGCGGCGCGGATCGCGGCCTTGATGGAGGAGCTGGCGCGAACCCGCCGGGCCCTCCACCTCGCGGAGGCCGCGCGCGCCTGTCCTGGCCTGCCCGATGATCGCTTCCGCCGCGCCAAGCAGGCTTTCGCCGTCCATTTCCACCCGGACCGGCTGCGCTGCGCCGAACCCGAGCGCGGCATCCGTGTCAGGATCTTCCAGCAATTCTGGCAGGTGCTTCGGCGGATCGAGCGTGGCTGAGGCCGACGACCCTTGCAGGCCGGCGGCTTGGGTATGGGCGCCGTGCAGTAGACGGCCTGATCGCCCGGCCTGCTGCCTGCGCCCGGTCGGGGTCCATCCGGGGCGCCGCTACCCCTCCCGCAGCGCCTCCCGCACCACGCTGCGGAATTCCCGCCGGTAGAGCTCCTGCACCACGAAGGCCGTGGCTATGACGAGGGCCAGCGGGTGCAGGATCCAGGCGAGTGCCGCCAGGCCGAAATAATAGGCCCGCAGCCCGGTGTTGAAATGCCGGGCGGCGCGGTTGGCGACCTTGGCGGCCATCTCGGCATGGGTCTCCCGGTTCGGGTCGTCCGCGTCGTGCGAGAGGCCGCCGATCACGATGGAGCAGTAGTTGAACTGCCTGAGCGCCCAGGTCAGCTCGAAGAAGGCGCGCACGAAGATCAGCAGCAGCAGCGCCACCTTCATCTCCCAGGCCGCCGGGTCCGAGGTGGTGGCGAAGGGCAGGGCGCCGAAGACCCGCGCGCCGAGCTCCGGCGATCCCATCATGGCCACCAGGCCGCCCAGGATGAAGATGGCGGTGTTGGCGAGGAAGCCCGTGCTGTTCATCAGGTTGCCGATGATCTGCGTGTCCATGATGCGGTTGTCCCGCGTCACGGTGGTGCGCAGCCAGCGGCGCCGGTGCTCGTCCATCGCGGCGATGACGCTGCGCCGGATGAAGGAGGGGACCTTGTCGACGGTGTAGGAGTAGCCCAGCCAGCAGCCGGCGAAGACCAGGAGCGCGATCCAGTCGAGGATTGAGAGCGAGTGCATGCGCCAACCCTAACGCGATTCGCCGCGACCTGCCCCGGGCCGACCCGAGGAATGTTGCACTCGCCGGCGGCCCCGAAGGCAGCTTCCTTGTGGTATGCTGCCTGCCACAACCGCCGGGCCGGTCACGGGCCCGCGACGGCAGGACAGGAGGCCCCATGAGCGACGCCTGGTACCTGACGATCCGCCGCTACAGCGGCACCGGCGCGCCGGAGGAGATCGCGCAGCGGGTGCGGGAGGGGCTGCTGCCCACCCTGCGGCAGGAGCCGGCCTTCCGCGCCTATTATGTCGCCCGCATCGATGGCGGGGGCGGCATCTTCTCCGCCACCGTCTTCGATGACCAGGCCACGGCGAGACGGATCAACGACCATGTGGTCCGCTGGGCGCGGGACAATGTGGCCGATCTGCTCATCGGTGCCCCGGTGGTGATCCGCGCGACGGTCGCGGTGCATCTGGATGCCGAGCGGAAAGGCGGCGAGAGCTACATGATGGTGCGGGTGACCGAGGGGCTGGGCCCCTCCGCCGGCATCCTGCCGACGGTGCAGGAGAAGCTGGTGCCGCTGACGCTGGAGCAGCCGGGCTTCCGCCACCTCTATACCGGCCGGGACGAGGAGCAGCCGGACCGCTCGGTCGCCGTCTCCGTCTTCACGAACCGGAGTACGGCAACGGCCGCGCATGCCCAGGTGGCGGCGCTGATGGCCCAGCACCGCGATATCTGGCCGCTATCGCCCAAGGTCCTGCTGGCGGGCGAGGTGATCGTCGCCTCCCTGGCCTGACCTGGCCCGGTGGCCGCGGCGACAAGGCTTGCGGAGGTCCGAGGCCCTTCGCCTGTTTGCGGGGCGCCCCATCCGCTACACTCCCCCCAAGGCGCTCAGGGCCGGGAGGAATGACGGATGAACAAGGAATTCCAGGCGCAGGTGCGCGAGGCCGTGCGCGACGAGGCGGCGCTGCGGGCGGCGCTGGCGGATGCCGATATCGCGCCGATGCTGATGGTGCTGGTGCAGCTCACCGGCGACCTCGCAATCCTTGATGAAGTGGCGCCGCACATCCACGGCGCCTGGAGCTTCCTGGAATCGGTGCCGGAGCCGCTGAAGCAGAAGCTGCGGGACCGGCTGGTGGAGACGCTCCAGGAATATGCGGTGCATGACCGCCCGCCGCCGCCGCTGCCGAATGCCGATACGCTGCAGCGCATGATGAGCGGCGGCGTCGGCCAGACCGTGCCGGAGGAATACATCCCGCTGCTGGTGGAGGAAACGCGCCTCGGCCCCGAGGACACCCGCGGGGTGCACTGGCGGCACAACCCGGCCCACCTCCCGATCCATGCCTTCAACGTGCTGATCGTAGGTGCCGGCATCGCCGGGCTCTGCATGGGGATCCGCCTGAAGGAGATGGGCATCCCCTTCGAGATCCTGGAGAAGAACGCGACCGTCGGCGGCACCTGGCTGGAGAACCAGTATCCCGGCTGCGCGGTGGACACGCCCAACCACTTCTTCTCCTACTCCTTCAATCCCAACAACAAGTGGACCCGCCACTTCTCGCAGCGGCAGGAGATCCACCGCTACATCGAGGACACTTTCGACAGGTACGATATCCGCCGGCATGTCCGCTTCGGCGTGGAGGTGACGCAGGCGCATTACGATGAGGCCGCGGCGCGCTGGCGGGTGACGTTCCGCCGCGCCGATGGCGGCGAGGAGACGCATTCCTGCAACGCCCTGGTCACCGCGGTCGGCCAGCTGAACCGGCCCTCCATCCCCGCGATCCCGGGGCTCGATGATTTCCGCGGCCCGATGTTCCACACCGCGCGCTGGGACAAGTCGGTGGACCTCAAGGGCAAGCGCGTCGCCATGATCGGCACGGGGGCAAGCGCGGTGCAGGCCGGCCCCTCCATCGCGCCGGAGGTCGGGAAGCTCATCGTCTTCCAGCGCACGCCGCACTGGGCGATGAACAACCCGAACTACCACAAGGCGGTCAGCCCCGGGAATCTGTGGTGCCTGGAGCACATCCCCTATTTCGGCAAGTGGCTGCGCTTCCAGCTCTTCTGGGCGGGCTCGGACGGCTTCCATGCCTCGCTGCAGAAGGACCCGGACTGGCCGCAACCGGAGGTCTCGCTCAACGAGGCGAACCACAAGATGCGGGAGCTGATCACCGACTATGTGCGCCAGGAACTGGACGGCGACGAGGACCTGCTGCGGAAGGTGATCCCGCAGTACCCGCCCTATGGCAAGCGCATGCTGCGGGACAATTACTGGTATCGCATGCTCAAGCGCCCGAATGTGGTGCTGGAGACCAACCCGGTCGACCGCATCACCGACAACGCCATCGTCGTGCGCGACGGCACGGTGCATGAGGTGGACGTCATTATCCTCGCCACCGGCTTCCAGGCCAGCAAGATGCTGGCGCCGATGGACATCGTCGGACGCGGCGGGCGCACCATCCGCCAAGCCTGGGGCGATGACGACCCGCGCGCCTATCTCGGCATCACCGCGCCGGGCTTCCCCAACCTCTTCATGATCTACGGGCCCAATACCAACCTGGCGCATGGCGGCAGCATCATCTTCCACCACGAATGCCAGGTCCGCTACATCTGCCAGGCGCTGCGGGAGATGATCGAGCACGGCTACACCTCGCTGGAGGTGCGGCAGGACGTGCACGACGCCTACAACCACCTGGTGGACGAGAAGTGCCAGAGCATGGTCTGGACGCATCCCGGCGTCACCAGCTGGTACAAGAACAAGCAGAACCGGGTGACGGTCACCTCGCCCTGGCGGCTGCTCGACTACTGGAAGCTGACGCAGCATTTCGTGCCCGAGGAGTTCCGCGCGGGCAAGCCAGGCCATGCCGCGATGATCCCGGGACAGGAGCGGGAGGCGGTGGTCTCGGTCGAGCAGCTGACGGTAAGCTGAGGCGCCAGCGGCGCCGCGCCGCAGGACTGCGACCTGCTGAAGACGCGCCGCCCACAGAAGGCGGCGCCGGGGGAAACGATTATGGCCCTTCACACGCGCCTCTGCGCGCTGCTCGGCATCCGCTATCCGATCCTGCTCGCCGGCATGGGCCGCGCCAGCACGCCGGAACTGGCGGCGGCCGTCTCCAATGCCGGCGGCCTCGGCGTGATCGGCGCCGCGGGCTGCGGCCCGAACCAGCTCCGCGCCTGGATCCGCCGCACGCGCGACCTCACCGACCAGCCCTTCGGCGTGGATACGCTGCTGCCCGCCTCCGTCCGCCGCGGCGGCGGCAATGCCGGCGGCCCCTCGGCCGAGACGCTGGTGCCGCAGCACCGCGCCTTCGCGCGGGACTTCATGGAGAGGGAGGGGCTGGAGGCGGTTGACCAGGCCACCTTCGACCGGGTGCTGGACCGCGACCCCGCCGACAAGGACGGCCCCGCGCCGCTGTCGCGCGCCTTCTTCGAGGCGCAGATGGAGGTGGTGATCGAGGAGCGCGTGCCGGTCTATGCCGCCGGCCTTGGCAATCCGGCGCCCTGGCTGGACCGGCTGCACGCGAACGGGACCAAGGTGATGGCCGTGGTCGGCACCACCCGCCACGCGAAGCAGGTGGTGGAGGCCGGCATCGATATCATCGTCGCCCAGGGCCATGACGGCGGCGGGCACAATTCCCCGATCGGCACCATGGCGCTGATCCCGCAGGTGGTGGATGCGGTCGCGGGCCGCGTGCCCGTCGTCGGCGCCGGTGGCATCGGCGATGGCCGCGGCATTGCCGCCGCGCTCATGCTGGGCGCCGAGGGCGCCTGGATCGGCACCGCCTTCCTGGCGACGGAGGAAGCCGGCATCAGTGGCCCGCA
Source organism: Roseicella aerolata (assembly GCF_020523605.1). Taxonomy (GTDB): domain Bacteria; phylum Pseudomonadota; class Alphaproteobacteria; order Acetobacterales; family Acetobacteraceae; genus Paracraurococcus; species Paracraurococcus aerolatus. Next base: position 18,391 of record NZ_JAJAQI010000030.1, on the reverse strand, counting down.
GAAGCAGGCGCTGGTCGAGGGCAATGACGAGGGCACCACCGTCTCCCGCTCCGTCACCGGCAAGCCGGCCCGCATGGTGAAGAACCGCTGGGCCGCGGCCTATGTCGAGGCGGGGCTGGAGCCGCTGCCCATGCCGTTCCAGGGCATGGTTTCCTCCCAGGTCACCGCGGCGGCGCTGGCCGCCGGCCGGGCGGATGTCTGGGGCGGCTTCGCCGGGCAGGGGCTCGGCATGGTGCGCGCGGTGCGGCCGGCGGCGGCCGTGATGCAGGACCTGGTTTCGGGTGCCGAGCGCGTGCTGGCGCGCGCCGGCGGCTTCGTCCAGGGCTGAGAGCATGGACCTGACGCTCTCCGAACGGCACCGCGCCCTGCAGGCGGCGCTGCGTGAATTCATCGCCCGGTACGGCCATCTCTCGCCGCCGGTGGGCGGGGGCGGCGGCCGCAAGCGGCCCGACCGGAAGGTGCTGGACTGGCAGGCGCTGCTGATCGAGCACGGCTTCGCCGCCCGGGCCGTGCCCCGCCAGTATGGCGGCTACGGGGCCGAGCCGGACGTGCTCGACGCCGCCATCATCACGGAAGAGTTCAACAAGGCCGGCCTCAGCCTGGGCATCCAGGGCCAGGGCATCCGCATGCTGGTGCCGACCCTGCTGGAGGTCGGGACGGAGGAGCAGCGCCGGCGCTGGATCGGCCCCACCATCCGTGGCGAGGTGATCTGGGCCCAGGGCTATTCCGAGCCGGAGGCGGGCAGCGACCTCGCCTCCCTGCGTACCCATGCCCGCGTCGAGGACGGGCATTTCGTCATCAACGGCCAGAAGATCTGGACCAGTTCCGCGCATTTCGCGGACATGATCTTCCTGCTCTGCCGGACGGAGCCGGACCGGCCGAAGCATCTCGGCATCTCCTACCTGCTGGTGCCGATGACGGCGCCGGGCATCGAGGTGCGGCCGCTGCCGACCATGACCGGCCATGCCACCTTCAACGAGGTCTTCTTCACCGAGGTCCGCGTGCCGGTCGATCAGATCGTGCTGGGCCGCGGCGAGGGCTGGAAGGTGGCCAATGTCACCCTGAAGCATGAGCGCATGCTGCTGGGCGATTCCGCCAAGCTCGTGCATCGGCTGCACCGGCTGCGCAGCCTGCTGGCCGAGACGGTGGTGGAGGGCGAGCCGCTCCTGCAGAAACCCGTCTGGCGGGACCGGCTGATGCGGCTGCAGGGGGAGGTGCTGGCGGCCAAGTACCACCAGATGCGCCTGCTGAGCGAGGCGGCCCAGGGGCAGGCCCAGGGGCAGGCCCAGGGACGGGACAGCGGGCTCGGCCTGCTGGTAGTGAAGTATTACGGCTCGACCCTCGCCTGGCGGCTGGCGGCCCTGGCCGTGGATGCGCTCGGCGATGCCGGCCTGCCCTATGAGCCGCATGACGAGGTGGCGGAGGATGATGCCGCGACGGCCTGGTACGCCGATTGGATGTACGATCTCGGCCTGATCATCGGCGGCGGCAGTTCGAACATCCAGAAGAACATCATCGCGGAGCGTGGCCTTGGCATGCCGCGCGAGCCGAAGATCAACGGGAGCGCCTGACATGCATTTCGGGCTGAGCGAGGAGCAGCGGCTCTTCGGCGATGCGCTCCGCGGCTTCCTCGCGGCGCGTGTGACGATGGAGGCGCGCCGCGCGGCGGCGGAGTCCAGCAGCCTTGCCGGGTTCTGGAACGGGCTGACGGAACTCGGCCTGCCCGGGCTGCTGGTGCCAGAGGAGCATGGCGGCGCCGGCCTCGGCCTGCTGGACGCGGCGCTGGCGGCGGAGGCGCTCGGCGAGGCAGCGGCGCCCACCCCCTTTCTCGGCAGTGCGGTGCTGGCGCCGCTGGCGCTGTGCCTGCTCGGCGATCCCGCGCAGCAGGAGGCGCACCTGCCGGCCATTGCGGCCGGCCGCGTGCGCGTGGCGGTCGGGCTCGGCGCGCTCACCGGTACCACTGGCACCTGCACCCTGCGGCGGGAGGGCGAGCGGATCTCCGGCAGCATCACCGGCCTGATCGAGCCGGCCTGCGCGACGCATTGGCTGCTCGCCCTGCGGGAGGGCGGGTTTGCCCTGGTCGCGGCCGACGCGCCCGAGGTCAGGATCCGGCCCAGGCGCAGCCTCGACCGGCTGCGGCCGCTCGCGGATCTCGACCTCGCCGGGGCACCGGCCGAATGGCTGACCGCCGGCGATGCCCGCCGCGTGCTGGATGCCGGCCGCGTGATGCTGGCGGCCGAGACGCTCGGCGCCGCGCGATCCATGCTCGACCAGGCCGTTGCCTATGCCGGGCAGCGGCGGCAATTCGGCCGGACCATCGCCAGCTTCCAGGGCGTGAAGCATGCCTGCGCCGATATGGCCGCCTGGCTGGAGCCCTGCCGCGCCTTCCTCTGGTACGCCGCCCAGGCGCAGGACGCACCGGACCCGGAAGCACGGATGCTCGCCTGCCAGGTGAAGGCGCATCTGGACGAGGTCGGGCGCGAGGTGGCGCGCCATGCCACGGAGGTGCATGGCGGCATGGGCTTCACCGAGCTTCTGGGCCTGCCCTTCTGGTTCAAGCGCATCGCCGCCAACCGGCAATTGCTGGGCGGGCCGGAGCGCTGCCGGGAGGAGGCTGCCGAGGCGCAGGGCCTGATCGCCTGAGGGGTCAGGCGGCAGCCCGCCGCGGCCCGCGCGCCAGGAGGACGAAGAGGATCGCCGCCGCCGAGGCCGCCATGTAGAGGCCGAAGGCATTGACATAGCCGATCATGGCGGCCTGCCGGTCGATCTCCTTCGACAGCCGCGCGAGGCCCTGCAAGGTCTCCGTGCTCCAGCCGCCCATCAGTTCCGGGACCGAGAGCGCCCGGTTGTAGGGCGAGATCAGCTCCGTCATGCGGCTGTAGTTCATCGTCGTGGACCGCACGATCGTGGTCACGCTGAGCGAGATGAACAGGCTCGACCCGATATTGCGCAGCAGGTGGAACAGCGCCATCGCCTCCGCGGTGTGGCGGGCATCCAGCGTGCGGAAGGTGAGCACCGTCAGCGGCACCCAGATGACGCCGACCGCGACCCCCTGGAGCACCGCATTCAGCAGCAGCGTGTCCACATCGACATTGAGGTCGAGGCGCATCAGCCAGAGGCCGGAAAGAACCAGCAGGCCGAAGCCGATGCTCATGCCGATGCGCGGGTCGAGGCGGCCGATCAGCAGCGTGCTGCCGAAGCCGATCACGCCGCCGATGCCGCGATAGCCGACGATCTGGCCGATGATGCTGTCGGGATAGCCGGCATAGCCCTGCAACAGGGTCGGTAGCAGCACGATCGGGGTGAAATTCACCATGCCGTGGATGAAGACCAGGATTAGGCCCAGGGCGTAGTTGCGGTCGAGCAGCAGCCTCAGGTTCAGGAAGGGCCGCTCCGTCGTCAGGGAGTGCGCGAGGAAGACATAGAAGGCGAGGGCGGCGATGCCGGTCTCGATGATGATCTCCGGGCTCTCGAACCAGTCCAGCCGCTGCCCGCGGGAGAAGACGAGCTGCACGCAGGCGATGCAGACGGACAGCGCCAGGAAGCCGGTCCAGTCGAGCGGCAGGCGCGTGCCGGGCCGGTCGGGCGGCAGGGTCAGGTGCAGGCAGAAGGCGGCGACCGCCCCGGCGGGGACGATCATGTAGAAGGCCCAGCGCCAATTGTAGGTCTCGGCCAGCATGCCGCCGAAGACCGGGCCGATCACCGGGCCGAGCACGACGGTCATCCCGAAGATCGAGCTGACCAGCCCGGCCTGCCGGCGCGGAAAGCTGTCCAGCACGATGGCATTCGCCAGCGGCACCACCGGCGCCCCGATGCCGCCCTGCAGGATGCGCCAGAGCACCAGCGCCTCCAGGCTCTCCGCCTGGCCGCAGAGCCAGGTCGCCGCGGTCGAGCCGATGACGCTGAACAGCATGACCCGGCGACGGCCGAAGCGGGCCGCCAGGAAGCCGCTCGTCGGCGTCACAATGGCGGTGGCCAGGATGTTGAAGGTTGTGGTCCAGGCGATCTCGTCCGGCGTCGCCGCCATGCTGCCCTGCATCTGCGGCAGCAGGGTGGAGGCGACGAGGAGGGTGGTGGCGTAGAGGGTCGAGCCAAGCACGACCGAGGCCAGGATCATGATCCGGCGGAGGAGCGAAAGCTCCTGGCTCCCGGGCGAGTCAGACATTGTGCGCGGCTCGGGCGGCCATGGGGCACCTCGTAAGCTTGACGAAAGTCTGCTGGGCGATGATGAGTTAGGCAACAAACAAGGCGAGCCCCGCCATGCATTGTCCAGGTCCGGCCCGCGCCCCGGAGGTCCCCCATGCCCCCGCCGGATGACCGGCGCCATATCGGCTTCCTGATCGCCGATGTGGCGCGGCTGATGCGCTCCTCCTTCGACCGCAGGGTGCGGCGGATCGGCCTCACCCGCTCGCAATGGCTGGTCCTCAGCCGGCTGCACCGGCATCCCGGGATCAGCCAGTCCGAACTGGCCGAGATGCTGGAGGTGGAGCGGGCGACGGCCGGCCGGATGATCGATCGGATGGAACGGCGAAATTGGCTGGTCCGCCGGCCGGACCCGGCCGACCGTCGGATCAACCGGCTCTATCTGACCACCGAGGCGGAGCGGGTGCAGGCGGAGATGGGCCGGATCGCCGAGCAGTTGCTGGACGATGCCATGGCCACCCTTGATGATGGCGAGCGCGAGTCCCTGACCGACATGATGGAGCGGGTGAAGGTCCAGCTTCTGGGCATGGGGGCGAGGAGGGCGGAGGTGGAGCCGGCCCGGCTCCCCGCCGCGGCGCCATGAACGGAAAGGCCCCGGCCGGCAGGCGGCTGCTGCGGCTGGTCCTGCTGCTGGGCGTGCCGGCGCTCGCCCTGGCCGGGGCGGCGGTGATCTGGCAGCGCGGCGGGCGCTACATCACCACCGAGAATGCCTATGTGAAGGCCGATATCGTCCAGATCGCGCCGGAAGTGGCCGGCCGGGTGCTGGAGGTCGCGGTGCGTGACCACAGCCGCGTCCAGGCCGGTGACCTGCTGCTGCGGATCGACCCCGAGCCCTTCCGCCTGGCGCTGGCGAAGGCCGAGGCGGAGCTGGACGCGGCGCGGACCGTGGTGGAGACCGCCCGCGCCACCTACCGCGAGACCGAGAGCGAACTGGGCGAGCTGGAGAGCCGGGCCGAGTTCCTGACGCGCCAGGCGCGCCGCCAGCAGGAGCTCGCGGCGCGCGGCGTGGCGCCCGCCACGCGGCTGGAGGAGGCGCAGAACGAGGCGCAGGTCGCGCGCGAGCGGATCAATGTGGTGCGGCAGCGCCTGCTCCGGCTGCTGACGGCACTGCAGGGCGACCCCGACCTGCCGGTGGATGACCACCCTACGGTGCGGGAACGCATGGCCGACCGGGACCGCGCGGCGCTCGACCTGGCACGCACCACCATCGCCGCGCCGGTCGGCGGCACCATCGTCAACATGCGGCTGCAGCGCGGGGAGCAGGTGCGGGCGGCGACGCCGGTCTTCGCCCTGGTCTCGGAACGCCGGCCCTGGGTGGAAGCCAACCTGAAGGAGACCACCCTGACCCATGTGACGGTGGGGCAGCGGGTGCAGGTGGTGCTGGACATCTACCCGGACGTGACCTGGGTGGGGGAGGTGGAGAGCATCAGCCCCGCCACCGGCGCCGAATTCGCGATCCTGCCGCCGCAGAACGCCTCGGGGAATTGGGTGAAGGTGGTGCAGCGCCTGCCCGTGCGCATCCGCCTGCTGCCGCGGCCGGAGGAGCCGCCGCTGCGCGCGGGCATCACCGCGTCGGTGGCCATCGACACCGGGCGGCAGCGGCGCTTCGAGGATGTCGCCATCGCGGTCGGCAACTGGTTCCGCGGCAGCGCCAGCGCGGCGGATCCGGCACCGACGACCCTGGCCGATCGCTGAGGCCGGGGCGCGCCCCGGCCTCGCCGGTCAGGCCAGCCCCAGTTCCGTCGCCTGGATCTGCATCGCCAGGTATTTCGAGTACATCCGGCATTGCGAGAAGGAGCCGCCGGTGAACCACAGGCCGGGCTGCGGCGTGCGCACCCACATGTTGCGCAGTTCCTGAGTCTCCTCATCGAATCCCCAGACGCGGCCGACGCGCTGTGCGACGTCCGGGCCGAAGAGCTGGCCCACCAGGTGGTCCGGGCCCTTGTAGCCGGTCGCCAGCACGACCAGCTCGCCGGGCAGCGTCCGGCCGTCCTTCATCTGCACGCCCGCGGCATCGAAGGACTCGATGTCGTGGTACTGAATCAGCCCAATCTCGCGCTTCACGATCAGGTCGGAGGCGCCGACATTGAAGTAGTAGCCGCCGCCGCGGGTGCGGTACTTCAGTGGCCAGCCGGTGCCGTCCTCGCCGAATTCCAGCCGGAAGCCGGCGCGCTCCAAGCCTTCCAGCAGCTCTGCATCCAGCTCCCGCGTCTTCGCCGTCAGCAGCTTGTGCGCCTGCTTCATGACGTCGCGCGGGAAGGAGGTGTTGATGAGGTCGCGGTCCTCCAGCGTCGGGCCTGGTCCGTAATAGATGCCGTCATAGAGCTGCGCGCTCGGCTCGACATTCACCACCAGGGTCGGGCTGCGCTGCACCATGGTCACCAGGGCGCCGTTGCCGTGCAGGTCCTGCGCGATGTCGTGCGCGCTGGTCCCGGTGCCGAAGACGAAGACCGGCTTGCCGCGCCACTCGGCGCCATTCCCGAAGCGGCTGGAATGCACCACCTGGCCGCCGAAGCGGTCCAGCGTCGGGATCTCCGGCAGGTTCGGCGTGCCGCTGACACTGGTCGCCATGACGATGTGGCGCGGGCGCATGACGCGTTCACTGCCGTCTGCACGCTTCAGCCGCGCGGTCCAGCACCCTGCGGCGGCGTCGTACTCCGCACCCTCGAAGCCGGTCAGGGTCCAGACATCGATCTCCATGGCCTCGGCATAGAATTCGAGCCAGTTGGCAATCTTGTCCTTCGGGATGTAGTTCGGCCAGGTCTTCGGGAAGGGCAGGTAGGGCAGGTGGTTGCTGTAGACCTGGTTGTGCAGCTTCAGCCCGTGATAGCGCTTGCGCCAATTGTCACCGATGCGCTCGTAGCGGTCCACGACCAGCGCCTCCACCCCGATCGCCCTGAGCGAGGCCGCAGCGGTGAGGCCCGCATGGCCGCCGCCGACGATCAGCACCGCCGGGTCGCGGCCTTCGTAGCGCAGCGAGTCCTGCCGCTTGTCCAGCCAGTTGGGGCCGTGCCAGTCCCGCTCGAAAGCAGGTTCCTCGCGGGAGAGGCGCACCGTCTCCTCGTCATGGCCGGCAATATGGTGGAGCGAGGTCATCAGGGTCCAGGCCCACGGCGGGTCCGCCGCCGCATCGGCGCGCTTGAGCCGCAGAATGCCGGCGCCCGGGCCGATCGCGGTCTCGAAGCGCAGGATCGCCTCGACCGTCTCCTCGCCCGCACGCTCAACGAAGCGCGGGGGAAAGCGATCCTGGTCGATGGCGAAGCCCCGCGCGGCGCGGTCGCCCGCCGCCGGCAGCAGGGCGGCGGCGGCCGCGTCCCGCCCACTGACGGTCGCGATCCGCCAGGTCAGGCCCAGTATGTCGCGCCAATGGCCATCCGGCCGGAACAATGCGCCGATCTGCGCCGGATCCCGCGCTTCCAACGCCGCGTTGAAGCGGGTGAGCCAGGCTTCGACGACCTGGTCGGCACGCATATCCGCACCCATGGCCATGGGGGTTCCTCTGTCTTGCTTCCTCGGACGGCGGACAGGTTAGGGGGAGTCCGGCCGGGGCGGCAAATCAGGGAGCGCTGGCGTCTGAGCCGCTCCAAGGGCTGTCGCCTCCCGTGCAGCGGCCATGCAGCCGGGCCGGCCGGGGTGGCGCGACGGCATGGGGCCTTCCGGCATGGCGGCAGCCGAGGCTTCCGCCTTCCCGGCCCAAAGGGGCAACCCGGCCCGGCCGGGATGCCCCCGCGGTCTAGCCGGCGTCCCTGGAATGCCGGGGCCGGTTCGGCCGCCACTCCCGGCTGCTGGTCGGACTCGGGCCGTCGGTTGCGTGCGACTTCGAACTTCTCATCGGGTCGACATGGCTGTGCTTCTCATCGCGCTCCCCGCCACCCCCGGAGCGTTGGCTGACCCTCGGATTGGTGCTCACCGCGCCATCGGGATGTGGTTGCGTCGGATCGGGCATCGGCTTGGTCGCGTCCTCATGGCTTGCGCCCGGACCGCCCCAGCGATGGGTGTTCGGATGCTTCTCCGGCATGCTGTGCGCGGCTCCTCAGAGCACGCCAAGCAGCAGGAGAACCAGGATGATGGGGATCGGGATCCCGATCAGCCAAAGCAGTCCACCTTTCAGCATCGTCATCCTCCGTCCAATGGTTCGTCACGAACGTGGTGGCAGCGCATGGGGTTGCGTTGGACGGATGGATGGCGTTCCCGATTGTGCTCGGCCGCGGTCAGCTTGGGCCTTGAGGGAAGGTCTCAACCTGCGCGTGGTGATCTGGGCGGGGCGCTTTTGAAGAGGTCGTGGCAAGCGGCCCGTTCAGGCCGACCGGCGGCATGGCCCATCATGGAGCCAAAGGAGATTCCAGGGTGACACGGGCCGAGGACGCGCGACCCGATCTGGAAAGTCTCTGGCGGCCTTGCTCGTTCTCCCTGGGATTCGCCAACTCTCCGACAGTCCCGACAAGGAGGCGGACAGGGCAAGGCCGTGGCGCAAGCGCCGTGCCGCCTCGGTCGCGCCCGGTTCAGCACGACACCGTCCTTCCCCCAGCCTTCGGCTGCCGGAAGAGTCCGGCCGGTTCAGCCCCCTGCGAGGGTGTCGAACCAGGTTTTCCAGTCGGGCACGGCGCGCGTGAAGGTGCCGCGGTGGGAGGTCGGGCCGGTGGAGACGGCCTCCACCTTGTCGTTGCCGATCGCCCGCTGGAACTCCATCGCCAGCCTGCCGAGGCCGATGCTGATGACTTCGTCCCGTTCGCCGTAGTGGTTGCGCACCGGGGTGCGGATGACCCAGCGATAGGCCTGGTTGGCGGCCATCAGGCGACCGAAGCCGGATTCGGCGAAGAAGCGCGGATCGAAATAGGCATCGGCAACCAGGCTGCGCAGATCGGTCGGGACCTGCGCCGGATCGACGGCCTGGCCCTGATAGGCGCGCAGGCACAGGTCATAGTGCTCAGGCTTCAGGATGGAGCGCGCGAGCCCTGGCGCACCATAGTAGTTCTCGAAGGAAAAGGAGGAGAGGATGAAGAGCGTGGTGATCCAGGGCGCGTCGATCGGCCGTGGGAAGTTGAGGAAGCCGTTCAGCGCCACCCACGGGTCGACCGGTGCGCTGGCGGTGGCGGCGGCCTGGACCGGCATGCCGATCTGCTCCAGCCGTTCGAGCAGCGCCATCGTGACGTAGCCGCCCTGCGACCAGCCGGCCAGGAACAGGCGCGAGTCGGAAAGCCCGTTTGCCCGGAGCACCGCGCGGGCGGCGGTGATGAAATCGGCTGTTGCCTGCTGGTGGCTGCCCTTCACCATGTAGCCTTGCGGTTCGGTGGACTCGCCCATGCCGATGTAGTCGGCACCGATCAGCGCGTAGCCCTGCCCGGCGAATTGCGCGATCATCAACCCTGTCTCGGGCGATTGCTCGGGGAAGGAGGGAACCTCCTGTTTCCCGTAGACCGTGCCGTGCTGATAGGAGAGGAGCGGCAGCGTGGTCTGGCTGGTCTCCGGGAGAGCGACCAGGCCGGTGAGGATGACGGGCCTGTTGCCGCGCTCCGGCACAACGGACGGGTAGCTGACACGATACAGCCGCACCGCGTTGCGCGCCGGGCTGTAGGTGACGGGCAGCCCCGAGAAGGCAGGCGTGTCCGCGGAGAGAATGCGATTGAGCCGCTCGGTATCCCAGCGCGCGATGAGGCGGTGGCTGACGCCGCCGGATGTCGGCTGCGCGGTGGCTGACTGGGCGGAGGCGGGCTGCGCGGCAGCCGGCGAGGACGCCAGGGCCACCGCCCCGAGGCCGAGACTGGCGGCCGCGCTGGCCATTTGCCGGCGATTCACGCCATGCGGCGACTGGTCCTTGCTCATGGCGTCCCTAATCGGCCTCGTTCCCCGCCCGCATGGCGCGCCAGCGGTAACATTGCGCCGATCTTGAATCAATGATTGTTGAGGGTGGTGCGGCGCAGCACAGGAGTTCCTGTGAGGAGGTGCGATCCCGCCGGCGCAGCGCGGCAGCGACGATCCCGCGCGCGTCGCTCAGAACAGGCGGGCACGGCACGTCTGCGCCTTGGCTGACATACGGAGGGGAGCAGACCGGGGAGTCCTGCAGTGCGAGTGCAGGACAGCAATGGCGGAGGGAGTGCGTCCAGATTCGAACCGTTTCCTGATGCCGGGCTCAGGAGGTCCTGACCCTTCGCAAAGCCGCCCCGGCCGGACCTGAGTCCTCGTCGCGAGGCACGCTACACCGGACACGCAACGGTCAGGTTCCGGCACCGGGCATGAGACCCAGCCGGGCTACGCTTATCGCGTTGATTCAGCGCGATCTACGTGCTTCAAGTTTCTCTCGACCCGACGTTTTTCAACCTAGGTGCTGGATTGGACTTCTCGAACACGCCGCGATTGGCTCCGCAAGCAAAGCACCGGACGGAGCGAAGAGATCCTCAATCTCTGGAAGCAACGCTACTCAAGCTTCCGGCACTTGGAACTGTGGAGGCCATCGTCGAAGATCGTGGCTTCGGCTTCTTCAAGTGCGATTCAAAGACAGACAAACTTTTTTTTCACATCACTACCAATCTGGTTGGTCGTCGCGATTTTTCCGGCATAGCGGAAGGCGGCCGGATATTGTGTCAGCTAGGGAGCAACCCTCGTAAGCCTGGGCAGAAATGCGCAGTACGATGGGCACATGTCGACGATCTAGACTGGAGCAATGTCGCGCCACCCGAGGATCAGCAGAAGCTCGATGCGGCGCGACGAGATGTCTTGCGCAAGAGATCATTCAACGACTTACAGAACCGCGTGGCAGCCGATTGGTATTTAAGGTTGTGGAAGGGTGAAGCGCCGGCAGATCTGCACGATCCGGTCCTCGAGGCGATCTGGCGAGAAAAGCTTGGCCAACTTGATCCGGAAACACTTCGTAGAGCTCGGATTTCGGAGAAATTGCAGCATTGCGTGTATGATTTTGGGGCAAAACTGGATCCTGCCGATCCGCACTGTTCTGTAGAAGATCTGCTCACGACCTTCCAGCCCGATCAACTGGCAGTGTTGGGAGTGCCAAAAAACGCGTGGGTGTCCTCCGCTAGTGAAGCCAATAAAAGTATCCTTTTGGAATGGCTTCTTCTAAGCGCCGCCTCGCCCGAAATAGGCACTGACTACGAAGATTGGTTCAAAGGAGACGCGAAATATGAGGCTGCGGCTGCGGAGCGATTCCTTGACCGCGGAAAGTTTCTGCCCGGGATCGCGCGGCAATGGGTCTTCGATTTGGCGAACAAAGGTCTGATTTCTCAAGCCTATATCGACCATCTTGCCACAGAAGATCGTGCTGCGGCGGCCGTCCTATTTAAACGGCTTTCGGCTGGGGCTCGGAACAGCGCGCTTGCAGCATGGAAGCAGTCACCTGACTTGCTGGCGCAGGCGCTGGAAGACAGACCTGAACTCGGTCCACAGATCGCAGTAAGCCGCGCACTGGCGATCGACCTAGAAACCGATGGTGAGCATATCTGGGAGGTGGGGTGCGCCCAAGGTGATGTGGCAACCCGTCTGCATGATGAGCGGAGTGGCACAGATCTTTCCGCCGCTTTGACCGATCTCGCCAGCCGCGTGCGCGATGCCTCCGTTGTTGTCGGTCACAACATTCTAACGTGGGACTGGTCGATCCTTGCACCACGGCTAGCGCTCGACGCCGAACCGTTGATCTGGGACACGCTGCTGGTGAAGTGCCTGTTGGAGCCGCAGTCGGCTTCTCATGCGCTTGGCGGAACGCACCGTGCAGAGGCGGATGCCGAGGCGACACTCGCGCTATTCGCGCAGCAATTGGCACAGCTGCCACCGGCCTTCGCCGCGCAGGTATTGACTGGACAGTTTCACAGCGCCGGCGAATTGATGAAGGCGATAGCCACTGCTGTCGCGAGCGCAGGTTCGCTTGCGCGCCACGCGCCGCAGATCCTGCGGGACTGCGGTCATGAGCCGCCAAGGATCCTGCTGCTGCCCGAGGGGGCCATCCGCAACATGGATTGGGTTCCGGGCGTGTCAGTCGTTCAGGTGGACCCGCAGCAGCGTCTGCCGCAGCCGTTTTGGCAGATCGACGCAACACGCCTCGAAGCGCAAATCACTGTCGAGCAGAGGAGAAACCCATTCACTCAGGTGCTGCTGGCACTTGCCAAGCGAGCACATGCTGAAGACATCGCGCTGCGCCGGAATATGCTGCCTGTATGGTTGTTGGAGTCCTTTCCCGAGTTGTCGGCGGCGGTCGACAGAGCCTGCGTGATTCCAGAAGTGGGAGAAAGGACCTGTCTCTCTCCCTTGCCAAATTCGGCTGAATGGTGGGCACAAGCCAACGCCTCTTCGGTGCGGGCAATGCTGCCGAATGGCCCCGTGTTGATTGTCGACCGGTCGACTTCGCTCGACGACAAGATAGTAGGGCCCCATGGGCAGAATGCTGCCTGCTTGTTGCGCTTCAGCGGGTTGTTGGCAGAGAGATGGGTGTTCCGGGACCGCCCTGCCCAGCTTTTGAATTTGCGGGGGGGATGGCAAAGTTTCCGCACGGTGAAGGTGCCAAAGTCGCTCACCGTCGACTTCCAGTCGCCTGTCGCCCCTACCTGCCGGCCGGTTCTTGCTACGCGGCAGCATCCGGTACTGCATCCCGGTTCTCAAGACCAGGCGACGTATTGGACCGGGGTATTGCAGTCGTTCCGAGAAGCGGTGGCCTCGAACGCCGGCGCAATACCTGTATTGCTGATCGGCAGCACCGCAAGTCGTGAAATGATCGGTTTGTTGGCGACTGTGCTCGCAGAGATCGGGATGGGTGAAATCTGTCCCGCCCACCGCAGTCGGCGCGAGCATCTGAGGCGCGCAGCGCAGAGCGGGTTCGTCATCGTGGACGTCGCGGACCGCTGGCAGGACTGGCAGTCATTAGCCGTTGAGGCGGGGATAGCGCTGCAACCTGTTGTCGAGGCGCTTCCGGTAGAGGAGTGGTTCGCGCTTGAAGATGCCGCGACACGAGGCACCAACACCGATGAGGAGCGGCGCGCCGGATACGGGGCATCCGCACCACCGGCCGAGATGGTCGCCGTGTCGGGCGCCGAGCTGCTCGAGGCACTGCCGAACCTCATCGGACACCATCTCGCGCCCTGGCTGAGGCGAACCGGGCTGGGCCTGTCCGACCGAGCACCGATAATCATCGATCCACGTGCCGACGCAATCAGTTTTCAGGTCCGAGCGTTTATGGAAATCCGGCCATTGACCGGGTCTCCTCTACCGATGGCGCAGCGGGCGCGGCTGGACGTCGTCTTCGCTCCGCTTCAAATCACGCGCGAAGAGGCGCCATCCGACCTGGCGTCCATGCAGACTTTCCTGGTCGCCAACTGGCAACCGTCGGGCAAATCCGGAGGAAATGCGGTCACTGGCTTCAAGCCGACACAAGAACTGGCAATGGAAGCGATCCGCACCCGAGCGAACGATGTGATGGTGGCGTTGCCGACCGGCGAGGGCAAGTCGGTGCTTTTTCAGGTGCCGGCGTTGTGCAGGGGCTTGCGGAACCGAAGATTGACGCTGGTGCTGTCCCCACTCAAGGCGCTGATGCGGGACCAAGTTGCGAGGCTACACGAACAAGGATTCGCCGAATCCGTCGACTATCTCACCAGCGACCGATCGTCTTTCGAGAACGCGGAAGTTCTGCAAGGCGTGCTCGACCACCGGATTGTCTTGCTGTACGTCGCACCAGAGCGGCTGCGGAACGCGACATTCGTCGATGTCCTTGACCGGAGAATGCAGTCAGATGGCGGGCTGGAATACGTGGTGTTCGACGAGACCCACTGCGTCAATCAATGGGGGTACGAATTCCGGCCAGATTATTTCTATGCATTCCATTGCCTTCTGCAGCGATTACGGGGCATCGGCCGTGGCCAAGGCGATGTTACGCCATTCCTGCTCCTGTCGGCGACGATCACAGCGTCCGATCGTCGGAATTTAAGGGAAATTCTCGATGTTGGATCGAGCGGCGGCGCTGTACTACCACTGAAAATCTGCCCTGATCCCGAGACCTTTCCCAACCCTCTTCGGTCTCACATTCAAGTCGAACCCCTGCAGGTCCGGGGAAACATCTTCGACAATCAGGATTTTGAAACCGCACTGGCCGAGCGCCTGCCGTACCTGGTCGACGTGGTGCGGAAGGCGCAGCAGAATCGCGAAGCAACCGGCCAGCGCAGCGCTGTCATTGTGTTTGTTTCCCGTCGCGCGCATGCCGAGGACGTTGCGAGCCGGCTCGCAAAGGCTGTGACATGCGATGTCGAGTGCTTTCATGCGGGACTGGATTCCGCCACACGCGACGACACCTACTCCCGCTTTCGCGACGGGAACCTCGACGTTCTTGTTGCCACCAAGGCATTTGGCATGGGGATGGATATTCCCGACATCCATTGGGTCGTCCATCTGTCACCACCAGCCTATTTGGAAGACTATCTGCAGGAAGTCGGCCGCATTGGCCGTGGCGTCAACGAACGAAAACGTGCGGGACTTCGTAGACTAAGCGCCGTGATGCTATTTTCGCCAGCAGACTTTGAAAATAGCCGTAATCTGCGTGCAACTAACCAACTTCGGGCGCCTCAGATTGGTGACATTGAGGCCGAAATTGTCAAACGCGCCCAGGAGATCGGCGGACAGAAGATCGCCTTTGTGCCGCAGCACGGATTTGAGCCCTACAAGAGCGCATCGCAGATGCGCGCGAACGCAACGCGGCTGCGCATGGCACTGCATTGGCTGGAGAAGGCGGAGCACCTCACTCAGCTTGGCATGGTCGCTGATCTTGTAACGGTCGATCTGTTTCCGACAAAGCTGTCCGAGCTTGCCAAAGAGCAGTCAATCGTAGGGGCGGTCGCACAGGCCGTCCTGTCGCTGGCGTCTGAGCCGAAAGAGGATCACACCGGCGAAAACCTAAGGCCATCCCCGGCGGAGAGTAAGGGAATTCTCGGCACTCTGCTTCAGCGGCTGTCAGACATGATCGGTGTGAGAGTTGACAGGCCTCGGGAAGTGGCCTCGCAACACTTCGTATCTACGCCCGATTTAGGGGCCGTCATTAATCTTTCTCAGCTCCGTATGCAGTGCCGGATCAGGACCATGGACGATACCATGGCATGCCTGGTTGACCTTCAACGCCGTGGCGGGCTGGTGCTCCGCTGGACACTCGAATTCGCTAAACGCCCATTGCTGTCCGAACATCCCGAACGGATTGATGCCTTGTTTCGAACCGTTGGAGGCGCCGTACGGCAACTGATCCGGCAGCTTGGGACGAAGGGGCGAGCCGAATTCGACCCCTTTCAATGGTTGGACGAATCGGATTGGGGCTTGGCTGACCCCGAACAGCTAGGCGCCGCAAGCCGCAAGGAGAAAGCGGAATTAGAGGCGCGACTGAAGCGCTATAGACGCGCTTACCTGCACGGATTTCGCTCTCTTGCCCGCGCGAGCGGCGTCCGGCTCGAGCAAGCAGTTCGGGAGGAAAGTGAAGGAGTCGTCTGGCGGGGATCGCTTGCTCGGTCCAAGGGCAGGACTGCACTTGATCGATGCGATGAGGTTCTGGGCATGGCTCCATCGCTTCTCTCGATCTTTGCTGAGGCAGAAGAATCAGGCATGCATGCCGAAGTCTATGCTTTGATTCGCAGGGCCCAAGAGGCACATCCTCACAAGCGGTTCCACAGCGCAGACCTTGAGGCATTGCTTCGCCTGTTCTCAGCGATGAATCTGGTAAGTACGCAGCCAGATTTGGTTCCACTTTCTTATGTGCTGGCGCTTCATAATGTGCCGTCGGGACTGGAGGCTCACCCAGAACTTGTTGAAGAGTTGAACGGGGTGAATGATCTGGCAGAGACCCGAATCTTTGCAATGGAGGTCTTCGCCAATTTGCCAGAGCAGGTCCGAGAGTCCTTCATCGGCGGCTATTTCGCTAAGGCGAATGCGGGCGAGATCAAGGGTTTTCTAGAAGCGCAGCTTGGCGAAATTGAAGACGACGGCGAGAATTCGTCCTCCTTCATCGCAGAGAAGCGCGATCAACTGCGCGCCACCAAAGCCAGCGAGTTTTTCTCCCGGTTCCAGCAATCAGAGGAGCCCGCGCAATGGGAGGCCATCCGGTATCCATTTGACCGGCATCTGATTGTGAATGCAGGTCCGGGAGCAGGCAAGACCTCTGTGCTCGTCGGCCGCATTGCGCATCTCATTCGGGAGCAGCACGTCAAGCCGTCCGAGATCATGGTGCTAGCGTTCAATCGCGCCGTGGTCTTTGAAATCAAGCAGCGCGTTCGCGAATTGTTTCGATCGCTCGGTTACGCAAGTTATGCCGGGCAGGTGCGGGTTTCCACCTTTCATTCGCTGGCAATGCGCAGCCTGCACGAGGCCGAAGGCCGCGACGAACAGAACCGCTGGGACGATCTGCTGACTGTTTTTGCCTCCAAGCTGTCTTCGAATGCGCAAATCCGCGAACGGGTGGCGGGTGGCTGCCGTAGCATTTTGGTAGATGAGTTCCAGGATGTGACCGAGGACGTCTATTCGATCATCCGCACCCTCTATCTGGGAAGCGGAAGCCGCGCGGGGGTGATGGTGATCGGGGACGACGATCAGGACATCCTCCGCTGGCAACGCAGGAACACAAGCCAAGGCGGCAGCGAGTTTTCTGAGGTTTTCTTTGACCGGTTTAAGACGGATTTCGGGGGTGAGAAGCTGCAGACGCTTGATCTAAAGGTAAACTTTAGGTCGGGAAAAGAGATTGTGGACTTGAGTCAGAGGATGATCTCGACCTTTTTCTCAAAACACACGATTTCTCGGAGACTAAAAAATACGCGGTTGCGTCAATGCGATGGCGCAGCCGCAGATCGCTGCGAGCGAATCGACTGGCGCGGTAAGAGTTGGCACGAATCCCTTGATAGGGTTGCAAACATCTGTGCTCGGCTGCTTACGGAAAATCCGGGCTCGCTCGCTGTGCTGTGCCGCTCTAACAGCGAGGTTGCTCAGGTTCACCACTACCTTAAGCATAGAATCCATAGGCTCGCAGTCCAGAGCGGCGCCAATATGCGGATCGGTTGTTTGCGGCACGTCGGACATTGGATTGATTTCGTCGAAGCCGAGATCATCGCGCAGGATCGGCTGCTCACTCAGTCAGTCAAAGAAGAATTGTTGGGCAGCTTTAGGGAAAAGTTCATCATCCCCGAAACGAGATCAGCAGATGATCCGGGCGTCGACCTTTCTATTCTTTGGGAGCTGTGCCGCGAAGAACATGCGTTGCCTCACCTTTCGAATTTGGTCCGCTTCATAAAAGACCTGCAAATTGATGAACTTCAACGCCTTCAAGGGTCCCGTCGAGGGGGCACGAGCTCGGTAGTGTCGACGATCCACAAGGTGAAGGGGTTAGAGTTCGACAATGTTGTCATTGTGCCGTCCAGGACAGGATTCGGCGAAGATTCTGCGCCGGTCGCTTCGCTCGAAAAGGATGCTGTAGAGGAAGCTCGGCTGCTTTACGTGGCGATGACACGCGCGAAGACGCGATTGGCTTACCTGGTCGGTGATCGTGAGTACGATTGGGCAGCCTCTCCTCCACGTCAGTTTGCGGGGCAAAACGGACGGAGTCGGGTCTTGGCGGGGGGGCTCGATGAAGTCGGCTTGGGTTGGGCGATGCAGATGAGCTCGTTCAACCCCGACCCTGATGACTGCCAGCGCTACATCGAACAAGAAGTCTGTGTTGGAGATCCGATTTTTCTGGGAGGTCTTGGCTCAGGTGCCAACAAAGGGTTCATGCATGTCGGGAAGTCAGGAAAATCGCGGCAGATTGGGTTTCTTGCGAAGAAGTATGGGGCTGGCGACAGCACCGCAGATCTGAAGGTAAGTGCCGTGGTTCGGTACAGTCCGGATGAAAAAGATTGGGCGATAACTGGGAAGCTGGTCAGGGAACGCGGGTGGGGATATGCCGTGCTGGTCGCGGGGCGACTTCGATAGGATCGGGTTACCGTCAGCAGGATTTCAGATGGACGGGACCGCGGTCCACCGTTTGGCAGGCGAGATGGCGGTGCCCCCGTTCCGCTTCCGGAAGTCTCTGCCTACGGCACCCGCCGCTTCGTCACCGCCACCGATAGCGTGGCTGTTGATTGCCACTGAGAGCTGACCCGGGATTGCCATGAGGATTTGACCCGGGTTGTGGCTGGAAGTTCGGGGTTTTCGGCTTCTGTCAGGTGGGTTGTGGCCTCCTTTCGTGCTTGGC
>NZ_JAJAQI010000029.1 GCF_020523605.1 Roseicella aerolata | reverse complement strand
AAGGGAGCGCCGCTGGCGCCGGAAACGTGTTTCTGGCAGCCGCCACGCGGCAGCGGGCGCATGGAAGGTCCGCCGGAGCCTACCGCACCCGCCGATCCTGCGCGCTTTTCAGCAGCCTGCTAAAGGCCACCCGGGTGCGGCAAAGCTACGCACCAGGGTGGCCCGCATTATTTCCGGTTCCGTGCACCGGATGGCCAAGCGTTGATCCAGTTTGCCGGAGCCTGCAATGCAGTGAGGTGGATCTCTCGGATGAAAAGCCGCCATGTGGCACTCGGTCTCGGCGTCATGCTGATCGCTGGTGCCGCCAAGTTTCCGAATCCCGGCAACTGGTTCAACCAGACTAGCGCGGCCGAACCTCGCTACCTGACCGCCCCGGTCGAGCGCGGCGACATCCGCACCACCCTCTCCGCAACCGGCACCCTCGCCGCGGTCGTGACCGTGAAGGTCAGTTCCCAACTCTCCGGCCAGATCGCCGAGGTGCTGGTGGATTTCAACGATAAGGTCACCACCGGCCAGCCCATCGCCCGGCTGGACCCGAGCAGCTTCGAGGCCCGGGTCCGCCAGGCCGAAGCCGCGCTCGAGACCGCCAAGGCCCGCGTCGCGCTCAGCCGCGCCGCGCTGGAGCGGACAAATGCCGCGCTTTCCGCGGCGCGCAGCAGCCACCGGGCCGCCGCTGCGCAATTGCGCAGCGCGGAGTCCAGGGCCGAAACCGTGCGGCGCGATTTCGAGCGCAAGCGCACCCTGGTGGACCGCGAGGTGCTGCCGCCCTCCCGCGGGGAGGACGCGACCTCAGCGCATGAATCGGCCGCTGCCCAGGTCATTGCCGCCGCGGCGGAACTGGCCGGCCGGGAAGCCGCCATTGAGGCGGCCGTGGCCGACCAGCGGATGGCCGAGGCGCAGGTGCAATTCGCCCTCGATTCCGTCCGGCTGCAGGACGCCGTGCTGGACCAGGTGCGGCTTGACCTCGCCCATACCGTCATCCGCTCGCCGATCGATGGCGAGATCATCGGCAAGGATGCCGATCGCGGGCAGATCGTGGCCGCAAGCCTGCAGGCGCCGACCCTCTTCACCATCGCCAGGGACCTCACGCAGATGGAGTTGCTCGCCCGGGTGGACGAGGCGGATATCGGGCGGATCCGCATCGGGCAGCGGGCGCTATTTGCCGTCGATGCCGTGCCGGGGCGCGCCTTCGGCGGCCGGGTCACGCAGATCCGCAAGGCGCCCAGCATGGTCCAGAACGTGGTCACCTATACGGTCGTGCTCGCCGCCCCGAACCCGGACCAGCTCCTGCTTCCCGGCATGACCGCCGTGGCGCAGATCGTGGTCGATGAGGCGGCGGATGTACTGAAGATCCCCAATGCGGCACTGCGCTTCACGCCGCCCGGCGGCACGGGCCGGAACGGCGCCCAGGCAGCCCCCGCCCCGGCTCCCGGCCAGGCGATGGTCTGGGTCCCGGGCGAGGGCGGCGCGCCGGCGCCGGTCCCGGTCCGGCTCGGGCGGAGCAATGCCAGCGCGACGGAGATCCTCGCCGGCCGGATCGGCCCGGGCCAGCAGGTGATCGTCGGTACGGCCTCGGCGCCCGCCAGCCGCTCCTTCTTCAGCCTCCGCTGAACGGGGGCAGCCCGGTGCCCCCCCTCATCCGCCTGCTCGATATCCACAAGGAGCATCCGCTCGGCCAGCGCAAGGTGCATGCGCTGCGCGGCGTCAGCCTCGAGATCCGGGAAGGTGAGTTCGTCGCCGTCATGGGCCCCTCCGGCTCGGGCAAGTCGACGCTGATGAACCTGCTCGGCCTGATGGACCGGCCAAGTTCCGGCCGCTACCTGCTGGCCGGGCAGGATGTGCAGCAACTGGACCACGACCGGCGCGCCACCCTGCGCGGGCGGGAGATCGGCTTCATCTTCCAGGCCTTCAACCTGCTCGGCCGCAGCACGGCGGTCGAGAATGTGGAACTGGCCCTGACCTATGCCGGCCACCCCAGGAAGGAGCGCCGCCGGCGCGCCGCCGAGGCATTGCAGCGCGTCGGGCTCGGCGACCGCCAGGATCACTGGCCGGGCCAGCTCTCGGGCGGCGAGCAGCAGCGGGTTGCCATCGCGCGGGTGCTCGCCACCGGCCCGCGGCTGATCCTGGCGGATGAGCCGACGGGATCGCTGGACAGCGTGACGGGCCGCGAGATCATGGGCTTCCTGCGGGACCTGAACGCGGCGGGGCGGACCATCCTGCTGGTCACCCATGACCCTGCCGTCGCCCGCCAGGCCCGGCGGATCGTCTCCATGCGGGACGGACAGGTGGTCGGCGACGACATCCAGGCCGAGCCGCCGGCGCCGGAGGCAACGCCGGCCGCCGGACCGGGCGGGCATTCGGTGGCGGTGCCGGCGTGAGCCCGCTCGAGACCCTGCGCATCGCCTTCCGCGCCATCCGGGCCAACCTGCTGCGCAGCGCGCTCACCATGCTTGGCATCATCATCGGCGTTGCCGCCGTCATCACCATGGTGGCGCTCGGCACCGGGGCGCAACGCCAGGTCGCCGAGCAGATCCGCTCGCTCGGCTCCAACCTCCTGCTGATCCAGCCCGGCTCGCCCAATCAGGGCGGGGCGCGGCTCGGTACCGGGGCACGCCCGACCCTGACCGAGGAGGACGCGGCCGCCATCGCCCGCGAGGTGCCGGAGGTGGTGGTGGCGGTGCCGACGATGTCGGGCGCAGGCCATATCGTCCAGGGCAACCTCAACTGGTCCACCCTGGTCGGTGGCATCACTCCCGGCTACCTCACCGCCCGCGACTGGCGCGTGGAGACGGGGCGCGAGTTCACGCTGGAAGAGGTGGAGACCGCCGCCAAGGTGGTGCTGCTGGGGCGGACCGTGGCCGATATACTGTTCCCGGGCGATGACCCGCTCGGCCGCCAGGTCAGGCTCGCCAACACGCCCTTCACCGTCATCGGCGTCCTGGCCAGCAAGGGGCAGGTCGCGGCCGCCGGCCGCGACCAGGACGACACGGTCCTGATCCCGCTCTCCACCGCGAAGCTGCGCGTTCTCGGCGCCAACCGGCTGAGCCGGACTCTGGTGGACTTCCTGCTGGTCAAGGTCACGACCGATGAGGCGATCGGGCCGGCGCAGCAGCAGATCCGCCAGCTCCTGCGCCAGCGCCACCGGCTGGCCGAAGGAGTCGAGGATGATTTCCGCATCGGGGAGCCCTTCGCAGCCATGGAGGCGCGCGCAGCCTCCACCCGGTCCCTCACCTACCTCCTCGCCGCCATCGCCTCCGTTTCGCTCGTGGTCGGCGGCATCAGCATCATGAACATCATGCTGGTCTCCGTGACGGAGCGCACGCGCGAGATCGGGCTGCGCCAGGCGCTCGGGGCGCGGCGGCGGAACCTGCTCAACCAGTTTCTCGTCGAGGCCACGACGCTCTGCGTCCTCGGCGGGGTGGTGGGCGTGCTGGTCGGCATCGCCGCCGCCTTCGGGATCGGCGCCATGGCCGGCTGGCCGATCTGGGTGAGCCCGGCCTCCGTCATCCTGGCCGTGGTCTTTTCCGGCGCCATTGGGGTGTTCTTCGGCTTCTACCCGGCGCACAAGGCCTCGCGCCTCGACCCCATCCAGGCGCTGCGGTTCGAGTAGCACCGGATGGCATCCGGCCCGGGCAAGATCGCCTTGGGCTGAAGCCCGGCACTCTCATGAGACCTGTGCGCGGGTGCGATCGGCCACAAGCTGTAGCGGTTATCGAAGGCATCCGAATACCAGACGCTGCGTCACCGGCGACCCGCGCACAGGTCTCATCAGACGGACAGGTATTGCTCCCGCACCTCCTCCGCCGCCATCAGGTCCGGGATCGTCCCGCTCCAGCGGATTCGCCCCTTCTCGATGATGGTCGCGCGGTCGCTGACCGCGCGGGCGAAATGCAGGTTCTGTTCCGAGAGCAGAATCGAGAGGCCCTCGGCTTTCAGCACGCCGATCGCCTCTGCCATGCGCTCCACCACGACGGGTGCCAGCCCTTCGCTCGGCTCGTCCAGCAACACCAGGCGCGGATTGCCCATGAGCGTGCGGGCGATGGTGAGCATCTGCTGTTCGCCGCCGCTCATCCGCCCGCCCGGGCGGTCCCTCATGCCGCCGAGGCTGGGGAAAAGGGCGAAGAGCCGCTCCGGCGTCCAGGGTGCCATGCCGGGCGGTGCCGACCGCCTCCCGACCTCGAGGTTCTCCATGACAGTGAGTTCGGAGAAGATGCGCCGCTCCTCCGGCACGTAGCCCAGACCGAGGCGGGCGATCTCGAAAGGCTCGCGGCCGGCGATCTCCCGCCCCAGGAAGCGAATGCTGCCCGCACTTGGCGGCACCAGGCCCATGATCGCCTTCATGGTCGTGCTCTTGCCCGCGCCATTGCGGCCGAGCAGCACCACGACCTCGCCGGGGCCGACCTCCAGCGCGACGTCATCCAGGATGTGCGCCCGGCCGTAATGCGCGGCAAGACCGGAGATCCTCAGCATCAATGACCGCCCTGCACGCTCTTCGGTCGCGCCACCGATCCACGCACAGGGTCACGCGATCCGGGATGACCGCCGCTGAATCCGGCGCCGAGATAGACCTCCCGCACACGCGGATCGGCGCGCACCTCGGCCGGGGGCCCTTCGGCGATCAGCGCGCCGCGATCGAGCACCAGGATACGGTCGGCATGGCCGAAGACCACGTCCATGTCATGCTCGGTGAAGAGAACGGCGATGCCCCTCTCCCGCGCGATGGAGGCTGTCAGCGCCATCAGCCCCACCCGTTCCTGCGGCGCCATGCCGGCTGTCGGCTCGTCCATCAGCAGCAGCTTCGGGTCGTTGGCCAGCGCGATGGCGAGTTCGACACGCTTGAGGTCGCCATAGGCAAGGATGCCGCAGGGCCGCGCCGCCTGATCCGCCATGTCGAGGCGGGCCAGCAGCGCTTCCGCCGGTGCCCGGTCCGCCCGCGCCACGGGGGTCCAGAGCTGGCCGAGCCGGCGGCGATGCGAGAGCAGTGCCATCTGGACATTCTCCAGCACCGTCATCGAACCGAAGGTGGCGGTGATCTGGAAGGTGCGCCCCACACCCATGCGCCAGACCTTGCGCGGTGCCAGACCGGTGATGTCCTGGCCATTCAGCCGCACCCACCCGGCATCGGGGCGGAGCTGGCCGTTCAGCATGTTGAAGCAGGTGGACTTCCCGGCGCCGTTCGGGCCGATGAGCGCCAGCATCTCGCCGGGCGCCACGGCGAAGGAGACGTCGCGCACCGCCTGGACGCCGCCGAAGCTCTTCCGGAGCTTGTCCACCTCAAGCGTCGCCACGACGAGCCTCCCACCGCGCGCGTGCGGCGCCGGCCAGCCCTTGCGGAAAGAAGAGCACGAGCGCGACGATCACCAAGCCGAGGATGAGCCGCCAGAGATCGGTGATGCGCACCAATTGCTCCTGTAGCCCGGTGAAGGCGAGCGCGCCGATGATCGGTCCGCTCAGCGTCTGCACGCCGCCCAGCAGCACCATCAGCAGCGCATCCACGCTGCGCGGAATGCCGAGGAAAGTGGGAAAGACGCTGCCCTTGGCATAGGCGAAGAGCCCGCCGGCGATGCCGGCCATGACCGCTGCCAGGGCGAAGGCGAGCCAGCGGATACGGAAGGCGTCGATCCCGATCGCCTCGGCCCTCAGGGCGCTGTCGCGCTGCGCCCGCAGCGCATAGCCGAAGGGTGCATGGATGATCCGCCGCAACAGCAGCGTGGCACCGAGGCAGAGCGCGAGCGTCAGGTAGTAATAGACCAGTTTCGGCGCGGCCCAGGGTTCCGGCCAGACGCCGAGGATGCCGTTGTCGCCGCCCGTCACCTCGACCCATTGGAAGGTGACCGACCAGGCGATCTGCGCGAAGGCCAGCGTCAGCATGGCGGAATAGACACCGGAAAGCCGCACGCAGAACCAGCCGAAGATCAAGCCGAAGAGGCCGGCCGCGAAGGGGGCGATGGCGAGGCCGAGTTCCATCGGCGCCGCCAGCCACTTCGCCGCCAGCGCGGCTCCATAGGCGCCCAGGCCGAAATAGGCGGCATGGCCGAAGCTCGCCATCCCGCCCGGCCCCATGATGAGATGCAAGCTGGCGGCGAAGAGGATGAAGATGGCGATCTCGGTCAGGACAGAGAGGGCGTAGTCGCCGGCGAAGGGCGGCAGGACCAGCGCCGCCACCAGTGCCGCGATTCCCAGATGCACCAGCGGCCGCGGCGCCGGGCCGATCACGGGTTCTGCCCCCCCTGCCCCGCCATGCGCCGGACCGGTCGCCTTGCCCATCAACCCATGCGGCCGCACCACCAGCACCACCGCCATCACCAGGAAGACCAGCACCAGCGTGATCTTCGGCAGCACCAGGATGCCGAAGGCGTGCAGTTCCCCGATCAGCAACGCAGCCAGCGCGGCGCCGGTCAGGCTGCCCAGGCCGCCCACCACCACCACCACGAAGGCCTCCGCAATGATGGCAAGGTCCATATGCAGGTTCACGCTCTCCCGCGGCAGTTGCAGCGCGCCGCCGAGGCCGGCGAGGAAGGCGCCAAGAAAGAAGACGCTGGTGAAGAGCATGCGCTGGTTGACACCGAGCGCACCGACCATCTCCCGGTCCTGCGTCGCTGCCCGCACCAGTGTACCCCAGCGGGTGTAGCGGAACAGCAGGACCAGCAGGCCGAGCACGACCGGCCCGACGCCGATCAGGAACAACTCGTAATCCGGGAAGCGCATCCCGAAGATCTCGGTGCCGCCGCGTAGCCCCGGTGCGCGCGGACCGAGTAGATCCTGCGCCCCCCAGGTCAGCAGCGCGAGATCCTGCACAATCAGCACCACGCCAAAGGTCGCCAGCAACTGGAAGAGTTCCGGCGCGCGGTAGATGCGCCGCAGCAGCAGCACCTCCACCACCACGCCGATCAGCCCGACCAGCAGCGCCGCCGCCAGCACGCCGCCCCAGAAGCCGAGATGCCCGCGCGGCAGGGTGGTGACGAAGGTCCAGGCGAGATAGGCCCCCAGCATATAGAAGGAGCCGTGGGCGAAATTGACGATCCGGCTGACGCCGAAGATGACGGTCAGCCCGCTCGCCACCAGGAAGAGTGAGGAGGCGCTCGCCAGGCCGCTGAGCGCCTGGAGGACCAGGTTCTCCAAGGCTATGCGATCAGCTCTGCGGCCGCAGCGCGCGCACCACGTCGTCGGGCGGCAGGTAGTTCTTCCCGTCGGCATAGCGCCAGTCGGCCATGGTACCGCGGCCGTTGCGCAGCACGGTGCGCCCGACGAAGGCGCCCATGGTGGACTGGTGGTCGATGGCACGGAACTCCACCGGGCCGAAGACGGACTGGAACTGCAGCCCCTTCATCCCCTCCACCATCGCCTCGGTGTCGGTCGTGTTGGTCTTCCGCAGCATGGCGGCGATTGCCATGACGGTGTCGTAGCCCACCACGCTGCCGAGCCGCGGATAGTCGTTCCATCGGCGGCGATAGGCATCGCGGAAGGAGGCGTGCTCCGGCGTGTTCACCTGCTCCCAGGGATAGCCGGTGACGATCCAGTTCTCCGGCGCCTCGTCCTGCAGGGGGTCAAGATATTCCGGCTCCCCGGTCAGCAGGGAGACGACGCGGCGGCGCTCGAACAATCCGCGCGTCAGGCCCTGGCGGACGAAATTGGTGAGGTCGGCAGCGAAGGTGACGTTAAAAATCGCCTCCGGATTGGCCGCCGCCAGCGCCTGCACCGTTGCCCCGGCATCGATGCGGCCGAGCGCCGGGAATTGCTCGGCGACGAAGGTGACATCCGGCCGGGCGCGCCCCAGCAATTCCTTGAACCAGCGCACGGCGGACTGGCCATATTCATAATTCGGTGCGACCGTGGCCCAGCGCTTGGCGGGCAGTTTCGCAGCTTCCTCCACCAGCATGGCACATTGCATGTAGGTACTGGCACGCAAGCGGAAGGTGTAGCGATTGCCGCGCGACCAGACGAGCGCATCGGTCAGTGGCTCGGAGGCGACGTAGAGCCGGCGGTTCTGGTTGGCATAGTCCGCGATGGCGAGGCCGACATGCGAGAGGAAGCCACCCGAGAGTAGGTGAACCTTTTCGGCATTCACCAACTCGCCGGCGAGCCGCACCGCATCCTCCGGCCGGCCGGCGTCATCGCGGAACACGGTCTCGAGCCGGCGGCCATTGACGCCGCCGGCGGCGTTCACCTGCTCGACCGCAAGCGTCCAGGCATTGCGGTAGGGCAGCAGGAAGGCGGGCTGGGCGGTGTAGCTGTTGATTTCGCCGATGCGGATGACATCGCCCTGCGCCCGCCCGATCGCTGGCGCCGCCAACACCGCCCCGGCGCCTGCCAGGATCTGGCGGCGCCCGATCACCCAAGCCGTCATGTCGCCCCCGGTCGCGTTTCGCGTTGCGATGCGACCATGCAACCGCAAGGCCCGTAGCTACGCAAGAGCGGATGGGTCGTTATACCATCCCGCATAAGTGCCGGCACATTCAGGCGGCCGCAGGCGCGGCCTGCGGCGGCTTCGAAGCGCGACATGTGCCGCGGGCCGCATTCCGGGTTCCCATCGACGTTGTGCAGCAACGTCGATGGGAACCCGTCGCGGCCTCCGCCCCCGAAGGCGGCTGCAACTCAGGACTTACGTCGGTCGGCATTGCTTCTGCTCAACGCAGCACAGGTAGGACCTCCTCGCTTCCCAACCCTGAGGGAAGAGCGTCCTTGCCGGCAGCCGCGCCTACGCAGGCGCCAGTTCAATGGTGCCGCCGGCCTAGCGCAGGCGACCCATGACGAGCCCCGCGCCAATCCGCGGTTTGATGACGAAGGCAATGCGACCATGATCGCCGGATCGGCCTCCGGATGCAGCGTGCCGAAGAGGCCGAGGGCCTTCCTGTCACGGTTCGCGATCACCGAAAGCCTCACGGATGGCCCCAGGTCCCGGCGCTACTCGCCTGCCGGCCGGCCTGCTGTCCAGCGGATCAACCGCGAGGGCGATGACCTTGGCGCCGCGCCGCTCGACTGTCCGGGTTCCGCAATGCAGGCCGGCGCGAAGCCCTTGCATGGCCGAACAATGCACTCCGGATATCGGCGAGCCGCTCATGGAAGCGGAAAATAGCCCGGGGTCGCCCAGGCTTCGAAGTCCAGGGGCGTCTGGACGAGCTGAATGGTCCTGTATTCCTCCTGCCTCCGGCAGGTGAGCCCGGCCCAGGGCGCTCCCGGGCCGGGACATCGCGTCAGGCTGCCGTCACAAGGCCACCGGCATTCGCCAGGTAGCGCACCCAGTAATCGGCATCCCCGAACATGGCATCGTTCACCGTCAGGCGCTTGAAGTAATGCCCGACGGCGTATTCCATCGTCATCGCGATGCCACCATGCAGCTGGATCGACTGCTGCCCGACGAAGCGGGCGGAACGGCCGATCTGCACCTTGACGGAAGCCATGTTCTTCCGCCGCTCGAGCGGGTCCCGCTCTTCCACACCCATCGCAGCGAAGTAGGACATGCTGCGCGCCTGCTCCAGCTGCACCAGCATGTCCGCCGCCCGGTGCTGCAGCGCCTGAAAGCTGCCGATCGGTCGGTCGAACTGCTTGCGCGTCTTCATGTAGTCGATGGTCATGTCATGGGCGACCTGCATGCAGCCCACCGCCTCGGCGGCAAGGGCCACGATCGTCTCGTCCACCACCTGGTCGACCAGCGCCAGCCCGTCCTCCGGATTGCCGAGCACCGCCTCAGCCGGAACATTGGAGAGCTCGACCTCCGCTGCGCGCTGGCCGTCAACGGTGCGGTAGCCACGGCGGTTCACGCCGGAATGGCTGGCATCCACGAGGAAGACGCCGATGCCCTTGGCATCGCGCTGCCCGCCGGCGGTGCGGGCCGTGACCACAAGCTTCCCGGCGCTATCGCCATGGATGACCATACCCTTGCGGCCGGAGATCACCCAGCCCGAGCCATCCTTCTTCGCGGCCGTCGCCACGTCGTTCAGGTCGTAGCGCGACTGCCGCTCGGTATGGGCGAAGGCCAGCATCAGCTCGCCACCGGCGATCTGCGGCACCAGTTCGGCGCGCAGCCCGGCCTCGGCGCCGTGGCGCAGGAAGCCGCCGCCGATGACGACGGTCGGAATCCAGGGCTCCAGCGCCAGCGCCTTGCCGAGTTGCTCGGCGACCAGCATGGTCTCCACATGGCTGCCGCCGAAGCCGCCCTCATCCTCGGCGAAGGGAAGGCCGAGCAGACCTAGCTCGGCATACTGCGCCCAGATGTCGCGGCTCCAGCCCTCGGCCGACTTCATATAGGCCTTGCGCTGCTCGAAACCGTATTTGTCGGTGAGCAGGCGGGCAACGCTGTCCTGGAGGAGGCGCTGCTCCTCGGTCAGATCGAAATCCATGTTTCCTCAGAGCCCCCAAGGGGCGCGCCAGAGGCGCGGCCCGTTCACAAACCCAGAAAGGCTTTGGCCATGATGTTGCGCTGGATCTCGTTGGACCCACCGTAGATCGACTGCTTGCGCCAGTTGAAATAGACGCCGGCGAGCCCGAAGGCCCAGTCCGGGGCCACATCGATGTCGTTGCTGCCCTCCGCCTCTGGGTCGCCATCCACCCAGGCATAGGGGCCGGCCGCCTTCATCAGCAGTTCGGAGCACATCTGCTGGATCTCGGTGCCCTTGATCTTGAGGACCGAGGTCGCCGGGTCAGGCTTCTTGTCCTTGCGCTTGGACTCGGTGGCGATGACGCGCATCACCGTCATCTCCAGCGCCTTCAGCTCGACCTCGATCTCCGTCACCTTGCGGGCGAAGTCCGGGTCCTCCATCAGCGGGCGCCCGCCATCCATGCTCTCGGTGGAGGCAATGGCCTTCAGCCGACGGATGCGCTCGCGGCTGGCGCCGACGCGGGC
Organism: Roseicella aerolata; assembly: GCF_020523605.1. GTDB lineage: Bacteria > Pseudomonadota > Alphaproteobacteria > Acetobacterales > Acetobacteraceae > Paracraurococcus > Paracraurococcus aerolatus. The sequence goes on along the minus strand of NZ_JAJAQI010000029.1, from coordinate 65,343 downwards.
CTGGCCGAAGCGCTCATTGCCCAGCAGGAATTTCGCGCAGTCCCAGCCCTTGTTCTCTTCGCCAACCAGGTTCTCGACCGGGACCTTCACGTCGTCGAAGAAGACCTCGTTCACCTCGTGCCCGCCCTCGATGGTGATGATCGGGCGGACGGTGATGCCGGGCGTCTTCATGTCGCAGAGCAGGAAGGAGATGCCCTCCTGCTTCTTGGCATTCGGGTCGGTGCGGACCAGCAGGAAGATCCAGTCGGCGTGCTGCGCCAGCGTGGTCCAGGTCTTCTGGCCGTTGACGATGTAGTGGTCGCCCTGCTTGACCGCGCGGGTCTTGAGGCCGGCGAGGTCGGAACCCGCGCCCGGCTCGGAGAAGCCCTGGCACCACCAATCGTCCAGATTGGCCATGCGCGGCAGGAAGCGCTTCTTCTGCTCCTCCGTGCCGAATTCGGCGATCACCGGGCCGCACATATTGGTGTTGAAGGCGAGCGGCTGCGGCGCCGGCGCCATCTGCAGCTCCTCGCGGAAGATGTAGCGCATGCCAAGCGTCCAGTCCGGCCCGCCCCATTCGCGCGGCCATTCCGGCACCGCCCAGCCCCTGGCGTTCAGCTTGCGCTGCCAGTCCACCACCATCTGCTTGGTCGGCGACTTGCCGGCGAGCATGCGCTCGCGCGTTTCCTTGGGCAATTCCTTGGCGATGAAGTCGCGGACTTCCTGGCGGAAGGCGCGCTCGGCCTCGCTGAAGCGCAGTTCCATGGGTCTCTCCCCGTCCTGAATGCTAGGCGGCGGCGCTGCGGCCCCGCTCCTCCTCGATCAAAACCAGCTTTGCGAGCTTGCCGACCGGCGTTCGTGGCAACTCATCGCGGATCTCCAGGGCGGCCGGCAGCTCATGCTTCCCAAGTCGGTCGGCCAGGAAGACCCGCAAGCCCTCCAGCGTGAAGGGAACCGCGCCGGGCTTCAGGCTGACGAAGGCCTTGGCGGCCTGGCCGCGATACTCGTCCGGGATGCCGATGACGGCGCATTCCACCACATCCGGGTGTTCGTGGATCGCTTCCTCGATCACCCGCGGATAGACGTTGAAGCCCCCCGAGAGGATCATGTCCTTCTTCCGGTCGGTCAGGAAGAAGAACCCATCCGCCTCCATCCGGCCGATATCGCCGGTCAGGAAGAAGCCCTCGGCGAAGGCCCTGGCGGTCTCCTCCGGCCGGTTCCAATAGCCCTTGAAGACGTTAGGACCGCGGATGGCGATCTCCCCCGTCTCGCCGGGCGGCAGGACGCGCCCCGGCTCATCCAGTGACACCACCCGCATCTCGATGCCCGGGAGGGGCACACCGATGCTGCCGCGGCGCAGCGGCGCGCCGTCCCAATTCGGCTGGCTGGTGCCGGCGGGCGCCGTCTCGGTCATGCCCCAGCCACCGCTGATCCGCTTGCTGGTGATGCGTTCGAACCGCGCCGCCACCTCCACCGGCAGCGCCGCCCCGCCGGAGGCCGCGGTGTGGAGCGAGGAGAGATCGGCCTCATCGATCCGCGGATGGTTGGCCAGCGCGATCCACATGGTCGGGACGCCGCACATATCGGTGGCCTTCCGCTCCTCGATGTCGCGCAGCACGGCATCGGTGTCGAAGCGGGCATGCAGCAGCATTTCATCGCCCCGCTTGATGGACATCAGCATGTCCACGGTGAAGGCGTAGATATGGAACAGCGGCAACACGCAGATGACGCGCCGGTGCCGCTTCACCGCATCCGGACCGCGCCCGCCGCCCCAGAGCCCATACTGTGCGCAGGCCGCGGTCAGGTTGCCATGGGTCAGCATGGCGCCCTTCGGCAGGCCGGTGGTGCCGCCGGTATACTGCAGCAGCATGATGTCCTCCGGCCGGACCTCGGGCAGCGCGGCCGCTTCGGGCGCCGAGAGCCAGTCCTCCAGCCGCATTGCTCCTGCCGGTACCGGGGCGGAAGGCGGCCCCGCCCCCCAATGCGCGTCGTCACCGACGACCAGCGCCTCGACCAGCCCCTGCCCCTGCAGTGCGGCGGCGAGCTTCAGCAGCCCCTCATGCGCCAGCGTCACCAGCACCCGGGCACCGCTGTCGTGCAGCTTGTGGAAGATCGTCCGTGGCGCATCGATGGGCGAGAGCTGCGTCACCCGGATGCCGGCCAGCGCCGCGCCAAAGGTCACCACCGGATGGAACGCGGTATTGCCGATCAGCAGCGCGATGCCGTTCCGCGCCGCCGGCAGGGCCAGCAGCGCGCCCGCGACACGGCGCGCCATGGCCTGAAGCTCGGCATAGGCGATGGCGGTGTCGCGGTAGCGGATCGCGGTGCGCGGCCCGTACTCCGCCGCGCTCCGCGCCAGCAACTCGCCGACCGTCCCGGTCTCGATCGGCGCGCCCCAGTCGAGGCCGGGCGGATAAACCGCTTCCCAGGCGAAAGGCCTACCCATGGCCATCAGACCTTGGCTGCACCCTTCAGCGTGGCGAAGCTGCCGCCTTCCTTGGCCAGCTTCTCGATCAGCGCCGCAGGCCTGAGATTCGCATCCCCGGTTGTCTCGGCGTAATGCGCCAGCTTGTCGCGCACCGCCTTCAGGCCCAGCCGGTCGGCGAAGAACATCGGGCCGCCACGGAAGGCCGGCCAGCCGAAGCCGTTGACGAAGATGACGTCGATATCAACGGGGCGGTAAGCGATTCCTTCCTCCAGGATGCGCGCGCCCTCGTTCACCATCGGCAGCAGCACGCGCTCCAGGATCTCCTGGTCCTCGATCTTCCGCCGGCGCACCTGCATCTTCTCGGCCATGTCGAGAATGATCTGCTCGACCTCCTTGGACGGCATGCGCTTGCGGTTCTCGTCGTAGTCGTAATAGCCCTTGCCGGTCTTCTGGCCGAGCCGGCCGGCCGCGACGACCGCATCGGCGATCGGCGCCACCGTGCCGCGCGCCTTGCGCACCGCGGCACCGATATCGAGGCCCGCGAGGTCGCCAGTGGCGAGCGGCCCCATGGCCATGCCGTAGCCTTCCATGACCCGGTCGATATCCTGCGGCAGGCAGCCTTCCAGCAGAAGTTTCTCGATCTGCGGGCCGCGCTTGCCGGTCATGCGGTTGCCGACGAAGCCGTCGCAATTGCCGACCAGCACCGGCAGCTTGCCGATGCGCTTGCCCACCTCGGTCGCCGTGGCGATCGCCGTAGCGTTGGTGGCCTTGCCCTTCACATTCTCCAGCAGGCGCATGACATTGGCCGGGCTGAAGAAATGCATGCCGACGACCAGTTCCGGCCGCCTGGTCGCGCTGGCGATCTGGTCGATGTCGAGCGTCGAGGTATTCGAGGCGAGAACAACGCCCGGCCGTGCCGCCTTGTCGAGGCGGCCGAAGACCTCCTTCTTGACGTCCATGTTCTCGAACACCGCCTCGATGACGAGGTCGGCCTCGCCCACCGCCTTCTCGAAATCGGTGGTGCCCGTCAGCAGGGCGCGGCGCTTCTCATACTCCGCCTGGGAGAGGCGGCCAGAGGAGACGGTGCGCTGCCAATTCGCCTCGCAGCGCGCGAGGCCCTTCTGCAGCGCCTCCTCGCTCGTCTCGACGATCGTCACCGGCAGGCCATTATTCGCCGCCGACATGGCGATGCCGCCGCCCATCGTGCCGCCGCCAATGACAACCAGCCGGTTGACCGGCAGCGGCTTCGCATCCGCCGGCAGGTCGGGGATGCGCTGCGCCTCGCGTTCGCCGAAGAAGATGTGCCGCAGCGCTTGGCTCTGCTCACCCTGGACGAGCCGGGTGAACTGCTCGCGCTCGACATTCAGCCCGTCCTCGAAGGGCCGGGTGAAGGCGGCACGCACCGCCTCGACGCAGCCCTTCGGGCTGTCCTGGCCGCGGCTGCGCGCGGTCAGCTTCTTCGCCGCCTCGTCGAATTTCGCGGCGTCGTAGCCGGCGATCTTGTCCTTGCGGTCGCGCGCCAGGGTGAACGAGCCGCCGGCATTCTCCCGCGCCCAGGACACCGCCGCGTGCTCGAGATCGGACCCCGTGCCGTCGGGCAGGACCGCGTCGATGAAGCCAAGCTTCATCCCCTCTTGCGCCGAAACCGGGTCACCGGAGACGATCAGGCGCAGCGCCTCCATCCCGATCAGCCGCGGCAGGCGCTGCGTGCCGCCGGCGCCCGGCACGAAGCCGCGCTTCACCTCCGGCAGCCCCACCTGCGCGCCCGGCGAGGCGACTCGCGCATGGCAGGCCAGCGCGAGTTCCAGCCCGCCGCCCAGCGCATTGCCATGGATGGCGGCAATGACCGGGATCTTCGACTGCTCAATGGCATCGAAAACCTCGGGCAGGGAGGGCGGCTTACGCGGCTTGCCGAACTCGGTCATCTCCGCCCCGGCGGAGAAGTTGCGGCCCGAGCCGATCAGCACGATGGCCCGCGCGCCCTCCCGCGTTGCGGCCTTGATCCCATCCAGCAGGCCGGCCCGAACCTCGGTGCGCAGGGTGTTCACGGGGGGATTGGCGATGCGGAGGAGGTGCACGTCGCCATCGCGGACATGCTCGACGAATTGCGGCTCTCCGGCCATGGAACATCCTCTCCGGACAGGTGTTGTTTTCGGGTCTGGCGTTGGGCGGCAGTCTCGGGCCGGGGCCGGCCTGCGTCAACCGGCACCGCCGATGAGTCCCGCCTGCTGCAACGCGGCATAGAGTATCGCGACGACCAGCAGCACCAGATAGGGGCTTGCCCCGCGCAGCAACGCCACCGTGCAGGCGGCCAGCACCGCCAGTTCCAGCCAGCCGGCGCCATCGGCCTGCAACAGGGTGAACACGCCAGCGAAGATCAACCCGACCGCGATGGGTGCCAAGCCGCGCTCGATCATCTTCCGGGCCGGGCTGTCGCCCTTCCGGCGCCACCAGTGACCCACGGCAAGCACGAGGAAGGTGGAGGGCAGGTACAGTGCCAGCGCCGCCGCCAGCGCCCCGGCGAAGCCAGCCGCCTGCCAGCCAACCAGCGCACAAATCAGTGAACCCGGGCCCGGCGCGGCGCGGGAAATGGCGAAGAGATCCAGGAATTGCGCATCCGTCAGCCAGCCATGCACCTCCACCGACTGGCGCTGCATCTCGGCGAAGATGGAAGGCCCGCCGCCGAGCGAGACGAGGGAGAGTGGCGCGAAGACCAGGATGAGGGCGAGCAGCCGGTCAGGCATGGCGCGAGGCCCGCCAGGCGAGCGCGATGCTCGCCGGGATCAGCACCAGCACCACCGGGATCATGGGCAGGCGCAGCACCCCGATGGCGAGGAAGGTGAGCCCCGCCATCACCCAGGGCCAGGCCCCCCGCATCCGCCGCGCCGTGCGCAGGCCGACGGTCAGCGAATTCGCCAGCCCGGCCGCCGCGACGCCCGCGAGCACCATGCCGAGTCCCGCAGCACCGCCCGCCCAGCCATAGAGCAGCGCGAGTCCGAGGATGAACAGGAAGGGCGGGCCAAGGATGCCGAGGAAGGCCATGGCCGCCCCCGGCCAGCCGCGCAGTTGCTGGCCGATATAGAGGGCAAGGTTCACGCTGTTCGGGCCCGGCAGCACCTGGCCGAGCGCGAGGCCGGCGAGGAAGCTCTCCTCCGCCATCCAGTTGCGCTTCAGCACCACCTCCCGATGCATCCAGCCCGGCAGGCCGCCGCCGAAGCTCGCCAGGCCGAGCGTCGTGAAGACGCGGAGAATCTCGGAGAGGCGCGCCTGCGGTCGGGGAGTGTCGGGCACCGTGTCGTTCCATGCTGCCGGAGCCCCGCTTCTCCCGCGCCGCCGCGCGGCTGTCGAGGCCGCCCCGCCACCGCCACGAAGGCGCCGCGGGATGGCCGCAGCGGCGGCGCTTCCTGGCGGCATGACCGCGATGTCCCGCCTGCGCCCAGCCCTGCTCGCCCTCGCCGGTGGCATCCTGCTGACTGGTTGCGTCTATGTGGAGCGGCCGGCCTACCAGCCCTATCTCCCTGCGGCGCCGGTTGGCCCCAATGCCGGCACGGGCGCCGCGGTCGGCGCGCTGGCCGGCGGCCTGATCGGCGGAGCGGCCTCCGGCCGGCAGGATCGCGGCATCGGCATCGTCGGGGGCGCGGCGGCCGGCGCGCTGCTCGGCGGGCTCATCGGCAGCGGAATCGACCGGGACCATGCGGCGCAGGCGGAGCCGCCCTACCCGGCGCCCGGCTATGGCGAGCCCCATGACCACCTGGCGCCGGACCACCGGGCACTGCCACCGGTCCATGGCGCACCAAAGTCCTGGCCGGACGAGCCGCCTGCCTATCGCCACTGGTAGGGCGGGCAGGCCGATTGCCTCCCAGGCCGGGCACGCCGACGGTGTCGCCGGGTGATGCGCTTGCCGCCCGACAGCGGATTGCGTTCAAAACTGCACGCCAATCCGCTGTAGACTGCTGTTTGTAGAGCAGCTTCACGCTGCGGGGCGTTCACGCCCCTCCGCGATCTGCTCTAGCCGTCGCGCGGACGCCGTTCAGCCGCGCCGGCGGTGCAGCGCCAGCATGGCGCCGCCCGCCAGTAGCCCCCAGAAGGCGCTGCTGATACCGAGGACCGTGAGGCCGGAGGCGGTGGTGACGAAGGTGATCACCGCCGCCTCCCGCATGCCGGCATCGGCCAGCGCCGCCTGCAGCGCGGCAGCGAAGGCGCCGAGCAGCGCGAGCCCGGCGACCGCCTGGATCAGGATGGGCGGCGCCGCACCGACGAAGGCCGTCGCGGTGCCTGCCAGCAGGCCGAACACGACATAGACCGCCCCCGCCACCACCGCCGCCTGCCAGCGCCGCGCCGGCTTCGGCTCGGCATCCGGGCTGGCGCAGAGCGCGGCGGTGATGGCGGCAAGGTTCACCGCATGCCCGCCGAAGGGCGCGGCCGCCAGAGTGAACAGCCCGGTGGTGGTGAAGAGCGGCCCCGGCGCGGGCCGGTAGCCGTTGACGTTCAGCACCGCCATGCCGGGGATGTTCTGCGAGGCCATGGTCACGAGGAAGAGCGGCAGGCTGATGCCGACCACGGCAGAGAGCGAGAATTGCGGCACCACCAGCAGCGGCGCCGGGCCGGCGGCGCCGAGCAGCCCGGCCGGCAGATCGATGGTGAGGGCGATGGTCGCCACCATGACCAGCACCGCCGCCGGCACCGCCATCAGCCGGTTCAGCCGCGCCACCACCGCCCAGGTGATGACGATGGCAAGGCCCGCCATCGGCGCCTCGGCCACCGCCTTCACGGGGGCGAGGCATAGGCCGAGCAGCACGCCGGCCAGCATGGCATTGGCCAGCGGCGCCGGGATGGCGGCGACGCCGCGGCCGAGCGGCCTCCAGAGCCCGGCGAGCACCACCAGCGCCCCCGTCACCAGGAAGGCCCCGACCGCCGCCGGGAATCCCCCCGTCGGCATGGCGGAAGCCGCCAGCAGCGCCGCCCCGGGCGTCGACCAGGCGACGCTGATCGGCATCCGCCGCCAGAGGCTGAGGAGGATGCCGCAGAGCCCCATGGCGATGGACACGGCCATGAGGCCCGAGGCCGCCTGGGCCGGGCTGGCCCCCATGGCGGTAAGCCCCTGCAGGACGACGGCGAAGGAGGAGGCGAAGCCGACGAAGCCGGCCAGCAGCCCGGCGGCGAGCGCCGGGGCCGAGAGGGAGGCGATCATCCGGGGCGTGTAGCAGGGCGCGCGCGCGGGCGCTGCCCGCCGTCCGCTCAGCCCGCGCCCGCGAGCAGCGCTGGGTCGATCTCCAGCCCGAGGCCCGGCCCCTGCGGCACCGCCACGAAGCCCTCGCGCGGGATCAGCGCCGGATAGGGCGGCGCGGCGAGGTCGGCGAAATAGTACTCGAGCGGCTCCTCCACCTCGGCCGTCGCCAGCAGGTGCAGGGTCGCCAGCAGGCCCGGCCCGAAATAGGGGCAATGCGGCACCAGCGCGACGCCGTGCTGCGCCGCCAGCGCGCGGACCTCCAGCATGGCGGAGAGCCCACCCATCTTGGTCACGCTCGGCTGCACCACATCCACCGCGCCGGCGGCCAGCATGGCGCCGATGCTCTCCGGGCTGCCGAGGCACTCACCCGCGGCGATGCCGACGCCGCCCGCCGCGCGGGTGGCGGCGATGGCCGGGAAATCCTCCGGCGGCCAGATCGGCTCCTCCACCCAGCGGACATTCATCCCCTGCACCGCCCGGCAGAAGGCGGTAGCCTGATCCACGGTGTCCCAGGCGCAGTTGATGTCGAGCATCAGCGGCACCTCGTCCGGCGCCGCCTGCCGCGCGGCCCGGATGCAGTCGAGATCCACCTCATGCAGCTTGATCTGGCGGTAGCCGCGGGCGATCGCCTCCGCCGTATTGCGGGAAACGAGCGCCGGGTCGCCATAGCGCAGCAGGCTGGCATAGGCCGGCACGCGGTCCCGTCTCGCCCCGCCCAGCAGCGCATGCAGCGGCCTGCCCGCCGCCTTCGCCGCGATATCCCAGAGGGCGATGTCGATGCCCGACAGCGCGAAGGTCACCGCGCCGTTGCGGCCGAAATTGTGGAAGCGCCGGTGCAGCCTGCGCATCACCCCGGCGATGTCGCGCGCATCCTCTCCGATGCAGGCCGGGGCGACCAGTTCCCGCAGCGCCTGCGCCGTGGTCGGCACCAGGGTGAAGCCGAACCCCTCGCCCCAGCCGGTGATCCCGGCCTCCGTCTCCACCCGCACCAGCAGCGTGTCCATGTTGCGCAGGTGCAGGTTGCCGCCCGGGCCGGCCGGGTTGCCGTAGGTGAAGGCGCTGCTGAGCACATGGCCGGTGACCGCCGTGATGCGCATGGTCCGGTTCTCCCCCCCCCCGTTCGGCGATCCTCGCAGGGATGGCAGGGCACCGGAAGGCCGGCGTGCCAGGCGCCGGCAACGGTGCTCCCAGGCTCCCGCGGCGCGGGTCCTTCATCGCCACGGCCCTGGAGATGGACGTATCGTGTCCCCCCGGTGCGGGGCTGCATTCTCCTCCCCCTCGCCCTGCGCCAGCCGGGCATTGCCGGCGGCCGAATGAACCGCCTAGGCTCCCGCCGGATGGGCGCGCGCAGACGCGCCCGCGGGAGGAACCAGGAATGAACCGTCGCTCGCTTCTTGGCGGCGCCGCCGCGCTGCCCCTTTTCCACATCCTGCCGAGCCATGCCCAGGGGACAGGAACCGGCCAGATCTCCGATGGTGTCGTGAAGATCGGCGTGCTCAACGACATGACCGGCGTCTTCTCCGACCAGCAGGGCATGGGCGAGGTCGTGGCCGCCCGCCTGGCGATCGAGGAGTTCGGCGGCCGCGTCCTCGGCGCGCCGATCGAGTTGGTGCATGGCGACCTGCTCAACCGCCCCGATGTCGGCATGGGCATCGCCCGCCGCTGGTTCGACCAGGAGAAGGTGGACATCATCACCGGCGTCGGGAATTCCGCCGTGGCGCTGGCGGTGCAGACGCTCTCGAAGGAGAAGCAGAAGATCGTCATCCCGATGTCGGCCGCGACGACCGACCTGACGGGCAAGGATTGCGGCCCCTGGACCGCCCACTGGCTCTACGACAACTACTCCGCCGCCAAGGGCCCGGTGACGGCGCTCTACCGCAACGGCAAGACCAAGTGGTTCTTCGTCACCTCCGACTATTCCTTCGGCCATTCGCTGGAGGCCAATGCCTCCGCCATCCTGCGGGCGCTCGGCGGCGAGGTGGTGGGCAGCGTGCGCGTGCCGCTCGGCGAGACCGACTACTCCTCCTACCTCATCCGCGCCGCGGCCTCCGGCGCGCAGGCCGTCGGCATCTGCGCCGGCGGCGCGGACATGATCAACATCGCCAAGCAGATGGGCGAGTTCGGCCTGATCCGCCGCGGCATCGTGCCGGCGGCGCTCAACTGCTCCATCACCAATATCCGCTCCATCGGGCTCGAGACCGGCCAGGGCATGGTCTATGCCGAGAGCTACTACTGGGACCAGAACGAGGGCACGCGCGCCTTTGCCGAACGCTTCCGGAAGCTGCATGGCAGGCCGCCCACCGCCTTCCATGCCGGCTCCTACGGCGCTGTCATGCACTATCTGAAGGCGGTGCAGGCGGCCGGGACGGATGCCACCGCGCCGGTGATGGCGAAGATGCGGGAGATGCCGATCAACGACTTCATGACGAAGGACGGCCGCATCCGCGAGGACGGGCGCGTGATCCGTGATGTCTACCTGATGCAGGTGAAAGCCCCGCGCGCCTCGAAGGGCGAGTGGGACCTGCTGGAGGTGACGGAGACCATCTCGGGCAATGATGCGTTCCGGCCGATGGATCAGGGGGGCTGCCCGCTCGTGCGGGCGTGAGGCTCTGCGCGCACCCCATCGCGCAGCGCGCGATGGGGTACCCCTGCCCCTTCAAACTCCCGCCGCGGCCGGCAGCCCGGCCCCGGCCCCCGGCCTGGGTCAGTCGATCCTGATATTGGCGCGGCGCACCACCTCGCCCCAGCGCTCCATCTCGGCGGCGATGAACTGCGCCGCCTCCTCCGGGCCGCCGCCGATCACGCGGGCACCCTGGGAGAGGAAGCGCTCCGCCAGTTCCGGCTGTGCCAGGGCGCCGCGCAGCGCGGCCGAGAGCACCGACATCCGGTCCGGCGGCAGGCGGGCCGGCGCGATCAGCGCATACCAGTTCTCGACCTCGACACCCGGGAGACCCGCCTCCGCCATGGTCGGCACCTCCGGCAGCACCGGGGCGCGCGCCGCAGCGGCCAGGCCGAGGGCGCGGAACTTGCCCTCCCGCACATGCGGCAGCAGCACCGGCAGGTCGAGGAAGGCGATGTCCACCTCATTCGCCATGAGCGCGGTGATGGCCGGCGCCGCGCCGCGATAGGCGACATGCACGATGTCGATGCCGGCCCGCAGCTTCAGCAGCTCGGCCGCCAGATGCGGCGTGCCGCCCGGCCCGGTGCTGGCGAAGGTGAGCCTGCCGGGCTGCCGCCGCGCCACGGCGAGCAGATCTTCGAGATTCCTTACCTCCAGCCCCGGCCGCAGCACCAGCAGGGAGGGCACGCCCGTCACCAAGCCGACCGGCGCCAGGTCCCGCCGCGGGTCATAGGGCAGGTTCGGCACCAGGTTGACATTCACCGCGACCGCGCCGGTGGAGCCGAGCGCGAGGGTCAACCCATCCGGCGCCGCCTTGGCCACCGCATCGATGCCGACCGTGCCGCCGGCGCCCGAGCGGTTCTCCACCACCATCTGCTGGCCGAGCAGCGTGCCCATTGCCGGCGCGAGGAGGCGCGCCGCCATGTCCACCGGCCCGCCCGGCGGGAAGGGCACGATCAGCCGCAGCGGCCGGTCCGGGAAAGCCTGCGCCCCTGCGAGGCCCGGCAGCACCAGCGCCGCGGCGCCGAGCGCACGGCGCGTCATCCTCATGCGCGACACCGTTTTCCTCCCCCCTGTTGGTCATCCGCAGTGATGAAAGCCGCCTTCCGGCAGCGGCGCCAGCATGAGGATGCCGAGCAGGTCGAAGCCCGTGCCGCCCGGCGCGATGACGAGGGCGGCGCCCTCGGGGAAGGCGCGGCCGCCCATCGCCTCCCCGGCCACCAGGATTGCGGGCGTGCGATGGCCGACCAGCACGCGGTTGGTGCCGGGCGGCACCAGCGCGCCGAACAGCCGCCGGTGCTCGGCCAGCACCCAGTCGAGCCGCCCGCCGGCATAGTCATCCGCCAGCAGGCTGTCCGTCACCTGCACCCGCGCCTTGCCGAAGGCGAGTTCCGCCGTGTCCCGCGCCCGATAGACCGGGCCCGCCAGCACCGGGAGCTGGACCGGGACTCCGAATTCCTCGAGCCGCGCGCCGATCCGCACCGCCTGGGCTCGCCCCTCCGGCGCCAGGTTGCGCTGCCCGGCGCGGTCGCCGAGGCGGTAGCTGCGGTCGCAGGGCTCGCCGCGCGTATCGGCATGGCGGAGGAACAGCACCAGGCCACCGGCGCGCAGGCGCCCGATCAGCGCCTTCCCCTCCGGCGCCTCCACCGAGACCGGCCGCAGCCGCGCCTCGGCCGCGGCAAGGGTGGGCAGGACCAGCAGGGGCAGGCTGCGGCGCGGGAGGGGCAAGGCTCTTCTCCGCCGAGATGCGGCGTGCTTGCCGCGGGACAGGGATCGGGCCCATCACATGGGCCATGGCGGGGAGGATGTCATGACGAATGCGCTGCTTGCGGGCGACACCGCGCTGGTCACGGGGGCCGCCAACGGCATCGGCCGGGCGATCGCGGAGGCCCTGGCGGCCGAGGGGGCGCGCGTCATGCTTGCCGATGTGAACGCGACGCAGGGCGAGGCGGTGGCCGGAGCGCTGCGCGCGGCCGGGCGCGACGCCCGGTTCATCGCCGCCGACCTGTCCGCGCCCGGCGGGGCGGAGGCACTGTTCGCCGCGGCAGAAGCCGCGCTTGGCCGCATCAGCATCCTGGTCCACAGCGCCAGCCCGCGGCGGCAGGAGAGCGAGACGGCGCTCACGGTCTCGGCCGAGGCCTGGCGGCGGATGGTGGCGGTGAACCTGGAGGCCGGCTTCACCCTCGGCCAGTTCGCCGGGCGGCACATGCGGGACACGGCGGCCGCCGGCCCGCGCGGGCGGATGGTCTTCGTCACCTCCCTGCATGCGGAGAGTCCGCGCAACCTGCCGCATTACAGCGCCAGCAAGGCCGGGTTGACGATGGTGATGAAGGAGCTGGCCCGCGCCCTCGGCCCCTTCGGGATCCGGGTGAATGCCATCGCGCCGGGGGCGATCGCGGGCGGCGGCTTCCAGGCCAGTCCGGAACTTGCGGCGAAGATCGCCCTCGGCCGACTGGGCGCGCCGGAGGATGTGGCGCGCGCGGCAGTCGGGCTGCTGGCGGAGCGCTTCTCGGCCTATGTCACCGGCACGACGGTGGTCGTCGATGGCGGGCTGGCCTTGCACAACTGGATCGCGCCGCCGGGCTGAGCCGAACCCCTGCCGGGGGCCAGACCGCGGCCCCCCGGCAGGGGCGCGGGGGCATCGGACGCACTGCGTCCGATGCCCCCGCGCTTTTCGAGTCAGAGACCCGCCTGGCTCACGAACTTCGTGTTCAGATAGGCCTCGATCGCCTCCGACCCGCCTTCCGAGCCATAGCCGCTGTCCTTGATGCCACCGAAGGGCACCTCGGGCAAAGCGAGGCCCAGGTGGTTGATCGTCATCATGCCGCTCTCGACCTTGGAGGCGATGGCATTCGCGGTCTTGGCGCTGCGGGTGAAGGCGTAGCTGGCAAGGCCGTAGGGCAGCCGGTTCGCCTCCTCCACCACCTCGTCGAAGTCCTTGAAGGGCGCGATCATGGCGAGCGGGCCGAAGGGCTCCTCGTTCATCATGCGCGCATCCTTGCCGACCCCGGTCAGCACGGTTGGCTGGTAGAAATAGCCCTTGTTGCCGATGCGCTCGCCGCCGGTATGCACCTCGGCGCCCTTCTGGCGGGCATCGGCCATCAGGCCGTCGATCCAGGGGATGCGCCGGTCATGCACCAGCGGGCCCATCTGGGTCCCCTCCTCCAGCCCGTTGCCGACCTTCACGGCCTTGGCCGCGGCCACGAACTTCTCGACGAAGGGCTCGTAGAGCTTCTCCTGCACCAGGAAGCGCGTCGGGCTGACGCAGACCTGGCCGGCATTGCGGAACTTCGCCGCCGCCAGCGTCCTGGCCGCGAGGTCGAGATCGGCGTCGTCGAAGACGATGGCCGGCGCATGGCCGCCGAGTTCCATCGTGACCCGCTTCATGTGCTGGCCGGCCAGCGCCGCCAGCTGCTTGCCCACCGGCGTCGAGCCGGTGAAGGTCACCTTCCGGATGACGGGGTGCGCGATCAGGTACTCGCTGATCTCGGCCGGGTTGCCATAGACCAGGTTGCAGACGCCCGCCGGCAGGCCGGCATCAATGAAGCAGCGGATCAGCTCGGCCGGGGAGGCCGGGGTGTCCTCCGGCGCCTTGACGATGATCGAGCAGCCGGTCGCGACCGCGGCCGAGAGCTTGCGCACCACCTGGTTGATCGGGAAGTTCCAGGGCGTGAAGGCGGCGACGGGCCCGACCGGCTCCTTCACCACGAGCTGATAGACGCCCTCGGCGCGGGCCGGGATGACGCGGCCATAGGCGCGGCGGGCTTCCTCGGCGAACCAGTCGATGATGTCGGCGCCGGCCAGCGTCTCCATCTTCGCCTCGGGGACGGGCTTGCCCTGCTCCACCGTCATGATGCGGGCGATCTCGTCGGCGCGGCTGCGGAGGATATCCGCCGCCTTGCGCATCAGCTTGGCGCGATCGAAGGCCGAGACCTTCTTCCAGGTGGCGAAGCCCCTGGCCGCGGCGTCCAGCGCCTCGTCCAGGTCGTCCTTCCCGGCATGCGCGACGGTGCCGATCACCTCCTCGGTCGCCGGGTTGAGGACCGGGATGGTCTTGCCGGAGCGGGCGGCGCGCCACTCCCCGTTGATGTGCAACTGGACGTTCGGATAGGCCATCGGCGATCTCCTCCAGCCCCGGCCTTCGGCCAGGGGCGCCTTGGGGGGCGCACTTTGGCGGCGCGGCCGCCCGGGGGCAATGGGGCGGGGCGCGCCGCGCCCCGCAGGATGGTCCGGACCGCGGAACGGATGGGCGAGACCGGCCGGCATGGCACGGGCTGCCGCCAGCGCCGCAGGCGCCACCGACCATGGCCGCTGGTTCAGACCAGCCCGCGCAACCGCGCCGCCAGCGCATCCTGCTGTGCCGCCAGCATGGCGGCGTAGCGCAGCGCCAGCAGGCGCGAGGCCTGGGCAAGTTCCGCCCGGAAGGCCGCGCTGTCCCGCCAGGCGCGCATCAGGGCCACGATCTCCGGGATCTCCGTGGCGCAATGCGCGGGGTGTTCGGCCGGCAGGCCGGAGAAGGCATGGCGCGTGCCGAGGATCGGCCGCCCATAGGCCAGCGCCTCCACCGTCTTGATCTTGAGGCCGGTGCCCGGGACCATCGGGTTCAGCACGCATTCGACGGCGTCGTAGAACACCGAAGGCTCCGGCACCTGCTCCAGCCGCAGCGGCGCGCTGGCGAGCGAGAGGTCCCGCCGCTGCAGGATCCGGCCAGCCAGCAGCCAGGGCAGCCCGGCCTCCCCGGCCAGCGCGGCGTCGAGCGCCCGGACCGAGGTGATGTTCCAGGGATTGGCGCTGCCGAAATAGCCGAAGGGCGCCCGGATGGCGCCGGCCGGGCGCGTCTCCAGGAAGCGCAGCGGCAGCATGTGCCCGAGCGTCTCGACCGGGGTCGCGCTGCGGCCGCGGAGCACCTGCGCCTCATCGCCCTGGATGGCCAGGACGAGATCGGCGCGGGCCAGCCCCCGCCCCTCCTCCACCGCGGTGGTGAAGAACCAGGAAGGGTCGATGCCCGCCGCCTGCGCCACCAGATGGCGGTCGCCGAACAGGTCGTGGGTGTCGATGATCCGGAAGGCGTCGGACACCCCCTCCAGCACCCGCGACATCCAGACATAGTTCACCAGCACGGCATCGTAGCGCCAGCGCCGCTGCAGCGCCGCCGTCTGGTCGACCAGGCTGGCATCGCACCAGTCATCCAGGCCCCAGACACCAGGAAAGCGCATCGGCCCGGTCGGCACCGGCGGCACCACGTGCAGGGCGTGCCAGAAGCCGGCCATGGCCTCCCGCTGCGCCGGCGAGCAGCCCTCCGTCGCGTAGTACAGGAAGTCGCAGACCACCCCGCGCGCCATCAGGGCCGCGCCGAGCGCCTGGATGCGCGCCGAATTGCCCTGGTCCGCCGGGTGGGAGGGCGCCGGGGAGACGATCAGCAGGCGGGGCGCACGGCTCATGGTCCGACCTCGAGGCCAAGCAGGATGAGGCCGGGGGGCGCCCCCTCCGGCAAGGCGAGGCCGACGATGCTCGTCTGGTCGGGTCTTGGCCGCACCGGGGCCTCCAGCACGCAGGTCTCCCCTTCCATCCGGCACTGCGCCTGATCCAGCCACCCACCATCCAGGAACAGGGCGGGCGGGCGGGCCGGGTCGGCCCCTCGCAGCCGCAGCCGCAGCCAGGCGGGCCGCGCCGGCAGGCCGCCGAGCAGCAGCCGGACGCGCCGGGCCGCGCCGAGTGGCAGGGCAGCGCCGGATGCGGGTTCGGGCAGGTCGTGCAGCAACGCATCGGCCGGCACGGCCAGCGGCGGCACGCGCTCCGGCCCCATCACCAGCATGCCGAGGCTGGCGAGGCTCGGGGAGGCGACCCGGCCGCCCACCTGCCAGCCGGCGCTGCCGCCGAGGCTGGCGGCCAGATGATGGGCCGCCGCATGCAGCCGGTCGAAGAGCGGCGCGACCGCCTCGGGCGGCACCAGCAGGTCCCAGCGCTCGATGCGGGCAGCGCTGCCGCCGAGCAGCATGATCCGCCCACGCTCCGGCCCGGGCAGGGGCGGCATGCCCTCCGTGCGGCCGCGCCGGAGGATCATCGCCCCGGCTTCCAGCCACGGCGTCAGCGCGGGCGGTGGCAGTCGGTCCAGCACCAGCAGCATCGGGCGGTCGGTGACCACCGGCACGTCGTCATCCGCAGTCCCGGCCAGGCCGAGGACAGGCAGCCCGGCCGGCCCCTGGTGGAAGCGTCGCAGCAGCGCCGCTTCGGCCGGCGCCAGCGCGGCGGCATCCGCAAGGCCGCAGCGCGCGCCGGGCCACCAGGGAAGGACCGGCCAAGCAGGCTGGCCGAGATCGAGCACCGCCGCCTCCGGCAATGCTTCCCGCAGCAGGCAGGCCAGCACCGGCGCCGCGCTCATGCCGGCCACCCCAGTTCGAGGTCGAGCAGCAGCCCGGCGCGCGGCGCCGCCTCCACCCGCGCGGCACGCAGCCGGGCGCCGAGCGGCAGCAGCTCCGCCAGGAGGGCGGGGCGGTCCAGGGTGAGCTGCGCGAGCGCCCCGAGATCCGGCATGGCGAGCAGCAGCCGGCAGGCGCCCTGCCGCCCAGCAAGCGCCGCGGCGACGGTCCTGGCCTGCAATTGCGGCCCCGCCTCCACCACCAGCAGCGGCGGCGGGCCGGCGGTGGGCGGGGCGATGACAGGCCGCCCGAGCGACTCCTCGATCACCGTGCGGTAGCGGGCCGCGACCGTGGGCAGCGCCATCTCGGCGCAGGCGTAGCGGCGGCCGCGCTCACCGATCTCGGCGGCCCGCGCCGGCGCCTTCGCCAGGGCCAGCAGCGCGCGCGCCAGCAGCGGCACCGTTTCCGTCAGCGGGATCTGCAGCACCGCGTCGCGCGGCAGCTCGGCATAGGCGGCGGTGTCCGAGACGATGCAGCAGGTGCCGGCGGCGAAGGCGCGGGCGAGCGAGCCGGAGCTCTCGCCAGTGGAGGGAAAGCGGAGATTCACCAGCACATCCGCCGCGGCGACGTGGTCATCCAGCGCGGCCTCGTCCAGGTAGCCGGTGACGCCCGCGCAACCGGCCAGCGCGGGGCGCTCCGCAATTGCCGCGCTGAGGGCATATTCCTCCGCGCGCTCCGCGCCGGCATGGATCCAGCGGAGCTGCGCGCCGGCACGGCAGGCCATGTCGAGCGCCTCGATCAGCCAGTCGAAGCGCTTCGCGGCGGTGGCGAAGCCCGCGGTCACCACAAGGAACTCCTCCTGCCCGATGCCGAGCCGCGCGCGCGCCGCGGGCCGATCCGGCAGCGTGGCCGGCGGCAGGAAATGCGGGATGACCGCGACATGCGCCGTGGCATCGGGCCCGTGCACGAGGCGCAGCCGCTGCCGCGCGTATTCAGAATGCACGATGACGGCGCGCGACCGTGCCAGGGTTTCGCCGGCGAGGTCGAAGAGCAGGTGGTTCGCGCGGGTCTGCAGGCCGAGTTCGCGCTGGTGCCGGCCATAGACGGCCGGCAGCCCCGGCAGGGCGGCGAGCATGCCGGCGCGGATGGATGCGGCATCCTCGCCGGCCGTCTCGTACAGATAGAGCAGCCCGGGATCATGCAGCGTGACCACGCCCGGCACGCGGCGCATCGCCCGCAACACGAAGCCATGGCCGGGATTGTTGCCGATCTGGTGCAGCACGCGCGGCCCGGCATCGCGATGGGCGAGCGCGGCATCCACCACCGGGATGCCGTCCGGCGCGCGGCCCAGCCAATCGTCGCAGGCGGCGCGGCAATCATAATGCGCGGCAAGCGAGCCGAGCAGGACATGGGCGTAGTCCGCGATTCCGTTCCGCTCCGGCGGCAAGGGCGTCCATACCGTCAGGCCGTTGCGCGCATCCGTCATTGCGAGGAGGAATATCCCGATTGCGTCGTGGTGTGGGCGGTTAATGCCACCCCAGGTTCATGTCCAGAGAATGGATTATCTTGATGAAGCTGCGGACGGCGTGGTAGCCGCCCTTCGCATGGATGGTATCTCCGTCGGCTATTTCCCGTTTCTTGCGATTGGCTTGAGCCGGAACGGGCTCAGCCTGCGCGCCATCCGGCGCTTCGAGCGCGGCGCGCCCCTGCTGCTGCTCTGCCGCGGCATCGAGGTCGGACGGCTGGTGCCGGACGGCCCGGTAGCGGAGGGCACCGTGCTCGAGGTGCCGATGCCGCGCGTGCCGCGCGTGCCGCTGCCGGCGGAGCTGCGCGTCGCGACCGCGCCCGACGGCCCCGACCTGGTGGCACCCTGGCGCATCGAGAGCGCGGCAGCGGCGCTGTCGCTGCTGGGCCCGCCCGAGGTGACAATCGAGGATCTCCGCCTCGACCACGGCATGCTGCGCGGCACCGGGCGCGAGCTGCGCAACGGCCTGCTGGACCCGATCATGTTCGCGCGCATCAACGGCACCGGCGCGCGCATGGCGACGGTTGATGAGCCGGTCGCGCTGCCGGAGGGCGGCTGTGCCTTCCGCTTCGCGCTGCCGATCCTGCCGACCGACCTCTCCGAATCCGGCCTGTCGGTCGATCTGCACCTGATCGGCCTGGATGCGCCGATCGCGCATTTCGGCTGGACGCGCCAGGGCGTCGGCCAGGCGGAACGGCGGCTTGCCGAGCTGGAGGCAAGGCTCCGCCAGATGGAGGAGGAGCAGGCGGCGGCGCAGCAGAACATGCAGGCGATGCTGCGGCGCCAGTTCTCCGTGCAGCAGGAACGCATCGACGCCTTCATCGCCGCGGCCGCAACGCTGCTGCTGGACCGCCTGGCGGTCGTGCCCGGCCAGGAGCAGGACGCGCTGCGCTCGCTGCTCGACTCCGCCGGACCGGAGCGCAGGGGGCAGCCGGCCTTCGACCACACGGCGCGGCAGGTGACGGTGGCGCCGGAGGATGGACTGTTCGGCGTCGGCTGGCACCGGGAAGAAGTCTACCCCACCGGCGCCTTCCGCTGGATGAGCCCGCGCGGGCTGCTGCTGAACCCGCTGCCGGAGCGCCCGCTGGCCGCCAT
Organism: Roseicella aerolata; assembly: GCF_020523605.1. Lineage (GTDB taxonomy): Bacteria > Pseudomonadota > Alphaproteobacteria > Acetobacterales > Acetobacteraceae > Paracraurococcus > Paracraurococcus aerolatus. The sequence goes on along the minus strand of NZ_JAJAQI010000029.1, from coordinate 46,107 downwards.
CACGCTGGAGATCTGCTACCTCTACAAGGCCGCGGCGCCGACCCTCACCGCCATGCTGGACGATGTCGCGGCCGAGCTGACCGTGACCCCGCAGGAGCATGGCGGCTTTGCGGTGCGGATCGTCCCTCCCGCCGGCCCGCAGCCGGTGCGGCTGGCGCGCCTTGCCAGCCTCACCGGCGGCAGCCCGGCCGAGGATGGCGCGAGCACCGACCGGCGGGTCCTGTCCTTCGCCATCTCCCGCGTGCTGTTCGACTACGCCGATTAGCAACGGGCGGCAGCCGCCCCGATGGCCGCCGCCCGGCCTCGCGCACGGCTCGCCCTGGGGCGGTAGGGATTCGCCGCTGCGCGTCAGGCGCCAGAACCATGCCGGGCCGCCGGCAGGCGAGCCGGCATGACCCACCCGCCCTGACCGCCACGGCACCCCCGCCGGCGCGTTGACCCGGCCGGGCTTTGGGCGGAGTTTCCCCGGCGACAACCCATCGAGGGGGAAACGGCATGGAGCTCAAGGGCATCGCGGCGCTCGTGACCGGTGGCGGCTCGGGACTCGGCGCGGCGACGGCGGAGGCGCTGGCGGCTGCGGGCGCCAGGGTCGTCGTGCTTGATATGCGGGCGGAGGCGGCCGAGGCCGTCGCGGCGCGCATCGGCGGCGTGGCGGCGGCAGGCGATGTCGCCGACCCTGCGGCGGTCGAGGCCGCGCTCGATGCCGCGGGCAAGCTTGCGCCGCTTCGCCTCGCCGTCTCCTGCGCCGGCATCGCGCCGCCGGCGCGGGTGGTGGGGCGGGACGGGCCGCATGACCTGGCGCTGTTCGAGAGGGTCATCCGCGTCAACCTGATCGGCACCTTCAACGTGCTGCGGCTGGCCGCGGCGCGGATGCAGCGGACCGAGCCCGCGGGCCCGGATGGCGAGCGCGGGCTGATCGTCAACACCGCCTCCATCGCCGCCTATGAGGGCCAGTTCGGGCAATGCGCCTATGCCGCGAGCAAGGCGGGCGTGGTCGGCCTGGGCCTGCCGGCGGCGCGGGAACTGGCGCGCACGGGCATCCGGGTGATGACCATCGCGCCCGGGCTGATGGAGACGCCGATGCTGGCTGGCCTGCCGGACCCGGCGCGGGAGGCGCTGCTGACGCTGCCGCTCTTCCCCAAGCGCCTGGGCGAGGCTGCGGACTTCGCGCGGCTCGTCCTGGCGATCGCGGCCAACCCCATGCTGAACGGCGAGACCATCCGGCTGGACGGCGCGCTCCGGCTGCCGCCGCTATAGCGGTGCCGGACGGGCGCAGCGATCGCCCCGGCCCGCCCGGGGCGGAACGCGTGGAGGCGCCGGGCGGGCTCGCCGCCGCGCTCGTCGCCACCACCGCGGCGCAGGCGCTGGCGACGCTCACGGTCTTCATCCTGCCGGTCCTGGCACCGATCGTGGCACGGGACCTGGACGCGGCACCGCACTGGGTCGGCTGGCAGGTTGCCTGCGTCTATGTCGCGGCCAGCGCCACCTCCCTGCTCTCGGCCGGGGCGCTCAGGCGGTGGGGACCGGCGCGCTGCACCCAGGTCGCGCTCGCCTCGGCCGGTGCGGCCTGCCTGCTGATGGTCCTGGCTGGGCTGCCGGGCGCGGTGCTCGGTTCATTCCTCATCGGCATCGGCTACGGGCTGACCAACCCGGCCGCGACCCAGGTGCTGGCGCGCCTCGCCCCGGCCGGGCGGCGCAACATGGTCTTCGCGGTGAAGCAGACCGGCGTGCCGATCGGCGGGGCGCTGGCCGGGCTGCTGCTGCCCTCACTGGCGCTTGCCTTCGGCTGGCAGGGCGCGGTGCTCGGCGTCGCGCTCCTCCTGCTGCTGGCCGCTGCGGGCTTCGGCCCGTTCCGCCGGCACTGGGACGGGGAGCGCGACACTGCCTGGCCGCTCCGCGCCGGGGCCGGCGGCGGCTTCCGGGCGCTGCGGGAACGGCCGGGGCTGCCGGGCCTCGCCCTCACCTCCGCCCTTTATTCGGGATTCCAGCTCGCGCTCGGCGCCTACACGGTTACCATGCTGGTCGAGGAATTCGGCTGGAGCCCGGTGGCGGCCGGCGCGGTCGCCGCCGCCTCCCAGGCGATCGGCGCGGCGGCGCGGCTGGTCTGGGGGCTGGTGGCGGATCTCTGGCGGGACGGAATGCGGACCCTGGCGGTGATCGGGCTCGTCACGGTCGCGGGCGGGGTATTGCTGCCCTTCGCGCTGCCCTGGCCGGCGGCCGCGGTGATCGGGCTGCTCTGTGTGCTTGGCGCCAGCGCGGCCGGTTGGAACGGCGTGCTGATGGCCGAAGCGGCGCGGCTGGCGGCGCCCGGACGCGCGGGGGATGCGGCGGGCGGCGTGCTGGCCGTGGCCTTCGCCGGCGTGGTGGTGGGCCCGTCGCTGCTCGGCGGGGTGGTGGGCGCCGTCGGCTCCTATGCGCTCGCCTTCGCCCTGCTGGCCGGCCTGCCGGCGATCGGGGCGGCGATCGCCTGGCGGAATGCCGGGCGGGGCGGCTGAGGGCTTCCGGGCCGGATCATCGTGCTGTCCTGGCTGCAACCAGGGCGAGCAGGCGCGACGCCTCTCCGGTGGCCACCACTGGTCGGGACACGAATGCGGCGGCGGAGGCGCGCGCCCATTCTCCCCGGATATGCTGGTCCAGTACGGCGCGACATGGGGAACGAGTCCCCGGACGCGCCCTGGCCGCCGCTATCCGGGCTTCCCCCCTGCCGCGATCCCCTCTCGGTTCATAATCGGGTAAGTTGTGGTGTGCGCCAGCGCACATTCGGCGCGCAGCACACGTGCCATTGAATTCCCAACGCGATCGCCGCGGCTCGCCCGGCGGTCAATCCTTGGGAGACGTGCATGGCCGATCATAGCCTGATGGATGTCGAACCTCCGCGCCGCCCTCGGCGTGGCCCACCGCCTCGGCTCTATGTGATCGCCCGGCAGTCGCCCGTTCCCTGGCTGCGCGTGCGCCGCCTGGGCGAGGCGGACCGCGCGGCCCTACTCGCGCATTTGCAGGGCCTGGCCGCGGCGGAGCGGAATGCGCGCCAGCGCGGCAGCCTGGACGAGGCGGCGATCACCGCCTGCTGCGAGGCGATCGACTTCCGCTCGGCCGTCATCTTCGGTGCGATCGCGGGCAATGCCGTGATCGCCGCCGCCTGCGGCGCGCCGGGGACGGAGGATGCGGAGGTGGTGGCGACCGAGGATGCCGCGTACCGGCAGCGCGATCTCGGCCCCATGCTGGTCCAGCAGGTCCTCGGGGTACAATCGGCGACGGGCTGCACCGGGACGATGGGCGAGGCAGGCACGGCGCTGCTCGCGCTCATGCGCCATCTTGGCGGTCGCGTCACTTGGCGGTCTGAGGAGGTCGCGGCGCTCGCCTGATGCTCCACCTTCCGGCATCCGGGCCTGCGGCAGGCTGCCTGCCGGCCCCACCGCCGCGCGCCGGGCGGGGCAATCACCTCTCCCGGCCGCGGCGGCGGATCAGGCCGCGGCCGGCGGTTCCGCCGCCACCACCACGCCCTCGGCCGAGAGCGCGGTGATCTCGGCGGCGCCGTAGCCCGCCTCCGCCAGCACCTCGGCATTGTGCTCGCCCATCCGCGGCGGCTGGCGCCGCAGCGTCACCCGGGCGCGGTCCTCACCGAATTCCAGTGGCAGGGCCGGCAGCCCGACCTGCGCCCCGCCGCCGAGCGCCGAGATCGCGGTCTGCAGCAGCCCGCCCCCTGCCAGCAGATGCGGGTCCTCGAACAGGTCGGCCGGCTTGCCGACCGGGGCCCAGGAGATGCCGGCACCCTCGCAGAGCCGCTCGACCTCGGCCTGGGGCATGCTCGCCAGCGCCTCCTGCAGCGCCGGGATCAGCCAGGCGCGCTCCTTCGCACGCTGGGCATTGGTGGCGAGGCGCGGATCCTCCGCGAGCTGCGGCAGCCGGAAGTCCCGGGTGAAGCGGGCCCATTGCTGGTCGCTGGTGACGCCGATGAAGAGCTCGCCATCGGCGGTCCGGAAGACGTCGTAGATGCCCCAGGCGCCGCGCCGCGCCGGCATGGGCGGCGGCGGCTCCCCGGTTGCGGCCGTGCCCGCCATGTGGCTGCCCATCAGGAAGACCGCGCTCTCGAAGAGGGAGGAGCAGACACGCTGCCCCTGCCCGGTCGCATCCCGCTCCCGCAGAGCCGCCAGGGTCGCGGTCACGCCGAAGACCGCGCCCAGGATGTCGATGACGGAGGCGCCGGCGCGGAGCGGCCGGCCCGGCGGGCCGGTCATGTAGGCGAGGCCGGACTGGAACTGCACCACCTCGTCCAGCGCCGGGCGGTGCTCATAAGGCCCGGCGAGGAAGCCCTTCAGCGCCAAGTAGACCAGGCGCGGATTGACGGCGCGAAGCTGCTCCCAGCCGCAGCCGAGCCGTTCCATGGTGCCCGGGCCGTAATTCTCCAGGACGATGTCGGCCTGCGCGACGAGGCGATGCGCCGCCGCCTGCCCCTCGGGCCGCTTCAGGTCCAGCGCCAGGCTGCGCTTGTTGCGGTTGAAGGTGGCGAAGAAGCCGGAGGCGAAGCCGGGCAGGCGCCGCGTGTGGTCGCCGGCCGGCGCCGGCTCCACCTTCACCACATCGGCGCCGAGATCGGCCAGCAGCAGCCCGGCGCAGGGCCCCATGATGGTGTGGCTGAACTCCAGGACACGCAGGCCCCTCAGCGGCTGGGGACTCACGCTCCGCGCCTCCGGGGTCCCGCCGCCCTGCATCGCCGGATATCCCTCCGGCGCTCCACGATCGGACGCGCTCATGCCGCCTTCCGCCGGAAGGCGTCGAGGCTGCCGGCGCGCAGCAGCTCGGAGGGGAGCTGGTGGCCGACGATGCGCTCGGCCAGCCGCCCGACCTCGATCAGCGCGTCCAGATCCACGCCGGTCGCAATGCCCATCTCCTCGCAGAGCAGCACCAGCTCCTCCGTGCAGATATTGCCGGCGGCGCCCTTCTGGCCGGCGAAGGGGCAGCCGCCGAGGCCGCCCACCGTGCTGTCGAATTTCGTCACGCCGAGCTTCAGGCCGGCATGCGCATTGGCGACCGCGAGGCCGCGCGTGTCATGCAGGTGCAGGCCGATGCGAAGCTCCGGCCAGCGCTCCCGGACCGCGCCGATGCCGCGCTCGATTCGGATGGGCGTCGCCCAGCCCATGGTGTCGGCCAGCGAGACATCGGTGATGGCGACGCCCGCCTCCTCGGCGACGGCGAGGCCATCGGCCACGGTCCGGACCACCTGGGCCGGGGAGATATCGCCCTGGTAGTTGCAGCCGAAAGCCGCCATGACGCCGATACGCGTCACCGGCAGGCCGGCCGCGAGGTGCACCGCGGTCTGCTTCCGCATCGCCTCCAGGTTCTCGGCATGGCCGCGATTGAGGTTCTTGCGGGAGAAGGCATCCGAGGCGGCGAGCGAGATGGAGCCGGCCATGGTGAGGCGATCGCGGAAGGCGAGCGCCCGGTTCAGCCCGTTCTCATTGAACCAGAGCGCGGCATACTGCACCCCGGGCCTCGGCCGGAAGCCGCCCGCCACGGCTTCGGCATCCGCCCAACCGGGGACCAGGCGCGGGTTCACGAAGGAACAGATCTGGATGTGCCGCAGGCCGGTCTCGGCCAGCGCCTCGATCAGCGCGATCTTGTCGGCGGTCGGGATCGGCCCGGGCTCGATCTGGAAGCCTTCGCGCGGGCCTTCCTCATGGATGTCGACTTGGGCGGGCAGATCGGACACGGGCGTCCTCCGGCAGCGTGATCTGGCCGGGAGAGTGACGCGGCGCAGGCCGGGGCGCCAGGGGGCGCCCCGCATCCGGCGGGGCCCGTCTTGCCGCCTCGCCCTGCCCCCGGCACAAGGCGGGGGAGCCAGGAGGAGACCGAAGGATGAGCGCCGCCGTGAAGACCCGGGACGAGGGCAGCCTGCCCACCCTCTCGATCAGCGGCAGCCGCGCCACGCTGCACCTGAACCGGCCGCAGGTAATGAACCGTATCCAGCCCGAGGACATCACCGAGGTCCTGCGCCTGCTGGCGGAGGTGGAGGGGAACAAGGACATCCGGGTCCTGGTCATCGCCAGCACGGGCAAGGCCTTTTCGGCCGGCGCGCATCTCGGCGACATGGCCAAGCAGGCGGAAGCCGGCGGGATCAAGGACACCGGCGGCGCCGGCTTCGAGGACATGATCAACCGGCTCGAGATGCTGATGATCCCGACCATCGCCCGGCTGCATGGCGGCGTGTACGGGGGCAGCACCGATCTCGCCCTCGCCTGCGATTTCCGGGTCGGCGTGACGCCCGCGACCGTCATGTTCATGCCGGCGGCCCGCATCGGCGTGCATTATTACGAGAGCGGGCTGCGGCGCTACGTCTCCCGCCTCGGCTTCAACAATGCCAAGCGGCTGTTCATGCTGGCGGAGGAGCAGAGCGCCGAGGAGTTGCTGCGCATCGGCTACCTGACCGACCTGGTGACGCCCGACGCGCTCGATGCCCGGATCGACGCCATCGCCAACCGGCTGGGCGAGCTGGCCCCGCTGGCGGTGCAGGGCGCCAAGCGGGCAATCAATGAGATCGGCCACCAGGCGCTCGATGTCGCGGCGCTGGAGGCGCGGATCGCGGTGGCGAAGGACAGCGAGGATATCCGCGAGGGCTTGGCGGCCTTCAAGGAGAAGCGGAAGCCGGTCTTCAAGGGGTGGTAGGGCAGGTCACTCAACCGCAATTCGCCATGCCTGGCCTTGACGCGGGCATGCTGCGGAAAACCTCTGGTCGGGTGACGGGCTGCCCGGCCCGGGTCCTGAGACTCGGGGCGGCGGGGCGCCGCCCCAGGAGATGCAGTGGCCGGATGGGGCCCGGATACGGATCGATGACGGCCTGACACATTGGGCGGGGTGGCGTGCCGGGAGGACGGGCGCGACCGGGACGAGGAAACGATGGACGAATATGATTGTGTCGTGGTCGGCGCCGGCGTGGTGGGGCTCGCCGTCGCGCGCGGCCTGGCCCTGGCGGGCCGCGAGGTGCTGGTGCTCGACGCCGCCGAGGGGATCGGCACCGAGACCTCCTCGCGCAACTCGGAGGTCATCCATGCCGGCATCTACTACCCCGCCGGCAGCCTGATGGCGCGCACCTGCGTCGCCGGCAAGCACATGCTCTACGACTACTGCCGGGAACGCGGGATCCCGCACTCGAATTGCGGCAAGCTGATCGTCGCGACCGATGAGGCGGAGGCGGAGAAGCTCACCTCCATCCAGGCCCGCGCCGCCGCCAATGGCGTCCCCGACCTGGCGCTGCTGACGCGGGAGGAGGCGCTGGCCATGGAGCCAGAACTGCACTGCACCGCGGCGCTCCACTCGCCCTCCACCGGCATCATCGACAGCCACGCCTACATGCTCTCCCTGCAGGGGGATGCGGAGAATGCCGGCGCGGTCTTCGTCTTCCATGCGCCCGTCACCGGCGGCCGCGCCACCGAGGCGGGAGTCGTCATCGAGGTGGGTGGCGCCGAGCCCATGGCGCTGCGCTGCCGGACGCTGGTGAACGCCGCCGGGCTGCATGCCCCGAAGCTGGCGCGCGCCATCCATGGCATGCCGAGCCAGCTGATCCCGACCGCCTACTACGCCAAGGGCAACTACTTCACCCTGACGGGGCGGAACCCCTTCTCCCGCCTGATCTACCCGGTCCCGGTGCCGGGCGGGCTCGGCACCCATCTGACCATCGATCTCGGCGGCCAGGCGCGCTTCGGGCCCGATGTCGAATGGGTGCAGGAGATCGACTACGAGGTCGATCCGCGCCGCGGGGACAGCTTCTATGCCGCCATCCGCCGCTACTGGCCGGCCCTGAAGGACGGCGCGCTGGCGCCCGGCTATTCCGGCATCCGACCGAAGATCGTCCCGCCCGGCGCGCCGGCGCAGGACTTCACGGTAATGGGCCCGAAGGAGCATGGCCTGCCCGGCCTGATCCATCTGTTCGGGATCGAGAGCCCGGGGCTGACCGCCTCGCTGGCCCTTGGTGAGCTTGTGCGAGACGTGACCGGCCTTGGGTGAGAAGTTCGGGAAAAGTCTCAGTAAAGCGCTGTAAGCTCCTGAAAATATGGCGTTCCCTGCCTCAGTTCTGCCTCGCACTTGTCATCGGACCGTGCGAGAAGGACAGGTGCCGCCGAGGCATGACTCGGCGGCAGACTGCACAGGGATTCGCGCGTGCCGCACCGTCTGGACCTTCTGACCTATCTGACGGGTGAGCCCGGCCCCGGCGTCGCCAGCCCCCGGGTGGGCGATCCTGTGGAACTCCGTATCCTGCAGGGTGGCCGCATGATCGAAGCCTATTCCGCGGCCGGCCAGCGCCTGGGCCGGCTGCCGCCGGCCGAGCGGGACGTGCTGACGGGGCTGCTGCCGGCCGGCCGCCTCTCCTTCTCCGGCCGGATCGCCGCCCTGATCCCGCGCCTGCGGCAGGAGGGTGCCGGGCGCATCCATATCCAGGTCAGCGCCGGATAGGTCGCGGCCTCGCCAGCGGCCTGCTGGCGGCCCGGCCTCAGGTCCCCGGCCGCTCCGCGTTCGGGAAGAAAAGCCTCTCGCCCCCGATCCGGTAATCGCTGATCGCCGCCTGGCCCGGCGGCCCGACCAGCCAGGCGACGAAGCGTTCGACCTCCGCCGCCTTCACATGCGGGTGGCGCACCGGACTCACCGCCATCACCCCATATTGGTTGAACAGGTGCTGGTCGCCCTCGACCAAAAGCCGCAGGGACTGCCGGTTGCGAAAGGCCAGCCAGGTGCCGCGATCGGCGAGCAGATAGGCCTCCTGTGCCGCCGCGGTGTTCAGCGCCGGCCCCATCCCCTGCCCTATCTCCCGGTACCAGGCGCCGCGGCCGGTCGTTGGGTCAAGTCCCGCCGCCTGCCACAGCCGCAGTTCCGCCGCATGGGTGCCGCTGCGGTCGCTGCGGGAGACGAAGGGCGCCCGCGCCGCCGCGATCCGCCGCAGCGCCTCCGCCGTGTCGCGCAGGCCGGCAATGCCCGCCGGGTCGGCGGCCGGGCCGAGCACGACGAAGTCGTTGTACATGACGGCGCGGCGCGGCCCCCCGAAGCCCTCGGCGACAAAGCGCTCCTCCGCCGCCCGGTCATGCACCAGCACCACATCCGCATCGCCGCGCCGCGCCACGTCCAGCGCCTGACCGGTGCCGAGCGCGACCACGCGCACGCCAATGCCGGTCGCGCGGGTGAAGGCCGGCAGCAGATGGGCGAAGAGCCCTGACTGCTCCGTGCTGGTGGTGGAGGCCAGGGTGAGGAACCGCTCCTGCGCGGCGGCCGGCCGGGCGATGAGCAGCGGGAAGGCGGCCAGCAGCGCACGGCGCGGCATCAGGATCATGAAGCAGCAGATGTGGCCGGCAGCGCCTGGCTGCAATGCCGGTCACGCTTGACGCCAGGCATACACCTGCCGGATTTTGCCGGCCTATGCCGGATGTCCTGACCTTGCGGGAGGCCGCCGCCTGGCTCCGCCTCTCGGAACGCTCGCTCTATGCGCTGGCGCGGCAGCGCCGCGTGCCGGCGGCGCAGCTCGGCGGCAAGTGGCTCTTCCCGCGCGCCCTGCTGGAGCGCTGGCTGGCCGCCCAGGCGGACCCGCCGGGGGTGGAGCACCGCGCCGCCCCGCTGCCGATCCTCGCCGGCAGCCATGACCCGCTGCTCGATTGGGCGGCGCGGCAATCCGGCTGCGGCCTGGCACTGCGAGGCGGCGGCAGCCTCGATGGGCTGGAGGCGCTGGTGCGCGGCGAGGCCATGGTGGCCGCCCTCCACCTGCTCGATCCTGACAGCGGCACCTTCAATGAACCGGCGGTCCGCGCGGCGCTCGCCGGGCGGGGCACGGTCGGCCTGGTCTGGGCTTGGCGGGAGCAGGGGCTGATCGTGCCGCCCGGCAATCCCCTGAATCTGGCCACGGTCGCCGACCTGGCGCGGCCGGGTCTGCGCGTCATCGGTCGGCAGCGCCGGGCCGGCAGCCACGCCCTGCTGCTGCACCTGCTGGCGGAGGCGGAGCTGCGGCTCGACCAGCTCGGCTTCCTGCCGGAGCCGGCGATGGCGGAGGACGAGGTCGCCGCGGCGGTGGCGGAGGGCCGGGCGGAGGCCGGCTTCGGCATCCGGGCCGCGGCGGCCTCCCGCGGGCTTGGCTTTGTCCCCCTGCTGAAGGAACGCTTCGACTTGGTGATGGACCGGCGCGACTATTTCGAGGCGCCGCTGCAGGCGCTACTGGCCTTCACCCGCAGCCCGGCCTTCGCGGCCCGCGCCGCCCGGATGGGCGGCTACGATGTCATGCCCACCGGCAGCATCGCCTTTAGCCTGTAGCCGGGCAGGCTCTCCCGCCGCGCAAACCTGCGAAGGTCTGCCCGGCGGAACTTTGCCCGGGGCGCCCCCCGCCCCTCACCCGCCCGGCAGTTGTGTCAGCGCCCGGCTCTCCAGGTAATCCAGGCGCGCGGCCTGATCGTCCGCCCGGCAGACCATCAGGCTGCAGATGCCGACGGCCTCGGCGCCCGCCCCGGCAGCGAGGCCCGGCTCGATCGAGATCAGGAGATCGCCGCCGCTCCCGGCCGGCACGATCAGCATGGCGAAGAGCCGCTCGCCCGCCCGCGCGTCGAAACGCTGCAGGATCGGCGGCAGCCCGCCTTCCCGCCCCGCCCGGAGGCCAAAGCGGCAGGCTGCGTCCGGCGCCTGGACCTCCAGATAGACGCGCAGCGCCGCCGCCTCGGCCTCGGGCGGCAAGGGCAGACGCAGGCGGCTCTCGCCCGGCCGGGCCCAGACTCCCCAGGGTTCGAGCGCCGACCAGCCCGGGCCCTCGCGCAGCGCGTCGGCCACGGCCATGGCGGGCAGCGGCTCCGGCCCCGGCAGCAGGCGCAGCGGATGCGCCTGGCCGAGCGGCAGGTCGAGCCGCGCGAGCGGCGCAGGCAGGCCGGAGACCGAGCCCGCGGCGGCATCGCGCACCACCTGCCCGGCAATCTCGGCCCAGGAGCGAAGCCGCACCTGCTCGGCGATCCGCGCCTCCAGCCGCTGCCGGTGATCGGCATCCGAACTCAGCGAGCGGACCTGCTCGACCAGATCCGGCTCGCTGTTCGGCGCGAAGAAGACCGCGCCGGCCGCGCCCGATTCGCGTAGGCCGGAGTGGCTCGGCACCAGCGCCACCTTGCCATGCGCCAGGCTCTCGGTGACCGGCAGGCCCCAGCCCTCGTAGAAGGAGTTGTAGAGGGTGAAGAGACAGGCGCGGTACAGCCCCTCGAGCACCGTGTCCGGCACATCGTGCAGCAGGTGCACCTTGGCCCGCAGGATGGGCGAGCGGGCATGCAGCCTGAGCGCCTCCTCCGCCAGCCAGCCCTGCTTGCCGACGCAGACCAGGTCCGGCACTGCCTCCGCGCCGAAGCGCCGCACCAGGGTCAGCCAGGCCTGGAAGACCAGCAGATGGTTCTTCCGCGATTCGATGGTGCCGACATTCAGCACGAAGGGCCGGCCGTCGCGCAGCAGGGCGGGCAGCGGCGCCGCCTCGGGCGCCGCCGGCGCGGCATCCAGCCGCACGACATGGCAGGGGATCTCGCGCGCCGGCAGCACCGAGCGCGACAGGCGGCGGAAATCCTCCCGCGTGCAGTCGGAGTTCACCAGCACCGCATCGGCATGCAGGCAGAGGCCGGCGAACCAGCGGGCGAACTCGTCCACCAGCTCCTCGGCGCAGTGTTCCGGCACCATCAGCGGGATGCAGTCATGCAGGAAGGGGACATAGCGCAGGCCGAAGCTGGCCTTCGCCTCCCGCACCCGTCGCAGGTATTCGGGCAGCCACCAGGAGGTGCCGAGATTGACCAGCGTGCTGCCGGGGGCGAAGTCCAGCGCCGTACCGCCGCGCAGCAGCGCCTGCACCGCCTCCACCGCCTCCCGCCAGTCCGGGTCGGTGAGATCCGTCCCGGTCGCCGAGAGCGCGGCAAGGCGCTGGAAGAGCTCGGCCGGTACCGGCTTCCAGGCGCCCGTCGCCGGGTCGAAGGCGGTCACCGCGACCGGCGCCGTCCCGCCGGCCGAGAGCGCCTCCCGGATGATGTTCAACTGGACGCGCTGGATGCCCGTGGGTGCGCGATTGCCTCGGAAATAGTCGAGCAGGTCGGAAGCGTCGAAGACCAGCATGGTGCCGGCCGGAAGTGAGGCCGGCTCGGCCGGGACGGGTTCGGTCGGGGCGGGTTCGGCCTGCACCGGTTCGGAAGGCACGGGCTCAAAAGGCAAGGGCGCCTCCGGCAGGTCGCCCGCCATCAGCTCGCGCCGGGCATGGACATTGCCGGGGTCGAAGGTCAGCGCCATGGCATAGGCCCCGAAAGCCTCCTCCGGCCGACCGAGCAGCTTCAGCGCATGGCCGATCTGGAGCTGGATGTCGCTGTCCTCGGGCTGCAGCTTCTCGGCTTCCCGGTAGCAGAGCAGGGCGCCTTTGGGATCGCCCGCCTCCTTCAGGCAGTGGCCGTACTGAACCAGGATGGCCCAGTCCCCGCTGCACAGGCGAAGGTAGCGGGCATAGGCCTCGGCTGCCTCCTGCCAGGCCCTCTGGTCGCGCAGCCTGTCGCCGTCCTGCCGCAGACGATCGGCCTTGGCCGCGGCGTCGTCGAGAGGCGCGTCGAGTGCTTGCATTTCCATGCGTCAATTCCGAATCTGAAAGACCGAAAACAAAATATCGCGAAACACGCGAAAGCGGGAGGAGACGGGTGTGATGCCGGACGGTGAATGAGGCGAAATGCGTTGCCGCTTAACTAATCGTGAATGTCATGCAAACAGCATCGCCGCGCCGAGAAGCGGCGACAGGAGCACCAGAATGGCGGCAACCCGCAGCATGAGCACCGCCAGATCGACCAATCGCAAGGCCAGCCATCCGCGCACCGGCAAGACCGCCGCGCTCCCGCCAGCGATCAGCCCATCCATCGGTTCGGAGGATCGTGCCACAGCCCTGCCTCGCTTCGTTTGCGCGATAAATCTATGCTCTTTATCGCGCAGAAAGCGATATCTGTACATAACGGGATGCCAAGACGTGAAGAAGACAGCGGCCGGCCATCACGCTCCGGCGAGCCCTCACCCCGCTCCTGAGGTCAGAGCATGAGCCGGCCGTCGCGCATCTTCCTCGACGGGTACAATCTGGCGCTCGACCAGGGCACCGGGGTCGCCACCTATGCCCGCAACCTCAGCTTCGCCATGGGCCGGCTCGGCCATCAGGTCGGCGTGCTTTACGGCACCCGGGCGGCACCCTCGGCCAATCCGCTGATCCGGGAGATCGCCTTCTTCGACGAGCGGGTGGGCGCCCCGCCGAAATGGCTCGTCGCCCTGCGACGAACGCGGCGGATGCTGCGCGCACCGATCGGCGAACTGGCGGTGCCGGTGCCCATCACCGGCCAGGTCGTTGCCACGACCTTCCGCGACCGCCTGCCGCATTTCGACGAGATCTGGAACTGCCAGGACCTGTTCCAGCAAGCCTATGTCCACCAGTACCTCTTCAACGGCCGCCTCAGCGTATCCGTGCCGAAGCAGCCGCGGCTGATGCATTGGACCTACCCGCTGGCGCTGCGCCTGCGCGGCGCGCGCAACATCTACACCATGCACGATCTGGTGCCGCTGCGGCTGCCCTACACCACGCTCGACAACAAGCGCCGCTACTTCCGGCTGAACCGGATGCTGGGCCAGCGGGCCGACCACATCGTCACCGTCTCCGAGGCCTCGAAGCGCGACATCATCTCGCTGCTCGGCGTCCCGGAGGAGCGGGTGACCAACACCTACCAGGCGGTCGACATCCCGCGGAAGTTCAGGGATGTCCCGCCGCAGCAGGTGCAGGCCGAGATCGACGGCAGCTTCGGCCTGACCGCCGGGCAGTACTGGCTGTTCTTCGGCGCGATCGAGCCGAAGAAGAATGTCGGCCGGCTGATCCAGGCCTATCTCGCCAGCGGCGTTCCGGGGCCGCTGGTCATCGTCGGCAAGAAGGCCTGGAAGTCGGAGGAGGAACTGCGCCTCCTGCACGACGACCATGTCCGCTACCTCGCGCAGGAGGGATCGATCCTGCGCACCCGGCACCGCGTCATGATGCTGGACTATGCCCCCTTCCGCCTGCTGGTGAACCTGATCCGCGGCGCGCGGGCGGTGCTCTTCCCTTCGCTCTATGAAGGGTTCGGGCTGCCGGCGCTGGAATCCATGCTGCTCGGGACCCCTGTCATCACATCCAATACCGCCTCCATGCCGGAGGTGGTGGGCGATGCCGCGATCAAGGTCGATCCCTACGACGTCTCGGCCCTGGTCCAGGCGATCCAGGCCCTGGACCGCGACGCGACGCTGCGCGCCCGGATGGCCGAAGCCGGGCCTCGCCAGGCGGCGCTGTTCAGCCCGGAGCGCTATGCGGCGCGACTAGAGGCGCTTTATGCACGGCTCGGCGTCCCGCCGGTCGAGCGCAACGCGGCACCCGCGGAGGCCCGGCTGGCGGCCGAGTAGCAAGGGGCGTCCCGGGGCTGGCGCGCGCCTGCCTGGCGGGCCAGGGTCGCGGCGCGTAAAGGACGGTTTGATGAGCGAAGAATGCAGGGCAGGACGGTGCTGGGACGCGGCCGACCTGATCGGCGGCGAGGACCATGATTTCGTCGTGGACCTCTATCTGGCGGTGCTGCGGCGCTGGCCCGATCCGGCCGGCTATCGTCGCTACCTTGAGCAGGTCGCCGGCCGGCCGGAGCGTCGGCTGGAGGCACTGCGCGAGGTTGCGGGCTCGGAGGAGGCGGCACGCGCGGGCACCCGCGTCGCCTTCGGGGCCGCCCCCCTCCTGCCGCCCGGCCCGACGCGGGCGCTCGCCATCTCGCTCGCCATCCGGACCGAATGGCTGCGGGAGGAGCAGGAACGGCACCGGCAGGCCCTCGGGGAGTTGGGCGCCGCCCTGCTCACCCCCGAACTGATCGAGGCCCGCGACGCCGCCCTGCATTTCGAGATCAACGCCCTGCGGCGCGAGGTCACGGACCGGCTGGACGGGCTTCTCGGGCCGGCGACCAGCGATGCCGGCGCGGCACGGGAGGCGGCCATCCAGGCGGTCTCCCGCCTTGTCGCCGAGCATGTCGCCGACCGCGTCGCGGCGCAGCAGGCGCAGATCGAGCATCGCTTCCGGGCGCTCGAGGCGCGCCTCCTCGCGCTCGAGGCGCGGCGCGGCGCGTGAGCGCGCCAGCGGCTTCCCTGCCCGGCCTCGTCGTCTTCACCCCCCTGCCGCCGACGCGCTCCGGCATCGCCGACTACGCGGCGGAACTGCTGCCGGAACTGGCGCGCGCCTTGCCGGTCGTCGCGGTGGTGGCGGCCCGGGCGGATGTGGTGGCACTGCCGGGCGTCGAGGTGATCGCCGTGCCGGACTACGAGGCACGCGCGGATCTGCGGCACTGGCCGCATCTGCACCAGGTCGGCAACAGCCTCGACCACGCGCATGCCTTCGCCGCGGCGCTGCGCCGGCCCGGCATCGTCACCCTGCACGACCCGGTGCTGCACCATCTGGTGGAGGCGCTGACGCTCGGCCGCGGCAACCCGGCCGGCTATGAGGCGGCGCTCGTCGCCGAACATGGGGAGGCCGGCCGGCGGGTCGCGCGGCTGCGGCAGCGGGGGATCTTCGATCCGGCGCTGCGCTTCCTGATGCCGCTGCACCGCCAGGTGCTGGACCGGGCGCATGGTGTGATCCTGCACAGCCGCTTCGCCGCCGGCCGCGTGCACCGGCCCGGGGGACAGGCATCCGGGCCGCCGCTGCGTGTGGTGCCGCACCACCTCTCCCCCGCCGTCGCGGCGCTGGACGGACTGCGCCAGGCGGAGGCGCGGGAGCGGCTCGGCCTGCCGCCAGCGGGACCGGTCCTGCTCTCCCTTGGCCATGCAACGCCGGCCAAGCGGATCGGGGTGGTGCTGGAGGCGGTGGCGCGGCTGGCGGATGAGTTCCCGGATCTGCTGCATGTGGTGGCCGGCGCGCCCGACCCGGCGCTCGACCTTGCCGGGCAGATCGAGCGGTTGGGGCTCGGCGCGCGGGTGCGGGTCACCGGCTGGCTGACGGAGGCGCAATTCCTGCTGCATGCCCGGGCTGCGGACCTGCTGGTGAACCTGCGCTGGCCGATTGCCGGCGAGAGTTCCGGTGCGCTGGCGCGCGCACTCGGGATGGGGTTGCCGGCGGTGGTGGATGATGCCGGCCCGGCTGCGGAGTACCCGGATGCAGCGGTGGCGAAGCTGCCGCCGGGGCCGGAACCGGCGACACGGTTGGCGGGGCTGCTCGCGGCATTGCTGAGGGATCCGGCCGCGCTGGCGGCGCGTGGGGTCGCGGCGCGGGCGCATCTGCGCCGGCATTGCAGCCTGGCCGGATCGGCCGCTGCCTACCTCGCCGCGCTCAAGGCCTGGGGTGGCGGTGGGACGCGTTCGGGGCCGACAACCGGGTCGCCCTACAGCGGATTGCGTTCCTATCTGAACGCCAAACCTCTGTAGATCACGGATTGCGGAGCAGATTGACGCGCCCGGGCCTTCACGCCCGTCCGCGATCTGCCCCGGCATTCCTCTCGCCCTGCGGTTCGCGTCCCCCGGGCCGCCGGGGGACGTTCGCGATCGGCTCCGAGAGCAGGACCATCCCCGGCAGCATCCGAAGGATCGAGTCGTCCTGCGTCTTGGACAGGGGCACCATCTCTGCCGCGGCCCCCACATGTCGTCAGACAGAGTCGGGGGCAGCTACAAGCTCTGGTGCCTACACCCTGCCTCTCGTGGCAGGTTCCACACATCCGCGCGAGCAATCCGGGAAGGGGGTGGTTTTTCGCTTATTGCGCGCAATTTTGATCAAATCATCAACCATCGCGCAATAGTGAGCCGGAGCAGGGAGGCAGTCCCATATCTGGGTCGCGCAAACGCGATCAAACATCGCGCTTATGCGATCGGCCTGCCCCCAGGGGCGCGGCCTGGAGTGTGGAGACGGGCGATGATGAAAGCGGGGGAAGGTCTCAGGGTCCTGCTGGCGGAAGATGAGGCATTGGCCGCCGCTGTCCTTGCCGATGCGTTGGCCGAAATGGGCCATGCGGTGGTGCACGCCGCGGATGGCGAGACCGCTTTCGGCCTCGCCAGCGCCGTGCCCTTCGACGTGCTGGTCACCGACCTCGCCATGCCGCGCATGACGGGGCTGGAACTGATACCCCGGCTGCGTGCCGAGAACCCCGGCCTGCCGGTGGTGGTGATGACCGGCTATCTCTCCGATGAGGCGGCGCGGATGCTGGCATCGCCGGCAATGGGGCCGACGGCGCTGTTGCTGAAGCCCTTTCCTCTCGGCCAGTTGGCCGCGGCGCTGGACCGCGTCGCGGCGCTGCGCGCCCCACAGGTCTGCCTGCCCGTCGCACGACCGCTGACCCTCGGCCAGGGCACCGTGCGGCTGGCATGAGTGTCCCCCGCGGCGGCCGGGCTACTGTGCCAGGAGGCCGCGGATGCGCTCCGTCAGCGGCGCCATGCCGACCACGCCGTTCAGGTGGCCGAGCGTGCCGCCAACCTCCGCCACCTCCACCTGCTTGCCGGCCTTCTGCAGGACATCGACGAACTCCCGCACCCCCTCCAGCAGGAAGACGCGGTCGGTCGGTGCCGGCACCACCAGCCAGCGCCGCGCCGCGCCCTGCATCGCCGTGGAGAGGTCCGGATAGTCGTTCAGGAAAAGCTGGTTCGCCCGCACCATATAGAGGAAGGAATTGGCATCCGAGGTGCGAGCACGGGCCAGCGCCGCATCGTCCAGCCATTTCTCGATCGCGAAGCGGTCGCCGATCCGCCGCGCCGGATCCTGGCCTTCGGGCAGCTTGCGGTCGAATTGCCGCGCCCAGGGCCGGTCGCGGGCATGCAGCGTCACGATCTTCCAGGCCTCGGCCAGGCCGCGCAGCGGCGGCTCGCGCCCCTGGCCGTAGTAGTCGCCTTCCCGCCAATTCGGGTCGAGCCTGATCGGCGCTTCCCAGATGTCGAGCCAGCCCTGCATCCAGGCATCGATCTCGGCCGAGATCACGGGCATCACGCGCTGCACGAAATCGGGGTAGGCGGCGGCCCATTCGATGCTTTGCAGCCCGCCATTGGACGGGCCAGCGACCAGGGCCAGCCGCTTCACGCCGAGGCTGTCCAGCAGTTTCTTCTGCACCTCGACGAAGTCGCGCATGGCGATCACCGGGAAGCTCATGCCCCAGGGCCGGCCGGTATCGGGGTTGATGCTGGCCGGGCCGGTGGTGACGGTGTTGGCGTCCGGCACGTTGACATTCACCAGCGTGTCGGCCGAGACCACGAAATAGTGGTCCGTGTCGATCGCCTTGCCCGGGCCGATGATGGCATCCCAGTAGCCGGCCGGGCCATTGGCCGAGAGCCGCCCGAAGGCTTGGCTGTTGCCGCTGAAGAAGTGGCAGATCAGGACGGCATTGTCCCCGGCCGCGTTCAGGCGGCCCATGGTCTGGTAGCCGATGCGGGTGTTCTTGATGGTGGCGCCGCCGCGTGTCTGGAAGGCCCCCGCCTCGAAGACCCGCTTTTCCACCACCTCCTGCGCCGCGGCCGGCATCGCATAAGCCGCGGCCAGTACACCCGCCGTGGCCAGCAGGCCTCGCCGTCCGATCATGCCTCGGTCTCTCCCTGCTTATGGAAGCGCCATGCTGCGGGGCGATCATGGCCGCAACAAGACGGCGGATGACAATTGGTCCATGCAGCGCCGCGCAGCCCCCTTGGGCCTTGCCAATGGTGCGTCTGGCGGCGCCCCTCACAGCGCGACATAGGCTCGGCACGCCTCACGGCGCGGAATAGATCCGGCGCGCCTCACGGCACGAAATAGCTCCGGCCCGCCTCACGGCGCGACGCCTGGCACCGGAAAGGCGCGAGCCCTGTTTCGGACCGCGCCTCACTCTCTCCTGAGACCAGCATGAAGCCTCGGCGCCCGTACCGGCCATGGCGGCACCGTTGCGCCCGTGCCGTGGCCCCGCTTAGCCTTGCTCCCGCTGGCGCCGTGTGGTGGCGCGCCGACCGACCCGCCCCCTGGGTCGGCTGCCCGCCTGAGCGGCGCGCGGCCTGCCTCGGGGAGAGACTAGCGGGCCGGCCCTGCGCATGGCGACGGGCACACAAGAACGGGGGGTTGCGAACTTGATGACGTTTTCGTTGCTGCTGGTGATCGTGCTGGGGGCGCTCTCGATCGCCTACGGCGTGGTCACCGCCAAGCAGGTCATGGCGCTGGATGCGGGCAGCGCCCGGATGCAGGAGATCTCGAAGGCGGTTCAGGAAGGCGCCTCGGCCTATCTCAAGCGGCAGTACACGACCATCGGCATCGTCGGCGCGGTGCTGTTCGTCCTGATTGTCGTCACGCTCGGCATCCCGGTCGCGATCGGCTTCCTGATCGGCGCGGTGCTGTCCGGCGCGGCGGGCTTCATCGGCATGAATGTCTCGGTGCGGGCCAATGTGCGCACGGCGCAAGCCAGCACCCAGTCCCTCGCCGCGGGCCTCGATGCGGCGTTCAAGTCGGGCGCCATCACCGGCATGCTGGTGGCCGGCCTCGCCCTGCTGGGCGTTGCCGTCTACTTCTTCATCCTGGTCGTGCTTGTCGGCCATGCGCCGAACAGCCGGCCGGTGATCGACGCGCTGGTGGCGCTCGGCTTCGGCGCCTCCCTCATCTCCATCTTCGCCCGGCTCGGTGGCGGCATCTTCACCAAGGGCGCCGATGTGGGCGGCGACATGGTCGGCAAGGTCGAGGCCGGCATCCCAGAGGACGATCCCCGCAACCCCGCCACCATCGCCGACAATGTCGGCGACAATGTCGGCGACTGTGCCGGCATGGCGGCCGACCTGTTCGAGACCTATGCGGTGACCATGGTCGCCACCATGGTGTTGGCCGCCATCGCCTTCCCGGCCGACACGCTCCATCTCGGCATGCTCTATCCGCTGGCAATCGGCGCGGTCTGCGTGGTCACCTCCATCGCCGGCACCTATTTCGTCAAGCTGCCGGCCAACAACTCCATCATGGGCGCAATGTATCGTGGCTTCGTGGTGACGGGCGTGCTGTCGCTGGTGGCGCTGCTGCCGCTGACCTACCTGGTCTTCGGCACCGGGACCATCAGCGCCGGCGGCGCGAGCTTCGGCGCCTTCGCGCTGTTCCTCTGCGGCGTCGTCGGTCTGGCGGTCACCGGGCTGATCATCTGGGTGACGGAATACTACACCGGCACGGATTTCCGCCCGGTGAAGGCGATTGCCGCAAGCTCGGTGACCGGCCACGGCACCAACGTGATCCGCGGTCTCGCCGTCTCGATGGAGAGCACGGCGATCCCGGCGCTCATCATCATCGCCGGCGTGCTGATCAGCTACAACCTGGCGGGGCTCTACGGCATTGCCATCGCGGTGACGACCATGCTGGCGCTCGCCGGCGTCGTCGTCGCGCTCGACGCCTTCGGCCCGGTGACGGACAATGCCGGCGGCATCGCCGAGATGGCCGGCCTGCCGAAGGAGATCCGCGTGACCACCGACGCGCTCGACGCGGTCGGCAACACGACGAAGGCCGTCACCAAGGGGTATGCGATCGGCTCGGCGGGCCTTGGCGCGCTGGTGCTCTTCGCGGCCTATACCCAGGACCTCAACTTCTTCGTCCAGAACGCGGCGACCTATCCCTATTTCCAGGGCGTCGGCGCGCTCACCTTCAGCCTCTCCTCACCCTATGTCGTCGTCGGGCTGCTCTTCGGCGGGGCGCTGCCCTTCCTGTTCGGCGGCATGGCGATGACGGCGGTCGGCCGCGCGGCGATGAGCGTGGTGGAGGAGGTGCGGCGGCAGTTCCGGGAGAAGCCGGGCATCATGGAAGGCCGCGACCGGCCCGATTATGGCCGCGCGGTGGACATCCTGACCAAGGCGGCGATCCGGGAGATGATCATCCCCTCGCTGCTGCCGGTGCTCGGGCCGCTGGTCATCTATTTCGGCATCAGCGCCATCGCCGGCAAGGCGGCGGGCTTCGAGGCGCTGGGGGCCATGCTGCTCGGTGTCATCGTCACCGGCTTCTTCGTCGCAGTCTCCATGACCACCGGCGGTGGCGCCTGGGACAATGCCAAGAAATACATCGAGGAAGGCCACCATGGCGGCAAGGGATCGGACGCCCACAAGGCGGCCGTGACCGGCGACACGGTGGGCGACCCCTACAAGGACACCGCGGGGCCGGCGGTGAACCCGATGATCAAGATCACCAACATCGTGGCGCTGCTGCTGCTGGCGATCCTCGCCCATAGCTGAGCGCTGGAGCGGATCGCAGAGGGGCGCGAAGCCGCCCCGAACAAGGAGTTACAGCGGATCGGCGTCCGGGTCTGAACGCCAGTCCGCTGTAGAGCGGCGAAACGGAAAAGGCCGGCGGGCTGCCCCGCCGGCCTTTTCTCACGCGCGGTGCCGATCGCCTCAGCGGTCGGGCTTGCCCTCTGCCGCAGGGGGTGGCGCGGGTGCAGCCGCCTCGCGCTCGGCCTTGCGCCGGGCGACGGCCTCGTCGCGCTCGCGCTGCTTCTCTGCCTGCTTGGACTGCTTGCCGCGGTTCACTTCGGCCCGCTGCTGGCCGTAATTCGGTCGACGCGCCACGCCAGGCTCCGCTCAGGAGAAAACGGAAGGCGGGCCACCGCGGAGCTGGCTCTCCAGCACCACGCGCTCATGCCCGTCCTTGTGCTTCACGCGATATTCGCGGTCATGGTCCGGCCCAGGGAGTTGCCGCACCACGGTGTAAGGGCCACGGGGGATGTTGCCGTCGAACCGGTGCGGGACGAATTCGACCTTCTGCCCGACGCTGAAGCGATGCGGTGCCAACATGGGAACTCCTGCCCTTGGGGCTGCGGAATGGGCCAGGCAAGGGTCGCCCGGGGCCGCAGCCGGCCCCCGGGCGAGCTTGGCCAGCCTCAGTCGAGCTTCAGGTTGCAGGCGGAAAGCTTGCCCTGCTGGCCGCGCTGGACGTCGAAGCTGACGCGCTGGCCGTCATTCAGGCCAGACAGCCCGGCGCGCTGGACGTCCGAGATATGGACGAAGACGTCGGCGGTCCCGTCCTCGGGCTGGATGAAGCCATAACCCTTGGTTGCGTTGAACCACTTCACGGTGCCGTTTGCCATTGTGGCGATTCCATCAGGCATGCGTTCCGCGCCACGCCGGTCGTGGTGCGGGCCAATCTGCCTATGCGGGACGGACACCAGGCTCGGCGCTCACGCATGAGCAGACGAAACGGACCGAACCAGACGAGTTGACAGTTGCACCATGCGCCCCGCAGGCAACGAGCACAATGCCAATCGGCCAAGGTCACGGGCATGGGATGCAGGCGCGCTCAGGCTTCCGCCACATGGCGGTGCGCAGGCCGGATCCACCCGATTGTCTGGCAGAGGGCCGGACAGCCCCGGCCGCCAGGGTCAGCGGTAACGCAGTCGCTCCGGAATCGGCAGGCCGAGCCGTGCCGGCACCTGCCAGATCTCCCGCACCTTGCGCAGCGTGCCGAAGCCGACGGCGTGATAGTTGGGAAGCGCACGTGGATGGTCGGCGGTGCAGGTATTCACCGTCAGGCCGCGTGGATGCTCCGCCCAGGCGGTATCCACGGCATGGCGCAGGAAGGCACGGCCAAGCCCGAGCCCGATTGCATGCGGCATCAGCCCGAAATAGGCGAGGTTGGTGAAGGGGCGGTTGCGCCGGTCCAGTTCGTAGAAGCCGGCCGGCTCACCATGCTGATACAGCACATGGATGGTGACGCCGCGATCGGCGAGGATCGCGGCGAGGTCCGCATCCGGCAGGGTGCGGCGGAGCCACCAGACATAGTCCTCGCCCACCGTGCCGTAGAGGTAACGGTAGAAGGCGACGCTGCAGCGCGTGGCCTGCACCACCTCCGCCCCAGGCGGCAGGGCCGGGCCGGGCTCCTCCGGCGCCTCGTCCATGCGGAGGAAGGTCACGTCGACCGCGACCGGGATGATCGTCTCGGACGCCATGCTCACCGCCACCGGTGGCCCCCTCCCCTGTCACTATCCCCGCCACGGCATGGCATGGCGGGGCAAATCAGGCCAGAGGCCGGGCCTAATTGTCCAGGAAGCTGCGCAGCTTCCGGCTGCGGCTGGGGTGCTTCAGCTTGCGCAGCGCCTTGGCCTCGATCTGCCGGATGCGCTCCCGCGTCACGTTGAACTGCTGCCCGACCTCCTCCAGCGTGTGGTCGGTGTTCATGCCGATGCCGAAGCGCATGCGCAGCACCCGCTCCTCGCGCGGGGTCAGGCTGGACAGCACCCGCGTGGTTGCCTCGCGCAGGTTGGACTGGATGGCGGCATCGAGCGGAATGATCGCCGCCTTGTCCTCGATGAAGTCGCCGAGATGGCTGTCCTCCTCATCGCCGATCGGCGTCTCGAGGCTGATCGGCTCCTTGGCGATCTTCAGAACCTTGCGGACCTTCTCGAGCGGCATGCCAAGCTTCTCCGCCAGCTCCTCCGGCGTCGGCTCGCGGCCGATCTCGTGCAGCATCTGCCGGCTGGTCCGGACCAGCTTGTTGATCGTCTCGATCATATGGACCGGGATGCGGATGGTCCGGGCCTGGTCGGCGATGGAGCGGGTGATCGCCTGCCGGATCCACCAGGTGGCATAGGTGCTGAACTTGTACCCACGGCGGTACTCGAACTTATCGACCGCCTTCATCAGGCCGATATTTCCTTCCTGGATCAGGTCCAGGAATTGCAGGCCACGATTGGTATATTTCTTGGCGATGGAGATCACGAGGCGCAGGTTGGCCTCGATCATCTCCTTCTTCGCCTGGGTCATGTCCCGCTCGCCGCGCGAGACGGTGGCATAGACCCGGCGGAACTCGCCGATCGGCAGGTTGGTGTCGTTGGCAATGACGGACATCTGGGCCCGCACCGCCTCCACATCGTCGCGCGAGCGGGCGATGAAATTCACCCAGGCCTTGCCCTTCAGCTTGGACAGGCGCTCGAACCAGCCGGGGTCCAGCTCGCTGCCGCGCCAGTGCTGCAGGAACTCCTCGCGCTTGACCTTGCTGGCCTCGGCCAGGCGCAGCACCTGGCCCTCCAGCGCGGTCAGCTTGCGGTTGAGCTGCTTGAGCTGCTCGACCAATTCCTCGATGCGGTTGTTGTGCAGATGCACCTTCTGCACGAGGGAGACCAACTCGGCCCGCGCCTTCTCGTAGGTCTTCTCCGACTTGCCGGCCAGGTCCTCGCCCGCCGTATAGGCCTCCATCCGCTTGTTCTGCAGCTTCTGCAGGCGGGAATAGGCGGCCTCGATCGCCTCGAAGGCGGCCAGCGCCTCGGGCTTCAGCTTCTCCTCGAGCGCGGAGAGGGACAGGCCGAGGCCCTCGCCCTCCTCGCCCTCCTCGAACTCCTCGGGCTGCTCGGTCGGGCCGCCATCGGGCGTGTCGGCGGCGTTGGTCGCCTCCAGATCGATGACGTCGCGCAGCAGCATGCGGCCTTCCTTGACCGCCTCATGCCAGGCAATGATCGCCTTGAAGGTCTGCGGGCTCTCGCAGAGCCCGCCGATCATCATGTCCCGCCCCGCCTCGATACGCTTGGCGATGGCGATCTCGCCCTCGCGCGAGAGCAGCTCGACGCTGCCCATCTCGCGCAGGTACATCCGGACGGGGTCGTCGGTGCGGCCGAGGCTCTCCTCGTCCACATTGCCGCCGCCCTCCTCGTCCTCCTCCTTCTCCTTGTCCTCGGAGGCAGGCTTGGCGGCCGCCGCGGCCTCCCCATCCTCGCTCTCCTCGGCATCGACCACGTTGATCCCGAGGTCGCTGAGGGTCGCCAGATGGTCCTCGATCACCTCCGAGGAGACCTGGTCCGACGGCAGGGCCGCGTTCAGCTCGTCCACGGTGACGTAGCCACGCTCCTTGCCGCGGGCGATCAGCTTCTTCACCGCGGCCGACTGGATATCGATCAGGACACCTTCCACTGCCTCATCGCGGCTCTCGACCGTGTCCGTGCCGCCAGCGACCTTGCTCGCCATCCCGTCCGCTCCATCGACGCGACGGTCGCCCCACGCGGCGGGACGCCCGTGCGATGCCTCTATCCTATGGTGTCCGCACGCGATGCCTCGGAGCCCCGGCTGGGCCCCTCGTCCGGCAAGGACTCGACCTCGCCGCTCCGCAGGGCGGCAAGGGCCTCCGTCAGCCGGATCAGACGCTGCTGCGCGGCCGGGTCGTTGGTTTCAGCAAGCAGTCTCTGCGCGTCCGCCAAATCCTGGACCAGCTCCGACTCGCCCTGCAGCAGCCCGAAGAAATGCCACCAGCCGTCCAGCGCCTCTTTCGGCTGGGCCTCGGGCTGCGCCGCGGCGCAGAGCCCATTGGCCCGGGTGACCCAGGTGACGGCATTCCCCATCCCGCACCGGGCGAGGTGGCCCGTCAAGCTCCCGGAGTCAAGCGCCTCGGCATCGGCAAACCAGGCGAGCATCACGGCCCGAAGCGCCTGGCAATCGCCCGCCGGCAAGTCGAGCGCCACCAGCGCCTCCTCCACCTCGGGCAAAAGAATGGGGTGACGGAGTAATATCGCGAGAATATTACGCGCGCGCTCCAGCCGGATGGCGGGCTGGTCGATCGGCGGGCGGGGCAGGCCGGGGATGCCGATCGGCCGTTCGCCGCGGCCCGGCCAGGGGGCGCGGCGGGCGCCGGGGCCCGACATGGGGCGGCGGTTCGCCTCGAAGAAACGATCGAGCAGGGCGCGACGGTACTCGCCGGAGAGGACCTTGTCCGGGATGCGGCGTGCCGCTTCCTCCAGCCGGCCGCGCATGGCGGCGCGCTGCTCCGGCGTCCCGGCCGGCTTGCCCTCGGTGAGCAGGTCGTAGAGCGCGACCGAGAGCGGCTTCGCGCCGTCCAGCACCGGCTGGAACGCTTTCGGCCCGCCCTTCCGGATCAGCGTGTCGGGGTCCTCGCCACCGGTCAGCGTCGCCAGCTTCAGGCTCCGTTCGGGGGAGAGCAGCGGCAGCGCGATCTCGGCGGCGCGGGCCGCGGCGCGGGCGCCGGCGGCATCGCCATCGAAGCAGAGCAGCGGCTCGGGCGTGAGCTGCCAGATCAGCTCCATTTGCTCCGGCGTCAGCGCCGTGCCGAGCGGGGCGACGGCGCCGGTGAAGCCGGCCTGGTGCAGGGCGATGACATCCATATACCCCTCGACCACCAGCACCGGCGCGCCGCGGAAGGCACCCTCCCGCGCCGCATCGAGCCCATAGAGGCCACGGCGCTTGTGGAAGAGCTCGGTTTCCGGTCCGTTGACGTATTTCGGCTGGCCATCGCCGAGGATCCGCCCGCCGAAGGAGATGGTCCTGCCCCGGCGGTCGCGGATCGGGAACATCACGCGCCCGAAGAACATGTCGGAAAGGCCGGCTTCGGGCCGGTCCGGATCGCGCGGCTTCATCAGCCCGGCGGCAACGAGTTGCGCCGGCTCGATGCCCTCCGGCTTCAGCTCGGCGGCCAGCGCTCCCCTGCCCTCCCCGGACCAGCCAAGCCCGAAGCGGGCGATGGTCTCCTCCGAGAGGCCCCGCCGGCGGAGGTAGTCGAGCGCGGCGCGCCCCTCGGGCAGGAAGAGCCGGCGGCGATAGGCGGCCTCGGCGGCGGCGAGCACGCCGTAGAGGTCCCGGGCCCGCCGCTCCCGCGCCGCGGCCTGCGGGGTGGGCTTCGGCACCTCCATCCCCGCCTCGGAAGCCAGGCGCTCCACCGCCTCGGGGAAGGAAGCGCCTTCCGCCCGCATCAGGAAGGTGATGGCATCGCCATGGGCGCCGCAGCCGAAGCAATGGAAATGGTCGTCGTAGACGTAGAAGCTGGGCGTCTTCTCATTGTGGAAGGGGCAGCAGCCCTTCCATTGCCGGCCGTTCCGCGCCAGGCGGGTCTTGCGGCCGATCAGCCCTTGCAGGGGTGTCCGGGCGCGCAGCTCATCAAGGAAGGCGGGGGGAAGTGCCATGCGATGGGTGCAGTGTAGCCGCATGCCCCCCGGCCGGCACCCCTTCCCCGGCGCCGATCGCCTTATCCGCTGGAAAAACCTTCCGCGGTCAGCCGCCGAGCGCAGCCTTCACCAGCGGCCCGGCCTTGCCGAGATCCATGCTGACGGCATGCTTCGCCCGCAGCACGGCCATGACCTTGCCCATATCCTTCACGCTGGCCGCGCCCGTCTCAGCGATGGCGGCCTGGATCGCCGCCCGGGTCGCCGTCTCGTCCATCTGCTGCGGGAGGAAGCTCTCGATCACCGCGATCTCCGCCTCCTCCTTCGCCGCCAGCTCCTCGCGCCCGCCCTGGCGGTAGAGGTCCACGCTTTCGCGGCGGGATTTCGCCATGCCGCGCAGCATGGCGACGATCTGCTCATCCGGCACCTTGTCGATGCCGGAGGGGCGCGCGGCGATGTCGGTGTCCTTCAGCTTCGCCAGGATCATGCGCAGCGTGGAGGTCCGGGCGGCGTCCTTGGCCAGCATCGCGGCCTTCAGCGCCTCGGTGAAGCGGGGGCGGAGGTCCTCGGCCATGGGGCGTTCCTTATCGGGTGATCCTACGAGCGGGCGGCTGTAGCATGGCACCCCCTCGCATGGGGAGGCGCCCGGCCCGGCAGATGGGAAAGGATTTCCCAGCCGGTGAAATTGCATTGAACTGGGAAGTGTTTTCCCACATATCCGCCACATGCGGACGGTCGAAGACATCATCGCCCTGCTCGGCGGCGCGGAGGCCGCGGCGCAGCATTGCGGCATCGGGACCGAGGCAGTGCGCAAGTGGCGCCAGGCGCGCGCCATCCCGCCCCGGCACTGGCCTTCCATCCTGGCGGCCACCGGCCTGTCCCTGACCGACCTTCCCGGCGCCCCCGAGCCCCGCCCCGAATCCCGCGCGGAGACCCCCATGCCCCAGACCGAGACCGCCCCCGACGCCGTGCCCGAAGGCGCGACCGCCTGCCTCGTCCTCGGCGATGGCAGCGTCTTCTGGGGGCGCGGCTTCGGTGCCCATACGCCGGCCGGCCGGGCCCCAGTGGCCGAGGTCTGCTTCAATACCGGCATCACCGGCTATCAGGAGACGCTGACCGATCCCTCCTATGCCGGGCAGATCATCACCTTCACCTTCCCGCATATCGGCAATGTCGGCACCAATCCCGAGGATCTGGAGGCGGCGACTCCGGTCGCCCGCGGCCTGATCGTCAAGCAGGATGTGACGGAGCCGGCCAATTACCGCTCCACCCGCCATCTCGACCTCTGGCTGAAGAGCCATGACGTGCCAGGCATCGCCGGCCTCGACACCCGCGCCCTGACGGCCCGCATCCGCGACGGCGGCGCGCCGAACGGCGTGCTCTGCTTCCCCGCCGACGGGCAGTTCGACCTGCCGGCGCTCCGCGAGAAGGCCGCGGCCTGGCCGGGCCTCAAGGGCATGGACCTGGCGAAGGAGGTCTCCTGCCGCCAGGCCTATCAGTGGGACGAAACGGAATGGGCCTGGCCGGAGGGCTTCGGCCGGCAGACCGCCCCGAAGCACAAGGTGGTCGCGGTGGATTACGGGGCGAAGCGCAACATCCTGCGCTGCCTCGCCTCCGCCGGGCTCGAGGTGACGGTGGTGCCGGCGACCGCGACCGCCGAGGAGATCCTGCGGCATGAGCCGGACGGCGTCTTCCTCTCGAATGGCCCTGGGGACCCGGCGGCGACCGGCGAATATGCCGTGCCGGTGATCCGCGAGGTGCTGGACAGGCGCGTGCCGGTCTTCGGCATCTGCCTCGGCCACCAGTTGCTCGGCCTGGCGCTGGGCGGGTCCACCTACAAGCTGGAGCGCGGCCATCGCGGCGCCAACCAGCCGGTCAAGGACCTGACCACGGGAAAGGTCGAGATCACCAGCCAGAACCACGGCTTCGCGGTCGATCCGAAGAGCCTGCCGTCCAATGTGCGGGTGACGCATGTCTCGCTCTTCGACGGCTCGAACGAAGGACTGGCGGCGACGGACCGGCCGGCCTTCTCGGTGCAGTACCACCCGGAAGCCGCCCCCGGCCCGACCGACAGCCACTACCTGTTCCACCGCTTCGTGGATCTGATCGAGAAGACCAAAGGGGGATAACGACCATGTTCGACCTGAAGGGCCGCGTCGGCCTCGTCACCGGCGGCAATGGCGGCATCGGGCTTGGCCTCGCGCGTGGGCTGGCCAGGGCCGGCGCGGCCGTCATGCTGGCCGGGCGCAAGGCGGAGAAGAACGCGGCCGCGGTCGCCGAGCTGCAGGCGCTGGGCGCCGAGGCGGATGCGGTGGTGGTGGACGTCACCGACGAGGCGAGCGTGAACGCCATGGTGGCGCGCTGCGTCGAGCGCTTCGGGCGGCTCGACATCCTGGTGAACAATGCCGGGATCAACATCCGCAACCGGCCGGAGGTCTATGAGCTGGCCGACTGGCACCAGGTGATCGCGACGAACCTCACCAGCGCCATGCTGGCGAGCAAGGCGGCCCATCCGCACCTGAAGGCCGGTGGCCATGGGCGCGTGATCAACAACGGCTCCATGCTCTCGATCTTCGGCCTGCCCTTCCATGCGGCCTATGGCGCGAGCAAGGGCGGCGTGGTGCAGATGACGAAATCCATGGCCGTGGCCTGGGGGGCGGACGGCATCACGGTGAACTGCATCCTGCCCGGCTGGATCGATACCGACCTGACCCGCAAGGCGCGGACGGACATGCCGGCACTGAACGACAACGTCCTCGCCCGCACGCCGAAGGGCCGCTGGGGCGACCCGCGGGATTTCGAGGGCATCGCCGCCTTCCTGGCGAGCGATGCGGCCGCCTTCATCACCGGCGTCGCCATTCCGGTGGATGGCGGATTCTCCGTCAACGGCTGACCCGTGCCCTCCGCCGAGACCCTGCTGGTCTTCGCCGCCCTGTCGCTCGGCCTCGCGCTGACGCCGGGGCCGAACATGCTCTACCTGGTCTCCCGCTCGCTCGCGCAGGGGACCGGGGCCGGCATGGTCTCGCTGGTCGGCTGCCAGGCGGGCTCGCTCGTCATCATGCTGGCGGCGGCGGCCGGCATCACCGCGGCGCTGCTCACCATCCCCCATGCCTGGGACCTGCTGCGCCTCGGCGGCGCGGCCTATCTGCTCTTCCTCGCCTGGCAATGCGTGCGGCCGGGCGGGCAGCCGCTGTTTGCGCCGCGGCCGATGCCGCGGGAGCCGGCGGCCCGGCTCTTCGCCGTCGGCTTCGCCACGGCCGCGCTCAACCCGAAGGTCGCGCTCTTCTACATGGCCGTGCTGCCGCCCTTCATCGACCCGAATGCCGGCAGCGTCTTCCTGCAGGGCGCACTGCTCGGCGCCGTGCAGATCGCCGTTGCGGTCGTGTTCGATGCCCTGCTGGTCTGGGGCTCGGCGGCCACGGCTCGCTTCCTCGGCAGCCGCCCCGAATGGCTGGTGGTCCAGCGCTGGGTGCTGGGCGCCGCGCTCGGCCTCATCGCCATGAAGCTTGCCTTCCAGGGGCGCGCCGCATGACCCTTATCTTCGTCGCGCTGCTTGCCCTCTCCTGGACCGGGCTGTCGCTCGCCGTGCTGGCGATGGTGATGAAGAAGGTCTCGCCGCCGCGCCAGGCGGCCTGGCGCGCCTTCGGCCTCGCCCTGGTCCTCAACACCATCAGCGCCTGGTACGCCACGCCCGGCGAGCCCCTGCCGACCGTCCTGCTGATCCTGATCTGCCACGCCCTGCTGCTGCCGCCCCTGCTGCTCGCCGCGAGGCGCGAGGAGCAGCGCGGCCGCCCCCCAGTCTGACCTTTCCGCCCGACACCCTTTCCCGCCGGAACGCCCCCATGCCGAAGCGCACCGACATCCAGTCCATCCTCATCATCGGCGCCGGCCCGATCGTCATCGGCCAGGCCTGCGAGTTCGACTACTCCGGCGCCCAGGCCTGCAAGGCGCTGCGTGCCGAAGGCTACCGGGTCATCCTGGTGAACTCCAACCCGGCGACGATCATGACCGATCCCGGCCTGGCGGACGCGACCTATATCGAGCCGATCACGGTCGAGATGGTCGAGAAGATTATCGCCAAGGAGCGCCCGGACGCGCTGCTGCCGACCATGGGCGGGCAGACCGCGCTGAACACCGCGCTGAAGCTGGCCGAGGCCGGCGTCCTCGAGAAATACGGCTGCGAACTGATCGGCGCCAAGGCGGAGGTCATCGACAAGGCCGAGGACCGGCTCAAGTTCCGCGATGCCATGACGAAGATCGGGATCGAAAGCCCGCGCTCGGCCATCGCGCACACGATGGAGGAGGCGCGCGCCGGCCTCGATCTGGTCAAGCTGCCCTGCGTCATCCGCCCGAGCTTCACCCTGGGCGGCACGGGTGGCGGCATCGCCTACAACAAGGAGGAGTTCGAGCAGATCGTCGCCGCCGGCCTCGCCGCCTCCATGACCAATGAGGTGCTGATCGAGGAGAGCGTGCTGGGCTGGAAGGAGTTCGAGATGGAGGTGGTCCGCGACAGCGCGGACAACTGCATCATCGTCTGCTCCATCGAGAATCTGGATGCCATGGGCGTCCATACCGGCGATTCGGTGACCATCGCCCCCGCGCTGACGCTGACCGACAAGGAATACCAGCGCATGCGCGATGCCAGCATCGCCTGCCTGCGGGAGATCGGCGTCGATACCGGCGGCTCGAACGTCCAGTTCGGCATCAACCCGGCCGATGGGCGCATGGTGGTCATCGAGATGAACCCGCGCGTCTCGCGCTCCTCGGCGCTGGCCTCCAAGGCCACAGGCTTCCCGATCGCCAAGGTCGCGGCCAAGCTCGCGGTCGGCTACACGCTCGATGAGCTGGCGAACGACATCACCCGGGTCACGCCGGCTAGCTTCGAGCCGACCATCGACTATGTTGTGGTGAAAATCCCGCGCTTCACCTTCGAGAAATTCCCCGGCACGCCGCCGACGCTGACCACCAGCATGAAGTCGGTCGGTGAAGCCATGGCGATCGGCCGCAGCTTCGCCGAGGCGCTGCAGAAGGGGCTGCGCTCACTGGAGACGGGTCTCAGCGGCCTCGACGAGGTGGCGGCGCCGGGCGATGGCAGCCCGCAGGCCTTCCATGCCGCGCTTGCGACGCCGAAGCCCGACCGCATCCTGATGGCGGCCCAGGCCATGCGCGCCGGCGTCTCGCTCGATGAGATCCATGAGGCGTCGAAATTCGACCCCTGGTTCCTGCGCGAGGTCGAGAAGATCATCGAGGCCGAGAAGGCGGTGAAGGCCGAGGGTCTGCCGAGGACGGCGACCGGGCTGCGCCGCCTGAAGGCGCTCGGCTTCTCCGACAAGCGTCTGGCGCAGCTTGTTGGGGAGCCCGAGGCCACGGTGGAGGCGGCGCGCCTCGCGCTCGGCGTCACCCCGGTCTACAAGCGCATCGATACCTGCGCGGCCGAGTTCGCCTCCGAGACGCCCTACATGTACTCGACCTATGAGGGCGGCTTCGGCACCCCGGTCTGCGAGAGCCGGCCGACGGACCGCCGGAAGGTGGTCATCCTCGGCGGCGGGCCGAACCGCATCGGCCAGGGCATCGAGTTCGACTATTGCTGCGTCCATGCCTGCTATGCGCTGCGCGATGCGGGCTTCGAGACCATCATGGTCAACTGCAACCCGGAGACGGTCTCGACCGACTACGACACCTCCGACCGCCTTTATTTCGAGCCGCTGACCGGCGAGGATGTCATCAGCCTGATCCGCAAGGAGCAGGAGAAGGGCGAACTGCTCGGCTGCATCGTGCAGTATGGCGGGCAGACGCCGCTCAAGCTCTCCCAGGCGCTGCACAAGGCGGGCATCCCGATCCTCGGCACCTCCGCCGAGGCGATCGACATCGCCGAGGATCGGGAGCGCTTCCAGCAATTGCTGAAAGGCCTCGGCCTGAAGCAGCCGCAGAACGGCACCGCGCGCACGCTGGAGGAGGCGGTGCAGGAGGCCGAGCGAATCGGCTACCCCGTAGTGGTGCGCCCGAGCTACGTCCTCGGCGGCCGCGCCATGGAGATCGCCTACAACCGCGAACAGCTCCTGCGCTTCGGGCAGGAGGCGGTGAAGGTCTCCGGCGATAACCCGATCCTGATCGATCAGTACCTGCAGGACGCGATCGAGGTGGATGTGGACTGCATCGCCGACGCGACCGGCCAGGTCTATGTCGCCGGCGTCATGGAGCATATCGAGGAGGCCGGCATCCATTCCGGTGACAGTGCCTGCTCCCTGCCCCCCTACTCCCTGCCGCCCGCCATCGTGACGGAGCTGAAGGCGGAGACCGAGGCCATGGCCCGCGCCCTCAAGGTCGTCGGCCTCATGAACGTGCAGTACGCGGTGAAGGATGGCGAGATCTACGTGTTGGAGGTGAACCCCCGCGCCTCCCGCACCGCGCCCTTCGTCGCCAAGGCGACCGGCGTGCCGGTCGCGAAGATCGGCGCCCAGGTCATGGCGGGCGCGGCGCTCGCCCAGTTCGGCCTGGATGGCGAGGCGATTTACCGCCATGTCGCGGTGAAGGAAGCGGTCTTCCCCTTCAACCGCTTCCCCAATGTCGACGTCATCCTCGGGCCGGAGATGAAGTCCACCGGCGAGGTGATGGGCCTTGACGCCTCCTTCGAGCGCGCCTTTGCCAAGTCGCAGCTCGGCGCCGGGGTGAAGTTGCCGCTCGCCGGCACCGCCTTCATCTCGGTGAAGGACAGCGACAAGGCAGCCGCCGTGGTGCTGGCCCGGCGGCTGATCGACATGGGCTTCGGCCTGGTGGCCACCCGCGGCACGGCGGCGCGCATCCGCGAAGCCGGCCTCGCCTGCGAGATCATCAACAAGGTGCTGGAAGGCCGGCCGCACTGCGTGGACGCCATCAAGTCGGGCGACATCCAGCTGGTGATCAACACCACCGGTGGTGGGCAGTCGGTGGCGGACAGCTTCGACATCCGCCGCTCCGCCCTGACGCATGGCGTGCCGCACTACACCACAGCGGCGGGTGCCCGGGCGGCGGTGCATGCCATTGCCGCGCTTCGGGCCGGGACCCTTGATGTGGCCCCCCTGCAGTCCTACTTTACCCGTTCATTCTGAGCGGACTGCGACGGTGACCCGGCGCGGCCTGCCGGGGATGCGTTGCCGATCCTGCATCGGAGCCATGCGCCGGCGGTACGGAACCCTCGGCCGGGCCGCTCGGTTTCCCACCGCCGCCCGGGTTCGGTGCCGGTCTTCCGGCGCCGGGCGGCGGGAAAAACTTTTGATCGCGTTCCAGCGGGCGAACCGCGCAGACTTCGCCTGAGTTGCTCGAAGGAAGGGCTTGCCGTGCAGAAGTTCCCCATGACCGCGGAAGGTCTGGCGAAGCTGGAAGAGGAACTGAAGCAGCTGAAGGCTGAGGAACGCCCGGCGGTGATCCGTGCGATCGCCGAGGCGCGTGCCCATGGCGACCTCTCGGAGAATGCCGAGTACCACGCGGCGCG
This sequence comes from Roseicella aerolata, assembly GCF_020523605.1. Classification (GTDB taxonomy): domain Bacteria; phylum Pseudomonadota; class Alphaproteobacteria; order Acetobacterales; family Acetobacteraceae; genus Paracraurococcus; species Paracraurococcus aerolatus. The sequence continues at coordinate 11,814 of NZ_JAJAQI010000029.1, read as the reverse complement.
GGAGAAGCAGTCCTTCATCGAAGGCCGCATCATGGAACTTGAGACCATCATCCCGGCTGCCGAGGTGATCGACGTCTCGAAGCTCTCCGGCGATCAGGTGAAGTTTGGTGCCCGCGTCACCATCGTCGACGAGGAGACGGAGGAGGAGAAGACCTACCGCATCGTCGGCGCGCATGAGGCCGACATGAAGGTCGGCTCGATCTCCATCTCCTCGCCGCTCGCCAAGGCGCTCATCGGCAAGAAGGTGGGGGACAGCGTGGAGGTCCCGGCCCCGGGCGGCGCGCGGGCCTATGAAATCACGGCGGTCGCCTTTCGCTGACGAGGTAGCCGCACCGCGCCGGCTATCCGAATCGGATATGCCTGACCGGAGCCTGTCCTCGCCTTCCGGGATGAGCCGCAAGCCGGGCTGACCCTTGCCCTCCGGCGCGCCGTTGCGGTCGCATCGCCCGACCAGGCGTGGGGTTTCGTTGTGCTTCTGACGGCCGCCAGGGTCCTGCTTCCGGCGCCCGGAGCCTCTCCGGCCTGCTTCCGGGACGCCCCGACCGCCTCCGGGTGAGCCCGGCCGGCGACGGTTTGCCCCGCCCTCATGGACGGCGGCGCGAATTCGTCTGCTGCGGCGCAGCAATGGCCGTCGCCCACGGCCGGAAATGGCCGTATAGGGCGGCAACCTGCCGCCAGGGCGCGAACGCGCCGGGCCGGCGGACTGAGCTGAACTGCCGCGAAGGACTGCCACCTTGCCCCTGCGCGCCCTGGCCACGGACAGCGTCGCCAATACCGCCCCGCTCGTCACCCTCGCCGAGATCCGTGCCGCCGCGGCGCGGATCGAGGGCGCCGTCCTCCGCACCCCGACCATCCCCTCCCACGCCGTCTCGCGCGAAGTCGGGGCGAAGGTCTTCCTCAAGCTCGACAACCTGCAGGCGACCGGCGCCTTCAAGGAGCGCGGTGCGGCCAACCGCATCGCCCTGCTGACGGCGCGGGAGCGGGCGGCGGGCGTGATCGCCATGTCCGCCGGCAATCACGCCCAGGCGGTGGCGCGGCATGCCTCGCTGGCCGGGATCGCAGCCACCATCGTGATGCCGCGATTCACCCCCGCCACCAAGGTGGTCCGCACCGAGGGCTGGGGCGCCCGTGTCGTCCTGCATGGCGAGACGCTGGCCGAGGCAGCCGCGCATGCGCATGAGCTTGCCCTCGCCCAGGACCTGACCTTCATTCACCCTTATGACGATCCCGGCGTCATTGCCGGCCAGGGCACCATGGTGCTGGAAATGCTGGAGGACGCACCGGCGCTCGATGCGCTGGTCTTCCCGGTGGGCGGCGGCGGGCTGCTCAGTGGCTGCGCGGCCGCGGTGCGGGAATTGCGGCCCGGCCTGCCTGTTTTCGGCGTGGAGGTGGAGGGCTACCCGGCCATGGCGCAGCGCCTGGCGGGCCAGCCCGTCGCGGTCGGCGGCCCGACCATCGCCGAGGGCATTGCGGTGCGCGATGTCGGCGAGGTGCCGCTTGGCCTGCTGCGGCAGATGGGTATCGAGGTGCTGGTGGTGCCGGAGCGGGCGGTGGAACAGGCGATCGCCCTTCTGGCCGAGGGCGCCAAGGTGGTCGCCGAAGGTGCCGGCGCCGCCGGCCTCGCCGCCATTCTCACCTACCCCGAGCGCTTCAAGGGCAAGGCCGTGGGCACCGTGGTCTGCGGCGGCAATATCGATGCGCGCATCCTGGCGAATGTCCTCCTGCGTAACCTGCTGCGGGATGGGCGGATCCTCCGCCTGCATCTCGACATCCCTGACCGGCCGGGCGTGCTGGCCGATATCGCGACCCGGGTAGCGGCGGCCGGCGGCAATGTCATCGAGGTCAGCCACCAGCGCCTCTTCGCCGCCCCCAGCGTGCAGAGCGCCGAGCTGGAGCTGATGATCGAGGTGCGCGACACCGCCCAGGGCAATGCCATCGTCGCGGCCCTGGAGGCAGGGCAGTATGTGGTGCGGCGGGGATAGAGCAGATCGCGGACGGGCGTGAACGCCCGGGAGCGTAAAGCTGCTCGAAAAACAAAGAGCTACAGCGGGTGGGCGTTCATTTCTGAACGCCCACCCGCTGTAGCACCGGCCGCTGCGGGGGGCACGGAGCACCACCCCGGGCGGTCGCCATTCCGGACCGTCAGGGCATCGGCCCGCGCCATGGCCGGGCCGTGCGGCGGCCTTGCTGGCCCCGGCGGGTGGAGGCGCCTCCGCCTTCCCCGCCGGTGCGCGAACGGAAGGCTGCGACCGGCCCGGACCTGCATCCCAACCACGCCAGGTGCCGTCCTCGTTAACCCCGCATCAGGCCCCGACGCGCTATGCCGCGCCCGTGCATGACGGTCCGCTCTTCTACCTCATCCTTGCGAACCTGGCGCTGATCGCCCTGGCCGCCATCTTCGTCTGAGGCAAGGTGCGCCGGCTGGCTATCGGGCGGGGTCCTGCCCGCCATGCCGGTCCATGTTCGGATCATCCGGGAAGCCCGGACCGGCCGTGCCGCCGCCGGCACCCCAGCCCGGAAGGCTGCCGGGCCCGGCGCGCCCGCCGCCCTGGATCATGCCCGTGCCCGTCCCGGCCTGGTCACCCATGGGAGAGGTGGCGGCGCCGGCAGCGTTCTCGCCCGGCACCTCATCGGTCGGCGCGCCTTCCTGCACCTCGGCCAGCCCGAGCCCGCCCACCGCCATGGCGCGGGCCTGCTGCGCCGGGATGGTCAGCCGCACCCGCCCGGCCTCGACTCGCTCGATGATCTTGAGCGGCAGGCTGTGGTGGTGCCGGCCCGTTCCGTCCGGGTCGTCGCGCCGGGTCAGGCGGATGACGCCGAGTTCCACCCGGTCCACCGTCCCGACATGGCCGCCATCGGCCCCGATAATCTCCATATGCTCGCGGATCTCGCCCGTGGTGGTCATGCTACCGGCTCTCCCCTTGATACAGGGAGAACGGCGAGGCACGCAGAAGGATGCGCCCGGTCAGTCCCGCTGCAACAGGCTTATGCAGTCGAGTTGCGGCACGCCGCCCCAGTCCATCACGTCCTGCCGCAGCACGCGCAGCCCTTCCTTGCGGGCGTAAAGGGCGAACAGCGCCTTCGACATGAAGGCCCGGCAATGCGGCGCCTCCAGCCAATCCTCCCCGCCCGTGTGGTTGGAATGGTGCAGGAAGGCACGCGCCCCTGGCGCCATCACCCGCCGCGCCTCGGCCAGATAGGCGCGGACCACGTCGCTGTCGAAATGCACCATGGCATCGAAGCTGTAGAACAGCGTCACGCTCGCATCCGGCACGTCGCGCAGGTCGTAGCCGTTATTGGCAACGAAGGTGATCCGCGGGTCGTCCTGGAAGCGCCGGCGGCAGAACGCGATGTTCTCCGGCCGGATATCCACCAGGATCAGCCGCTGCGCCACCTCCAGCAGCTTGCGCGCATTCCGCCCCCGCCCGGTCGCCAGGTCCAGCACGCAGGCGAAATCGGCTCCCTCCAGGAAGGGCGCGATGCACCGCCAGAGCGTATCGAATTCCGGCTCGGCCGCGTCGAAATAGGGATGCTCGGGCAGCCAGAGGTCGCCGGCATGGCGGGCGGCGGCGTCAAGCCGCGCCTCGGTCACCAGGGCGGTCGGCGAATCGGGCATCGTCCCTCTCAGGCCAGTGGGGCCGCGCGCGGCGGCCGGCCATGCTTCCCGGGAGCGGTTGCCGGACTCCTACCCGCCGAGCGGCACCCCCGTCTCATCCTTCGAGGTGCGGATGGTCTGCAGGGTCTGCACCCGCGCCACCTCATCCGCCGCGGTCAGCCTGGCGGTCAGCGCATTCTCATGTGCCGTGTCGCGCGCGACCAGCCGCAGCAGGAAATCGCCGCCGCCGCGGATCATGTGGCACTCCCGCACCTCCGGCCAGTCGCGCATCCGCGCCTCGAAGGCGGTCAGCACCGCCTCCTTCTGGCTCTCCAGCCCGACGAGCGCGAAGAAGGTGATCTCATAGCCCAGCGCGACCGGGTCGAGCTCGGCGTGGTAGCCGCGAATGATCCGTTCCTCCTCCAGGCGGCGGACACGGCGCAGGCAGGGCGGTGCGGAGAGCCCGACCCGGCGGGCCAGCTCCACATTGGTCATCCGGCCATCGGCCTGCAATTCCGCCAGGATCTGGCGGTCCACCTCGTCGAGGGATGTATCGGGGGCGGCGCTCATCTTCTCATGATTCGTTGCCGTGAACGGGCTCGGGGCGCAATATCATTGCTGACCCTCCGCGCCGCAAGGCTTGTGCTTGTGGCGGCCCCGCCTGTGACAAATATGCGCGTCACGTCCTGACTGCCGGGAATCGAGCCTTGCCCAACACGCACCATACCCGCCTCCTCATTCTCGGCGCCGGACCCGCCGGCTACACCGCGGCGATCTATGCCGCGCGCGCCGGCCTCAGGCCGCTCGTCGTCGCCGGCATGCAGCCGGGCGGGCAACTCACCATCACCACCGATGTCGAGAATTACCCGGGCTTCGCCGAGCCCATCCAGGGCCCCTGGCTGATGGAGCAGTTCAGGGCCCAGGCCGAGCATTGTGGCGCGGAGATCATCCAGGACGTGGTGACGCGGATCGACCTGGCCGCGAAGCCGGTGCGGGCCGAGGGCGATTCGGGCGATATCTACCTGGCCGACAGCCTGGTCATCGCAACCGGTGCCCAGGCCCGCTGGCTCGGCGTGCCGGGCGAGAAGGAGTTGGGCGGCTTCGGTGTCTCCGCCTGCGCCACCTGCGACGGGTTCTTCTTCCGGGGCAAGGATGTGGCCGTCATCGGCGGCGGCAACACGGCGGTCGAGGAGGCGCTCTACCTCTCCAACCTGGCGAGGACGGTCACGGTGATCCACCGCCGCGATGGCTTCCGGGCGGAGCGCATCCTGCAGGAGCGGCTCTTCGCCAGGCAGAACGTGGCCATCCTCTGGGACACGGTGGTCGAGGAGATGCTGGCGACGGAGGGCAAATTCCGCGCGCTCCGCGCCGTCCGCGCCCGCAACCTGAAGTCCGGCGCGACCAAGGAACTGCCCTTCGACGGCGTCTTCGTCGCGATCGGCCATGACCCGGCGACGGCGCTGTTCCGCGGCCAGATCGGGATGGATGCGGAGGGCTATATCATGACCGAGCCGGGCAGCACCCGCACGACCATCCCGGGCGTCTTCGCCGCAGGCGATGTGCAGGACAGGATCTACCGCCAGGCGGTCACCGCCGCCGGCACCGGCTGCATGGCGGCGTTGGAGGCGGAAAAGTGGCTGGCTCATATGCCCGCCGAGGCCCCCGCCGTCGAAGCCTGGACCTGAGGCAGCGATGCCGCTCGATTGGGACAAGCTGCGGGTCTTCCACGCGGTTGCCGAGGCCGGCTCCTTCACCCATGCGGGGGAGACGCTGAACCTCAGCCAGTCCGCCGTTTCCCGCCAGATCCAGGCATTGGAGGAGGCGCTGCAGGTGCCGCTCTTCCATCGCCATGCGCGCGGCCTGATCCTGACCGAGCCGGGCGAGACGCTGAACCGCACGGTACGGGAGGTCTTCGCCAAGCTGGCCATGACCGAGGCGCTGCTGACCGAGAGCCGGGAGCGGCCGGCGGGCCGGCTGAAGGTCACCAGCACCACGGGCTTCGGCAGCACCTGGCTGGCGCCAAGGCTGTCGCGCTTCCTCGCCCTCTACCCGGATGTCAGCGTGACGCTGCTGCTGGATGACAGCGACCTCGATCTGGCGATGCGGGAGGCCGATGTCGCCATCCGCATGCACCCGCCGCGGCAGCCGGACCTGATCCAGCGGCACCTGGCCGGCTTCGGCTGGCGGGTGGTGGGGGCGCCCGCCTATCTGAAGGCGGCCGGCATCCCGCAGCGGGCGGAGGATCTGGATGCGCACCGGCTGATCGTCTGGGGCGACCACCGGCCGCCCATCGACGAGGTGAACTGGCTGAGCGAGGCCGGCCGGCGCCCCGGCGCGCCGCGGCGCGCGGCCGTCGAGGTGAACAGCCTCACCGGCATGCTGCGGGCGGTGCAGAGCGGGTTGGGGCTGGCGGCGCTGCCCGACTACATGGGGCCGGAACTGGATGGGTTGCTGCAGGTGCTGCCGGAACTCAAGGCACCGCGGCTGGACGCCTATTTTGTCTATCCCGAGGAGATGCGGCACTCCAAGCGGGTCTCGGTCTTCCGCGACTTTCTGGTGGCGGAACTGACCGGGTCCCACTGATATGCAGCTGATGCATGGGTGCTGGCAGGTTTGACCAAACCAGCATGACAATGAGGGGCGTAGGCTATGGGTGTCCCGGCGGTATCGCCGGAACAGGGTAACTCGGGGCCTGCCCCGAACCCCTTCGTCTCCCAGACGTGAAGCCTCCCTGTTGACTCAGGCCCGGCACCCCAGCGGTTCCGGGCCTTTCTTTTCTGCGGCGCCGCAGGTGCGGCAACCCTGGGCGCAATCTGGGGTCAGCAATCGGCGCCGGGCGTGCGGCAACTGCGCCGCAGCATCTCACCCCAATGCTGGCGCAGCCGGTCCTGCGACCAGTGCTCGACTCTCGGCTCATGCCTGCGCTCCGGCCGATGCGCCCAGCCCCGTGACGGCGCGCCGCCGTAGCGGTCCGCATAGTAGCCCCGGTAGCGACCAGGGCCGGCATAGGGGCCCGGATAGCCATAGGGCCCGCGGGAATAGCCGGAATAGTCGTAGGACCTGCCGTAATAGCCAGGATAGTAGCCCGAACTCCCCCAGCGGGAGCCTCCTGCCGGTTCGGCGCAGGCGCCGAGCCCGAGCGCCAGCAGCAGGACACAGCAGGATCGGTACATGGTTCGCGGCCTCACGGCCCTGCCTCCTCCGGGTGCTGCGGGGGCCGCAGCACCGCCATTCTCGTCCTGCACCAACGCCGCGAAGGGCCGGGCGGCGTATCGGGATCGATCACAAGGCCATGCACGTTGCCCGTTTCCCCGCATCAGGGGTCCTGGCCCGTGCCGGCCGGAGTCGGGCACGCACCGCCAGGCACGCCGCCGGTCCGGCAACCACACGGGGCACAGCCCGCGCCCGGTGGCCGGTTCCGCTCCGCGACCGCATGGCCTCAGCCCAGCAGCACCCGTTCCGCTTCCCGCACCACGCCGGCCAGCGCGCCTGGCGCGAAGGGAGAGGCAAGCCCGGCCGAGGCGACCAGGCCGGTAAAGGGCGCCGAGCCGCCGCGGCCACAGAGCGTGACATAGTCGGCCAGCGCCCCCGCCGGATCGCGCCGCGCCCGCACCCAGAACTGCAGGGCGCAGCAGAGCGCGAGGGTGTAGTCGATGTAGTAGAAAGGCGAGCGATAGATATGCGCCTTGGCCTGCCAGCGCCCGCCCTTGGCGGGGTAGGCGAGGTCGCCGTAATCGGTCCAGGGCATATAGCGCCGTTCCAGCCTCTGCCAGATCGCGTGGCGCTCCGCCGGTGTCGCCTCCGGCTGCGCATAGACCTCGTGCTGGAAATGATCCACGCAGACGCCGTAGGGCAGGAAGGCGAGCGAGGTCTCCAGGTGCATCCGCCGGAAGCGTTCGGCGGCATCTTCCCCGACCAGCAGGCCCATATGCGGGTGGGTCAGGAATTCCAGCGACATGGAGTGGATCTCCGCCGCCTCCATGGTGGGCCAAAGATAGTCGATGCCCGGCAGGGCGCGGCTTTCCCAGTTCTGGAAGGCATGCCCCATTTCATGCGTGAAGACGCCGATATCGTGATGCGTGCCATTGAAATTGGCGAAGATGAAGGGCACACCCACGCTTGGGAAGCTGGTGCAGAAGCCGCCGCCCGCCTTGCCAGGGCGGTTCTTCAGGTCGATGTAGCCGCCGGCCTCCACCAGCCGCCAGAAGCCCCCAAGGCGCGGGTCCATGCGGTCGAACATGGTGCGCGCCTGGGTGCAGAGCGTGTCGTGGTCGCCGACCGGCTTCGGGTTGCCGAGGGGATCGACCAGCGCCTCGTCCCAGAAGCGCAGCACGTCCCAGCCCTGCGCCTGGCGCCGCCGCTCCAGCAGCTTGGCGACCATCGGCACCACATGCGTCGCCACCTCCTCGCGGTAGCGCGCCACATCGGCGGCGTCGTAATCGGTCCGCCGCATGCGACGGTAGCCGAGCGGGATGTAATTCGCGTAGCCCAGCTTGCGCGCCATGCTGTGCCGGAGCCGGACCAGCGCGTCATAGACCGAGTCGAGCTCGGCGCCATTGGCCTCGAAGAAGCGCCAGCGCAGCGCCTCGGCCTCATGCCGCAGCGCGCGGTCGGGATCCTCGGCATAGGGCGCAAGGCCCGCAAGATTCACCTCCTCACCCCGGATCCGCAGCTTCGCGGCGGCAAGCAGTGCGGTGTAGCGCGCGCCGAGGCGGGCTTCCTCCTCCAGGTCGGCGGCGATTGCCGGCTCGAAGGTGGTGACGTCCATCTCCCAGAGGCGCAGGGCGAAGCCGCCCGCCACCGCTTCCAGCGCCGCGCGGTCCGGCCAGGCGAGCAGCCGGCGCTTCAGCGCTGTCTCGTGGTCGGTCGCGACCGGCGCCAGCGCGTCGGCATATTCGCGCTCGGCCTTCGCGGCCTCATTCGTCGTGTCCTGCGAGAAGCGCAGATGGACGAGGGCGGACCAGCTGTCATGGTCACGCCGGTGCCGGTCCCAGTCGGCCAGGGCGCCGGCGAGGTCGCCCGCATCCAGCCGCGCCAAGATCGCGGCATGGTCGGCTGCCAGGCTCTCCCGCGAGGGCCGCGGGAAGCGCAGCCAGGTGAAGTCCGGAATCGCGTTCATGCCGCGCCCGCCACCGGCACGCCGATAGGCTCCAGCAGCGGCCGCCGCACCTGGACGAAGCGATCGACGCTGCGCAGCGCCGGCATGTCGAAGGATTCGCCGGCCTGGAACAGCAGCGAACAGTGACAGGGCTGCGAGCGGCGGATCTCCTCCGCCACCTGTCCCGCGATGGTGTAGGCATTGCCGGCCATCATGTGGTTCTCCCTGCATTCGATCGGCCGGGCATGGCTCCGGATGACGCCTGGCCGAAGCGCCCGAACGCGGCGCAGTGTTAGCCGCTGCATGCACCTGGCGCGAGGCGGCGACGGGCCCCATCTGGTTCAGCATCCCGACCTCCGCCAGCAGCCGCCCGGGATGATAGGGCGGCAGGATGGCGACGCCACTGCCGAGGGCGATGCCGGGGGTCTCGGCGCCGCAGCACGCAGCCGTTCCACAAACGCAAAAAATGGACGCAGTTCTTGGGAAAATGCTGTCCGGCGCCGCCCCCCCGGATTCCCGGGCCAACCCGTTCGGCAGGCCGGGCCTGCATGATTGCACGGGCATGGGGCGCGGCGAGGCTGGTTCCGGGATCATGACGCCTCATCCGGCTGAACCGAGCCGCATCTATTCCCGCCGCCCCCGACGGCGGGCTGGCCGGGTTTGCCCACCGGTCTCGGGCAACAGGCAGCGCTCGCAAGGCCAGGGCGGAAAATAGGGGGTGGACAAAGCGACTGCGGACGTTAAAAGGCGCCTCCCGGACGCGGTGCACCATCGCAGCCTGGGGGCGCATAGCTCAGTTGGTAGAGCAGCTGACTCTTAATCAGCGGGTCCAAGGTTCGAATCCTTGTGCGCCCACCAAAAAACAAAGGGTTAGCCAGCCTTCGGGCTGGGTGTTTCCCAGTTTTTTCCAAATAGTTTGCCAGTGACGACTAGTGACTTGGCTTGAGGCGGGGTCCAGCCGCCTCCAGCCTCTTCACTGCCGCTGCGGCCATGTGGCCATTCCGTGGTATGTAGGTCTCCAGGATCCTCCTTGTTGTTTCGATATCGTGGCCGCTTACGGCCGCGATCTGGATCTCCGTCGCGCCCGCCTCGGCCATTCTGACCATGGCGGTACGGCGAAGGTCACGGCACCGCAGGCCATCCAGGCCCGCAGCCAGGGTGGTCCGGCGCCAATGATGTCGGAAACTGTCTGTACGCCACGGAAGTCCCCGGTGATCCGGGGGGGGTCGGGATCGTGTCCCCAGACGTGGTGTAGGAGCTGTGCTCCTGGGCGGGCTGGGCTGCCGTGTCAGGATGCCAGTGCGGGCAAGCTGACGGGTGCAGTATCGCTGATGGTGCTGATGGTCTCCAGGGTGATGTAGCGGGCCCGCTGGGTGGCCCACTCGTCCGACTGCTCGAGCAGGATCGCGCCGATCAGCCTGGCGGCGGCGGCCTCGTTCGGGAATATGCCGACCACGTCGGTGCGGCGCTTGATCTCGCCGTTGAGACGCTCGATGGGGTTTGTCGAATGCAGCTTGGCCCGATGCGCGGCGGGAAAGTGCATGTAGGCGAGGACGTCCTCCTCGGCGACGTCCATCAGGGCGGCGAGCTTTGGCACCTTGGGGCGGAGCTGATCGGCCACCGTGCGCCATTGGGCATGGGCGGCCGCGGCGTCCTCCTGGGCGTAGGCGGTGCCGATCCAGGCCGAGACAATGCGGCGCTGGGTCTTCCCGGCATGGGCGGTCGCCGTGCGCATGAAATGCACCAGACACCGTTGCCAGGTGGCCCGCAGCACCTTGGTCACCGCGGCCTTCAGCCCCTCATGCGCGTCGGAGATGACCAGCCTGACGCCCCGCAGCCCGCGCCGCGCCAGGGAGCGCAGGAAGTCCAGCCAGAAGGTCTCCGCCTCGGAGGCGCCGACGGCGATGCCAAGGACCTCGCGCCGACCGCCGGCGTTGACGCCGACCGCGATGGTGACCGCGACCGGGACGATCCGCCCGGCTTCGCGCACCTTCACGTAGGTGGCGTCCAGCCACAGGTAGGGCCAGTCGCCCTCGATGGGTCGGCCGAGGAAGTCGCGCACCCGCTCGTCGATCTCGGCGCAGAGCCGGGAGACCTGGCTCTTGGAGACGCCCTCCATGCCCATGGCCCGGACCAGATCGTCCACCGAGCGGGTGGAGATGCCCTGGACATAGGCCTCCTGGATCACCGCCGTCAGCGCCCTCTCGGCCGTCCTGCAGGGCTCCAGGAAGCCCGGGAAGTAGGCGCCCTTCCGGAGCTTTGGGATCCGCAGTTCGACCGTCCCGGCGCGGGTGTGCCAGTCGCGCTCGCGGTAGCCGTTGCGCTGGTTCACCCGCTCGGCGCTGCGCTCACCATGGGCGGCACCGCACAAGCCGTCGGTCTCCAGCTCCATCAGGCGCTGGGCGGCGAAGCCGATCATCTCGCGGAGGAAGGTGGCATCAGAGCCCTTCTCCAAAAGCTCCCGAAGGGCAATCCTGTCGTCGGTCATCGTGGCTGTCCAAGGTTCAGGTTGCAGGTCTCAGCAACCCAACCCTACCGAGGATCACCACGATGGCCGCCACCATTACGGTGGCGGCCTCCTACACTATGTCTGGGGACACGATCAGTGATGGCCGCAAGCCCACCAGGGCAGCCTGCCTGCGGGACAGCCGGAAGACCAGTTTACCGCGAGGCAGCCCAATGCTGCCCCTATGCTCACAGCCCACCGCCGAAATTGGAGCGATCAGCGTCACGAGCGTCACTGCTGTCACGCACGGGGTCGCTACTCGCCTCCCTTGATGACGCCAGTGTCGCTGGTGACACCCCAGCCGCTCCTGCTGTAGTGGAGCTGAGACTAACCCAACGCGCCGAATTGGTCCGGCCCTGCTGGAGGTCTACGCCAGCGCGTCGCAGTGCCGGCGCCACGCGCCGGAGGCGCTGCGAGAGCCGGGTCGGATCTTTCGGCCAGTCCCGGTTTCGCTGGTGCTCCTCCGGGGTGTGGGCGTTCACCTGCAGTAGCAGTTTGAACCGCACCGGCTTTTCCGGAGGCACTATCTCTTGAGAGGATAGAGCCATGACGAAGAAGACGGCGGCGAGCTACTCGCCGGAGGTGCGGGAGCGGGCAGTCCGGCTGGTGCTGGAC
>NZ_JAJAQI010000028.1 GCF_020523605.1 Roseicella aerolata | reverse complement strand
GAATGGACCCTCGTCGCCCTCGCCTACAACTGCCGTAGGCTGCATCGCCTGCGGCCAGCCGCCTGATCCACAATCCAACAAACCCGTCGCCAGCAAACCCAAACCCGACAGGCTGCTAGGGCAGCGGCGGTTCCTTCGGCCGCACGGGCCTCGGTGCCGGTCTCGCGCAGGGTCTTCTGCGGCACCTCGTCGCCGATCCTCCTCGCGCAGCCGGATGGAGGCGCGGCAAGCGGCGGCCAGGGCCTCTCCGCGCGGACGGGAAAGGCAGGGCAGGCGGTCGCCCCGGCACCTGTTGCGGGCCCTTGCCTCGCCGCGCTCGGCAGCGTTCCGGCGCTTGCGCCGGCGCCGTCACCACCGCTGGCCATGGCCGGGCGCCTGCAGCGCGTAGACATCGCCGCGGCGGTTGGCGAGGGTGGGCAGTTCCGCCCGCAGCCGGCGCTGCGCGTCGAAGTCCAGCTCGGCCACGGCAATGCCGGTGCCGTCCGGCCGGCAGGCCAGCACCGTACCCCAGGGATCGACGATCATGCTGTGGCCGAAGCATGCCTTGCCCGGCAGCGACTCCCCGACCTGCCCGGCGGCGATGACGAAGCACTGGTTCTCCACCGCGCGGGCGCGCAGCAGCAGCTCCCAATGGGCGCGGCCGGTGTGCAGGGTGAAGGCGGCAGGCACCAGCAGGATCTGCGCGCCGGCCAGGGCGTGCAGGCGGTACAGCTCCGGAAAGCGCAGGTCGTAGCAGATGGATAGGCCGACGGGGACGCCGTCGATCTCCGCCGTCACCACGCGATCGCCGCCGCCCACGGTGGCGGATTCCCGGTAGCTGGGCTGTCCGGTCAGGCCGATGTCGAACAGGTGCAGCTTGTCGTAGCGCGCGGCGATACGGCCCTGCCGGTCGAGCAGCAGGCTGGCATTGCGGCACCGACTGTCCGGCCCGCGCGCATGGACCGAGCCGGCGAGCACCCAGAGGCCGAGGGTCCGGGCCTTTGCCGCAAGGCTCTCGATAAAGGGGCCCGGGATGGGCTCCGCTGCGTGCAGCGCGCCGTCATCCGTGCCGAGATAGTCGAGGTATTCCGGCAGCACGGCCAGGTCGGCACCGGCCTCCGCCGCCTGGTCGAGCAGCGCCAGGGCTGTTGCGAGATTCGCCGCCTTGTCCTGTTGCGAATTCATCTGGCACGCCGCGATGCGCATGCTGTCGCCCCTTTTCCCATCATCCGCTTGTACGGACCGCACCCGCCGGGGTTCCGAGCACGCGCTGCGCCGGAGCTGCTGGCAGGTTGCCGCCCGACCACAGAATACTCGTAGAACAGCTTGGGCATCGCGTGTGTGCGGTACTGTACAAGCGCCTCACGATGTTTGGCAGATCTGTGGAATTCGACAGCCACATTGCCGCATGGAGACAAACCATTGATCCCGCCGTGACGTTGGCGTTGCCACTGCCGGCTTCCCCCGCATGTCTCCACCTGCGGATGGGGCGGGCAGCAACGCCAGAAGATGGGCAGCCCCTGCACATGGCTGGGCTGGGCACCCCAAGGAATCAGAAATGCTGTCACGCAATCCGCGCCTGCTGACGCCGGGACCGCTCGCCCTCGCGCCCGAGGTCAAGGCCTCCATGCAGAGCGATCTCGGTTCCCGCGACATGGCCTTCCGCGAGGTCACCCGCGATATCCGTCGCGCCATCCAGGATATCGCCAATGCCGGGCCGGACTACACGACGGTCCTCATGCAGGGCAGCGGCACCTTCGCCATCGAGGCGGTGCTGAGCACCCTGGTCAAGGACACCGACAAGGTCCTGGTCTGCTCGAACGGCGTCTATGGCGAGACGGCCGCCAAGATCATGCGGCGCCACCGGCTGCCGCATGTCGTGCTGGCCTACCCGATCGACGCGCCGGTTTCACTGAAGGCGGCGGAGGCGATGCTGCGGGAGGACCCGTCCATCACCCATCTCTACTTTGTCCATTGCGAGACGACCTCCGGCATCCTGAACCCGCTGGAGGAACTGCTGGCGCTGGCGCGGGCGCGTGGCGTGACCAGCATCGTCGATTCCATGAGCGCCTTCGGCGCGATCGAGGTGGATGCGCGCCGGCATCCCTTCGACATCCTGATCTCCTCCGGCAACAAGTGCCTGGAGGCGCCTCCCGGCATAGCCTTCGCCATCCTCCGCCGTGCCCTGCTGACGGCGCAGAGCGCGGTGCCGCGGACCTATACCCTCGACCTTTTCGACCAGTGGCGCAGCTTCGAGGAGAGCGGCGAGTGGCGCTCCACGCCGCCGACCCATGTGGCGCAGGCGCTGCGGGCAGGGCTGCGCTCGCTGGAGCAGGAAACCGTGGCGGGCCGCCACGCGCGCTATGCCGCGATCCGCGACCGGCTGGTCGCCGGCCTGCGGCCACTCGGCTTCGCCCCCATCCTGCCGCCCCAGCTGCAGTCGCCGATCTGCATTGCCTTCCGCAACGACGCGCTGGTGCCTGACGCGATCGCCTTCGCCGACTATTACGCGCATCTGCGCGCGGCACGGCTGCTGATCTATGCCCGCTTCCACGAGGCGAGCCGCAGCTTCCGCATCGGCTGCATCGGCCGCATCGAGCCCGGCTGGGTGGAGGCGACGCGTGCCTTCGCCCGGGCGCGCCGTCGCGCGGGCGCCGGCCCCGGCCCGGCCGAGCGCCGCGCAGCCATGCCGGAGCGCCTGTCGTGAGGGCGGGCGCCATACGTGCGGTGACGGCGGAGCAGACGCCGCCGGAGCCCGCCAACGATGCGCGGCCGGGTCCGGAAGGGCTCGCCCGCCTCATCGAGGCGGAGGGCGCCGACACCGTCCTGGTCTGCATGGCGGACATGCAGGGGCGGCTGGCCGGCAAGCGGCTGACCGCGCGGCACGTCCTGGAGGACCCGGGCGAGGACGTGCATGCCTGCGACTACCTGCTGGGCGTGGATGCGGAGATGGTGCCCATCCCCGGCCTGCAGGCCACGGGCTGGGACAGGGGCTTTGGCGACTTCTCCATCCGCCCCGATCCGGCGACCGCGCGGATGCTGCCCTGGCAGCCCGGCACGCTGCTGGTGCTGGGCGACACCGTGGACCAGGAGGGGCGGCTGGTGCCGCACGCCCCGCGCAGCATGCTGCGCCGGCAGGTCGAGCGGCTGGCCGCCGCCGGCCTTTCGGCCACCATGGCGTCGGAACTGGAGTTCACCGTCTTCGAGGGCGACTGGCGGTCCCTGCGCGCCAAGGGCTATCGCGGCTTGGCGGCAGATGGCTTCTATTCGGAAGACTATCAGGTCTTCCAGGGCACCGGGAAGGAAGGGCTGATGCGCGCCATCCGCACCGGGATGGAGGCGGCTGGCATCCCGATCGAGGCCTCCAAGGGCGAGGGCGGACCGGGCCAGGCGGAGATCACCCTTCAGTATGCGCCGGCGCTCGAGAGCGCCGACCGCCACGTGATCTACAAGACGGGCGTGAAGGAACTGGCCCAGGGAATGGGCAAGTCCGCCAGCTTCATGGCCAAGTGGCATGAGGCGCAGCCGGGCAGCAGCGGGCACATCCATGTCTCGCTGCGGACGCTGGACGGCGCGGCGGCGACGGCCGACCCGGCGGCGCCGCACGGGCTCTCCGCGCCCTTCGCGCATTTCCTCGCCGGGCAGATTGCGCTGCTGCGGGAGATGACGCTGTTCCTCGCGCCCTGCATCAACTCCTACAAGCGGTTCCAGTCCGGCTCCTTCGCGCCGACCAAGGCGGTCTGGAGCCGCGACAACCGCACCGCGGCCTTCCGCGTGCTGGGCAAGGGGCGCAGCCTGCGGGCGGAATGCCGCGTGCCGGGCGCCGACGTGAACCCCTATCTGGCCTATGCCGCGCTGATCGCCGCCGGGCTGCACGGGATGGAGCAGCGCCTGCCGCTCGACCCGCCGGCCGAGGGCAATGCCTACCTGGTCGAGGGCCTCCCCGAGATCCCGCATACGCTGCGCGAGGCGACCGCGGCGCTCGACGGCTCCACTGCGCTGCGCGCTGCCTTCGGCGATGCGGTCATCGACCACTATGTCCGCGCCGCGGCATGGGAACAGTCGGAGTTCGACCGCCGCGTCACCGACTGGGAGATCGCCCGCTACTTCGAGCGGGCCTGAGGCGGCCCGCAGGCCGGGGCGCGCGGCGCGGCAGCATCCGGCGGCGCGCATCGGGCCGGCCCGCCCAACTGACAGGATACCCATGGCAGACACCCAGAGCAGCGCCCCGATCCTGGAGGCGCTGGCGAATTATACGAGGCAGAGCAGTGTCTCCTTCGGCGTGCCCGGTCACAAATCCGGCCAGGGCGCGCCGCCGGACATCAAGCAGGTGATCGGCGAGGAGGCCTTCGACGCCGATGCGACGACGCAGAAGGGTATCGACGACCGCCGCGAGAAGAAGCGGACCATCCAGCGCGCCGAGCACCTGGCGGCAGAGGCCTGGGGTGCCGATGTCGCCTATCTCTCGACCAACGGCACCAGCCTCAGCAACCACGCCGCCTATCTGAGCGTCGCGGCGCCGGGCGATACCGTGCTGGTCGCGCGCAACTGCCACAAGTCGGTCACGGCCGGGCTGATCCTGGCGGGGCTGCGCCCGATCTTCCTCGAGCCCGACCATGACGAGGCCTGGGATATCGAGCACGGCATCCCGGTGGCGGAGCTGGAGCGCAAGCTGGCCGAGCACCCCGAGGCGAGGGGCGCTTTCATCGTCAGCCCGACCTATTTCGGCGTGGTCAGCAACATCGGTGCCCTGGCCGAGGCATGCCACCGCCATGGCAGGCCGCTGGTGGTGGACGAGGCCTGGGGGCCGCACATGGCCTTCCACCCGGACCTGCCGCTGCACGCGATCAAGGCCGGCGCCGACCTCTCGCTCGGCAGCATCCACAAGACCATGGCGGGGCTGCAGGGCGCCTCGATCATGCTGCTGAAGAGCGAACTGGTCTCGGCGGAGCGCTTCGCCCTGGCCTACGACCTGTTCGAGAGCACCAGCCCGCCGGTGCAGGTGCTGGCCTCCATCGACGCCACGCGGCGGCAATTCGCGCTGGAGGGGGAGGCGATCCTCGGCGGGTTGCTGGCCCGGGCGCGGCGGGCGCGCGCGGCGCTGGCGGAGATCCCCGGCATCCGCGTGCTGGGCAAGGAGGCGCTGGACGGCGATGCCCGCTTCGCACTCGACGAGACCAAGGTCGCGCTCGACATCTCCGGCCTCGGTGTCACCGGCTATGCGGCCGAGGATTGGCTGACCGAGAATGGCCAGATCTCCATGGGCCTCAGCGACGACGTCCACCTGCTGGCCTGCTTCACCCTGGGCAATATCGATGCCGAGGCGGATGCGCTGGTCGGCGCCATCCGGGCACTCGCCGATTGGGCCGGCACGCAGAAGGGCAAGGGCCGGCCGCCGGGCATGCCGCGGCGGCGCGACCTGCCGACCACCATGGCCATGACGCCGGCCGAGGCGTTCTTCGGCCGTACCGAGGCCGTGCCGCTGGAGCGGGCCGCCGGCCGCGTCGCCGCCGAGATGGTCGCGCCCTATCCGCCCGGCATCCCGCGCCTGGTGCCCGGCCAGCGTATCGAGGCGGTGCATGTCGCCTTCCTCCGCCTCGGCCTGGAGGCCGGCTTCTTCCCGGCGGGCCTGCGGGACCCGGACATGCAGTCCCTGCGCGTCGTCGCATGACGGAGCTCCAAGCCTGGGTCGCGGCGGCGGAGGCGGCGGCCGACGTGGCCGGTGCCGTCATCCGCCCCTTCTTCCGCGCATCGCTGGACGCCACGCAGAAGGAGGACCGCAGCCCCGTCACCATCGCCGACCGAACGGCCGAGCAGGCGATGCGCGCGGTGCTGGCGGAGCGCTTCCCCGGGCACGGCATCCTCGGCGAGGAATTCGGGCTCGACCGGCCGGAGGCGGCGCTGCGCTGGGTGCTGGACCCGATCGACGGCACCCGCGCCTTCATCACCGGCCGCCCGGTCTTCGGCACGCTGGTTGCGCTGCTGCGCGACGGCGTGCCGGTGCTCGGCGTCATCGACCAGCCCATCACCGGGGAGCGCTGGGTGGGCGTGCTGGGTGAGTCCACGCGCTTCCGCGGCCCCTTCGGTGGGCGGCCGGGTTGCCGCCCCTGCCCGGCGCTAGCGCAGGCCGAGCTTTCCTGCACCAGCCCGGCGATGCTGGACGCCGAGGAGACGCCGCGCTGGCAGCGCCTGGCCGGCGCGGTCCGCCGCGTCTCCTGGGGCGGGGATTGCTACGCCTATGGCCTGCTCGCGCTCGGGCAGCTCGACCTGGTCGCGGAATCCGAGATGAAGCCTTGGGACTGGGCGGCGCTGGTGCCGGTGGTCGAGGGTGCGGGCGGCCGCGTGACGGATTGGGATGGTGAGCCCCTGCGGGCCGGCTCCGGCCCGCGGGTCCTCGCCGTCGGCGATAGATCCCTGCTGCCCAAGGCGATCGCGCTGTTGGCAGTGCCGAGGCGCTGAGAGGGCCACTGGCGGGTCCCGGTGTGGCCCGCCAGGCACAGCGCGAGCGGCTGGCGCAGAATACAATCACACAATATTGAGTTAGCGACCGCGCTCATGCTTCACCCGGCCTGGCCCGGCCGGCTCCTCGGCCATGGCCCTGCCCCAGGCCCGCTTGCGCATGAACGCGACAGAGACCTACCTGCCTGCCATCCCCAGCCGGGGGGCGGCGCGGTGACCCCATTCCTCGCCGAGACCTTCGGTTATGTGGGCAGTCTGGCCTGCTGCCTATGGTCCTTTGCGCGCACGCGCCGCAGCATGCTCCTGGTGCAGATGATCGGATCGGCCTGCTTCCTCCTGCACTGGGTGCTGCAGGGGCAGGGGACCGCCGCGACCATGACGGGGCTTCTGCTCTGCATCGCAGCGCTGTCGCTGTTCCTGGAGGGGCCGCCGGACTCTGCGCGGCTGGGTCTCATTCAACGGCTCTATGTGGCCGCGCTGATCCCGGTCGTCCTGCTGACAGCCGCGACGTGGTCCGGCGCCGCATCCTTCTTCGCAGCCATCGGCACGGCCCTTGGCTGCTACGGGCGCTGGCAGACCGACCCGGGCCGCCACCGGGCCATCCTGCTCGCCTCATCCATGCCATGGTTGCTGCACAGCATCCTGGTCGGCTCGGTTCCAGGGGTCTGCACCGACCTGTTCGGCCTCGGGCGCGGTACCTGGCTCAAGTGGCAACAGCGGCGGAGGGATGCGGGGCGGCTTGGCGTGGGAACTGGCTTCAGAGGCATGGCCGCCCCGGCGGACGTGACCTGACGTGATGGCGCCGGGCTGCGGACTCGCAGCTTCGGGCTCGGGCCACAGCGGTGGCGCCCTCGGGCCGGCGCAGCATGGCGAGCACCTGCTGCTGCTTTGCGCCCTCGCGCGGCTTGCGCAGGCTGGCGGTGCAATGTCTGCCGACGCGGTGCCCATCGCGAGCAGCCCGGCCCCGGTGGCCCGAACCGCCGTCCAGGCACCCTCCGCCTTGCGTCAACCGCGGCCGATCTCCTCCATCGGCGCCTCACCTTCTTCGACGTCGTCCTGCTTGAACAGGATGTTCGGCACTGCCCAGGCAGCGGTGGTGCAGTGTGCCGGGCGGCGTGGCCAAGCGAAGCGGATGTTGCGCGGCCTCGGCGAGGATGCGGCAGGGGGCGCCGGGGTGAAGCCCTTCCGGCAGGCCCATGGCAGCTTGTGCGGAGTGACCCGGGTCACCTCGCCGCCGCTCCGATCCGACGCACCACGGCGCCATACATCTCCCGCTCCCGGTGAATGCGACTGGCGAAGGCCTCCCCAGCCTCGAACCTTGGAGTCAGGCCCATCGGCGCCATCGCCAGTGCCGCCTCGGGGATCGCCAGCACGGTTTCCAGCGCCGCGGTCAGCCGGTCGAGGATCGCCCCCGGCAGGCCCGCCGGGCCGGCGATGCCGAACCAGGGCAAGGCCTCCGCCTGCCGGAGGCCAAGCTCCCGGAGCGCTGGTATGGTGGGCAGCTGCGGATTGCGCGTCTCGGCGATGGTGGCGATGGCGACCAACCGGCCCTCCTGGATCGCCGGGAGCGCCACCGGGTCGAAGAGCAATTGCACCCGCCCGGCAAGCAGATCGGTCAGCGACGGCGCCGAGCCGCGATAGGGCACATGCTCCAGGCGGATGCCGGTGGCCGCAGCGAACATCTCCCCGGAGAGCTGGGTGATGGTGCCGTTGCCGGCCGAGCCGAAGCGGAGCTGTCCGGGGTGGGCCTTCGCATAGGCAGCCAGCCCGGCAACGTCGCGGAAAGGCAGGGACGGGTGCGCGGCAATGACGCCATAGGCGACCGTACTCATCGACACCGGCGTGAAGGCCGTGGCCGGGTCGTACGGCAAGCTCATGATATGCGGGCTGATGGTCATGACCGCCGTGGGAAAAGCCAGGAAGGTGTAGCCGTCAGGCCGTGCCCGGGCGACCGCCTCTGCCCCGATGCTCCCACCGGCACCAGCGCGGTTCTCAATCACGATGGGCTGGCCGAGGATCTCCCCCAGCTTCGGCGCCACCGGGCGCGCCGCCAGGTCCGTGGTGCCGCCGGGTGGATAGGGGACA
The DNA here is from genome assembly GCF_020523605.1 of Roseicella aerolata. Lineage (GTDB taxonomy): Bacteria > Pseudomonadota > Alphaproteobacteria > Acetobacterales > Acetobacteraceae > Paracraurococcus > Paracraurococcus aerolatus. The sequence goes on along the minus strand of NZ_JAJAQI010000028.1, from coordinate 67,720 downwards.
ATCATTGTGATCGGGCGTGCCGGCCAGTCCTGCTGCGCGCGGGTGAGCCGTGGGACAGCCAGCGCCGGTGCGGCCGCCAGGGCCACCAAGCCCCGCCGCCCAACCTGCAGGCGTGTCATGCTTGCCTCCCTGTCTTCTTGTTTGCAGCCGATAGCCTAGCGCGACCCTGCGCCTCGACGGCAGACGCTTTCCGGACCGAGGCATTGCCCGGCACCACACTCGGAGTTGTTCAGCGGGGCGGCGGCCGCGGGTCGATGGGCGCCGGCAAGCTCCGATGGCGTTCCGCGCGACCTCCCGGCACGGTCTTCACCTCGCCATCGAAAAGCAAAGGCCGGCGCAAGCACGCCCCCGCGGAACCACCACGCTCCTGGCGGTTAGGAGCCTTGTTGGCGGCGGCAGCCGTGGCAAACGCGCAAAGGGAGAAATCGGGATGGGCTTCATCGCTTGGATCGTGCTTGGCCTCATCGCCGGCTGGATCGCCAGCAAGATCATGCACGGCGAGGGCTCGGGCCTGATGATGAACCTGGTACTCGGCGTGGTCGGAGCCTTCGTCGGTGGCCTCCTGATGAGCGTCATCGGTGGCGTCGGGGTCACCGGCTTCAATCTCTGGAGCCTGCTGGTGGCGGTGCTCGGGGCCGTCGTCGTGCTCTGGCTCTACAACGCCTTCTCGTCGCGCCGGCGCGCGTCCTGAACCGGCCCTGGCCAATCGCGCGCGGGACGCGCTGCGCGGCACCGGCGGCGATCTCCAGGCGATGACCACCGAGCAGCGCAGTGCGGAGATCACCTCCCTGCTCGGACGCCGCATCGCGCCTGGCGGCTTCGTCGGCGAGGAGCGCGCCCGGCTGGATGCGCGGGTCGCGGCCAAGTCCGGCATCCCGCCGGAGGAAGCCTCACGCCGTGTCCTGGCGATGGAGGCCGCGGCGCAGCGCACCGCGGCGGCGGCCGCCACCCGCGCCCGCGAGGCTACCGACGCCACGGCGCGCGCCACCTCGGTCGGCGCCTTCGGCACCGTCGCGGCGCTGCTGCTCGGGGCCATCGCAGCGGTGCTCGGTGCCCGCCGCGGCACCCGCGACCGCATCGCCCTGCTGACGCCCGGTCACGTCCGGCGCCCGGCCTGACCCCCGCGCGGCCGTGGCTTCCTTCGCGGGGGCCATGGCGGTGCAGCCTGCAAGCCCGTGAACCGGAGCAAGGAGAATGACCGATGAACCCCAATGATGCGGATGCGGCCCTGGTCGCGCGGCTGGCGCCCCGGATGCGGGCCCTGCACGAGGCGAATGGCGGCGACTGGGCGGGCACGGTGCGGGATGCCCTGGCCCTGGTGCGGGAGACCCACCGGGTCGAACCGCAGGACGGATCCGGTGCCGGCCAGCCCGACACCCCCGACACCCCGCGCGAGGACGATTGAGCCGGGCGGCCGAACCCGATAGCGCCTCCGCCCGCTGCCGCCATGTCCTGCCGATGCCCGGCGGGCAGGGATGTGGACGAGCCGCTGCTGGACCGGGATGACCTCCGCTTCTTCCTGGGCATCGCCCGGACCGGCAGCCTTTCCGCCGCGGCCCGGGAGTTGTGCGTGACCCAATCCACCGTCAGCCGCCACCTCGCCTCGCTGGAGAGACGGCCCCGGCACCCGGCTGCTCCATCGCGTGCCGGAGGGCTATGTCCCGAGGCTGGCGGGCGGGGCGGAGGCGCTCGCGGCGGAGCGGACGGTCGGCGGCCGCAATGCACTGCTGGAAGGGGCGGTGCGGGTGACGGCGGTCGAGACGCTCGCCAGCCGCCTCCTCCTGCCCGCCTTCCGTGCGCTGCAGCTCGGCAATCCGGAGATCGGCATCGAGCTGCCGGCTTATGGGCGGCATGCGAGCCTCGCCATGCGGGAGGCGGATATCGCGGTGCGCCTCACGCGTTTCCAGCAGCATGATCTCGGCGCGCGGCGGATCGGCACCATGACGCATGGGCTCTGCGCCAGCCCTGCCTATCTGGAGCGCCATGGCGCGCCGGCATGTCGTGGATCTCGGTGAACTGGCGGAAGCGGCGTCCCGCCACGGTCCGGGATCAGGGGGACAGCGGAGAATTCGTGCAGGCATTCCGTCGCGCCTGGGAGCCAGGAGGCGCAACATCGGTCCCCTCACCTCCGCCGGGGCGGCTCGATGCACTCGCGCCCCGCACCGGCATCATACCCGGTACCCCCCGACGCCGAACGGCACGGCATGAAACCGGGCGCTGCTACAACGCGAGCGCCTTCGCCTCCCAGCCGCCACGGGCGAAGTCGATGACCTTGATGTCGCCACTGCTGGCCCAGAGGATACTCAGCACCTTCGTGCCGGCATGCCAGACATGAAGGCCATAGGGCAGGTCGGGCGCGGTGTGCTGATGCTGCAGGGCGTGCCGGTACCCCGGGGAGGAGGCCTCCCCGGGTGACAGGTCGTTGAACGGCGTCCAGTGCTCGATCACCCATTCATCGGCCCTGAATACAATCAGCCGGACGGCATCGCGTTGCACCTCAAGGGTCCCGCACCTCCGGACCAGCGGCAGGAGATGGTCGCGGATCGCCCCGGCCTGATCATCGCCGGACGATACGAGTCTCAGGGTCATGCATTCCTCCGCGACACGGTCTCGCCGCATCCAACGCGCTGGCGGCGTCCCTGCTTCCGCCACGCCGTGAGCGGCGTTCGCTTCCCTCTGCGATCAGTCCGGGAGGCGCCAGTCCACCCGCGTGATCGCGCCGGCATCGCCTGCTGGACCACAACACCGCCCAGGTGATGGCCCGGACCATCCCACCTTCCGCCACCTTCGGCCCCCGCCCAGGGGCGCCCCCGGTTCGGATCACAAGCGACGAGTTGCTGCATGGCGAGCGGTGCGGCCGCCATGGCGGGATCGCCGCGGCACACGGGGAACGGATGGGCGGCGCGGAAAGTGAGGGGATCCTGCAACGCCGCCGCCTTGCCCTTGCCCGGCGAATCAGGATCCCACCTCCGCGGACCGCTTGAATGCTCCAGCCGGCCTCCCATTTACCATCCAAGCGGATGGCGGATGGATGGCATAGAGATGGCGAACACTGTACATGAGCTGCGGCCCAAGGCCGGCGGCGATACCGAAAAGATCACCATCAACCTTGGCTATGTCGACCTCGGCCATATCGACCTGCTGGTGCAGGACGGCTTCTATTCCAATCGTACCGACTTCATCCGCACCGCCATCCGCAACCAGATCGAACGGCATGCCGACGCGGCCAGACAGTCGGTCGTTCGGAAAAACCTGGACCTCGGCCTGCGGCACTACAGCCGCCAGGATCTCGAGGCGGCGCAGGCGGCCGGGCAGATGCTCCACATCCGGGTACTGGGCCTTGCCAGCATCGCGGCGGACGTCACGCCTGAACTCGCCCGGGCGACGATCGCCTCGATCTCCGTCCTGGGCGCGCTCCAGGCCAGCGCCGCGGTGAAGGCCGCCCTGGCCGACCGCAGCCGCTAACCATCCCGGGACGCACTGCACCCGGCTGACGGCCGCCCCGGATCGGGACGGCGGCCGACCATCTCCACCACCCGCATTCCACGACGGAGTGCAGAGCGGGCCTCCCGGCGGGGAAGGCTGGCCTGTTTCCGCGCATTGAAAGCACCAGACATGAACGCGATGCTTCCGAAGGACATGCTTGAGGCGACCCGCCTCACCCGCGAAGGCCGGATCGCCGAGGCTTCCGCGCTGCTGCAGCGCCTCCTGCAAGGCGATGCGGCGGCCGGTCCCGCAGCGGCCACGCCCCATGGCACCGCCGGCACCCCGGCCGGGCGGCTGCCGCGCATCATCGACGTGAACCCCGAGACCGGTGACGTGTCGGCTCCTGCGCCGGCCCCGGCTGCCGGCCCGTGGTCGGCTGCCGGCAAGGGCAGGACCGCCCTGCCGCAGATGCCGGAGGCATTGCGCGGCTTCCTCGACCAGATGAACCAGGGCGGCCTTGGGCAGGGGCTGGACGGCCTGGCGCGGCACGCGCCGGCGGCTGCGCCCGGGCCGATGCCCGAGGGGGCACGCTTCGTGGCTGGGTCCTTCGGCGCCGAAGCCGGGAGCCGCGCCTACAAGCTATACATCCCCGGCAGCCATCGCGGCGGGCAGGCCCCGCTGGTCGTCATGCTGCACGGCTGCACCCAGTCGCCCGACGATTTCGCTGCCGGGACACGCATGAACCTGCTCGCCGAGGAGCATGGCCTGCTCGTCCTCTACCCGGCGCAGCCGAGTTCCGCCAACGCCCAGAAATGCTGGAACTGGTTCAGCCCGGGCGACCAGCGGCGCGACCAGGGGGAGCCCTCGCTGATCGCGGGCATGACCCGGCAGATCATGCGCGAGCATGCGGTCGACCCGCGGCGCATCTACGTGGCCGGGCTGTCGGCCGGCGGGGCCGCCGCCGCCATCCTGGGGCAGGCCTATCCCGATCTCTATGCCGCGGTCGGGGTGCATTCCGGCCTGGCCTGCGGCGCGGCCCGCGACCTTCCCTCTGCCTTCGCCGCCATGCGGCAGGGCGCGCCCGGCACACCTCTCCGGACCGGTGATGCGCAGCAGGTGATCCCGACCATCGTGTTCCACGCCGACCGGGACACCACCGTGCACCCCCGCAACGGCGACCAGGTCATCACGCAGTCGGGCGCCGCTGCGGCCATCGGGCTCCGGACCGAGATGCAGCGCGGCCGGGTGGCGGGCGGGCATGCCTACAGCCGCACCCTCCATGCCGATGCCGAAGGCCGGACCGTGCTCGAGCAGTGGCTCATCCACGGTGGTGGCCATGCCTGGGCCGGCGGCAGCCCCGCCGGTTCCTACACCGACCCGCGCGGGCCCGACGCCTCGCGCGAGATGCTCCGCTTCTTCCTCGAGCACAGGCAAGGCGCCGCCACCCCATGACCAGGGCTGCGGTCCGGCCACGCAGCCGGCCCGCGCCAGGGCGTTGACGCCCGCGACGCGGGGCGATGGCGCTAACGACGATGGCAGGCCGGCCCCATGGGGCCGGCCTGGGCCACGCCGATGATCGGGGCGTGCGCGCCTCAGCCCCTCGCGGGGTCTCCGACCAGGCTCCCGATCAGGCGCAGCAGGGCCTGGTGCTCGGGCCCCTGCCCGCCCCGGGCCAGGAATTCGCCGATCTCGAACTCCGCTTTTCGCCCGCCCGATGCGGCATTGGGCTCGTGCCGCACGAATACCCGCCCGGAGCCGGGATCACGCGCGAGGAACCACCGATCGCCGTTGGAACTCGCATAGAGTTCCCGGACCTGGCGCATGTCCGCTCCCGCCAAGGCGGGGCGATCCGGGCTGTCATTCTCCATCGTCTTGGATCCTGTCCTGTTGTCGCCTAGGGTGGGCCTGCCGGGGTGCAGGCTCCCTCCCGGGCCGCAGGGTGCGCGTCGCATCGGCAGGCGCCGGGTCACGGCAAGACGGATCGATATCCCGCAATGCACCCAAGCCGATGGCAGCGCGTTGACCTCTGGTAGGGCGCCTCGGCCCAGGGTGCCCTGCAAGCGGGTCGTCCGGCTCCTTCCGGGCGTCGGGCGACCCACCCAGATCAGCCGCGCCGCGATGCACCAGGCCGGTGACGGTTCGACCTTCGCCCGGCGACCAGGAACGCCAACGCCGCCTCGGCGGGTTCGGCGTTAGAACCTGCTCGCCATCCGCTCCGCTCACGTGAGACACGACATGGAACTGACCCAGGATCAAGTAGAGGCCGCGAAGGCCAGCGGCTGCGCCTTCTTTCCCGCCACCGAAGGCCAGGTTGCCCGCTTCGCGATGCAGCGCCGCATCTTCACCATCGCCGGGAAGCCGTTCGTGGCAACCCGCGACGGGGGCGGCTTCCACGAGACCCACGCCACGCTCGCGCTGCTGCTGGAGGCCCACGGGCGGGGCACGGCGTCCGAGGCAGGGGAGACGGTGCAGCAAGCCGCGGCGGCCGATGCGGCCTCCGAGCAGGAGATGGCCGGGGAGCGCGGCGCCGGAGGCGCGCAGGAGGTCCGGCGCCGCCCGGCCACGACGCGGCCGAAGGGGCCTTGGCGGGGCAAGCCGCGCGGCGTGTGAGGCATCGGGCGCGGGACGAGCGCCCACCGGCGCCGTGACCTCGACAACCGGGACATGACACGGCGTACCGGCCCGCCTCACGGCGCATCCACCCCGCAGGGGATGAGGAGCCTTACCGTGGTGCCGCATGCGGGCCGGGTATCGATCGAGAGCCTGCCCCCCGCCTGCTCTGCGAAGCTCAGGGCCAGGAACAGGCCCATCCCCCCGGATGTGCGGGCGTTCTTGGTCGTGAAGAAGGCTTCGGTGGCACGCCCGACGACCTCCGGCGGCATGCCGCAGCCGGTATCCGACACCGCGACCTGGACCATGGCCGTGGCGCCGGGAGTACCGATCACCGAGGTCGAGACCGTCACCGCTCCGCCCCCGGGCATCGCCTCGGCGGCATTGCGAACGAGGCTGAGCAGGACGCGCTCCAACTGCCCGTGATCGAGCCTGGCGACGACCGGGAGAGCCGCGAGTTCCAGCCGGAGCCGCACCTCGGGACCAATCACCTGCGCCATCCTGCCCTGCAGCGCCTGGACGGTGAGGTTCAGGTCAACCGGTTCACCCGCCGCAACCTGCTGCCGGGCCAGGCCAAGCAGGTGGGAGGCCTGTTCACCCGCCCGCTGTGCAGCCCAGGCGGCCCGCTCCAGACGCTGGCGCTGGCGTGGGTCAACGGCCTGCTTCACCGCCTGCGCGATGCTGCCGACGACGATGGTCATGAGATTGTTGAACTCGTGCGCGACGCCCGTGCACAGCGCACCGATGCTGTCGATGTGCCTGGCCTGGAGGCGTTCGGCTTCCCGCCGCCTGCTGATGTCGATCTGGCTGCCGAAGAAGTAGCGCAGGGCGCCCTGCGCGTCGAAGACCGGGCTGATATGGACGGTGAGCCAGACTCCCCGCCCATCCTTGCGGTAGTTGTAGATCTCCTCCTCGGCGTGCCGGCGCCCGGCCAGGGCCTCGGCGATCCGCCACACCGTCGCCGGGTCGGTGTCGGGGCCCTGCAGGAAGCGGCAATTGCGCCCCAGGATCTCCGCCCGGTCATAGCCCGTCATCGCACAGAAGGCATCGTTGCAGTAGACGATGGGACAGTCGGGAAGGTTGGGGTCCGCCAGCACCATCGGCGTGCGCGTCATCTGCACGGCGGCCCGGAAGGCCGCCGGGTCGATGGCGCCCTGGCTCAGGATGGCGTCCTCCCGCCATCCGCAGGTCCTGGTTCCGCCTCGACCATGCTCACTGCCTGAAGCACTGTGCCTCGCTCCCGCCATTGGCGACCTTGCATCGCCCCTGACTGGAGGCTGCCCCGCCCGGCCATGAGGGGGCGCTTGCATGGCAACGCCGAGGTCGGCCGGACTTTCCGCGCGAAGCACAGCAAGAACCTGAAAGGCACCGCCCGGCCGGCGGCGTGTCACCCGGCCGGCGGGCCGCTGCCGGCTCGCCTCGCAGCGGGAGCGACGGCCGCGCGCACGGGGCTCGCCAGCAGCTTGTCGATCCGCCGGCCGTCGAGGTCCACCACCTCGAACCGCCAGCCCTGCGCCTCCATCGCCTCACCGACCGGCGGCAGGCGGCCTGCCAGGGCCAGCACGAAGCCGGCGGCGGTGTGATAGCCGCGCTCCTTCGGCAGGGCGATGCCGATCAGCTCGGCCATCTCGTCCGCCGGCATCCACCCGGCCAGGAGCCAGGAGCCGTCCTTGCGCCGCACGGCCGCCGGCTCCCCGTCCGGCTCCGTATCCGAACGGAGGGCGCCGATGATCGCCTCGGTCAGGTCGGTCGGAGTCACGATGCCCTCGAAATGGCCATGCTCGTCGTGCACCAGCGCCATCGGCACCTCGGCTGCCCGCAGCGTGGCGAGCACGTCGAGCGCGTCCGCCGTGTCGGGCACCACCGGCGCCCGGCGCGTCGCGGCCCGGAGGTCGAGCCGCCGCCCGGCCAGCAGCGCCGCGAGCAGCTCGCGCGACTGCACGACGCCGAGCATGACCTCGGTCGATCCCGCGCCGACCGGCAGCCGGGAATGCGCGGTCCGCATCAGCACGGCGCGCATCGCCTGCTCGTCGGCGTCAGCATCCAGCCAGTCCACTTCGCGGCGCGGTGTCATCACGCCGCGCACCGGCCGGTTGCCCAGCCTGAGGACGCCCGCGATCATGCGCCGCTCGGCGGTCTCGATCGTCCCGGCCCGCTCGGCCTCGGCGACGAGCGCCCGCAGGTCGTCCTCGGTGACCCTCTCCTCCGGGGCCTCGGCGCGGCCGAGAAGGCGGAAGACCAGGTCGGTCGAGGCATCGAGCAGCCAGCCCGCCGGCGCGGCGATGCGCGAAATGATGGTCATGGCCGGGGCGACGGCGCAGGCCAGCGCCTCGGCATGGCGGAGCGCCAGGCGCTTGGGCGCCAGCTCCCCCACCACGATCGAGAGATAGGTGACGAAGGCGACGACGAGGCCGAAGCCGAGCGGCTCCGCCACCGTCATGGGCAGGCCGAGGCCTGTCAGCCAGGCGCCGAGGCGGCCGCCGAGCGCAGCGCCGGAGAAGGCGCCGGCGAGGATGCCGACCAGCGTGATGCCGATCTGGACGGTGGAGAGGAAGCGCCCGGGCTCCTCGGCCAGAGCCAGGGCGGCGCTGGCCCCGGGGCGCCCCGCCTCGGCCATGGCGCGCAGCCGGCTGCGGCGGGCGGAGACGACCGCGAGTTCCGACAACGCGAAGACGCCGTTCAGCAGCACCAGGAGCAGAACGAGGGCGAGATCGAGCATTGGGCCTCCGGGAGTGGCGCGCCGCGACGGGCCGCGGCCGGCATATGCGGCGCAGCGGTCCCGATGGAAGATCGCGCGCCCGCGCTGCCGCCCCGCCTCAGCCCTCCTGGCGGATCCCGGCGGGGTAGAAGCTCTTCCGCTGCACCCAGCGGAAGCCTTCGTGCTTGGTGATGGCGGCGATCTCGACCGCGCCGCCGACGCTCTTCGGCAGGAAGACGGCGAAGCGGACGAAGCCGATCGTGGTCTCCACCAGGAAGCGCGCCAGTTCGATCGCGTCCTGGATCGGCATGGCGGGAACCGACAGCGTCGCATAGAGGTCGCGGACCAGTTCCTGCTGCAGCCGGCCGGCCTCCTGTGGCGGCATGCCGTGCTTCACCAGCGCATCGCCGATATCGAAGCCGAGGCCGAGGATCAGCCGGTTGAGCGCCTCGTACTGTCCGTCCCACAACACGCCGAAGCTGGTCTCCTCCATGATCCGGCGCGGCGGCGGGCAGGCCTGCCCCGTCATGCTGACCTCCCACACCTCGGCGAGCGGCCGGCCGGCGGAGTAGCCGCAGAGCCGGAGCTGGAGGTTGGTCGGCTCCGGGCAGGGCGCGGCTTTCTCCTCGAAGAGGAAGGCGCGCAGCCGCCCGGCCACCTGCTCCATCGTGTAGCGCTCGGGGTCGAGGCGCCAATCGCGATGCGCCGGATCGTGCCCGGCGAAGCGCCGCCGCAAATCCTTCAGGAGGGTCTCGATGGACTCGTTGCCGATGCCGCCTGCCCCCGTGGACATCGCCCCGATGGGCAGGCCCTCGCAGAGATTCGTGATCTTGTTGGCGTGGGCATAGACCTGCCCGCTGCCCATGGTGCCCGCGCTGTCGGCCGCCATGACGACGCCGTCGTTGATCTTCACGGAAACGATGATGGTCACGGTGCAGCTCCTGTGCCGCGGCATCTCGCTGGCGACAGCGATCGAAGGTCCTGCCGCGCATCCGGTTCCGAGAGAAACTCCGGCGCCCCGCCGGTCCTGCGCAACTGCGCGGAAGCAGCGCGGGCAACACCAGGAGGAGGCGACTGCCGCAGGCGCGATCGCCCGCGCTGCCTGTCACCCGCAGCAGGGTCGCGTGGTCCAGGTGCAGGCTGCCGGGCAATGCACCCGGACCGGGAAGGCAGGCGCCGATCGTGGCGGAGCCGATCCTGCGTGAGCAGCGCCACCATCACCGCCAGGGCGGCTACCGCGGATTGGCGTTCAGAACCGAAGGCGATCCGCTGTGGTTCATGGCTTGTAGGGCAGATCCAGGCTTCGGGGCGTTCACGCCCGTCCGCGATCCGCTCCAGGACGAGAAGCTGATCGTGTTCCAGGATCCGCCTGCGCCCGCGGACGGACCGATCTCAGGAACGCGCGGGGTGCGGTCTCCTCGCAGGTCGCCCGAGACCGGGCTCACTCACCCGCTGCGGGGGATACGCGACGCGGGCGGCCGCTCGGCAAGGGATCGCTGGCCGGCCCTGTGCCGGCGGCCGCGGTCCCGCACATGGCGGTCAAGCTCCGTCGTCGCCTTGTCGGCGGCAACCTCGGCCGCGGCGGCCAGGATGCGCCAGCGCCGCCGATAGCGGATCGCGCCCAGCAGCTTCCCGATCAGGCCTGCCATGGCGATCCGGCTCCTTCCTGCGCGGTCTCGCGGCCCGCGGTCGCCCTGCCGTGCCGCAAGCGCGAAGCAGATGGCTCCGGCCCGTTCGGACATCGCGTGGACCAGGCCATCGGTGCCTGGACGCCGGGCGGTGGATCGCCTGATGACAGCCTTTCCCCGGCGCCACCCGTCTGCTCGCCGCGCCGCGGCGGATCACCCGCCATTTGACAGGAGATCATCGACATCATCGGACCAGATGGTCAGCAAGCCGGACGCATCCTGGGCCTTCATCTTGATCTTGTTCAGCGCAATGGCCTCGATCCGCCGGCGTGCCAGGGCGAAGGACCTGAGCTGATCGGTCGGCCTGTAGCATCGCATCTCGCTCAGGTCCTCAAGGGCCATCAGGGAGATGGCACAGGCGATGCGGCGCCCATCGTCCACGATCTCGAAGCGTAGATGCCTGCCGTCGCACCGTGGATGCACCGCGATCGGCCTGGTGTTCAACTCGGTCATGCCCGATGGCTCCCTGCGCGACGAAACATCCCCGGCCACCGGTCGGCCGGGCCACCGCAACGGCGCCTCAAAGGCGGTCCGCCGCCTGCGCCTCTTCCAGTTCGCGCGGATCGACGGCCAGCACCTGGACGAGTGCTCCGGCGCCGTTTGCCTGGCGCGTGATCGTGGTCGAGACACGGCGGTAGGCCGGGAAGGAGAGACCCTCGAGCATTTCCTCCTCCGTCTCGACCGTGTAGGTGCCGGCCGGCTGCGGTCCCCCGGCGCTCTTCATGGAAAAGGGGCGCCGGAACACGACGGTACTGGTCTGCGTGCGGGTGGGCATGATTGCGCTCCTGCGCCGGGGCCTGCGCCGCTCCGCCCGCCGAGACGTTCGGGTTCGTGAGCAGCCCGCCCCGGGCAACGCGGCCTACCTCCTGCGGAGGAGTTGCCGGCGAAGCCGCAACCTGGGTCGTCTGGCGGTTTGCCTGATCGATATGGCGATGACAGGCCCCATCTCCTCATCACAGAACAGCGTGCGCGTGCCTGCCGGTGCATGGCATGGCAGGTCGGGACGCCTTGGCAGCACTGGTGGCACGGGCGACGTTGCGCTCCCCTGTCGCCGACACGCTGCACGAGGGGCCGAACTCAACCTCGCCCTGGCCGACGCGCAACCCGGCGGAGTGCCGGGCCGATTGGCTTCCAGAGGTTCCCGCGGATCCGACGGAGTGGTTGCCGATATCCGGGATGCGGCACTCGCACGCGCGCTGGCGACGGCCACGGCAGCGCCCGGCGGCCGCCTGACCGCCCTGCACTCGCCCGGGACCGCATGCGGCATGGCTCGAGCCTCCCGGTCAATGACGCTCGGTGCCTTTGGCGGCCCGCAACGCCTTGCCTGCCCGCCTCGCGCCCGCGGCGTTTGACCTCGATCTCCCGATCCCCTATCAGGGCGACACGCAATGTTATAACATCGCGGAGACACCATGCGACGCCGCCTGCTCCTCACCCTGGCCGCGGCATCGGCCGCCCTCCCCGCTGCGCATCGGCAGGTGGTGGCGCAGACCCCGCGCGCCGATGCGAGGCTCCCCGTCACCGCCTCCTTCTCCATCCTTGGCGACATGGTGCGTGAGGTTGGCGGCGGGCGCGTCGCCATACGGAGCATCGCGGGCCCGGAGGCCGATCCGCATCTCTTCCAGCCGCGCCCCTCGGACGTGCAGGCCATCCAGGAGGCGCGTCTGGTCGTCCGCAACGGCCTCGCCTTCGAGCCGTGGTTCGACCGCCTGATCCGGTCCGCCGGCTATGCCGGGCCGGTGGTCACGACCACGGATGGCGTGCAGCCGCGCGGCATGGAGAACCACGAGCACGGCCACGACCATGGCGACGGGGTGACGCGGCGGCGACAGCACTACGTGCCCCCACGGCAGGTGGCCGACCCGCATTGCTGGCAGGACCTGCGCCTCGGCCAGGCCTATGTCCGTTCGATCGCTTCCGGGCTGGCGGCGGCCGACCCGGCCGGCGCCGACCTCTACCGTCGCAACGCCGATGCCTACCTCCAGCGCCTGGCGGCGCTGGACGGGTGGGTACGGGCGCAGATCGCAACCGTGCCCCCGGCGCGGCGGAAGGTGGTGACCAGCCACGACGCCCTCGGCTATTTCGGCGATGCCTATGGCGTCCGGTTCCTGCCGGCGCAGGGCATCATGCCAGAGGGCCAGCCCTCGGCCGCGCAGGTGGCGGCGCTGATCCGGCAGGTGCGGGCGGAGGGCATCACCGCCGTCTTCCTGGATGCGCCGGGGAGTGCCCCGGTCCTGCGCCGGCTGGCCGAGGAGGCGGGCGTGCGTGTCTCGGGGCGGCTCTACGCCGACGCGCTCTCGCCGCCGGACGGGCCCGCCCCCAACTACGAGGCGATGTTCCGCCACAATGTCGGCCTGCTGGTGCCGGCGATGCGGGGGAACGCGTGATGCGCCTCACCCTCGCGGCCGCGACGCTCGGCCTTCTCGCTGTCTGCGCCGCCCCGGCCCGGGCCCAGCCGGCCCCTCCCGGGGTTGGCTTCCCGCAGATCGCGGGCGAGGCCAATCTCGGTCTCTACACGCTCGGCACCCCTGGCTCGACGGACCGGCGGCAGCGCGGCGCCAGCAGCTTCCTGTTCGGCGAGATCGCGGGCGGCCTCCATCTCTCGCCGCAATTCTCGATCCAGGGCTTGCTCCATGTGGAGCCGGTCGGCGAGGTGGAGCCGAACGGCACCTGGACCGGCCTGCGTTACCAGGGCGCCTATATCGAGACCCTCAGCCTGAACTGGCGGCCGACGGAGCGGCTGAACCTGTTCGGCGGCAAGTTCTCCGCCCCCTTCGGCTATGGGCACCACGTCTTCCCGGGCATCCTGCCGCTGATCCGCGCACACGAGACCTACCTGATCCGGGAGTCGGCCGGCTTCGGCGCCACCGCGACCGTCATCTCCAGCGAGCGCTTCGGCGAGCACGACCTGTCGGCGGCGGTGTTCACCCTCGACACCAGCCTCTTCTCCAATACCGCCTTCACCCGCAAACCCTGCTGCGAGGGGGATTTCGAGCGCTTCCGGCGGAACTACCGCGCCCAGGGCGGCGCCGGGAATACCGGCCGGCTCGACAATTTCGCCATTGCCCTGGATGGCGACCGGATCGGCTGGCTGCCCAACTTCTCCTACCACCTCGCGCTGCTCTCACGCGGTCCGGGGCGCGACGGGACGGACCGGGAATGGGGCTACGCCGCGGGTGCCCGCTACCAGGTGTCCTGGCAGCGCGACCTGCGCACGCTGTTCTACGCCGAGCATGTCGAGTTCCGCGGTGCCGGCGGCCGTCCCCTTGAAGCGGGTCCCGAGTTGTTCGACGAGGATGAGGGCGGCTCCCTGCCTTCCGAGGTCGCGGTCTCCGAGCGGCGGCGCTTCACCACCCTCGGCGCGCAGACGACCTATGGGCCGTGGCGCGCGAACATCGCCTGGCAGCGCGACCAGCGGAAGCGTTCGGTCAACCCGGTCCCGACGGCGAGCTATCTGGAGATCTCGGCCGGGCGCGAGCTGTTTTGGGGCTTCAGCGCCGATATCGGCTACCAGTATGCGCGCTACCCGCTTGAGGACGAGGGCCGGCGGGGGCAGTCCAACAGCCTGCTCGGGGTCCTGCGGTACCGCGCCAGCTTCTGAGCACGGCATCCCGCCGCTGCCCTGCCCGCGAGCGGTCGCGGGCGGTGGCGGGATCTCACGGACCACCGAACCCGATGCCGTCGGGCCGGCGGGGGGAGGCGGGCAAGCCCCCGAAGACCGCGGGCGGCCCCGCCCAGCCCTTCAGGATCGGCGCCCGGCCTCCGGCGCCACATCCCGCGGCAGTGCCACAAGGCGACCAACCGGGCCGAGCAGGACGCAGGCCCGCGCGCTCGTGGCAGACCAGCAGCCTGGTTCACGGCCGAGGCGACCGGGAGCCTGGCGCGCCGAGCCCGAGGAGCCGGCGCGCTTCCTCCGGCGTGGCCGGCCGCCGGCCACGCCGGGCCATTGCGTCAGCCGCAAGGCGGACCAGCTCGGCATTGCTTGCGGCAAGGCGCTCCTTCGAGACCCGGATGTTGTCCTCGAGCCCGGTGCGGACCCCGTCCGCGCCGCGGGCCAGCACCCATTCCATCACCCGGGCCTGGTCGGCGCCGATCCCGGCCGCAGTCCAGGTCGCCTTCGGCAGCACGCGGCGAAGCTCGCCCAGCAGGATGTCGAGCAGGTGCTCCTCGGCAGGCATCGCGTTCTTCACGCCCATGACGAACTGCACATGCGGCCGCTCATCCATCAACCCGGCCTCGACCAGCCGCCTGGCGCCGTGGATGTGCGAGAGGTCGAAGACCTCGATCTCCGGTCGGATTCCATTGTCTCGCATCCTGCCCGCCAGGTCGGTGACCAGCGCCGCGGAATTCTCGTAGACGATGGTCGGGAAATTGACCGAGCCGGTCGAGAGCGAAGCCATGTCGGGCTTGAGGCAGAGCGCGCTGCCTCGCGCGGCGGGGTCGCGGCCCCGCCCGCCGGTCGAGAACTGCACGATCATGCCCGGGCAGTACTTCCTCACCCCTTCTTGCACCTGCGCGAAGAGCGCCGGGTCGGAGGCCGGACTCTCGTCCGGGTTGCGGACATGGATGTGGACGAGCGAGGCACCCGCCTCGTAGGCCGCATGGGTGCTCTCGATCTGCTCGGCCGGCGTGACCGGCACGGCAGGATTGTCCTTCTTGCGCGGCACCGATCCGGTGATGGCGACGGAGATGATGCAGGGGCTGGCCATGATGTCCTCCCAGGGATGGGGGCGCGTGGCCTTGCCCGCGCCCCCTGGCGGCAACGGTATGGGCGGCTACTCGGCCGCGACGGGAAGGGCGGCGGCCGGCACCGGCTTGCGGGCCGCGCCCTTCGCCAGCATCGCCGCACCGGCGAGGAAGGCCGGCAGCGCGGCGACCGTGAAGACCGTGGCAAGGTCCCAGCCCATCGAGAGCAGGACGCCGCCCACCATGGAGCCGAGCACCGAGCCGGTGCGGCCCACGGCATTGGCCCAGGAGACGCCGGTGGCGCGGCTCGCGGTCGGGTAGTAGGCCGCGGCCAGGGCATTCACCCCCACCTGGGCGCCGGCCACACCGAAGCCCGCGCCGAAGATGGCGAAGACCAGCAGCCAGGGCTGCGCGGTGGCGCTGCCGAGCAGCATGACGAAGCCGCCGGCGAGCAGGTAGGACGCCGCCAGCACCCGGTGCGGGTCGAAGCGGTCCATCAGCCGGCCGATCAGGATGGCGCCGACCGTGCCGCCGGTCGCCAGCGTCGCCGCCATCAGCGAGGCATGCCTGAGCGAGAAGCCCGCCGTGGTGATCAGCAACGGCAGCCAGCTGGACAGCAGGTAGAAGACCAGCAGGCTCATGAAGAAGGTGGTCCAGATCAGCAGCGTGCCGGTGGCGAGGCCATCCTTGAAGAGTTGCAGCATGGGCGAGCCCTGCGGCCTGCGCACGCCGGTGAAGCGCGCGTCCTCCAGCGCCTCCCCCGGGGCGATCCGGCGCAGCACGGCGGCGATCCGCGCCGACGGTGCCTCGCGCAGGGCCAGGTAGCGCGGCGATTCCGGCAGCAGCACCCACAGGACGGGCACCAGCAGCAGCGGCAGCACGCCGCCCAGCACCAGCAGCCCCTGCCAGCCATAGGCCGCGACGATATGGGAGGCGGCGAGGCCCGCGGCCGCCGAGCCGATGGTGAAGCCACAGAACATCAGCGTCACCAGGCTGGACCGCTTGCGCTCCGGGCAGAATTCGGAAGTCAGGGTGATGGCCGCGGGCATGGCGCCGCCGAGGCCGATGCCGGTGACGAAGCGCAGGCCGACCAGCCATTCGATATCGGGCGCGAAGGCCGAGGCGACGGTCGCCGCGCCGAAGAAGGCGGTGGTCGCCACCAGCACCGGCTTGCGGCCCCACTTGTCGGCCAGCGGGCCGAAGACGAAGGCGCCGACCATCAGGCCGAACAGCCCGGCGCCGAAGAGCGGCGCGAGTTGCGCCGGCGTCACGCCCCATTCCGCCCGCAGCGCCGGCGCGATGAAGCCGACGGCGGCGGTGTCGAAGCCGTCGATCGCCACCACCAGGAAGCAGAGCGCGATGACCAGCCCCTGGAAGCGTGAGACGGGATGGGCGTTAATGACATCCTGGATGTCGATGCTGCGTTGCGTGATCACTTGAAGTCTCCCTCCTGAAGGCACCGGCGGGTCGTGGCAGGCCGCCCGTCCCCGCCGGTGGAGGGACGGCCCGAAGCTGGCGGGTTGCGGGACGGCGCGCCGGGGCGGCGCGCGGGGGTCAGCCGATCGCCGAGGGATGCCGCGCGAGCGGCGTCACCGCGATCTCCATGAAGGGGAAGAGCGGCAGCGTGGAGAGGATCGCGTGCAGCTCGTCGTGGTCCGCCACGTCGAAGACGCTGACATTGGCGTATTGCCCGGCGATGCGCCAAAGGTGGCGCCACTTGCCCTCGCGCTGCAGCGCCTGGGCCCGGGCCTTCTCCTCGGCCTTCAGCGCCTCGAACCGCGCGGGGTCCAGCTCGTGCGGCACGCGCACATCCATGCGGACGTGGTAGAGCATCCTCTCCTCCTCACTGCCGCGCGTAGCGACGCAGCTTGTCCTGATCGAGCGTGACGCCGATGCCGGGACGGTTCGGCAGGTGGACCTGGAAGTCGGCGAAGCGCAGCGGCTCCTCCACCAGGTCGTCCACCAGGATCTGCGGGCCGAAATGCTCGCAGCCCCAGGCCAGCTCGCGGAATGTGGCGAAGGCCTGGAGATGCGCCGCGGCGCCGATCGAGCTCTCCAGCAGGCAGCCGCCATAGAGGCCGATGCCGGCCGCCTCGGCCACCGCGGCGACCTTGCGCAGGCCGAGCAGGCCGCCATGCTTGACGAGCTTCAGCGAGACCGCATCCGCCGCCGCGGCCTGCGCCACGGCCAGCATGTCATGCGCGTCGAACACGCACTCATCCGCCAGCAGCGGCGGCGTGCCGGGCCGCGCCCGCAGCCGCGCCATTGCGCCGATATTCCAGGCCGGCACCGGCTGCTCGACCAGCGCGATGCCCATCTCGGCCAGCCGGGGCAGGCAGCGCACGGCGGTGGTCTCGTCCCAGGCCTGGTTGGCATCGACGATCAGCCTGGCGCGGCCGTCGAGGGCGCCGGCCAGGCGGCCCAGGCGGGTCAGGTCGGCCTCCGGCGCCTGGGCGCCGATCTTCACCTTGAAGGTCCTGTGCAGCCGGGCGGCGAGCTTCCTCTCCGCCTCCTCGATCTCCTGGCCGGGATCGCCGGAGGCCAGGGTCCAGAGCACCGGCACGCTCTCCCGCACCTTGCCGCCGAGCAGCAGGGCGGCGGGCACGCCGAGCGTCCTGCCGACGGCGTCGAACAGCGCGGTCTCGATCGCCGCCTTGGCGGCGTTGTTGCGCCTGGCCGCGGCATCCAGGCGGGCGCCCGCCGCCTCGAGCCGGTCGGCCGGCAAGCCGATCAGGGCGGGGGCGAGGTAGGCGTCGATATTGGCCTTCATGGCCTCGACGCTCTCCTCGCTCCAGCGCGGGCCGCCGAGCGTCGCGGCCTCGCCGATGCCCACTGCGCCATTGGCCAGGCGGAGTTCGACGATGACATAGCTCTGCGCCGTCACCGAGGTCTGGGAGAGCTTGTGGCGGCGGACCGTCGGCACATCCACGATCGTGCTGCGGACGGATTCGACGGCGAGGTCGCGCCAGAGATCCGCGGGGATGGTGATGGTGCTGTCGGGCATCGCTTGGCTTCCAATGGGGACGCGGAAGGGGGTGGCGGCGCGCGCCGGAGCGCGCCGCCTGGGCTCCCCGCCGGGGCGGGAGCGGATTGTCGGGAAGGAACCGGCCGTCTCGCGGCGGCCGGGCCTGCCGCCTCAGACCGAGGCGTGTGCGCGCTCGACGACCGTCTTCGGCGCCGCCGCGGTCTCGGCATGCAGGACGAAGTCGAATCCGATCTCGGCATAGGGCGCGTTCAGGCCCCTGGCGTGGATCGCGGCCGCATCCGTCACCCGCTTCACCTCCGGGATCAGGCCGTCCCGCGTGGCGAAGGCGAAGTCGTCATGCAGGTACTCGTCGCCGTCGATGTTGATCTGCGTCGTCAGCTTGCGGTAGCCGGGCGCGACGACGAAGAAGTGGATATGCGCCGGGCGGTGGCCGTGGCGGCCGAGCGCGTCAAGCAGCTGCTGCGTCGGACCATCCGGCGGGCAGGCATAGCCATTCGGCAGGATGGAGCGGAAGCGGTAGCGGCCCTCCGCATCCGTCTCGATCCGGCGGCGCAGGTTGTACTTGGACTGGGACGGATCGAAGCCCGAATAGCCACCCTTGGTGTTGGCATGCCAGACATCGATCACCGCGCCGGCGACCGGCCTGCCATGGGTGTCGCGCACCTGGCCCTGCATGAACAGCACCTCGCCCTGCTCGGTGCCATCATCCAGCCGCGCCTCGCCCTTCGAGAGCGGCGCGCCGGCGAGCCAGAGCGGGCCCTCGATGGTGCGGGGCGTGCCGCCCTCGAGCCCGGCCTTCCGCTCCGCCTGGTCCATGCGCAGGTCGAGGAAGGTCTCGAGGCCAAGGCCCGGGACCAGCAGCCCGACCTCGTTCGACTGGCCGAGGCGGGTCAGGTAGCCCATCGCCGTCCAGAACTCGTCCGGCTGGATGTCGAACTCCTCGATGGTGCGAAAGAGGTCCGACACCACGCGGTGGACGATGCGCTTCAGGCGCAGATCGCCATTGCCGTCGCCCAGGGCGCTGACCTTCATCAGCAGGTCCTTGACCTCCTTGGTCTCCATCAGGCTGTCGCTCATCACTCGTTCCTCCGTGTCGGTGGTCATGGCCGGAAGCCGTCCGGCCGACGGTGGTCAGCCGAGGTCGCCGCCCGCCACGGGCAGGGTGACGCCGGTGATGTAGGAGGCTTCGTCCGAGGCCAGGAACAGGATCGCAGCCGCCTGCTCCTCCGCCGTGCCGTAGCGCTTCATGAGGCTGGACGAGATGGTCTGGTCCACGATCTGCCGGTACCAGGCGCTCTCCTGCTCGGTCGGCGGTACCGCGTTGCGTGGGACGCGGCGCGGCGGCGCTTCCGTCCCGCCGGGCGCGACACCACAGACGCGGATGCCGGCTTCGGCATATTCCCAGGCGAGGCAGGCGGTGATGGCGTTCACCCCGCCCTTCGCCGCGGCGTAGGGGACGCGGTTCAGCCCGCGCGTGGCGACCGAGGAGACATTGACGATCACGCCCCCGCCTGCGGCCAGCATGGCCGGCAGCACGGCCCGGCAGCACCAGAGCGTCGGGTAGAGAGAGCGGCGGATCTCTGCCTCCACCTGCTCCGGCGCGTATTCGGCATAGGGCTTCGCCCAGATCGTGCCGCCGACATTGTTGACCAGGATGTCGATGTGGCCGAAGGCGCCCTGCGCCGTCTCCACCGCCGCCTGGGCGCCGGTGAAGTTCTCGAGGTCGGCCTGGACGGCGATCGCGCCCTCGCCGGCCTCCTGCCGCACCTCCTCGACGAGGGGTGAGCGGTCCACCAGGGCGACCCGTGCTCCTTCCCGCGCCAGGCGCAGCGCGACCTCGCGGCCGATGCCCTGGGCGGCGCCGGTGACCAGCGCGGTCCTGCCGGCGAAGCGGTCGGGATAGGTCCTCATCGCCGCCTCACGCCGCCAGCCGCTGCGCGTCGGCAGGCGCGCTCGGCGAGAACTTCTCATAATGGAAGCTCGCCGGCGTCACGCCCTGGGCGCCGAGCCAGGCGCGGACCGCATCCACCATGGCGGGCGGGCCGCAGAGATAGACATCCACCTCGCCGCCATGCAGCTGCTCCGGCGCGATATGGGCCGTGACATAGCCCTTGCGCGGATGCTGGCTGGCCTCCGCCGCCACGACGGTCGAGAAGCTGAAGCTGTCGATCCGCGCGGCGTAGTCCTCCAGCGCATCGACCCCGACGAGATCGGCGTCGTTGGTGACGCCATAAACCAGGTGGACCGGCTGGTCGCAGCCCGTCCCGACCAGCTTCCCCAGCATGGAGAGGAAGGGCGCGAGGCCCGTGCCACCCGCGAGGAAGAGCAGCGGCCGCGTCACCTCCCGCAGGTAGAAGCTGCCGGAGGGGCCGGTGAATTCCATCGCCGCGCCGGGCCTCGCCGCCTCGCGCAGCCAGGTGCTCATCAGCCCCTGCGGGATGTCGCGCACCAGGAAGGACAGCGCATCAGCGCCCGGGGCGGAGCTGAAGGAGTAGGCCCGCCGCTGCTCGGTGCCCGGCACGCGCAGGGAGACATACTGGCCCGGCAGGAAGGCGAGGCCGGCCGGCGCGTCCAGCGAGAAGGCGATGCTGGTCTCCGACAGTCGCTCGACACTGCGCAGGCCGACCTCGTAGCTCTGCGGCCTGGTCTTGCAGGCTGCAGAGGTGCTGGGGATGGCGACCACCAGGTCGCTCTCCGGCCGCGCCTGGCAGGCCAGCGCCAGGCCCTCGGCCGCCTCCTCCTCGGTCAGCGCGTCCTCGATATAGGACCCGCCGTCATAGCGGCCGGACTCCACGCGGCACTTGCAGGTGCCGCAGGCGCCGTCGCGGCAATCGAGCGGGATGTTGATCCCGAGGCGGTAGGAGGCATCGGCGATGGTCTCGCCGGCCCGCGCCTCGACGAAGCGCGTGACGCCATCCTCGAAATTCAGGGCGATGCTGTGGCCCATGGGTTTCGTCCTCCGGTGCGCGCGGCTCAGATGTGGTAGATGTCGACGACGTGGTGGATGTAGTCGTTCTTGAGGACGACCTTCTTCCGCCGGATCAGCGGCCGCTCGCCGGTGGCGTCGATGGTGTAGAAGGAGGTCCCGAAATAGGTGTCGGTCGTCCTGTAGCGGAAGCTGTAGGTGACCCAGTTGAAGCGCAGCTTCACCAGGCCGCCGGCCTGCTCCAGGATCTCGACATTGCCGATGTTGTGGCTGGTGCGGGGCTCCGGCAGGCTGGTCGCGCTGCTGCGCTCCGTGCGGATGCGGAAGACGCGGTCCTCGAGGCCGCCGCGGTCGCCGTACCAGATCAGCGAGATCTCGGTCTGCGGGTCCTCGGTCAGCCGGTCGTCGTCGTCCCAG
Source organism: Roseicella aerolata (assembly GCF_020523605.1). GTDB lineage: Bacteria > Pseudomonadota > Alphaproteobacteria > Acetobacterales > Acetobacteraceae > Paracraurococcus > Paracraurococcus aerolatus. The sequence goes on along the minus strand of NZ_JAJAQI010000028.1, from coordinate 46,283 downwards.
GACGGCATCCAGAACTCGGCATCCGGCGCGTAGCAGGCCAGCCAGGCATCCCAGTCCTTGTCGTCCAGGGTGCGGGCCTCCCGGTACAGGAACTGCTCGGCATCCTGCTGCGTGAAGCCAGTGCGGGCGGGCGCTTCGATGGTGGCGGACATGGTTGCGTTCCTTCTCAGCCCTGGGCCTTGCCGGCCAGCGCGCGCTGCATGGCTTCCTGCCAGTACTTGTGCTGCACGACGAAGAGGCCCTCATCCTCGGTCTTCGTGCCGCTCATCAGCGGCTTCAGGCCGATCGCCTCGGCCGCCGCGTCGGGGCCGGGGATCCAGTGCTTCGCGCCGCGGGTCATGTCGTTCCAGCGCGCCGCGCGGGCGTTCATGGAGAACTGGCAGGCGCGGAATTCCTCCAGGTCGTCCGGCGTCGCCATGCCGGAGGCGTTGAAGAAATCCTCGTACTGGCGGATCCGCCGCGCGCGCGCCTCCGGCGCCTCGCCCTTCGGCGCGATGCAGTAGATCGTCACCTCGGTCTTATCGACCGCAATCGGGCGATAGGTGCGGATCTGCGAGCTGAACTGGTCCATCAGGTAGACATTGGGATAGAGGCAGAGGTTGCGGCTGCGCTGCACCATCCAGTCCGCGCGCGCCTGGCCGAACTGCGCCGCCAGCGCCTCGCGCCGCTCCCAGTTCGGCCGATCCTCCGGGTTCGCCCAGTTGGTCCAGAGCAGCAGGTGGCCGTTCTCGAAGGAGTAGAAGCCGCCGCCCTGCTTGGCCCAGCCGCCGGCGCTCATAGCGCGGACCTTGTCCTCGCGCTCCGCTTCCTTGCGTCGGCCGGTGGTGGCGGCGTAGTTCCAGTGGACGGCGGTCACGTGGTAGCCGTCCGCGCCGTTCTCGGTCTGCAGCTTCCAGTTGCCGTCATAGACATAGGTGGAGGAGCCGCGCAGCACCTCCAGCCCCTCGGGCGACTGGTCCACGATCATGTCGATGATCTTCGCCGCCTCGCCCAGATGCTCGACGAGCGGCTTCACATCCGGGTTCAGGCTGCCGAAGAGGAAGCCGCGATAGCTCTCGAAGCGCGCCACCTTCGTCAGGTCGTGGCTGCCGCCCTTGTTGAAGCTCTCGGGATAGCCGGCGCCCTCGGGGTCCTTCACCTTCAGCAGCTTGCCGGTGTTATTGAAGGTCCAGCCATGGAAGGGGCAGGTATAGGTGGACTTGTTGCCGCGCTTGTGCCGGCACAGCATGGCGCCACGGTGGCTGCAGGCATTGATGAAGGCGTTCAGCTCGCCCTGCCGGTTCCGCGCGATGAAGATCGGCTGCCGGCCCATCCAGGTGGTGAAGTAGTCGTTGTTGTTCGGGATCTGGCTCTCATGCGCCAGGTAGATCCAGTTGCCCTCGAAGATGTGCTTCATCTCGAGCTCGAAGAGCCCGGGGTCGGTGAAGATGTCGCGGGAAACGCGGAAGACGCCCCGGTCGGCGTCGTCCTCCAGCGCGGTGTCGACCGTGGTCTGGACGTTGTCGAGCATGGTCGGTCTCCTCAGTGTTCTTGGTGTCCGTGGGGGTCGGGCTGGCCAGTGGCGGAGGCACGGATGAGGTCGAGCAGGTGGCGCGTGCAGGTGCCGCACTGCGCCCGGGCGCCGCAGGCCGCGTAGATCTCGCGCGGGCGGGTGGCGCCCTCGCGGATGCAATGCGCGACCTGGCGGTCGCTGAGGCCGTTGCAAAGGCAGAGAACCATGGCCGGAGCCCTCAGCCGGCCCCGCCGGCGGTCCTGCCGGCGGGGGCGCGAGGGGCTGGCGCGGTTCGCTTTGTTGCGCTGACAGGTGGTGGGGCGCTCATTTGTTTCCTCCGATGGCCCCAGGTCGCACCTTTCGTATTGCCGAATCCAAGACTAAATAGGTTCCAACCATACCCTGGAGGTATCGTCTGGAATCCCGGCAGCTCCGCTACTTCGTGACGGTGGCGCGCGAGCGGAACTTCACGCGCGCGGCGGAGAAGCTGCATATCGCCCAGCCGCCACTGAGCCGGCAGATCCAGGCGCTGGAGGAGGAGTTCGGCGTCGCGCTGTTCGACCGCGGCAGCCGGCCGCTCGCGCTCACCGATGCCGGCAAGCTGCTGTTCGATCAGGCGGTGCAGGTGCTCGACCGCATGGACGAGATGAAGGCGATGGTGAAGCGCCTGCTGGAGGCGGAAAAGCCGCGCTTCAGCATCGGCTTCGTCGCCTCCACGCTCTACGGCTACCTGCCGGAGGTGATCCGCCGCTACCGCGCCGCGCGCCCGGGCGTTGAGCTGTCGCTGCAGGAGATGACGACGATGGAGCAGATCGCGGCACTGAAGGAGGGCCGCATTGATGTCGGCTTCGGCCGCATCCCCTTCAACGACGCGACGATCGAGCGAACGCTGCTGCGCAATGAGAAGCTCTGCGTCGCCCTGCCGCTCATGCATCCGCTCGCGTCGCGCATCGGTTCGCTGCGATTGGAGGAGTTGGCGGGCGATGCGCTGGTCGTCTACCCGAAGGCGCCGCGGCCGAGCTATGCCGACCAGGTGCTGGCGCTGTTCCGCGAGCGCGGGTTGCGCCCGGCGCTGGTGCACGAGGTGCGGGAGCTGCAGACGGCGCTTGGCCTGGTGGCGGCGGAGAGCGGCGTCTGCCTGGTGCCGGCCTCGGTCGAGCGGCTGCGGCGCGACAACGTCGTCTACCGGCCGCTCGATGAGGCCGGCGCCGTCTCGCCGATCATCATGAGCACGCGGAAGGGCGACAAGTCGCCGGAGATCGGACTCGTCCTGCGGTTGGTGAAGGACATGTACCGGAAGGAGGGGATCACCTTCGGTGCCTGAGCTTGGGTTTGGTCATGCAGGCAGCGTGGCAGAGGGCACAGGCGACGCCCTCGCGGAGGGCTGGCGGGAGTTTCACGGCGCTGGCGGATTGCCGGGGGAGAGGGCAAGACCCTGCTCACTCCGGGTCGCGCGCCGTATCACGGGGAGGCTGCCGGCAAAGATCGGCGCTGCCTGTGGTAGCAGGCGATGCCCGAGATCCGGCGTCAGGGCCTGCCGCGCACGAGAGTACATCTGCTGCGCACCGGGGGCACGAGCATCTTTCCGGATGCCGCCTGAGCCATCTTCCTGAGCGGCGATCCGGTTGGGCCTCACCGCGGCGTCGCTGCGGAGATCGGCCAGCGTGACGGCTTGGGGCAGACGGAGGCCGGAGCAAGTCCCCTCCGCCTGTTGCCGTTCAAGGCGAATGCCGATTGCCGGCAGCCGATCCCGGAACAGCGTCACGGCGGAGGGCGTCGATGGTGTGGGCGCCCCATCGCCCCTGCACCACGCGACGGGGCATGGCTCCCCGCCGCCTTGACACACCTCGCTCGCGATTCCTGGCGGCCGGCCCGCGCTCCGGATCCCTCGCCTCCGCGGGTGCTCAGACGAGATAGGGCACGCCGTAGTAGTCGTGCACGCCGCGCCCATAGGCCGGGTCGCCCCAGGGTGTCTCGTCGCGGCCGTAGCTGGGCGCGCCCTCGAGTTGCTCGCGCGAGAGATCGACGACATAGCCGCCTTGCCCGGTGTCGTAGGTGAGCTTCTCCCAGGGCAGCGGGTGGTAGCGCTCGCCGATACCGAGGAAGCCGCCGAAGCTCATCACGGCATAGGCAACCCTGCCCGATACCTTGTCGATCATGAGGTTGTAGACCGAGCCGAGGCTATTGCCCTGCCGGTCATAGACGGCGGTGCCCTCGACCTTGTCGGAGGCAATCAGCCGGTCCGTCTCGTTGATGGCAACCTCTCCGCGCGATGCCGCACTGCCCTGTGCTGCCGCTGCGGTGTCACTGTCGCTGCTGCGCGGTACGATATTGTCCTGCACGGTCGTGTCTCCTTCCAGTAACGCGGTCGCCGGTGAGCCTGGCGCTCCGACAGGCGCGACGTGCCCTGCCCGGCCTGGAATCTGCGGCGATCCGGCTCCGCACGGGTCAGACCGCCACGGCGCCGAGCACGAACAGCACCAGGGCGATCACGAGGAAGATACCGAAGAGCACCTTCGCCAGCGTTCCCGCTGCTGCCGCGACGCCGGTGAAGCCGAGCGCGCCGGCAATAAGTGCGATGACCAGGGCGATGATGGCCCAGGTGAGCATGTCGACTCCTCCATCCTGTCCAAGACTGTCCTGCTGCCCTGCGGGCCTGCTCCGCCTCCGGGGCGTGTCTGCTCAACCCGCCCGGCATGTGCCGCCTGCCGGACGCGGTCCGGGGCCATGGCCTGCACTGCCCCGCGCAGGCGCTGCGCCGCCCGGAACAGCCGCTCCATGGAACGGCTGTTTCCGCATCGCTGTTCGGACCTGCGGGCAGGCCCGCTTTCTCCGCCCGACTGCGCCAGCACCGCATGCGGCGGCGCGATCATCAGCGCTGCGATTGCTGCCTTCATCCAGCCTGCCTCCATGGCACCGCACCCATCCTTCCGATGTGGCCATCGGGACAATGCGGGGTGGGTGCGCTGCGCCGCGCAGCGCACCCCGCTCCGCTCAGCGGAACAGCCGGATGCCGTCGCCCCAGCCCTGCTCGCGGCCATACTCGCCGACGCGGTTGCGGTCGTAGCGCGGCAGCCTCTCCAGCTCTTCCCTGGTCATGGTCAGCCGGGCCCGGTCGTTGCTGCCCGCCGCGCCGAGCTGGATGCGGTCGATCGGCACCGCCGCGCTGCGCTCGCCGATGCCGAGGAAGCCGCCCCACTCGACCACGGCAGCGCGGACCTGGCCGCTGCCGTCGATCAGCAGGTTCTGGATTTCGCCCGCATCCTTGCCATCGGCGCCGACCACATTGGTGCCGACCAGGCTCTGCGCGCGCGCGAGCGGCACGCCGGTGGCGCCCGGTAAAACCGTGGCCCGCTGCGTATTGCCGCCCGACTGGGCCGGGGCCGGCGCGGCCGAGGTGCCCGTGTTCCGCTGATCCCCCGCCTGCTGCTGACCCTGCCGCTCGACCTGCACCTGTGGCTGACCCTGCCGCTCGACATTCACCTGGGGCTGGCCCTGCTGCTGCACATGGACCTGCGGCTGGGCCTGCTGCACCGTCACCTGCGGCTGCGGTTGCTGCACGGTGACCTGGGGCGGTGGTTGCTGAATGGTGACCTGCGGTTGCGGCTGCTGCACGGTGACCTGCGGCGGCGGCTGCTGCACGGTGACCTCCGGGGCCCGCTGCTGCACCGCGATCTGGGCGCCGCCTGCGGCTCCGGCCGCGGATCCGGCGGCAGCGGCATTGTTGCCGCCGCCCATGTTACGGTGCAGCTCGGCCACCGCCTCTGCCGCCTCACGGAGCCGGGTCGCCGCCTGCTGGCGGTCGGGCTGCTGCCCCAGCAGGGCCTGTTGCGCCTCCTGGAGCTCGCTCCGGGCAGTGCGGTACGCATTCTGGTCCTGCACCTGCTGCGGCATCTTGCCCAGCACATCCTGCCCGGCGCTTACGGCGGTGCGCGCCTGGCCGTAATTGGGCGGCTGGTCGCCCTGACCGCCCGAGAGTTGCCGTTCCGCGTGGCGCAGGGACTGTTCGACGGTGCGGAGCTGGCCGGCGATGGCGCCCTGGCCACCCTGGGCCTGCCCGGGCTGGGCCTGCTGGCTTCCAGCCTGGCCGGCGCCTTGCTGCGCCGCCTGGGGCTGCGCCGCCTGGGGCTGGCCCTGCGAGCCCGCCTGCGCCTGCGGGCCGGCCTGGCCCGCCCCTTGCTGCTGCCCCGGAGGCTGCTGTCCCTGGGGCTGCTGTCCCTGGGCCGCTGCAAGCCCGCCGCCGCTCAGCAGCAGGCTGGTCGCCAGGGCCGTCGTCGTCAGATATCGGTTCATCTCTTCGTCTCCGTATGCCTTGCTTTGCCGGCGGCGCCCGCCTCGGCATGGTTCGCCGCCCCGCGGGACGGCGAACCGCATCGCCGGTGATCGCCACAGTCGGGGGCCCGGCCCGGCCAGCCGCCTGGGCGGGATCACGCCGCTCCGCTGCGCCTGCATGGCCGGACGGCGCCCTTGCGCCGCCCTCGCCCGGCGATGGCCTGCATGGCGCAGCGTCGCCCGGGGCTCAGCGGCTCTGGCCGCCCGGCTGGTTGCCGCTGCTGCCGCCCGAGGCGGAGGGGCTGGCACCGCCGGAGGAGCCGCTCGTGCCCGCGCCGCGGTCGCCGCCCGTCATCCCGGAGCTCTGCATGCCGCCAGGTGGCGGGTCGATCATCATGAGCACGGTATTGCCGTCCTGGGTCTTGGCCCGGACGAGATAGGCGGCGTCGAGGATCTGCACCTCGCGGAACCCGGCCTGGGTGAGCTGCTGCCGCAGCTTGTCCTGGCTCATCGCCTGGGGCTGCGAGCGCTGGCCGCCAGGGGATTGCGCCGCGCTGCCGCCCTGGGAGGGCTGGGACTGCGAAGGTTGGGACTGGGAGGACTGGGCGAAGGCGGGCGCCGCGAGCGCAAGGCCGAGCGCGGCGCCGAGAGCAGTCCGGGTCAGCCGGCGAGCTATGGGCTTCGTCATGGGAACTCCCTGTTCCTTGTTGCTGCTCCGCAGCGGGGCGGCTGCCCTGCGACGGAGACCTGCGGGGGACGAAGGACTCGGCTCGTGATGGGCGGAGCCCGGTTCCTCCGGCGGTGTGACCACAGGCGAAGGGCATCTGGAGCCATGCATCGGGCGACACGACCCCGGGGCACTCCCTAGGAAACCGATGCGTGGGCAGCGGCGTTGCCGGGCGTAACGTCCTGGCCGGGACGCCCCGGTGCCGGTCCTGGCGCCGGGCCGTGCGTCGGCCCGGCCATGCTGGAGGGCCAGGACATGCCGCAGCCCCTGTCGCAGGGCCGTCCCCTCGCCTGGCACCTCGGCATGCTCTGCACCGCCCTGCTGGTGCCGATGCTCGCCCTCGGGGGATTCCTCCTCGTCCGGATGGCGGAGGCCGAGCGCACGCGGCACGAGGGTGTCGCGCGCGAGGCCGCGCGGCAGATCGCCATCGCCCTTGATCGTGGGCTGACCACCTATCAGGCGATGCTCGAGGTGCTGGCGACCTCGGACTACCTGCGCGCCGGCAATCTCGCCGCCTTCCGGCAGCGCGCGCTCGAGGTCCCGCGCCCCGCGGGTGCGGAGATCGTGCTGCGGGATGCGGCAGGACGGATCCTGGCCGAGACCGGCTCATCCTCCCTGCCTCCGGCTGCGAACAGGCCGCCCGGCGAGGCCGACCGGAAAGCCGCCGCGACAGGAAGGCCGCAGGTGTCCGACGTGATCGCCACGGCGGCGGCGGACGCCGTGCGGTCGTTCCTGGTTGTGGCGCCGGTCCGCGGTAAGGAGGGGGACGTGCTGTACCTCCTCGGGCTCGACGTGCCGATCTCCGTGCTCGGCAGCCTCCTGCGGCGGGAGGAGGTGCCGGATGGCATGGTCGCCAGCCTCGCCGACCGCAACGGCATCGTGGCGGCGCGGAGCGCCGAGCACGCCCGCTACACCGGCCTGCGGCTGCCGGCCCACATGCTGGACGGCATCGGCGACCGGGAACAAGGCTGGATCCGGACGGAGGCGAATGAAGGCACCATCGTGGTTGCGGCCTTCGCCCGCTCCGGAATCGCCGGCTGGACGGCTGTCGTCTCCTTGCCGGAGGCGAGCTTCGCGGCACCGCTGCGCCGCTCCCTCTATTTCACGACCGCCTTCGGCCTGCTCCTCGGTGCCCTCGCAGCCGGGCTGGCCCATGCCGTCGCGCGCCGCATCGCCCGCCCGATCGAGGCGCTCGCCGGGATCGCTGCGGCGGGCTCCGACGAGGCACCGCTCGTCACCCCGGTGCGGGAGGTGAATGCCGTGGCGGGCATGCTCGCGGCCGCGCAGGCGGAGCGGCAACGACGGGCGGCCGAGCGCGAGGCGCTGCTGCAGACGCTCGACCGGGCACAGGTCCTGGTGCGCGAGCCGGGCGGTGCGATCACGCTCTGGACTTCGGGGATGGAGCGCCTGTTCGGCTGGTCCCGGTCGCAGGCGCTCGGCGGCAACTCGCATGCGCTGCTGCAGACGGAGTTCCCGCGCCCGCTGCCCGAGATCGAGGCCGAATTGCTGGCCCGCGGCGAATGGCGGGGCGAGTTGCGGCAGCGGCGCGCCGACGGCGCCCTGGTGGTGGTCGCCAGCCACTGGGCCCTGCGCCGCGGCGAGGCCGGTGAGGCGCTGGCCGTGGTCGAGGCCTGCAACGACATCACCGCCCTGCGCGAGGCCGAGGCCGCGCTGCGGCGCAGCCGGGACCTGCTTTCCTCGGTGCTGGAAGGCAGCGCCGACCCGATCTTCGCCAAGGATGCCGGGGGGCGTTACGTCATCCTCAACTCCTCCGCGGCCGGCCTGCTCGGGACCACGGTGGAGGCGGCGATCGGACGCCGTGCCGCGGACATCGTGGACCCCGCCCTTGCCGCCACCCTCGAGGCGACCGACCGCGCGGTGATCGCCACCGGCCAGGTGCGCGTGGCCGAGGACGAGGTCGCGCTGCCCGGCGGCGGCCGGCGCATCCTGCTCTCGACCAAGGCGCCCTGGCGCGACGCGTCGGGCGCCACGCTCGGCATCGTCGGCGTGTCGCGCGACATCACCGCGCGGCGGCATGCCGAGGCGCAGTTGCGCGAGACGCAGGCGGAGCTGTTCCGCGTCGCCCGAATCAACGCCATGGGCGCCATGGCGGCGGCGCTGGCGCATGAGCTCAACCAGCCGCTGACGGCCGCAGCCAATTTCGCGGAAGCGGCGGGCCTGTTCCTGGCGGGCGACGGGCCGGCGGAGCCGGCGCGGCTGGACGCCGCGCGCGAGGCCATGGCGGAGGCGGCGGCGGAGGTGGTCCGGGCCGGGCGCATCCTGCAGCGGCTGCGGGAATTCGTCGGCCGCGGCGACACCGAGAAGCGGTCCACCGACCTCAACGCGATCGTCGAGAAGGCGGTCTCGCTGGCGCTGGCCGGGACGCCGGACGCGGAGGCCACGCTGCGCCTCGACCTCGCGCCCGGCATGCCGCCGGTGCTGGCCGATGCGGTGCAGTTGCAGCAGGTGGTGGTCAACCTGGTGCGCAACGCGGCGGAGGCGATGCGCGGCGCGGCGCGGCGGGAGCTGCTGGTGGCGACGGCGCCGGACGGCCCGGAGGCGGTGGAGGTGAGCGTTGCGGATAGCGGGCCGGGCCTCGCCGCGGATCTCGACGGCCGGCTGTTCGAGCCTTTCGTGACGACGAAGCGGGATGGCATGGGCATCGGCCTCTCCATCTCCCGCTCGATCATCCAGGGGCATGGCGGGCGGCTGGAGGCGGCGGCGCGGCCGGGCGGCGGCACGGTCTTCCGCTTCGTGCTGCCCGTGCTGCGCGTCCGGCAGGAGGAGCACATGGATGCAGGCTGAGCACGGCGCGGCACGGAGCGTCCATGTCGTGGATGACGAGGCGATGGTCCGGCGGTCGCTGACGCTGCTGCTGCAGGCGGCGGGGATCGAGGCGAGGTCCTACGGCTCGGGCGAGGACTTCCTGCGCGCGGCGGAGAACGGCTTGCCCTTCGGCTGCGTGCTGCTCGACATCCGCATGCCGGGGATGGACGGCCTTGCGGTGCTGCGCGCGATGGCGGCGCGCGGCCTGCAGCTGCCGGTCGTGGTCGTCACCGCGCATGGCGACGTGCCGCTGGCGGTCGAGGCGATGAAGGCCGGTGCCTGCGATTTCATCGAGAAGCCCTATGCCGGCGCCACCATCCTGCGGGCGGTCGAGGCGGCGCTCGGGCGCGGTGACGAGGCGCTGGAGCGGGCGCGGGAGGCAACCGAGGCCGCGGCGCGCCTCGCCACGCTCACGCCGCGGGAGACCGAGGTGCTGCAGGGGCTCGTCGCCGGCCGGCAGAACAAGGTCATCGCGCTCGACCTCGGCCTCAGCCCGCGCACGGTCGAGATCCACCGCGCCAATGTCATGGCCAAGCTGCGCGCCGGCAGCCTCTCGGAAGCGGTGCGGATCGCGCTGGCGGCCGGCCTGCCGCCGGCGCCGCCCGCCGCGCGCCGCGGAGGCTGAGGCTGAGGCTGCCGCTTGGCGGTCCGGATGCCGGCGGGCCGCTCAGCCCCGCGCCTCCCGCCTGCGGCTCGTGGCCCGCGCATGGCGCTGGCCACCGGCCATGGCCGGCCGCCGCCGGGGCAGCGCAGCCGCCGGCGGCCGGGCCCGCGGGGCCTCGAGCCTGGCGCCCTCCGTCCCCCGTACCAGCGTCAGGGTCCGGTCGTGATAGGCGTCGAGCCCCGGGCGGTGGCCGATCGAGACCAGCGCGGTACCCTCCAGCTCCTCCCGGAACAGCCGCATCATTGCGTCCTGGTTGGCCTCGTCGAGCGCGGCCGTCGCCTCGTCCATGAAGACCCAGCGCGGCCGGTGCAGCAGCAGCCGCGCGAAGGCGAGCCGCTGCTGCTCCCCGAGCGAGAGGATGCGGTCCCAGCGCTGCGCCTCCTCCAGCCGCGGGGCCAGATGCGCCAACCCGCAGCGCTCCAGCGCCGCGCGCATCGCCGCATCGGCGAAGCGCCCGGGGGCGGCGGGGTAGGCAATGGCCGCGCGCAGCGTGCCGAGCGGCAGGTAGGGCCGCTGCGGCATGAACATCACCTGCCCGTGCGGCGGCACCCGGACCTGCCCGGATCCCCAGGGCCAGAGACCGGCGATCACGCGGAACAGCGTGGACTTGCCGATGCCGCTCTCGCCGGTGATGAGCACCCGCTCGCCTGGCCGGATCTCGGCCTCCGCCTCGCGGATCACCCTGGCCCCGTCGGCGCTGGCAACCGAGAGGCGGCGGAAGGCGAGGACCTCGCGCCCATCCTCCGCCGGCCCTTCCGTCACCTCGATCCCGCTGCTGCCCGGCGGCGGCTCGGCGGCGCCGAAGGCGCGGTCCAGCGCGAGCACCCGCTCGGCATGGCTGCGCCAGTCGGCGAGGCGGGGCCAGTTGTCCACGAACCAGTTGAGGCTGGTGGTCACCTGGTAGAAGGCGGCGGTGATCTGCATCAGCACGCCGAGGGTGATGGCGCCGGCGAAGTAGCGCGGGCTCGCCACCAGGGCCGGGAAGATCGTCAGCAGCATCCCGTAGGCGGAGGTCAGCCACATCAGCCGCCGCTCGGTGCGGAACAGCTCCGCCATCGCGCCGGTCACCCGGGCGAAGCCGTGCCGCAGCCCGCGCTCCTCATCCGCCTCGCCGCGGATCAGCGCGACGCCTTCCGAGTTCTCACGCAGGCGGACCAGGGCGAAGCGGTGGTCCGCCTCCGCCTGGTTGCGGCGGATATTGATGTCCACCATCGGCCGGCCGATCAGCCAGGTCAGGCCGGACCCGGCCATCGCGTAGAGGATCGCGGCGAAGACCATGTAGCCGGGGATGGCGAACTCGTTCGCCCCGAATGCGACATGCAGCGGCCCGGAGAGGGTCCAGAGGATGCCGACGAAGGAGACCAGCATCAGGCCGGCCTGGAGCAGCCCGACCGCCATCTCGACCGCATGCTGGGTGGCCCAGCGGGTATTCTCGCTGATCCGCTGGTCGGGGTTGTCGGCGGCCTCCGCCGCGAAACCCATGCGGTAGTGCCGGCTACGCTCCAGCCAGCGCTGCTGCAGATGCAGGACGAGCCAGGCACGCCAGCGCAGTTGCAGCGTCTGCCGGGCATAGAGCTGCAGCACCGCGACCGCCATGCCGGCCAGGGCGAGGACCAGGAAGAGGCCGATCTGGCGCGAGAAGGCCGGGAGGTCGCGGTTCTCGAGGGCGTCGAAGAAGTCGCGGTTCCAGAGGTTGAGGCGGATCTGCACCAGGACCTGCAGGATGGTGAAGCCCAGCACGCAGGCCGTGAGGATCCAGGCGGAGCGCCGCTCCTCCGACGCGTAGTAGCCGCCGGCGAGACGGAGGAATCGGCGCAGCAGCCCGTCGCCCCCCGCATCCCACGGGCGTGCCGGTCCCTCTGCCGGCTCCTCTTCCCTGTCCTGCCGCTCGCGCATGCCTGGAATCTGCGTGGCCAGACCCGGCACGACGAGCTCGTGCTTCCCCCTAGGAAACCGATGCGCGCCTCATCCGGCCGGCCGGCGGTCCGCTCCGGCACGGCAGCGGTTTCCTAGGGAATGTCCCGGGGTCGAGGGCAAGGGGGGCGGTGCCCACCTGCCGGGCACTCGCCCTGGCCGCGGCCCGCGATCGCGACCAGGACGGGCGTCACACTGCATCCGGGAGGCCACGACATGAAGCATCTTCTCTTGGGCACCGCCGCCGTCCTGCTCCTCGCACCGCAATTCGTGGCGGCCCAGCAGGCGCAGCCCCAGGGCCAGCCGCAGGCACAGCAGCGCAGCCAGCAGCCGCAGGCCCAGCAGCAGGGCGGGCAAGCCCAGCAGCAGCAGGGCGGGCAGGCCGCGCAGCAGCAGGGTGGCGGGCAGCAGCAGGCCCAGGCCGGCCAGCAGCCGCAGGCGCAGCAATGCCTCAACGACCTGCAGGCCTTCCGCCAGCAGATGCGCAATGAGGGCCTCTGGCTGAGCGGCTACCGCAGCGGCTATGGCTGGCCGGCCACCACCGCCACCACCCGCAGCGACCAGACCGCCGTCCACACCGCGCCGGGCACCGGCAACACCGACGCGCGCGCGGGGTCCGAGGCCCGCGCCCGGGCCGCCGATGTGCAGGCGCAGGGCGGCGGCGCGATCGGCACGGCGCCCGCCGCGCGCGCCGGGGTCGGCCAGCCGGTTGGCGGCCCCTGGGGCAATGTGAACTGGCGCGTGCCGCCGATGCAGGAGATCCGCACCCTGCACGCCGCCGCGATGGTGATGGCCCAGCGGGGCGAGGAGCGGGGCTGCCAGACCGTGCTCTCCGAGTTGCGCGAGGCCTATGGCCAGTATGGCCAGCAGTTGCGCCAGGCCGGGGCGGATGCCGGCCGGATGGGCACCTACCGCCAGCAGCAGCTCGCCAGCGCGCAGCCGGTCAGCCAGATGAGCCGCGCCTTCCGCGCCGACAACGTCACCGGCACCGATGTGCGCAACCCGAAGGACGAATACCTGGGCAGTGTCGAGGACGTGATCGTCGACCCGAACAACGGCCAGATCAGCTACGTGATCCTGGCGCGCGGCGGGTTCCTCGGCATCGGGCAGGACTACATCGCGGTGCCCTGGCAGCGGCTGCAGGCAACGCCGAACATGGACATGTTCGTGCTGAACACCAGCGAGGACGCGCTGGAGAAGGCACCGAAGGTGGACCTGGATGCCTTCTCGAATCCGCAGACCTACAGCCAGCGCCGCCAGGAGATCGATCGCTTCTGGCAGCAGCAGGAGCAGAACCGGGCCGGGTAGCCGGACATTGGGGCGGGGGCGGGTGGCTGCCCGCCCCTCCCTTTCTGCCGGAGCCGCCGCACATGTTCTTCGAATCCTGGTCCTCCCTGCTGCGCATCCTCGTCGTGGGGGCGCTGGCCTATGCCTCCCTCGTCCTGCTGTTGCGCGTCTCGGGGAAGCGGACGCTTGCCAAGCTGAATGCCTTCGACCTGGTGGTGACGGTGGCGCTCGGCTCCACCCTGGCGACCGTGCTGCTGAACCGCTCGGTGGCGCTGGCGGACGGTGTCTTCGCCTTCATCCTGCTCGTCGGGCTGCAGTACCTGGTCGCCTCCCTCTCGGTCCGCTCGAGCCGGTTCGGTGCGCTCGTGAAGTCGGAGCCGACGCTGCTGCTGCATCGCGGCCGCTTCCTCGAGAGCGCCATGCAAGGCCAGCGGGTGACGCGGGAGGAGGTGGTGTCGGCGCTGCGCTCCTCCGGCGTGGCGCAGCCGGCGGATGCCGCGGCGGTGGTGCTGGAGACCGATGGCAGCCTGAGCGTGATCCCCGCCTCGGCCGCAGGCAGCGGGGAGATGGAGGCCCTGCGCGGCGTCTGCGCCCCGGCGGCCAAGGTCTGACACGCGCCGCCGGAAAGTCCCGGCTTTCCGCGAGGCGTATCGCGCACAGGGGTTGGTGTGGCGGCTGCGCGCCCAACGAGAGGGCCATGCCGGCCGCAGGACCGCCGGCCATGGGTCAGGCATTCGCGCGGCCGGCGTGACGACGCCGCCACCCAGGGCGCCGGGGGACGAACCGCGGGCCCGCCGCATCGTTGCCGCTGGCAGACGGACAGGACACGATCCCAATGGATCTGGATGCCGCACTCACCCGGATCCGCGCGCTGGCGGATGCGACACTCGCCCTGCTGCCCGGCCTCCTCCTCGGGCTGCTGGTCCTCGGGCTCTTCCTGCTGCTCGCTCGCGCCGTGCGCGCTGCGGTCGCCCGGGCGGTGGCGCTGCGCGCCGGACCGCCGGGCCTGGCGCTGGTGCTCGGCCGGATCGGCGCCGGGCTCACCGTGCTGCTCGGCATCTTCGTCGCGGCGGCGATCGCCTTCCCCTCGATCAGCGCGGCGGACCTGTTCGGCGTGCTCGGCATCGGCGGCGTCGCCATCGGCTTCGCCTTCCGCGACATCCTGCAGAACATGCTGGCCGGCATCCTGCTGCTGCTGACCCAGCCCTTCCGGCTCGGCGACCAGATCAAGGCGGGCGAGTTCGAGGGCACGGTGGAGGACATCCAGATCCGCGCCACCACCATCCGTACCTACGACAACCGCCGCGCCGTCATCCCGAACAGCGACCTCTTCTCCGGCAAGGTGCTGGTCAACACCGCCTATGACCGGCGCCGCCTCGCGCTGCGCTTCGGCATCGGCAATGGCGACGACATCGCGGCCGCCAAGCGGGTGATCCTGCAGGCCGCGCGCGGCGCGGAGGGCGTGCTGCCCGAGCCGGCCCCGGTGGTGCGGGTCGCGGAACTGGGCGATTTCGCGGTGCAGCTCGACCTCTTCTTCTGGATCGACCCGCCGCAGCGGGTGGAGGCGCTCGACGTGATCGACCGGGTGCTGGAGCGCGCCAAGGCGGCACTGACCGATGCCGGCATCGACCTGCCCTACCCGACGCAGCAGATCCTGCTGCACGATCAGACCGAGGCGACGGACGGCGATCGCGCGCGGCAGCGGGAAGGATGGCCGGCCCGGCCGGGCGGCGGAAACCCGCAGCCGCGCTGGCGGGCCATGGACGGGATGCGCCGGCCGGACGGCGGGGGCGCAGGACGCGGCAGCACTATCAATGCCACCACTGCGGCAGCGGGACCCGCGGCGCGGTGACCGCCACGCAGCTGCGGCAGTGGTGGGCCGATCTCCTCGCCTCCTTCTGGTTGCGGCCGGCGGTCATGACCCTGGGCGCGATCCTGCTGGCCCAGTTGCTGGTGCAGAGCGAGGGCAGCCTCGACCTGCCCGCCCCGCTCGATGGCTGGGTCTATGCCGGCGGCACATCCGGCGCCCGCGACGTGCTCGGCGTCATCGCCGGCGCCATGATCGGCGTCGCCGGCACCACCTTCTCCATCACGGTCGCGGCGCTGACCCTGGCCTCCAACCAGATGGGGCCGCGGCTGCTGCGCAACTTCACCCGCGACCCGGGCAACCAGTACGCGCTCGGCGCCCTGGTCGCCACCTTCGCCTATTCCCTGGTCGCGCTGCGCTCGGTGCACGAGGCGGAGGGCGGGGACTTCGTGCCGCAACTCGCCGTCTCGGTGGCGCTGCTGCTCGCCTTCGGCTGCGTCGGCGTGCTGATCTGGTTCCTGCACCACGTCGCCACCTCCATCAGCGTGGAGCGGGTGGTGGCGCTGGTGCACGGGGATCTCTCGGCGGCGCTGACCGCGCTGCCGCGCGGCGAGCGGCCGGCCGACCGGTCGGGCCGCGCGGAGGCCGGCCTGCATCCGGCCGGGGAGACCGCGCCGCTGCGTGCACCGGGCGGAGGCTATCTGCGGGTGCTGGACGATGCGGCGCTGGCCGATTGGGCCGAGGAGCATGATGCCACCCTTTGCCTTCGCCTGCGGCCGGGCGGCTTCGTCTTCCCCTGCAGCGTGATCGGCGAGGTGGCGCCGGCCGGGGCGCAGGGCGAGGCGCAGGCCGCACTCGGGCGCGCCATGTCGCTCGGCGACACCCGCAGCGTCGAGCAGGACCTGGAATTCGCGGTCCGCCAGCTGGTCGAGGTCGGGCTGCGCGCCCTGTCGCCCGGCATCAACGATCCCTTCACGGCCATCGCGGTGCTGGACCGGCTGGGGGCTGCGCTCTGCGACCTCGCCGGGCGCGAACTGCCCGACGGGCACACTGTCCGGGGTGGCCGGCTGCGCGTTGTCCGGCCGGCCACCGACTATCCGGGCCTGCTGGATGCCATGTTCCACATGCTGCGCCAGAACGGCGCCGGCCAGCCGGCCGTCATGATCCGGCTGCTGGAGGTGCTGGCCGAGGTCGGGGCGGTGGAGCGGGACCCGGACCGCCGGCAGGCGCTGTACCGCCATGCCGCGCTGGCGCGCGAGGCGGCCCTGGCCGGCACGGATGACACCGCGGCGCGGGCGGCGATCGAGGAGCGGCATGCCCGGCTTCCCGCCGCCCTCGGCATGATCGCGCCGGCCCTGGCCTCCCGGCCAAGGCATGGCGCGGCCTGACCTGCCTCCCTGAACCGGTTCCGGCCCGATCAGGGAGCCTGGCCCCGGAGGAGATCAGGATGCCCGGAGGCCGGCGGCGCCGTCCCGCCCCGCGGAGGCGGTCGCCGATACCACGCCTGGCCGCCCGCTTCCCACGGCCGCGCCAACGGCCCTTCACACGTCACCCGCGCATCCTCCGGTCATCGCCGATCGCGGCGATGACGGAGATACGATGATGAAGCAGATTGCATTTGCAGGCATTTTCGCAGTCGTCCTGGCCGCCGGCGCGGCCCAGGCCCAGGCCCCGCTGGCCGGCACCGGCCAGGTGCCGGGGGGCGCGGCCATCCTCGGCGGCGGCAGCGCCACCATTTCGGGCGGCGGCGACACCATGACCATTGTCTACAGCACCCCCGGCGGCGGCGGTGGCGCCGGCCTGCCCTCGCAGCCCGGGCGGCCCGCCCGCTTCGGGGGCAGCCAGGGCGACGGGCAGGTGGTGGAATACCTGGCGCCGGCGCCTGCCGCACCCGGCCGCGAGGCGTGGCTGGTCGGCGGCGGCGACGATGCCGGGGTGGCCTATATCCGGGCCCGCTGAGCCGCCCGGGCTCCCCCGCCTCGAGCCCCGCGGCGGGACCGGTGCCGGACGGTCCCGCCACGGATGCCCCCACGGGGGCGGCACCCCTGCCCCGCCGGTCCCGGGCGGCCCTCGCTGCTGTTGCCAGCGCCCCGCCCGCATGGTCCGATCCCGCCACAAGCAGAGCGCGCCACGCCGCGCCGAACGGGAGGAACCACCATGCAGCGTCGCGCCCTTCTGGCGGGGCTGGCCGCCATGCCGCTCGCCCGCACCCGTACCGCCCGGGCCCAGTCCTTTCCCGACCGGGCGCTCACCATGATCGTGGCCTTCCCGGCCGGCGGCGGCACCGACCTTGCGGCGCGGCCGATGGCGAGGATCATGGAAAAGTATCTCGGCCAGCCCGTGGTGGTGACGAATCGCGGCGGCGCGGCGGGCGAGATCGGCTTCACCGAACTCGCCCGCGCGAGGCCCGATGGCTACACCATCGGCTTCATCAACACGCCGACCATCGTCACCATCCCGATCGAGCGGCCGCAGGCCCGCTTCCGGCTGGACGACTTCGCCCCGGTGCTGAACATCGTCGACGATCCCGGCGCCATCTGGGTGCTGCCGGACAGCCCGATCCGCAGCGTCGCCGACCTGGTGGCGGAGGCGAAGAAGCGGCCGGGGCAGATCAGCTACGGCACCTCCGGCATCGGGTCGGACGACCACCTGGCGATGCTGGCGCTGGAGCGGGTGACGGGCACCAAATTCCTGCATGTGCCCTTCGCCGGCGGCGCCCCGGTGCGCACCGCCACGCTGTCGCGCCAGATCGAGCTGGCAGTGACCAATATCGGGGAGGCGATCGGCGACTACCGGCAGGGGATGTTCCGCGCCATCGGCCAGATGGGCACCACGCGCTGGCCGGTGATGGCGGATGTGCCGACCTTCCGCGAGCAGGGCTTCGACGTGGTGGAGGGCTCGATGCGCGGCCTCGCCGCCCCGGCCGGCCTGCCGCGGCCGGTGCTGGACCGCATCGTGGAAGCGGCGCGGCAGGCGGCGGCCGATCCGGAATGGCAGGCGGTGGCGACCCAGCTCTCCCTGCCGCTGCGCCTGCTGGGACCGGACGAGTACCGGGCTGAGCTGGTGGCGATGCGCACGCAGTACGAGAAGCTCTGGGCGGCGCATCCCTGGCGGGAGTGAGGCCGGCCGGCAAGGGCCTGGACCTGCAAGCCGCGGATAAGCGCCGGCATGTCTGCGGGACGGCATGCAGCCGGGCGCGCCCGCCCGGGCCCGGTGGCCGCGCGCCGGGACAGCGACCGCGCCGGCACGACCGCGATGCACGCCGCCGCGATGCACGCCGCCTGGGCGGCCCCGGCGCCGCATTGCCAGGCCCCGGCGGCCATGGTCCAACCCCGGCAAGGGGCGCCGCCCGGCGCCCGCCGGAGGATTCGCCCATGCGCCGCTCATTCCTTGCCCTGGCCCTCGCGGGCCTGCTGGCCGCACCCGCCGCCGCCCAGGCCCCCTACCCCGAGCGCCCCATTACCATGATCATCGCCTATGCCGCCGGCGGCGGCACCGATGCCGCGGCGCGCACGCTGGCGCGCTTCATGGAGAAGGATCTGGGCCAGCCCATCGTGGTGGTGAACCGCCCGGGCGCGGGCGGCGAGATCGGCTGGAGCGAACTGGCCCGCGCCAGGCCCGATGGCTATACCATCGGCTTCACCAACACCCCCGGCCTCCTCACCGTGCCGATCGAGCGGCAGGCGCGCTTCAGGCTGGAGGACTTCGCCCCCATCGCCAATATCGTCGATGATCCGGGCGGGATCTGGGTGCTGGCCGACAGCCCCTATCGCAGCCTGGCCGACCTGCTGGCGGCGGCGCGCAAGGCGCCCGGCACGATCGGCTACGGCACCACCGGCATCGGGTCGGACGACCACCTGGCGATGCTCGCGCTGGAGCGGCAGGCGGGCGTGCAATTCCTGCACATCCCCTTCGCCGGCTCCTCCCAGGTGCGCACCGCGCTGCTGTCGAAGACCCTGGCGGTCGCGGTGGTGAACATGGCGGAGGGCATCACCGACTGGCGGCAGGGGCTGGTCCGCCCGCTGGCGCAGCTCGGGCCGCAGCGCTGGGAGGTGACGCCGGAGGTTCCGACGGCGAAGGAGCTGGGCTTCGAGGTGGTCGAGGGATCGATGCGCGGAGTGGCGGCGCCGGCCGGCGTGCCGCGGCCGGTGCTTGACCGGCTAGCCCAGGCGGTGCGGCGCGCGGTGGAGGAGCCGGAATTCCAGAAGGCCGCGGTGCAGCAGAACCTGCCGCTGCGCTTCCTGGGCCCGGACGAGTACCGCGCCGAATTGCTGGCGCTGCGGGCGCAGTACGAGAAGCTCTGGGCGGCGCATCCCTGGCGGGAGTGACACTGTTCCGCATGAATGCCAACACATTCATGCGGCCTCAGGCGCCGGCGCCGCCTGCGGCGGCTTGGCGACGTGGCATAAGCCGCGGGCCGCATTCGCGGCCCCAGCCGCCGATGGCGGCTGCAAGTCAGGATTCACGCCGGTCGGTATGAGGCCGGCCGGCGGACCTGCCGAGGAGGGTCACGTCCCCCGGGCGTTTCCGCTCCGCGCTGATCTGCTCTAGAAGCCCGTTGCCCGTCCGGCCGGGGGATCGCCAGATGCTGACCACCTATACCGTCGACAATGGCGCTCTGCTGGTGCGCGAGGGCCCGCATGACGTGGAGGCGCTGCGGCGCGCGATCTGGATCGACCTGCTGACCCCGACGCAGGAGGAGGAGCGGATGGTGCAGGCCGCCCTTCGCCTGGAGATCCCGACGCGCGAGGAGATGCAGGAGATCGAAAGCTCCTCGCGCCTCTACAAGGAAGACGATGCCTTCTTCCTGACCGCGCCCTTCCTGTATGGCATGGATGGCGGGGAGATGGGCTCCACCGCCATCACCTTCGTGCTCGCCCACAACACGCTCGCCACCGTGCGCTATGCGACGCCCAAGGCCTTCGCGGTGTTCAGCGCGCGCTGCCACCGCACCCCCGCCGCCCTGCTGAACTCCCCGGACGGGGTGATGCTGCACCTGTTCGAGCAGATCGTGGACCGGCTGGCGGATAACCTGGAGCGCATCGCCGCCGATATGGACCGCGCCAGCCAGTCGGTCTTCCGCAGCGCCAAGGCGAAGGTCAAGGCGACCCGCAAGGATGCCGATCTGCGCGATGTGCTGATCACCCTCGGCCAGGTGGGGGAGGTGACGACGCGCGCGATCGAGACGCTGCTCGGCCTCTCCCGCATCCTCACCTTCCTGACCGCCGAGAAGGCGACCGCCGTGCGCAAGGAGAACCAGACCCTGATCAAGTCCCTGGTGCGGGACGTGCGGTCCCTGGTCGAGCATGCGAATTTCCTGAATAGCAAGGCCAATTTCCTGCTCGACGCGGTGCTCGGCATCATCAATGTCGAGCAGAGCGCCATCATCAAGACCTTCACCGTCGCGAGCGTGGCCCTGATGCCGCCGACGCTCATCGCCAGCATCTACGGCATGAATTTCGAGCGGATGCCGGAGCTGCAATGGGATCTCGGATATCCGATGGCGCTGCTGCTGATGATCGTCTCGGCCCTGCTGCCCATCGTCTATTTCAAGCGCAAGGGCTGGCTGTAGCCATCGCGCTGACCCTGGCGGCGCCGGCGCTGGCCGCGGAGGAGGCGGGCGGCTGCCCGGCGGGGGCGGCGCGGGTCGAGCTCGTCCTCGAGGATCCGCCGCCGGTGCTCTCGGCCGCCGGGCGCATCGTGCCGCCGGAGGGCGGGGCCGCCGCCCCGCCAGGCGCGCGGCTGCATCATCTGGGCCTCACCACCTCTCGCGTCGCCTGGGGGAGCGAGATGGAGACGCGCTGGCGGGAGGGAGAGGGCGGCATCTGCGCCCGGCCGGCGCGCGTGACGCTGCGCCTGGCCCAGACCGAGCACCGCATCCGCATCGCGCGCGAGATCCCCGAGGGCGGCTGCCTGTGGCGCGCGGTGGAGGCGCATGAGCGCCGCCATGTGGCTGTGAACCGGGCGACGCTGCGGCACGCTGCGGCCGAGGCGCGCCAGGCGGCGGAGGCCTGGGCCGGCCGCGCCGAGGGACGCGGCCCGACCATGGAGGCCGCGGTCGCCGCCCTGCAGGAGGGGCTGCGGCAGGCGATCGAGCCGGCCCTCGCCGGGATGCGCAAGGCGCGGGAGGCGGCGCATGCCGCCATCGACACGCCGGAGGAATATGCCCGGCTGGGCCGCATCTGCCCGGAGGACCGGGCGCGGCTGCGCGCCCGGCTGGGCCGGCCGGGCTGAGGCGCGGCGCCCCGCGTGCGCCTCCGCAGGCCGGTCCGCAGGGCAGGGTCCCGCTGCCGGGCATCGCGCCCATCCGCGCCTCATCGGATCGGCACGCCCCTTGCCAACAGGCCGCCGCCCCGTATCCATGCGGGGTGATTCCGCCGGGGGAGCCCGCATGCCTGCCACGCACCGTATCGAGCCGACCATCCCGAATGTCCGCTGGGGCGCCTTCGATGCCTCCTTCGCGCCGGTCGCGGAGGTGGATCCGGGCGACCTGGTCATCCTCGAATGCCTCTCGGGCGCGAAGGAGGTGATGCCGCCCCCGGGCAGCGGCATGGCGGTGCCGGAGAAGCTGGCGGCGATCCATGCCGGCGGCGTGCCGCGTCTCGGTCCGCATATCCTGACCGGCCCGGTGGCGGTGAAGGGCGCCGAGCCGGGCGACTGCCTGCGCGTGGACATCGAGAAGATCGAGCTTGGCGCCGATTGGGGCTTCTGCGGCTTCCGCCCGCTGGTGGGCACGCTGCCGGAGGACTTCCCCTATGCCCGCGTGCTGCACATCCCGGTCGACAGGCAGGCGATGACCTGCAAGGTGCCGGTCGGCCCGGGCGTCACCCTGCCGCTCTCGCCCTTCTTCGGCGTCATGGGCGTGGCGCCGCCGCCGGAGTGGGGGCAGATCAGCACGAAGGAGCCGCGGGCGCATGGCGGCAACCTCGACAACAAGGAGATCGGCGAGGGCGCGAAGGAGATCGGCGAGGGCGCGACGCTCTTCCTGCCGGTCTTCGTCGAGGGCGCCAATTTCTCCGCCGGCGACGGCCATGGCGTGCAGGGCGACGGCGAGGTCTGCATCAACGCGCTCGAGATGTGCCTGACCGGGCATTTCCGCTTGAGCCTGGAGAAGGGCGGCGGCGCCAAGGACCCGGTGCTGAAGTATCCGCGCGCCGAGACGAGGACCCACTACATCTCCATGGGGATGCATGAGGATCTCGACCTCGCCATGAAGCAGGCGCTGCGCGAGATGATCGCCTTCATCGTCTCCCGCACCAACCTCTCGGCCGCGGATGCCTACCAGCTCTGCAGCCTGGCGGTGGATTTCCATGTGACGCAGACCGTGAACGGCGAGAAGGGCGTGCACGGGCTGCTGAAGAAGGGGTTGCTGTTCTGATGCCCTCCCGCGGACAGGCCGGCGCCTGTCCGCGGCCTCAGCCGCCGATGGCGGCTGCCGGCCAGGGCTCCTGCAGGCTGGCATGATCCGGGGGGCCAAGGGCCTTTCGGCCCTTGGCGGGGGTTGGCGGCGCTGCCGCCAACGAGGGGGGCAAAGCCCCCCATTCCGTCAGAAGAAGCGCGCCCGCCTGCCGCCCATGCGTCGCGCCGCGCTCGCGCCCAGCACCAGCGCGCCGAGCCCGGCCATGACCGTCGCCGTCAGCGCGGGATGGAGCTGCGCCTCCAGGAACAGGCTGGTCTTGCGCACCGGCGCGACGGGCCGCGTCAGGCTCTTCTCCGTCCCGTCCTCGCGCGGTGCGTGCAGGTTGTCCGCGCGTTCCGGCCGCGGGCGCTTGCGGCTGGACTGCGCGGTGTAGCCCACGGCTTCCATCACCAGGTCGGTCGCGCGCGGGAAGAACTGGCCCATCAGCGCGATGGCATGGCCGCCGAAGCCTATCACCAGTTCGCGCGTGCGGTGCTCGCAGGCATGCAGGATGGCGCGCGCCACCAGCCGCGGGTCATAGGCGGGCGGCGGCACGCGGATGCCGGGGCTGTCCAGCAGGTTCCGCCCGTGCTCCTGGAAGGCGGTCTCGATGCCGGAAGGCTTGATGAGGGTGACGCTGATCGGCGCGCCGTCGCGCTCCAGCTCCATCCGCAGCGCATCGGTGAAGGCCTTCACCGCGTGCTTCGTCGCCGAATAGGTGCCCTGCAGGATCATCGCGCGGTCCGACAGCACGCTGCCGATATTGACGATGGCGCCGCCGCGGCCGCGCAGCGCCTTGGCCGCGATCAGCGAGCCGTGCACCACGCCCCAATAGTTGGTGTCGAACAGCTTCCGCTGGTCCTCGATCGGCGTCTTCTCGATCTCGCCATAGATGGAGGTGCCGGCGTCGTTCACCCAGGAATCGAAGCCGCCGAAGGATTGCCGGCAGGCCTCGGCCGCCGCCTCCAGCGCCGCGCGGTCGCCGACATCGGCGGCGGCGAAATCGGCCTGGGCCCCGCGCGCCCGCAATTCCTCCACGATCCTCCGCAGCGCGTCCTCGTTGCGGGCGATGAGGAAGACGCGCGCGCCCGCCTGCGCGGCGCGGCGGGCGGTGGCGAGGCCGATGCCGGAACTGGCGCCGGTGATGACGATGGTCTGCTGCGACAGCGGCTTCAGCCGGAGATGCGGCATGGGGGGAACCTCGGGGACAGGGGGGGTGCGGGCTGAACCCGCCGCCCGGTTGCCGGTTCCCCCCCGGTTCCGGCCCGGACCTCGGGCCACCGCTTACCGACGGCCCGGATGCCTGGCCGCATCCGGGAGAACCCCGCCTGTGCGGCGGGCCGCAGCCGCCGGTGGCGGCCGCCGGTCAGGACTTGTGGCGCGGCATCAGACCTTCAGCGTGCCGGCCTTCGCCGCGGCGTAGCGCTGCCCGATCGCGTCCCAGTTCAGCACGTTCCACCAGTTGCGCGTGTATTCGGCGCGGCGGTTCTGGTAGCGCAGGTAGTAGGCGTGCTCCCAGACATCGTTGCCCATCAGCACGCGCTGCCCTTCCATCAGCGGCGTGTCCTGGTTGGGCTTCTGCACGATGGCCAGCCTGCCCTCCCGCGTCACGGTGACGAAGGCCCAGCCGGAGCCGAATTGCGTGTTCGCCGCCTGTTCGAAGCGGCTGCGGAACTGGTCCCAGCCGCCGAGGTCGCGCTGGATCGCGGCCATCAACTCGCCGCCCGGCTGGCCGCCGCGGCCGCCCATGATGCCCCAGAACATGGCGTGGTTGGCATGGCCGCCGCCATTGTTGCGCACGGCGGTCCGGATGCCCTCCGGCAATTCGCCGATCTTGGCCAACATCTCCTCGATCGGCATGGCATGCAGCCGGCTATGGTCCTTCACCGCCGCATTGAGGTTGTTCACATAAGTGGCATGGTGCCGGCCATGGTGGATCTGCATGGTCTGGGCGTCGATCGCCGCCTCGTTCGCCTCCGGCGCATAGGGCAGCGGCGGCAGGGTGAAGGGGCCGGTGGGCGCGGCGGGCGCCGTGCCCTGGGCGAAAACCGTGCGCGGCGCGGCCAGCAGGGCGGCACCGCCGAGCAGCAGGCCGCGGCGGCGGGTCAGCGGGGACATGGCACTCTCCTTCCCGTTTGCCGGCACATAATAGCCCCAGCGGCAGGGCCAAGGGCCTCGCATCATCGCAAGGCACGGAAGGCGAAGGCGGCATAGGGGTCCCAGGCGACGGAGGCCGGCCCGCCGATGCGCGGCACCCGGCTGCCGGGCGGGCGCCTGGCCACCAGCGCCCCGCCCCGCCCCACCGCCAGCAGCAGGCGGAGATGGTCGCCGAGGAAGATCACGTCCTGCAGCGTGGCGGGCAGCGCCCCCTCCCCCATCTCCTCCGCGCTCATCGCCGCGACCGCGACGCGCTCCGGCCGCACCGCCACGATGCAGCGGCTGCCCGGGCCGCCGGCATCACCGCGCCGCGCCCAGAGTTCCGGCCCGCAATCCAGCCGCACCTGGCACTCCTCCCCGTCCAGCGCCATGACCGTGCCGGGCAGGCGGTTGTTCTCGCCCACCAGGCTGGCGACGAAGGCAGAGGCCGGCTCCTCATAGACCTGCTGCGGCGTGCCGGCCTGGGCGACCTGGCCCTCCTCCAGCACCGCCAGGTGGTCGGCGAGCAGCATCGCCTCCTCCGCCTCCCGCGTTGCGACCGCCACGGTCAGGCCGAAGCGCCGGACGAGGGCGCGCAACTCCAGCGCCAGGCGCTGCCGGGTGGCATGCTCCTGCCCCTCCAGCGGATCGTCCAGCAGCAGGAGGGAAGGCTGCGGCGCCAGCGCGCGCGCCAGGGCCACGCGGCACTGCTGCGGGGCCGAGAGGCGGGAGAGCGGCGTCGCCTCCTGCCCGTCGAGGCCGAGCGCGGTCAGCGCGCGCGCCAGATGCGCCGCGCGCTCGCGCGGCGGCAGGCCGCGGAGGAGTTCGGTCACCACCTGCTCGACGCTGCGGCCGCGCGGCAGCGCCTCGGCCGGCAGGAAGGTGCCGGTGCCGCGCCAGCCCGGCGGCGGCCGGTGGAAGTCGCCACCCTCCAGCAGCAGCCGGCCGGTATCGGGCGAGGCGAGGCCGGCCATCAGGCGCAGCGCGCCGGATTTCCCGGCACCCGCGGGGCCGAGCAGCACCGTGCAGGCCCCGCGCGGCAGGGCGAGATCGATCCCATGCAGCCCGAGCGCGGGCTTGCGCACCGACTCGAAGCGCAGCAGCGGCGCATCCATGCGAATTCCCCCGGAGCGCGATTGCGCCGAGTTGACGCACGGCGCGTGGACAACCGGTCTAGCCTCCGCGTCGGACGCTTCACACCCCCCGCCGCCCTGTGGTCGCAAGGTGGAACCATTGGCGGCGCGGCGGCGTTCCGTCGCCAAGTTACCCCTGCGGAAGGAGCACGCCATGAGCGCCGCGAATGATTTCAACAACGACGCCCGGAACCTCGGCAACCAAGCCCAGGCCTCCGCGCAGCGCGTGAGCGACGATGCGCGGGAGGAACTGGCCCGCCTGCGCGCGCAGGTGGAGCGGCTGATGCAGGAGCGCGTGACGCCCGCCCTCGCCGGCGCCGCCGACCAGGTGCAGGATTATGCGCACCGCGCGCGCGAGACGGTCGAGGACCAGATGGACGCCATCACCGACACGGTGCGGGAGCGCCCGCTGACCGCGGTCGCGATCGCCGCCGCGGCCGGCTACCTGATCGGCCGGTTGATGGGCAGCAACACCTACGTCTATCCGCGCGACCGGCACTGATCCGGGGGGCGGCCGCGCATGCGCATGTTCCAACTGCTCCACCTGGCCGCCCAGGCGGAGGCGCTGCGCTGGAAGCGGACCGGCCGCGGCTACGCCATCCAGGCGAGCCTCGGCGCGGCAGCCGCCGTTTTCGGCCTGATGCTGCTGGTCATGCTGCATGTCGCGGCGCTGATCTGGCTGTCCGACGGGCGGAGCGCTCTTTCCGCCGCGCTGATCGTCGCCGCCGTGGACCTGGTGCTGGCCGCGATCCTCTTCTGGCTGGCGGCACGGCGTGCGGAGGACCCGGTGGCGCTGGAGGCACAGCGCGTGCGCGATGACGCGCTGCGCCAGGTGGGCGATTCCACCGCCAAGGCCGCGATGGTGCTGCCGCTGCTCCGCAGCCAGTCCGCCAAGAAGGGAATGGTCGGCGCCGCGCTGACCGCCGTCGTCGTCGGGCTGCTGGCCCGGCGCTGAGGCCCGGATCGGCCAACAGGCTCGGCGGGAGGGCGCCCTGCCCTCCCGCGCTCAGCTTTTCGGCTTCGGCTTCAGCCGGCTGAGCACGAAGAAGGTCAGTGCCGTGAACAGGCAGATGACCAGGGCGACATGGTACTGCCCCAGCCCGACCGCGATGCCGATCGCCCCGGTTGCCCAGAGCGCGGCGGCGGTCGCGGTGCCGTGCACCTCGCCCCCGCCCTTGATGATGGCGCCGCCGCCGATGAAGCCGATGCCGGTGATCACGCCCTCGATGATGCGCGCCCGGCCTTCGGGATAGGCATCGAGCAGGGCCTCCGTCCCCTGGATGAAGCCGCAGGCCGCGATGGCGACCAGCGGGAAGGTGCGCATGCCGGCGCTGTGGTCCTCGCGCTCCCGGTTCCAGCCGATCACGAAGGCCAGGAGATAGGCGATCCCGAGGTCGCGGATATGCGGAAGGCGAGGTTGCGGAAGCTCGGCACCAGGTCTGAGGGGTCCATGCCCGGCCAACGCCGGCGGGATGATCGCGTTCGGCAACATGGCCGCGCGCCGCTCGGGTTGCCCGGGGCCCGCCGAAGGGTTAGGCGATGGCGGAGAACCGAACGGGGGAAGGGCGCATGGGCGAGACCACGGAACCGACCATCCTGGCCCGGCGCGAGGGCGCGGCCGGCACGCTGCTGATGAACCGGCCGAAAACCCTCAACGCCCTCGACCAGGCGATGATCCGCGGCTTCCAGGCGGCGATCGATGCCTGGAAGGACGACCCGGCGGTGAAGCTGTTGGTGCTGGAAGGCGCCGGCGGCAAGGCCTTCTGCGCCGGCGGCGATGTCCGCCGCATCCGGCAACTGGCGATCGATGGCGACACGGCGGCGATCGAGGCCTTCTTCGCCGAGGAATATGCCGTGAACCGCGGCATCGCCACCTTCGGCAAGCCCTGGGTGTCGCTGATCGACGGCGTCTGCATGGGCGGCGGCATCGGCGTCTCCATCCACAACCGCCCGATCGTGGTGACCGAGGCCGCGCTGCTGGCCATGCCGGAGACGGCGATCGCGCTGTTCCCCGATGTCGGCACCTCCTACATCCTGCCGCGACTGCCGGGCGCGGTCGGCACCTGGCTGGCGCTGACCGGCGCGCGGCTGCGCGGCGCGGATTCCGTGCATGCCGGCCTCGCCACGCATTACGTGCCGAAGGCGAAGCTGCCCGCGCTGCGCGCGGCGCTGCTGGAGGGCGATGCCGCGGTGGTGGAGCGCTTCGCCGAGGCGCCGCCCGAGCCCTCCTTCGCGCCGCACCGCGCCGCCATCGACCGCTGCTTCGCGCTCGACAGCATGCCCGCCATCCTTGCGGCGCTGGAGGCGGAGGGCACGGACTGGGCGCGCGAGCAGATCGCCATCCTCCGCCGCATGTCGCCCACCTCGCTCTGCGTCTCGCTGGAACTGATCCGGCGCGGCGCCGGCGCGACGCTCGACGAATGCCTGGAGATGGAGCTGGCGCTGACCCGCAACGTGGTGAACAGGCATCCCGACTTCCGGGAGGGCGTGCGCAGCGTGCTGGTGGACAAGGACGGCAAGCCGAGCTGGACGCCGGCGGTGATCGAGGCGGTGGACCCGGCGGCGATCCGGGCGCTGTTCGCGGGGTGAGCGGCGCGCCGGACCATGGCGGCGTCGCGGCCGCGGGCGGCCCGCGCGGCGAGCTCGCGATCCGCACCCTCGCCATGCCGGCCGACACCAACCCGGCCGGCGACATCTTCGGCGGCTGGATCATGTCGCAGATGGATGTCGCGGGGGGCATCTCGGCGGTGGCCCGCGCGGGCGGGCGCGTCGTCACAGTCTCCTGCACCGACATGGCCTTCCTCAAGCCGGTGAAGGTGGGGGATGTGGTCTGCGTCTATTGCGACCTGGCCCGCATCGGCCGCACCTCCCTCACCCTGCATGTCGAGGCCTGGGTGCTGCGCCAGGGCCAGGGGGAGCGCATCAAGGTGACCTCGGCCGACTTCACCTATGTCGCGCTGGATGAGCGGGGGAAGCCGCGGCCCCTCGCCGGCTGAAAACCCTCGCGTTGCGCGCCAGCCATGGCAGGATATCGCGCGAGGGGAGAAGCACCATGGCGGGCACGGACGAATCGGGAACCGGTGGCGGCGGGGCAAGGCTCACCTTCCTCGGCGGGGTCGGGACGGTCACCGGCTCGAAATACCTGCTCGAGGCCGGCGGGCGCCGCATCCTGGTGGATTGCGGCCTGTTCCAGGGCTTCAAGCAGCTCCGCTTGCGCAACTGGGCGCCCTTCCCGGTGCCGCCGGCCAGCCTCGACGCCGTGGTGCTGACCCATGCCCACCTCGACCATTCCGGCGCCCTCCCGCTGCTGACGCGCGCGGGCTTCCGCGGCCCCATCCTCTGTACCCCGGCCACCGCCGATCTCTGCGGCGTCCTGCTGCCGGACAGCGGCTTCCTGCAGGAGAAGGACGCGGACTACGCCAACCGCCACGGCTTCTCGAAGCACCACCCGGCCCTGCCGCTCTACACCCTGGCGGAGGCCGAGGCGTCGCTCGAGCGCTTCGCGCCGGTGGAGTTCGGGCGGGAGCATGCGGTCGCCCCCGGCATCACGCTGCGCTTCCGGCCGGCCGGGCACATCCTCGGCGCCGCCATCGCCGAGCTGGACCTGCCCGACGGCACGCGCTTCGTCGCCTCGGGCGATCTCGGGCGCCTGAACAGCCCGACCATGCCGGACCCGGCGCCGGTGCGCCGGGCGGATGTGCTGCTGGTCGAATCCACCTATGGCGACCGCAGCCACGACCCGCGCGACCCGGAGGATATGCTGGCCGAGGTCATCACCCGCACCGCGGCGCGCGGCGGCACGGTGCTGGTGCCGGCCTTCGCGGTGGGGCGGACCCAGGCGCTGCTGTATCACCTGCACCGGCTGAAGGCGGCGCGGCGCATCCCGGACCTGCCCATCTTCCTCGACAGCCCGATGGCGCAGGACGCGACCGACCTGTTCCGCAAGCACCAGGGGGAGCACCGGCTCTCCGCCGCCGAGACCCGGGCCGCCTGCGGCGTCGCGCGCTATGTGCGGGATGCGGCGGAATCGAAGGCGCTGGCCGCCAATGCCTTCCCGAAGGTCATCCTCTCGGCCAGCGGCATGGCGACCGGCGGGCGGGTGCTGCACCACCTGAAGGTCTATGCGCCGGACCGGCGCAACACCATCCTGTTCAGCGGCTTCCAGGCCGGCGGCACGCGCGGCGCGCAGATGGTGGCGGGCGCGGAGAGCGTGAAGATCCATGGCGCCCATATCCCGGTGCGGGCGGAGGTGGACAATCTCTCCATGCTCTCGGCCCATGCCGATGCCGCGGAGATCCTCGCCTGGCTGCGCGGCTTCGCGCACCCGCCGCGGCAGACCTATGTGGTGCATGGGGAGCCGGGCGCGGCGGATGCGCTGCGCCACCGGATCGAGGAGGAGCTGGGCTGGCCCTGCCGGGTGCCG
Organism: Roseicella aerolata; assembly: GCF_020523605.1. Classification (GTDB taxonomy): domain Bacteria; phylum Pseudomonadota; class Alphaproteobacteria; order Acetobacterales; family Acetobacteraceae; genus Paracraurococcus; species Paracraurococcus aerolatus. The sequence continues at coordinate 16,203 of NZ_JAJAQI010000028.1, read as the reverse complement.
GAGCATGGGGAGCAGGTGGCGCTGGGCTGAGCCGTCCGATCGCCGGAGGGCGAAGCCCGCAGGCGTGAATCGGCCGGCAGGAGACAAGCCACCCGATCGCCGGAGGGCGAAGCCCGCAGGCGTGAACCGGCCGGCAAGCGCCTATCGCCCGACCAGCACCAGCACCACGCCCAGCACCACCGTCAGCGCGCCCAGGATCTCCGCGCGCTTCGGCTGTTCCCGCAGGTAGAAGCGGCTGAAGAGCAGGGTGAAGATGATCTCGACCTGCCCCACCGCGCGCACCAGCGCGACGGGAGCGAGGGCGAAGGCGGTGAACCAGCAGGCCGAGCCGCAGGCGGAGAGCGCGCCGACCTGCGCGCTGGTCCGCCAGGTGGTGAACACGGCGCGCGCCTGGTCCGGCTCCCGCGCCAGCAGCCAGCTTCCCTGCATCAGCGTCTGCAGGATGTTCGCCGCCACCAGCGTCACCAGCGCGCGCAGGATCGGGTCATCGCCCGGCAGCTCCAGATTCGCCGCCTTGATCAGCACGCTGGTGAGGGCGAAGAAGAAGCCGGAGGCGAGGCCGCAGACGGCCGCCGGCTGCACCGTCGCGCGCAGCAGCTCCCCGGCATTGCGCGCCTTGCCGGCAAGGGAGAGCCAGAGCACGCCGCCGACGCCGATGGAGATGCCGATCCAGGCGATGGCCGAGATGCGCTCGCCCAGCAGCACCAGCGCCAGGATGGCGCCCTGCACGGCTTCCGTCTTCGCATAGGCGGTGCCGACGGCGAAGCCGCGATGGCCGAAGGCCATGATCAGCAGGTTGGTGCCGAGGATCTGGCCGAGCCCGCCCGCCGCCGCGAGGGCGAGGAAGGGCAGGTTCAGGGCCGGCAGCGACCCGCCGAAGACCAGCATGTAGAGGCCGAGCAGCGCCGCGCCGACCGGCACGCCGTAGAGGTAGCGCACCACCGCCGCGGCATTGACGGAAAGCTGGCCCCGCAGCTTCTGCTGCAGGGCGGTGCGCCAGGTCTGGAAGAGCGCGGCGGCCAGGGTCACCGGCAGCCAGAGGGGCGAGAGGATCATCCGCCCGCAGGCTGCGGTGGGGCCGCTACGGCGTCAACCGGCGTCGAGCTGCAGCCCCTCCCGCCGGATCACCGCGCCCCATTTCTCCGTCTCCGCCCGCACCCAGTCGGCGAACGCCTCCGGCGAGAGGCGCAGCGGCACGCCGCCAAGCTGGGCGAAGCGCTGCCGCGTCTCCGGCTGGTCGAGCAGCGCATTGACCTCGGCATTGACGGTCTGGACGATCTCGGCCGGCAGGCCGGCCGGGCCGAACAGGCCGAACCAGGTGTTCACCTCGAACCGCGCCAGCTCCGGCAGCGTCTCCCGCGCCGCCGGCACCTCCGGCAATTCGCTGTTGCGCTCGGCGCTGGTGACGCAGAGCGCGCGCAGGCGGCCGCTGCGGATATGCTCGATGACGCCGGTCAGGTTGTCGATGAGGAAGCCGACATTGCCAGCCAGCAGTTCGATCTGCGCCGGCGCCGAGCCGCGGAAGGGCACATGGATCGCCTGCGCGTTCAGCAGCTGCAGCATCCAGACCGGCGTCAGATGCGTCGATTGCCCGACGCCGGTGGAGGCGAAGCTGATCCTCCCCGGCTCGGCCCGCAGCCAGGCCGCGAACTCCGTCATGCTCCGCACCGGCGTGTCGGCCAGCACCACCAGCACGTTCGGCCCGCGGATCTGCCCGGCGATCGGGACGAGCTGGTCCGCGCCGTAGGGCAGGTTGCGGAAGAGCGAATAGGCGATGGCCTGCGGCCCGATATTGCCCGAGAGCAGCGTGGTGCCATCGGGGCGGGACCGCACCACCTCCAGCGTGCCGATGGTGCCGCCGGCGCCGGTGCGGTTCTCCACCACGACAGGCGTGCCCCAGCGCGCCTGCAGGTGCTGGGCGCAGAGCCGCCCCATGATGTCGGTGGTGCCGCCGGCCGCGGCGGGCACCACGATGCGCATCTGCTGGCCGGGGCGCCAGGCCTGCGCCGCAAGGGGCGGCGCCAGCAGCAGGGCCGGCGCGGCCAGCGCCGCCCGGCGCGGGAGCCGCGCGGCGCCCATCACCCGACCTCCAGTTGCAGGCCTTCCTTGCGGATGACCTCGCCCCACTTCTGCACCTCGTTGGCGACGAAGGCGGCGAACTGCTCCGGCGTACCGTAGAGCGAGACGCCGCCCATCTCCCGCCAGCGGGCCTTCACCTCCTCCGTCTCATGCCAGGCCTTCATGGCGGCGTTGAGGCTGTCCACCACCGGCCGCGGCGTCGCGGAGGGGACGAAGATGCCGAACCAGGTGTTGACGTCGAAGGCGGCGAGCTCGGGCATCGTCTCCCGCGCCGCCGGCACGTCCGGCAGTTGCGGGTTGCGGTCGGCGCTGCTGACGGCCAGCGCCCGGACCCGCCCGGCGCGGATCTGGGTGATGCCGCTGGTCAGGTTGTCCCACATGTACTGGATGTTGCCCGCGACCAGTTCCAGCGCCGCCGGGCCGGCGCCGCGGAAGGGGACGTGGATCGCCTCCGTCCCGGTCGCCTGGTTGAACCAGACGCCCGTCAGGTGCGGGCTCTGCCCGACGCCCGGGGAGCCGAAGCTGAGCTTGCCCGGGTTCTTCTTCAGATGGGCGACCAGCTCCGGCAGGGTGTTGGCGGGGACGGAGGGGTGCACCACCAGCACGTTCGGGCCCCGCACCGTGCCGCAGACCGGCGTCAGGTCCTCCCGCTTGTAGGGCAGGCTGCGGTAGAGCGAGAGGCCGATCGCCTGCGGCCCGATATTGCCGAGCAGCAGGGTGTGCCCGTCCGGCGTGGCGCGCACCACTTCCTGCGTGCCGATCACCCCGCCGGCGCCGGAGCGGTTCTCCACCACGCAGCTCTGGCCGAGATGCGCCTGCAGGAAGGGCGCGAGCAGCCGGGCGCTGATATCGGCGGTGCCGCCCGGCGCGGCCGGGACGACGATGCGCATGGTCTGGCTCGGCCGCCAGGGGGCGGATGCGTCCTGGGCGTGCGCGACGAAGGGGGTGGCGAGCGGCAGGGCGAGCGCGGCGCGGCGCGTGAGGCGGATCATGGACGTTTCCCCGGAGGCAGTTCGTTGCGCCCAACATGGCGCGTCCTGCCCTCCGGGAAAAGGTCAGCCCGTCACCAGCCCGAGCCCGTTCAGCCCCGTCAGGCTCTCCGGCCAGCGCCGGCCTTCCGCCGATTGCAGCAGGATGCGCGCCCAGGCCACCCAGCCGGACCAGGCGATGCGCTTGTCCCAGGCGACGCCCCAGTCCTGCAGCAGGTCGAGGCCCGCCCGGGCATGACCCGCGGCCATGTCCCAGTCCCCGGCGATGAGGGCGAGCTGCGCCAGCATCAGCCGCGGTTCCCCGACATAGGGGTTGTGGCGGATGCAGGCTTCCAACGCCCGGTGGGTGGGGCCGAGCCCCGCCATGGGCAGGCCGCGCGTCACCGCCTGCCAGTAGAGGGTGACGGCCGCCATCTCCTCCTCCGCCTCCAGCACCGCGGTGCAGCGGGCGAAGACCGGCGGGGTGGGCAGCCCCCACTCCTCCGGCAGATCGGAGAGGACCCGGCCGAGGCGGGAGAGCATGGACAGCGCGGTCGCGGTCGGCTTCAGCGGCCCGGGCCAGAGCGAGGCGGCCCAGTTCTCCCGGACGGCCCGCGGCTTCTGGAAGGGGTAACCCGCAAAAATCTCGTCCTGCCAGGAATGCCACTGCTCCGCGATATCGGCGATGGTGGCGATGGCGAAGACCGCGACATCGCGCGGCGGCAGGTGCAGCGCCGGCGCCCCCTCCCGCTCCAGCACCATCTCCTCCTCCGGCAGGTGCTCCATCGCCAGCAGGCGCTGGGTGAAGAGGGTGCGGGGCATCACGCAGAAGGTGTGGATCAGCCGCTCCGCCTCGGCGCCCAGCGCCTCGGCCAGCTCCGCCCGGTTGCCGCTGCCGTCGAAGAGCTTCAGGTCCACGTATTCGTTGGAATAGACGCTGTGGAAGAGGCCGAGGAGGCGCACCTCCCGCGGCTGGTCCCAGAGCGTCAGCGTCCGGCAGACGCCGAGCAGGTGGTCCTTGAAGGTGCCGGCCTTGTGCCAGTCCTCCCCGGCGCTGCGGGCGAACAGCATCTCCAGCAGCCGCGGCAGTTCGGGATCGACCGCCACCCAGTCATCGGCCAGCAAGGCGCGGAGCTTCGGATGCAGGCGCTCCGGCATGGCCTCACTCCTCGACCCGGTAGCGGAAATCGCAATGGCTGGCGCCGCCCATGATGGTCTGCGTGCGGGTCAGCTTCAGCTTCGGGTCGTAGCCCTCGCAGAAGGCGCCGTCGCGGTTGCAGGACAGCACGGCGCCGAGTTCCGCAAGGCCCATCTCCCGGTACATCTCGGCGTAGCGGCAGCGCGTCACGTTGAACTCGAAGCGCGTCGCGTCGCGCGCGACGGGTTCGATCCGGAGCGCGTCGTCGCGCGTCCAGCGCTCCTGGATCGCCTCGAAATGGTCGAGGCTCGGGCCCTCCGGCGCCTCCCTCGCCATCTCGGCGGCGGCCCGCTTCGCCAGCTTGATCACCGCGCGGGAGAGGATGGCCTTGGCCCTCTCGGCGCCGATCTCGGCCGCCATCTCCTCGAAAACGCCCCTGGCGAAGGCCGCCTCGATGCGGCGCTGCTGCAGGATGCCGATATCCATGCTGGTTCCCTCCCGGCCATGGGGCAAGGTAGCTGCAGGCGCAGGCCCTGCGGAAGCCGGTCCGGCACGCCCACTCCTCGCGATGATTTATGAAATATTCAACCAGGGCGCCCGACATGATCAGGCATGCCATTCTTGAGCCCCACTCTCCGTCCCCTCGGCCTCTTGGCCGCCCTGCTGCTGCCATCCCTCGCCGCGCAGGCCCAAGGCACGACGCGCGGCAGCGGCGCGCAGATGTCCGTCGGCGCCATCGTGCTGCCGCCCAGTTGCTGGAACGGCCAGACACTCTCGTCGGCGGAGCAGGCGGGCTGCGCCGCGGCCATCTCGGCCGCCCGGCAGGCCGGCCTCTCCCTGCCCCCGGCGGCCGCAACCTATCCGCCGGCGGTGACGACGGAGACGGATGCGCAGGGGAATGTCCGCATCCTCCGTCTGTACTGAACCGCGCGTTGCTCAGTACTGCAGGACCGCGACCAGGCTCTCCACGAAGCTGCCGGCGGGCAGGCCATGCTGGCGCCCCGGCACCCGGCCGTAGAGGGTGAACCGCACCCGCAGCGGCGTGCCCGGCACCACCGTGGCGCTGGCCGCAAGCGGCATGCTGCCGCCGATGCCGCTGCCCCAGGCGATGCTGCGCGCGGCATCGACGAAGATCTGGTAGCGCAGCCCCGGCCCGGGCTGCATCCGCCGCAGGCCCGGCCCCACCGGCTCGCTCAGCGGTATCACCCGCAGGGTGACCGCCGCCGGCTGCTGCCCGTTGGCGACACAGATCACCTCCAGAGTGGCGGTGGTGTCACCGGGGGCGTTGCCCTCCGGCTGGACCACGCCGAAGGCCATGGCCGTGGCAGAGAGGCTGCAGGTCACCACCCCGCCGGAAGCCGCGGCCGGCAGAGGGCTCAAGGTCGCCAGCAGCGCCGCGGCCGGCAGGGGCAGGATCACTCGCATCCCACCGGCCCGATCAGCGGGATCTCACCAGGCAGCGGCGTGAAGCCGAAGCCTGCCTGGCAGGTGGTGCCGTCCGGCAGCGCGATGGCGACCCTGTTCCGCTCCTCCAGCCCGGTCAGGTAGGCACGGCCGCCGCCGCCTACGGGCACGGGCGGCTGTCCCTCCTTCCGCACCGCCGATCCGGTCGGTACCGGCCGACCATCCGGCAGTTGGAACCGCACCAGCGCGCCCAGGCTGCGGCGGATCCCGAAATCCACGACGATCCCGGCCCGGTCGCCCGGCCGCACCTCCTGCTGCGTGCTGCTCACCTCCACATCTGCCGGCAGGGCCACGGGATCGATCGAGAGCCTGTTGACGTCGAAGGAACGGAGCTGCGGCACCAGCAACCGTCCGTCCCGGCGCGTGGTGCCAGCGGGGCGGTTCTCGTACTGCACGGGGACGCCGGGCACCGATCCCGTACGCACGACCGCGAAGCTGTCGAAGATCCGGTCGGAGAGGAAGGCGCTGCCGCCGCCGATCACCGCGGAACCGCCCAGGCCGAAGCGACCGGTCGGCTGGCCGTCCAGCAGGTCCATACCCGCGGTCACGCGGCCATAGGGGCCGAGATACTGGCCTTCGGCGAGTTGGCGGTTCACGTCGCCCAGCTCGGCCACCAGCCGCCCGCCGATATCGCCGGTCTGCACCGCCGGTCGCACCAGCTGCGCCGTGTAGGTGTTGCTACGGTCCTGCCGGTTGTAGCTGAGCCCGGCGGAGTCCTTGGCGCCGAAGGTGAAGATGAGCCCGGCGAAGATGCCGGTGCCCAGGCTGCCGCGCAGATCGTAGAAGCCCGAAGCATAGAAATAGAGATCATCCCGCAGGCTGACGGAATAGCCGAGGTTGAGCAGCGCATTGTTCGCCTGCAGGCCGAGCGGGATGCCGCCGAGCGGAGTGGCCTGCGCGACGCCGCCGCGCTGCTGGATGAAGCCGAGGGTCAGGCTGCCGTAGCGTTGCAAGGGCAGGCTGACGGATGCGCGCAGCTGGCTGCGCACCACGGAGGTGCCGAACAGCGCCGCCGTGTCGCGGAAGCCGGCGCTGGCGAAGGTGCCGCTCAGGGTGAGGCTGTAGCGGCTGGTGCTGTGCTGGAGGCCGAAAGCCACCTGACCACCCCGGCCGGGGCCGGTGGTCGCCTTGCCGAGGACGCCATAGCGCTCGGTGATCTCGCGCGGCAGGCTGGCGCCCCGCCCGGCACTGGCGGCAAGCGCCAGGCTGGCGACCCCGAAACTGCCAAGCCGCACCGCCCCGCCGCCGCCCGCCATCGCGAGCCCGTCGGTCGCCTCGGCATGCCCCTCGGCCGTGAGCCACTGCTTCAGGCCATGCCGGGCCGAGCCGGAGGCTGCCCAGCCGACATAGTCCGTGGTGCGGATGCCGTAGCCGAGCCGCACCCGGCCCGCCTGGACCGAATAGGAGGTGGTGCCTTCGGCCAGCAGCTGGGTGCTGTAGTAGAAGGGCAGCGTCGTCAGGGTCTGCCGGCCGAGTTCGTCGCGCACCGCCACCACCACCTCCGACCCGCCGCTGACCACGACCGGCAGGTTGCGGATCTCGAAGGGGCCCGGCGGCACGGGGGAGCCGAACTGCCGCACGCCGTTGACCAGCACGTCCACGGTGGAGGGCAGGGCGGCGAGGCCGGTAAAGCTGGGGCTGCCGAAGCGCACCAGATCGGGCCGCATGTTGAAGTCGGAGGCCACCTGTCCGCCGCCCAGCCGGATTGCGCGGCTCCAGCCCACGGCGCCTGTCACCAGGTCGCCCAGCCGCCAGTTGCGGTCCTGATCCGGATCGGCATAGGACCAGTTGCTGTCGAGCCGCACATAGTCCTGGTCCGGTGCGCGGACCCCGAAGCGGGAGAGCGCGCTGTTGGACAGCGTGCCATAGGGGCCGAGCAGGCGCTGCTCGTTCTGTACGAAGCCGGTGGTCTCCGTGCCGAAGGTGCCGAGCGTGTCGTAGTTGAGCACGATGCCCCAGTCGGTCGGGGTCAGCGGCGGCAGCGTGCGGCCGCCGCGGCCGTTCAGGCTGGTCCGCCGGAGGGCGGCGGGATCGGCGCTGACCTCCAGCACCTGGGTAAGCGGATCGAGCGTCGCGCCGAGGCCGGGGATGGAGGCGAGCGGGACCAGCGCGTCATCTTCCGGTGCCTCGACGCCCAGTTCGCGCAGTTCCCGCCCGCGGGCGAACAGGGCGCCGGCGCGCTCGACGAACTCCCCGACCAAGCCGGTGGGCCGTCCGTTGATCCGCACCTCGAGTTGCAGCCGCCGCTCCGCGCCTTGCACCGGGAATGGGAGGAATGCGAGGGCGAGAAGCAGCATGGCAAGACCTGCCGAGCGCTGCGTCATGTGAACGTGACGGTCTGCTCAAAGGGGCCGGACTGGGTCTGGCCGCGCAGCAGCACCGAATCGATGCCGGCCGGCACCCTCGGCAGGCGCCAGCGGCGCTCCACCCCCGGCAGCACATAGGGCGTGCGGCCGCGCGGCTCGACGGGGAGTTGCTGGGCGCGGCTGGTGAGGACGCTGAGCGACTGGATGCGGATGTAGCGCTGGCCGGGATTGGCGGCGACGAGATCCCATCCGCCCTCGGGGGAACGCTCGGCGCGCCACTGCACCCGCCCCTGCCCCCCGCCGAGGGCGGGCCCCATGAAGACCGGCAGCGAATGCGTGACGGCGACGGCGATGGTGCGGTTGCGGTCCGGCGCCACGGGGTTCTCGGCGATCAGCAGGCGGTAGCTGCGCTCGCCCTCCCCCTCGGGGCGGCGGCGGAAGATGACGCGAAGCGTCTGGCGGGCACCGGCCGGGATGACCGCGGCGGGCGGGGAGACGACGATATCCTCGCTGGGCGCCAGGATGTCCTCGTCGCCGCGCTGGGTCCAGGCGACGATGTCGATGTCGATGGAAATGGCACCGTCGCCGAGATTGGCGAATTCGAGCAGGCCGGCCATCTGGCCCGGGGCGAAGTCGAGCAGGGTGGGCGAGATCCGGGTGGCGGCCGCGGCGCGGCGCGGCGCGAGAAGGCAGCCCGCTGCCGCGAGGACAAGGCCAAGGGCGGCGCGGCGCGGCGCAGAACGGGGCGCGGGGACCATGAGGTTTCGGAAATTCCAGGGTGGGGACAATGGCGTGCCGCCACCCGCCCCGGCTCGGCGGGCGGGTGGCGGCCATGGTGCATACGGCCGCAGCGGCCCCGGGACGTCAGTAGGTGATGACGGCAGTCACGGTATCGAAGTAGGTGCCCGCCAGGACGTTCTGGCCGGCGGGCAGCAGGCCGTAGACGTTCAGGGCCGTGTTCTGGCCCGTGCCGGTATAGGACTGGCCGGTGGCCGGCGTGTTGCCCCAGAGCGAGGAGCGGCCGGAATCCGTGAACAGGTTGTAGCTCAGCCAGGCATTGGTGGCCGAGTTCTTCATGCGGCGGCTCGGCGCCGAGGCGGACCCGAAGATGTCGTTCAGGCCCTGGTCGAGAGTGATCACCGCCGGCACGCCGAGGGTGCAGTTGACGGTGATGGTGGAGGTCGCCTGCGAGCTGGTATTCTGATTGTAGACGCCGAAGCTCATGTTCGTGGCAGAGATCGAGCAGGTGTTCACGACCTGCGCCTGAACCTGGAAGGTCGAGGTCGCGACGGCCGCATCGGCCGGCTTGTTGGCCAGCGTGGCGAGGCTGAGGGCGGTGCCGCCGAGCAGGGCGGCGGCAAGGGCAAGGCGCTTCATGGATGTTCCTTTTCCGTATCGGGAAGGTCCTGCTCCGCCCGTCCATTGCCCCTGGCCAGGCGGTGGCCGCGGGGGCGGCGACCGAATGATGCAGTGGAGGAATGTTGCATATTAGGAGCGTTCTCTTCCCAACCCGATCTTCATTATTCTCTCGATAATTTCAATGCCTCAGAACGGTTACAATTAGTGAAAGTTGTAATCGATCCGAGAAACCTGCCCGTTATTTCGCGCAATCTACCGTGTACTATATTATTTGCTGAATTCCATGTCGACCTCAACAACGAGCTTGGCAGGCGAATGTAATTGGAGCTATTTCCTCGACTTGCTCGGGCGGTCATCCTTAAGCATCAACCACTTCCCGCCGCATCAGCACTATCGGCAACGGGTCAGGATGGATCGGCCGCCCATGCATCGAACCTGCACGGGAAGGAAATGCGTCGTGACAATCTTTTTTACCAATTATTCCTATGGAACCCTCGTCGACGCCCAATCCATGACAGAGGGCTTCGCAGTCGAACTGCTGGCTGCCGGTAACGACACGCTACGCGGCGGCGCCGGCGATGACACTCTTATTGGCGGGGCAGGAAACGACGCGTTCCGCGGCGGCGCCGGCAAGAACCTGATCCTCGCCGGCGCCGGCGACGACACGATCTTCACATTCCTCAGCCCCGCCGCCTTCGACACCATCAATGGCGGGGCTGGCATGGACACGCTGGTCATAACGATGAGTTCGGCGCAGTTCGCCCAGGCCAACGTGCAGGCGGCACTCTTTTCGCTCTGGGCCCATCTTGCCGCACCGCCGGCGCCGGACGCCCGCTTCGTCAACCATACATTGCGGATCGACATGACCAGCGTCGAGATCGTCCGCGTCAGGCTGGACGGCACGCTCGTGAGTCTTGACGCACTGCTGGGCGCGCCGAAGCTGATCACCTTCGAGGATATCGACGGGATGCCGACCCCACTCCTGCCGGACGGTTATCATGGTTTCAACTGGCACACGCCGACCCATGGAATGCGTGTGATCGACACCAGCTACTTTCCCGGCAGCGGCTATGCGGCCGCCAGCGTTCCGTCCGGCCACCAGGTGGCCTTCAGTACCTTCGCCGACGGCCCGATCGAGATCACCAGGACCGATGGCAGTTGCTTCATCTTCGGCCAGGTCCAGGCGGCGGCGGCCTGGAATCTCGAACAGAGCGTCACCTTTGCCGGCTACCGGGACGGCGCGCTGGCCGGCCAGACCACTGTCACCCTCGGCAACCACAAACCGGCCCTGGTCAGCGGCGCAAATTGGGGCGCGATCGACACCCTGCTGATCACCTCCCTCCCTGGCCTGGATGACCCTGCCCTGATCGGCTCAGGCGATCATATCGCCTTTGATAATTTCATTTTCATTTGAAGGCCTTATGCCCGGTCATAGGCTGGGCTAAGAAACCGCTCCTGGCACGCCGCCGGATCCCGCCGGCGGCACGCGGCGCGGGAAAGGCGTCCATCCTGCGCGGAGAGGCGTTCACGCCGCGACACAGGGTTGCGACGGTTTCACTGGGTTTTTCGCGGCCATGCCGACATACCCCACTGACCCCACGCCACAGCACCCGGCCATGATGCAGACCCGAGCCACCCTCCTTGCCCATGCCCGCGACACGCTCGGCGCCCTGCGCCGGGAGGGCCGCTACCGCGAATTCGCCCATCTGGAGAAGCTGGCCGGCCGCTTCCCCGTCTATCGCTGGCATGCGCCGGCGGGCCTGCGGGAGGTCACGGTCTGGTCCTCCAACGACTATCTCGGGATGGGGAGCCACCCCGCCGTGCTGGCCGCCGCCACCCGGGCGATCGCCGAGCACGGCGCCGGCGCGGGCGGCACCCGCAACATCTCCGGCACCTCGCCGCTGATCGTGGCGCTGGAGGCGGAGCTGGCCTCGCTGCATGGCAAATCCGGCGCGCTGCTCTTCGGCTCGGGCTACATGGCCAACCAGGCCGCGCTCTCCGCCGTGCTGGAGGCGCTGCCGGGCTTCTGGGTCTTCTCGGACGCCAAGAACCACGCCTCCATGATCGCCGGCATGCGCGGCGCGAAGGCGGCGAAGCGCGTCATCTGGACGCATAACGACCTGGCGGACCTGGAGGCGAAGCTGGCCGCGGCACCGCCCGAGGCGCCGAAGCTGATCGCCTTCGAGAGCGTCTATTCCATGGATGGCGACATCGCCCCGATCGCGGCGATCTGCGACCTGGCCGAGCGCTACGGCGCCATGACCTATCTGGATGAGGTCCACGCCGTCGGGCTCTACGGGGAGACCGGCGGCGGCATCAGCGAGCGGGATGCCGTGGCGCACCGGGTGGACCTCATCGAGGGGACCTTGGCGAAAGGCTTCGGCGTGCTCGGCGGCTATGTCGCGGGCGAGGCGGAGCTGGTGGACTTCATCCGCAGCGTCGCCGGCGGGCTGATCTTCACCACCGCCCTGCCGCCCGCCGTCGCCGGCGCGGCGCTGGAGAGCGTGCGTGTCCTGAAGCGCGACCCCGCCCGCCGCGCGGCGCTGGCCGAGCGCGCCGCGGCGCTGAAGGCGGCGCTGGACGCCGCCGGCCTGCCGCGCATCCCGGGGCCGAGCCATATCGTCCCGGTGATGGTGGGGGAGGCCGAGCTCTGCCGCCAGGTGGCCCGCCGCCTGCTGGAGGAGCACGCCCTCTACGCCACGCCCATCAACTACCCGACCGTGCCGCGCGGGACGGAGCGGCTGCGGCTCTGCGCCACGCCCTTCCACACCGATGCCATGATCGCGGAACTGGTCGAGGCGCTGAAGGCGGTGCTGCCGAAGCGCTCCGTGCCGCTGGCGGCGGAGTAGGACCGGCCGGCGCAGGGCCGGGCGCGGCATGGTCGCCCCGGCCTGCCGCCGGGGGCGGGCTGCCATGCGGCGCCGCCTCGGCCCCCCTCCCTCCGCGGGCAGGCGGGGCGGGACAGGGCGTGCCGGCACCGCGGCCCGAGGCAGGCGCCCCGCCCCCGGCGGCGCGCCAGCGGCATGCCCTATTCCACCTGCAAGGCGTCGTCGCGCACGGTGATGCGCGCGACGCGGCAGCCCTCGATATTCTGCATCTCCACCGCCCGGCCATTGGCCCAGACGGCGCGCAGGCCGTAGCGCCCCTCCCCCTCGAAGCGGACCGGCAGGGTGCCGCCCGGCGCCAGCTCGGCCGCGGCGACCAGATCCGTGCCCCAGCCTTCCGCCCCTGCCCGCGCCAGGTAGAACTGCTCGACCGGCAACTGGGAGGCGTTCACGAGCACCGCGGGGCAGCCACGCCCGCCCCCGGCGCAGGCGGCGGCGAGCAGCAGCAGCGGCAGGGCGCGCAGCGCCCTCATGCCGGGTCCACCGGCGCGGCCGGCACGCCGCCCGCCTCGATCGCCTCCCCGGCCGCGAGCAGCACATCCTCCCGATACCGCCCGCCGACCAGCTGCACCCCGACCGGCAGGCGCCCGACCAGGCCGGTGGTCACCGCCAGCCCCGGCAGGCCGAGCAGCGGCAGCCCCACCTGCGGCAATTGCGCCGCGAGGATCCGCCGGAAGCCCTCGAAGCTCTCGACATCCGAGTGGTCGCGGAAGGGCAACTCGCCCGAGACGGGCATCAGGATGACCGGGTAGCGTTCGAGGAAGAGCAGCCAGTCCCGCAGCAGCGTGAGGCGCGTCTGCAGCGCATCCTGGAAATCGAAGAGCGTCGGCGCCGGGCACAGCCGTTCCATATAGCCGAAGATCGCCAGCGCATCCGGGTCGCCCTCCCGCTCCCGCGCCGCGGGGCCGGCGCGGCGGCTTTCGGCCAGCCAGAGCAGGAGCTGGAGATCGGCGCTGGCCTGGAGCGGCGGGGTGTTCGGCACTTCCTCCACCGCCCAGCCGGCCGCTTCCAGCCGCTTCGCCGCGTCGCGCAGCGCGGCCACGACTTCCGGCTGCACCGCCATGCCATCCGGCGCGAGGCAGAGCGCGGCGCGCTTCGGGAAGGCCGGCCCCTCCAGCGGCGCCGGCACCCACCAGGGGTCGCGCGCATCGGGCTGGCTCATGGCGGCGAGCGAAAGGCGCAGGTCGCCGATGGTCCGCGCGATGGGGCCGGAGACGGCCATGAGCTGCGCGCCGATCGCGCGATCCGGACCGGTGGGATTCCAGGCCGGGATGCGCCCGAGCGTCGGGCGCAGGCCATGCACGCCGCAGGCATAGGCGGGGTAGCGGATGGAGCCGCCGATATCCGTGCCATGCCCGATGGCGCCGATGCCCGCCGCCACCGCCGCCGCCGCGCCGCCAGAGGAACCGCCCGGGGTGATGGAGGGGTCGCGCGGATTGACCGTGGCGCCATGCAGGGAATTGCGGGTGAACCAGCGCAGGGAGAAGGCCGGCGTGTTGGTCCGGCCGAGGATGACGGCGCCGGCCTTCTTCAGGTTGGCGACCACCGGGCTGTCCTGCCGCGCCAGCAGGTCCTGCTGGATGCGCAGCCCGTTGGTGGTGGCCCAGCCTTCCTGGTCCACATTCACCTTCACCGTCACCGGCACGCCGGCGAGCGGCCCCACCGCCTCCCCCCGCGCGATCGCAGCATCCACCGCCCCGGCCGCCGCCAGCGCCTGCGCCGCATCATGCGCGATGACGGCGTTGAGCCTGGGATTCACCGCATCGAGCCGGGCGAGGGCGGACTGCGTCGCCTCCTCCGCGGAGACCTGGCGGGCGCGGATCAGCGCGGCAAGTTCCGTGGCGGAGAGGCGCCAGAGATCGGTCATGGCATGGGTCCCGGTTGCTTTCGCGGCATGGTCGGGGGACCGCAAGGGCCGGTCAATCCGGGCAGGGCCTCGCCCTTCCCCGGCCAAGCCCGCCGGAGGCCGGGGGGCCTTCGGGAACCGGGCGTGCTGCTCAGGGCCATGCGAGGGCACGGGGGATGCGGGTGGGGAGGATGAGGCGGCGCAGGACCTTCAGCCAGAGCCGCCAGGTCTCCCGCGCCATGGGCGGCTGGCCGGGGGCGAGGCGCTGATGGAGATGCCGCAGCGCCTGTTCGGACAAATCCGGGTCGGGCAGCATCCAGGGCGGGGCGCGCAGGGCATCGAACAGGCCGAGGCGCCGGGCGATGGCGATGCCGCGCAAGCCGAGCAGCCGCCAGGCGCGGCGATAGGCGGCGCAGATCCAGGGCCGGAGGCCGCGCAGCACCCGGCCGCACCGGCGGCGCGCGACGGCCTTGAGCAGGCGCGTCCAGAGATCCGCATGCGCCCAGCGGCGGAACTGCCGGTGCGCCGTGTCCCAGAGCAGGGTGCCGGACCGGAGCTCCGACCAGGGCAGGCCGGAGGTGACGGCCTGGAAGATGCTGTCCACGCGATGGCGGAGATCGCGGATGGGGCGGCCGGCGCCGCGGCGGGCGAAGAAGGGGGCGAGGATGTCCCATTCCGCATCGGTTAGCGGGGCCCAGGGGCGGGGTTCGGCGGGGCGCGGGGCGGGAGGGGAGCGGCGGGACATAGGGCCTCCGGCGGCAGCGGCGCAGCCGGGGGAGTGAATAGGAATTTTTTCTGGAAGTCAATTTATTCGGGGGCGGCGAAGGTTGTCGTGTTGGAACCGGTGGCTGAATGAGGTCGGAACGGAGCGTCCCCGCTTAAGGTTGCTTCAGACGAGGAGCAGATCTCCGGCGTCCCAGAGATGGTGCTGTTCACGAGGGCTACGGCTGAGAAAGGTGGCCGGCGCCCACTTCAGGCCGCCGGAGATGATCGACGTTTTGCCCATCTGCACGAAAAATGGGGTGTCATTCGAAATGGAATGTAGTGTTGGCATGTAGAGCGCGGAACGCTCCTAGTCGGTGTCTAATTTTCTTTGCAGTCACTTGCTCACGATCCCCCCAACTATGCGTGTCTGCAATATGAAGAACTATACTATGTTGGCCGAAGTGGTAGTTGGGAATTCCAACACCTACTATGTACCTCGCATCCCTAAAAGCAGCACCTGCCGCAAACATGTATTCCATTAAATGAAAACTAATGTAATTTTCAAGTTTCTCGTATGACTTGTCGCTGGTGGCTTGCGGGTATGTAAGAAAAACATATCGTGTATCAGGGTAGTCTTTCGATGAGACGGACGATGACCAAAACGTCGTTTTGTCCGGCTCATCAAAAATTGATTGAAATGCGCCAGCTAATAGTCTTCGGGAGAATCGGCTCTCTCGAGCTAAAAACCTCCAACCCTGTTCATGATAGGAGAATTCCATCTCCTGCGACCGGACGAGACGGCCGAGCTGATACTCTTCAGAAATATGCTCTATAAGTCTGTCTATGAAATAGCTTCTTTTGTTTTCTTTGTTTGTATGCTCCCATGCGGGAGATTGAGCATATTTAGTCCAGAACCCGCTGTTGAACACTACAGTGTCAAGAATGCTGCCAGTCAACTGATGTGCGACACTGTATTTTCCTGCAGCGATCGGCGAGCTAAGATAGGCCCCTAAAAAATTCTCGTTTCCTTCAATAACACAATGACGCTTAGCAAGAGTAAGCCGACGGTCATTCAGGAAACTCACGAAATATTTTATAGTATCTAAAGTTGTTAATGTCGTGAAAAGGCTTGGCCCATCTATAATGTGAATAAATTCTGATCCGAAATTACAACCCACCGTAAATGGTTGCTCGTCTGCGGAAACGGCATTATCTGTTTTCAATCCAGGGAACCCCAAGTGTAGTCTAGATGGCTCATCGATGTTGTGAACCACAGCGACAAGATGTAGGTCTAGCAGGCTGCTGAAATTCATTGTGGTGATGCCGCCTGCGTGATTCCCTACCCCCGGCAGCGAGCGGGGTGAGGATGCGTGGCAGTGATGCGGTGGTTGGGTCGCTGTTCAGCTACGTGGATTTGGAACAACGGGTCCGGGCCGACCATCCGCTGCGGGTG
>NZ_JAJAQI010000027.1 GCF_020523605.1 Roseicella aerolata | reverse complement strand
CCTACGGCTTCCTCGTGGCCGAGCGCTGCCTTTTCCCCCCTCAATCCCGCTTCACCGCGCGGCGGCTCAAGACACCTGCGCTATCCAAAGGCTTCCAGCCGCGCGGTGCCGGTCCGGCCTGAGCGCCACGTGCCGCACTCAATCGCCAGCATTCGCCGCCGCCTCACCGTCGGCCTTGTCCACCTCCTCCCGCGCTGCCCCTGCTGCCTGCAGAAACAGCGTATACGGCCAAGAAGCAAGTGACACAGTAAGACTAGGCCAATGTCCAGATAGAGCAGGTCCATGCCCCGGAGCGTTTCCACCCTGCGGTGATCTGCTCTGGCTCGCCGCTTTCACCGCGAATCCTGTCCCCGGTCAGGCAGCCTCGCTCCCGGCCGTCTCGCAGCCGGACACAATGCCTTCAGCAACGCTCCGGGCGATGCGTTCCGGTGTAGTCCGGGCGCATGCCCCAGGCCGCCGCCCCGGCGGATCGCACCGCCTTCTTCACCGAGCAGGCCCGCCGGCGCCGCCATGCGCGGCTCTGGGCATTGCTCTGCCTGGGGCTGGCAGGCGGCCTCGGGGCGGTGCTGAGCACCATTACCGGCCCCCTTGCCCTGCTGCTGCTGGCCGCCATGCTGAGGCTGCTGGCCTGGCTCGGCCTTGCGCCCGTGGCGATGCTGGCGGCGCTGCACGCCATCTCGCAATGGGTCGAGAGCTGCGTGCGGGCGCTGATCCGCGGCGGCGAGAGGCTGGAGGCGATGGGCCTGGCCGGGCTGCCCCTGGCCGCAGGCGACCTGCTGCAGGCGACGCAACTCCTCCTGCCCGGCATGGCCCTGGCAATGCTCGTCTGGGCCGGGCTCGCCCGCTTCCATCGCCGCAGCGCCATCGCGGCCGCGGCAGCGGATCTCGGCGCCCGCCCTCCGAGTGAGGCCGATTTCGAGGAAAGGCAATTCGGCAATATCGTCGCCGAGATGGCGCTGGCCGCCGGCCTGCCGACACCGGGTCTGCTGGTGGTCGATGCGCCGGAGCCGAATGCCGCGGCCTTCGGCGCCTCCCACCGGGACGCCGCCATCCTTGCCACGCGCGGCCTGCTGGAGCGGGTGGACCGGCGCGAGACGCAGGGCGTCGTCGCGCATCTCGTCGCCGCCCTGGGCAGCGGCGATGTCCGCCTCGCCGCTGCCGTGCAGGCGGTGTTCGGCACGCTGGGGGCAATGCTGCTGGTCTTCGACCTCCCCTTCCGCCGCGGCGCCTGGACGGCGTTGCGCGACCTCCTCCTCGCGCTGGCCGGCCGGTTGCCGGCGTGCCAGGCGGAGCGGCTGAGCGCCGGCCTCGCCATCAGCCTCTCGCCCGACAGCATGGATGCCATGCTGGACGTCATGAGCATCGCCAACCGCTGGCCGCCCTTGGGCGCACTGCTGGCGGCACCACTCCTGCCCTGGATGCTGCTGACGCTGCTGCAGAAGACGCTGGTCGCGCTCTGGATGCTTTTCGTCTTCGGCTGGCCGCTCGCCCTGCTCTGGCGGGCGCGGCGTTATCTGGCCGATGCCGTCGCGGTGCAGTTGCTGCGCGACCCGGAGGCGCTGGCCAGCGCGCTGCGCCGCATTCATGCTGGCGGCCTCCCGCCGGGCGGGGCGCTGCAGGAGATGGGCTTCATCCATGCGCCGGACGGGGTCCGGAAGGGCTTTCGCGATCGCGTCGCCATGGTGGTCACACTGACGCCGCCGATAGCGAGGCGATTGGCCCGGCTTGCTGCGCTGGGCGCCGGGCCGGCGGCGCCGACCGGCCTCGCCGCCTCCGTCGCGCAGTTTCGTGCCCTGCCGCGCTGGCGGGCCGGCCTTGCGCTCACGCTGATGGCCATGCTGGGGCTGCTGCTCGCCCTGCTGGTCGTGCTGGTGGGTGGGCTGATGCTGGCCGCCTCGGCCTTCTCCGTCCTCGGCGGCGCCATGCTCGCCGCCCTCATCCTCAGCCTTTGAAGGAGTGCCGCATGGCCTGGTGGGTCCTCGGGGTTGTCGTCCTGGTCCTCGTCAGCCTGGCCTGGCTCTACAACCGCTTGGTGATGGCGCGGAACCGCGTGCGCAATGCATGGTCGCAGATCGACGTGCAATTGCATCGCCGCAGCGACCTGATCCCCGATCTGGTCGAGGCCGTGCGCGGCTACATGAAGCACGAGAGCGGCATCTTCGACGGAATCATGCAGGCGCGGCAACAGGCCGCCGCCGCCGGCGGCAACCTGCCCGCCCGCGCTGCGGCCGAAGCGGCGCTCGGCCGGCAGGTGCAGGGCCTGCTGGCGCTGGCCGAGGCAGTGCCGGCGCTCCGTGCGAGCGAGAACATGCGGCAGCTGCAGGAGGAGCTTGCGACAACGGAGAACCGCATCGCCTTCGCCCGGCAGTTCTTCAACGATGCGGTGCTGGATTACAACAACCGGATCCATACCGTGCCGGGCAACCTGCTCGCCGGTCCCTTCGGCTTCGCGCCCGAACCCTTCTTCGAGGCGCCGGCGGAGGCGAAGGTGAAGCCGAAGGTCGCGTTCTAGGATCCGCTCCGTGTGGGCACAATTGAGGCGGCCGGGTGTTGCGGCGGTGAAGGGAACCGGTGCGAACGCCCCGTTTGCCTGCTTCCGGCTGCTGCCCTGGCGAGGTCATGGGTGGTGCGGGTCAGGGCCCATTCGCGTCTGGCCTTCTCGATAACGGTCCGGGGTCTGCGGCACCCGCAATTGGCCCGCTGCACGGTGGAAGGTCCGATGCGGCCAATGGGTCTGGGTGGCACGATGGGCGGCAAGGCGGCAAGGACCACGATCGCCGGCAGGGCCCTTCCCCGCCGGGAGCACGAGGTGGGCCGGCAATTGGCCTGTCTATCGCCCAGTTCGGCACCATCCTGTAGGCTCGCGCGATTGCACATCAGTGCCAATCATCGGGAGCGTCGAGCATGAGCAACTCCTCGGAATACACCCCGCCCAAGGTCTGGAGCTGGAACAAGGCCAATGGCGGGCGGTTCGCGAACATCAACCGGCCGATTGCGGGCCCGACGCACGACAAGGACCTGCCGATCGGGCGCCACCCCCTCCAGCTCTATTCGCTGGGCACGCCGAATGGCGTCAAGGTGACGATCATGCTGGAGGAGCTGCTGGCCCTCGGCCACCGCGGCGCGGAATATGATGCCTGGCTGATCCGCATCGGCGAGGGCGACCAGTTCGGCAGCGGCTTCGTCGCGGTCAATCCCAACTCCAAAATTCCGGCCCTGGTCGATCGCAGCGGCCCGACGCCGATCCGTGTCTTCGAATCCGGCGCGATCCTCATGCATCTGGCCGAGAAATTCGGGGCCTTCCTGCCGACCGGCACCGCGGCGCGCGCCGAATGCCTGTCATGGCTGTTCTGGCAGATGGGCAGCGCGCCCTACCTGGGCGGGGGCTTCGGCCATTTCTACGCCTATGCGCCGACGAAAATGGAATACCCGATCGATCGCTTCGCCATGGAGGTGAAACGCCAGATGGACGTGCTCGACCGCCGCCTGGCGGAGAGCGAGTATGTGGCCGGCGGCGACTACACGATTGCCGACATGGCCATCTGGCCCTGGTACGGCGGCCTGGCGAAAGGTTGGCTCTACGGCGCGGCCGAGTTCCTGCAGGTGCAGGATTACAGGAACGTCCAGCGCTGGGCCGACGCGATCGGCGCACGGCCGGCTGTCCAGCGCGGGCGAATGGTGAACCGCGTCACTGGCGAACCCTCAAGCCAGTTGCACGAGCGGCACGACGCCGGGGATTTCGACACCAAGACCCAGGACAAGCTGGCGGCTGGCGGCTAGAGCAGATCGCAGAGGGACGTGAGCGCCCCGCAGCGTGAATCTGCTCTACAGACAACGGTCTACAGTGGATTGGCGTTCAGTTTTGAACGCAATCCGCTGTAGGGCGAAGCGCAGACGGGCGTGAACGCCCGGCGCGTGATTCTGCTCGACATCAAAGAGCACCAGCGGATTGCGGAGGGGCAGGAAGGCCCTAGGGCGGGGCTCTGCCCTGCGGTCAACCAACATCGGCAGATCGGTGTTGCATTCTGAACGAAGGTGGATCCGGCGCCGTCCCGACAGGCGGTCCCCGCCGGATGGGCGCAGAGCAACCGGCGCCGCCCACCTTCCGCGCCATCCCTTCGCTCTCCCCGTTCCGGGAGCCGGCCTGCCACCAGGCAGGGCAGCGGCGCAGCCGAACGGCAAAGGCCGCCCCACGTTCCTGGCAAAGGGCGGGATGCCCGATGCCAGGAGAGCGTCTGCATGAGCAGCACACCGGAGCGCGCCGGCGCGGCCCCACGGGAGTTCGGCATTGTCGGCCTCGGGCAGATCGGCGGCAACATCGCGCGCCAGGCGCTGGCGGCGGGCTTCCGCGTGGCGGGCCAGACCAAGGGCGGCGCACCGCCGGACCTTATCGAAGCGGGCCTTCTCGCCCTGCAGGAGCCGGCCGGCTTCCGCGCGGCGCTGCGCCCGCCGCGCCTGGTCTTCCTCTGGGTGCCGGCCGGGCCGGTGGTTGATACGGTGCTGGAGGAACTCGCGGCGGCGCTCGAGCCCGGTGATGTGATCGCGGATGGCGGCAATTCCTATTGGGGCGATTCCATCCGCCGGCATGGGCGCCTGCGAGAGCAGGGCCTCGGCTTCGTGGATCTCGGCACCAGCGGCGGCCTGCCCGGCGCCCGCCAAGGCGCCTGCTTCATGGCGGGCGGCGAGGCCGGGGCGGTGGCGCGGCTCGAGCCCATCTGCCGTGCCCTCGCGGTGGAGGGTGGCTTCGTTCATGCCGGCGGCCCAGGGATGGGGCATTTCGTGAAGCTGGTGCATAACGGCATCGAGTTCGGGATGCTGCAGGCCATCGCCAAGGGATACGCGCTGCTCCGCCGCCAGGACGCACCGCTCGATGTGCAGGCGACGCTCGAATGCTGGCGCCGCGGCTCGGTCATCCGCTCCTGGCTGGTGGACCTGCTGGCCGAGGCGCATCACGGTGACCCCGGCCTCGGCCGAGCCGAGAGCGGCTATGTCGAGGATACCGGTGAGGTGAACTGGCTGGTGATGGATGCGATCCGCATGGAGGTGCCGGTGCCCGTCATCGCGCAATCCGTCATGCAACTGATCGCCTCGCGCGAGGCGCCGGCCGAGCGGGACTGGGCGCGCGCCGTCATCGCCATGCGGCACGGCTTCGGCGGCCATCCCTTCGGCCCGGAGGAGTCGATCGCGCGCGAGCGCCGCGAAGGACGTGTGGGGCCCATCCACCGGCCCGCCCCGGACCAGGGCAACTGAACGCAGGTGGGCGTGACATCCGGGGCTGGCGAGCAGTCACCGGCTGTCGCCGGCACGGCCGACGCAGGCTTGGGGCTTGCAGCGCTGTCCGGTGCCGGCCATGCGACCTCAACTAGGGTCGCGGCCGGGCGGATCTCATCAAGGGAAGATCGGGCCCGTGCTCCGCAGCATGGCGCCACGACATGGTTCGCGGCAGTGCCGGGCGCCCGGCAGGCCGCGTCCGGAGTCGTCCAGCCCGGCGGTGGTCGCCGCAGGCCGATCGGTGGCTCGCGGGTCGCTGCGTCAGCCGCGGGTGACATGCAGGCCGGGCCGCCGCCCGGCATTCCATTGCCCCTCCATCGCCCGCTCGATCTGCGCGGCAAGCTGCAGCAGCAGCCCGTCATTGGCCTGGCGCGCCTGGGCCTGGATGCCCAGCGGCAGCCCGTTCTCCTGTGTGCCCATCGGCAGGGAAATGGCCGGGATGCCGCAGAGATTAGCAAGCGGCGTATAGGCGAATTGCCGCCACAGATTGCCGAACCAGTCGAGCACGGAAGGATTGTCGCTGATCGTCAGATACTCCGTCGTGCCGATCCGTGGTGTCGGCAGGGCGGTGACCGGCGTCAGGATGATGTCCCAGTCCTCGAAGAAGGCGCCGAAGGCGCGGGAGGTGGTGTTGAACACCGCCTGCATCCGCGCGCGCTCGGTGTAGGAGGTGCCGATCCCGGCCTCCCAGATCCGGATATTGATCGGCTCGACCAGGTCGGCCGGCGGCCGCTCGAGCCCGCGCTGGGCGAGCAGGTTGTTGATGGTCTGCGCGAAATTGCTGATGTAGCAGGTGGTCTGGGCGGCGAAGGCGGCGCGGAAATCCACCGCGGGCAAAGCCCAATCGACCTGGTGGCCGAGGTCTTCCAGGAAGCGGCCGGCCTTCTCCAACTCCCGCACGAAATGCGGCGTGGCACGGTAGTCGCCCCATTCATGCGACAGCGCGATGCGCAGCCGGCCCGGATCGCGGCGGATGAGGTCGGTATAGGGCTCGGCCGGCATCCAGTAAGGCATGAACTCGCCGGGCGCACCGCCGCGGCAGGCATCGACGAAGGCCGCCGTGTCGCGCACGCTGCGGGTGTGGCAACCCTGGATCGAAACCAGCCCGGTCAGGTCCGAGGCATGCGGGGCGATGGAGAAGACGCCGCGTGAGGTCTTCAGCCCGATATTGCCACAGGCTCCGGCGGGGATGCGGATGGAACCACCGCCATCGGTCGCATGCGCGATGGGAAGGACACCGGCTGCCACCATCGCCCCGGTGCCGGCGGAGGACCCATTGGTGGTGTAGTCCGTATCCCACGGGTTGCGCGTGACATAGACCGCGGGGTTGTCCGCCGCGCTGCAGCAGCCGAATTCCGGCGTCGTCGTGCGGCCCATGATGTTCAGCCCGGCCGCGCGGATCCGCGCCGTCAGGTAGGTGTCCGCGGCGGCGCGATTGCCGCGCATGAGCAGGGAGCCCATCTCCTGCAGCCTGCCCTTCAGGGTCGGGCCGAGATCCTTCATCAGATAAGGCACGCCGGCGAAGGGACCCTTCGGGTTCATCCCGTCCCGCAGCGGGTCGGCGACGACATCCTCGAACACCTCGATGACGGCGCTCAACGCCGGATTGGTCCTGGCGATGCCGGCGGCCACCTGGGTCGCCAGTTCCGCCGGCGTCACCTCCCCATTGCGCACGAGGGTGGCCAGCGCCACCGCGTCCTGCCCGGCCCACTCGTCCCAGCTCATCGCCAGTGCCATGTCGCGCGCCTGCTCCAGAATGCGCGCGAAGCCTAGATGAGCGCACCGGGTGGTCAAGGCCGCTGGCCCCGCTCCGCCAAGCCGCGGCATGGACGACCCCGTCGGCTCAGGGACGCCCGCTCCCGCCAGGGCGCGTCGCCCGGCAGCCGGTGTTCGGCACCGCATTCCCGGCCAACGCGCCCGCAGGCGCCATGTGGAAAGGACAGTGGTGCCTTGCGTCATGGCAGGGGCCGTGACCAGTGACCCCGTGGCGCGGGGTGGCGCCCGCCGCCAGCCTCCCCGGCCCACCGCCAGCAGACAACAAGTCAGGATGCAAGGCCGCTCCGGGCGCCCAACGAAGCGTCGCGTCGTCGGGAATCCCGGCTGCGGCCCACCACCAGTGCGGCGCTCCTGCCCGGATGCGGTCACGCATCCGGGCCGTTGGCGTCAGTCCGCCGTCGCGCCCGAATCCTGCACCAGCTTCCGCCACATCGGCCGCTCCGCCGCGGCGCGGGCGGCGGCAGCCTCCGGCGTGGTCCAGATCGGCCTGGCGCCGGTCTGCTCGATCCGCTGCCGCTGCGCCGGGTCCTCGACCACCTGCCGCAGGGCGGCATTCAGCTTCTCGATCACCGGCCTCGGAGTCGCTGCCGGCACGACGAAACCACCCCAGACGGTGACGACGAAGTCCGCCATCCCCGCCTCGGCCATGGTCGGCACCTCCGGCAGGCTCGGCCAGCGCTCGGCGCTGGTGATGGCGAGGGCGCGCATCTGCCCGCCCTTGATCAGCGCCATGTAGGAAGCGATGCCGTCGATCGCGAAGTCCACATCGCCGGCAAGCAGCGCCGGGATGGTCTGGGAGGCGCCGCGGAAGGGCACATGCGTCGCCTCCACGCCGATCCGGCTGAAGAAGAGCGAGCTGGAGAGGTGGGTGGTGGTGCCGACGCCGGTCGAGCCATAGGTCACGCCCTTCGGCTGCGCCCTGGCCCAGGTGATGAACTCGGCCAGCGTCTTCGCCGGCGAGCGGTTCGCCGCCACCACCACGACATTGGGGAATTCCCAGCCGAGGGCGACCGGCTTCAGGTCACGCTCCACGTCATAGGGCACGCGCTTGTAGAGGTACTGATTGATCGAGAAATTGCTGACCGTGCCGGCGCCGAAGGTGTAGCCGTCCGGCGCCGACTTGGCGACCGCATCGATGCCGATATTGCCACTCGCGCCGGCACGGTTCTCGATCACCACGGGTTGGCCAATGATGCCGCCGACGCGCTCGACATAGATGCGGGCGATGACGTCGGTGGCGCCGCCCGGCGGATAGGGAACGATGAGGCTCACCGGCCGCTCCGGCCAGGCACCCTCGGCGCGGGCGATGGCGGGGCAGGCAAGGGCGGCGGCGCCGAAGGCGGTCTGCAGCAGGCTGCGGCGATCATGCATGGCGTTGTCCTGGTTGGTCCTGTGCGGTGCGGAAGCGTCAGCGGGGCGCGGGCAACAGGATCTTGCCCGGGTTCAGCAGCCCCTGCGGGTCGAGCAGCGCCTTGATCCGGCGCATGAGGTCGAGATCGCCGGGCGCCGTCACGCGCGCCAGCCGGTCGCGGTTGCTGAGGCCGATGCCGTGCTCGGCGCTGATGACGCCACCCTGGGCCGCGGTCTCGTCGTCCACGATCTCGTTGATGCGTTGCGCGACCGGGGCCGCGGCGGCGGCATCCGGGGTGCGATCGCGGTCAAGGATGGCGAGGACATGGATGTTGCCGTCGCCGATATGGCCGTGCATCACCACCCGCGCCTGCGGCACGGCGGCCAGGATCCGGCGCTCGGTATTGCGGACGAACACCGCCTGGCGCTCCAGCGGGACGGCGCTGTCATGGGAGACGACATAGCCGGCGCGCTTGCTGCCCTCGGAGACGCTGTGGCGGATGCGCCAGAGCGCCGCAGCCTGCGCCTCGCTCCCGGCCAGGATGGCATCGGCGATCAGCCCCTCCTCCAGTGCCGCGCCCAGCACCGCCTCCAGTGGCGTCCGCAGGTCGGTGCCGGCCAGCGTGTCGGTCAGCTCGACCAGCAGGTACCAGGGGCAGTCGAGCGCGAAGGGGATGGCGACATCCGGGACGTGCTCGGCGATAACCTCGATCTGGCCGCGCGACATGGCCTCGAGGCTGCCGAGCCGGTCACCGACGGTGCCGCGCAGCCGCTCCAGCAGGCGGAGCGCCGCCTCCATCTCGGGCAGCGCCACCAGGGCGAGCGCGCTGGCCTTCGGCCGGGCGAAGAGCTTGAGCGAGGCGGCGGTGATGATGCCGAGCGTGCCCTCCGAGCCGATGAAGAGCTGCTTCAGGTCGTAGCCGCTGGCATTCTTGCGCAGTCCCTGCAACCGGTCGAGCACGGTGCCGTCCGGCAGCACCACCTCCAGCCCCAGCACCAGTTCCCGCGTCGGGCCGTAGCGCAGCACTGCGGTGCCGCCGGCATTCGTCGCGATGTTGCCGCCGATCTGGCAGCTCCCCTCCGCGCCGAGGCTCAGGGGGAAGAGCCGGTCCACCTCCGCTGCCGCCTCCTGGATGCGCTGCAGGATGCAGCCGGCCTCGACGGTGATGGAATTGGCCAGCGGGCTCACCGCGCGGATGCGGTTCATCCGGTCGAGCCGCAGGACGATGCTGCGGCCTTCGGCGGGTGGGGTCGCCGCGCCGCACATGCCGGTATTGCCGCCCTGCGGCACCAGCGCGATGCCCTCGGCGGCGCAGAGGCGGACCACCGCCGCGACCTCCGCCGTCGAGCCCAGCTTCACCACGGCCACCGCCCGGCCGTGGTAGCGGCCGCGCCAGTCCACCAGATAGGGCTCCTGATCCCCGCCGGCCGCGATGACATGGGCCTGCCCAACGATCCCGGCGAGGGACCCGGCCAGTGCCGTATCCGTCAGCATGGCGCTCAGCCCGCCAGCAGGGCCGCACTCTCCTCGGCGGAGAGCGGCACCAGGGGCGGGCGCTGGCGGCGCCAGCCGGGCTCGCCATAGCGCTCACCGAGCAGGGTACGGATCGAGCCGATCTGGGCGAAGCGGGAGACGCGGTTGCGCGCCACCACCACGCGGGCCTGCGCCGCCTCCACTTCCGCGGCGCGGTCCGGATCGGCAAAATGGCGGAAGACGAAGGCGAGGTCGGCGGCGACCAGGTTGGAGGTCGCGGTGATGCAGCCCGCGCCGCCCTTCTGCAGCAGCGGCAGCATCAGCGGGTCGGCGCCGGCCAGCACGGCGAAGCCGGGGAAGCGCTCGACCAGCGCGGTCATGTTGGCGAAGTCGCCGGAACTGTCCTTGATGCCGGCGAAGGTGCCGGGGAAGGCGGCGCGCAGCCGCTCGATCACCGCGAAGGGGATCGGCACGGCCGAGAATTGCGGGATGTGGTAGAGCACCACGCGCAGCCGCGGATCGTCGACGCGCTGCACCACCTCGGCATAGGAGGCGAAGAGGCCGTCCTCGGTCACGCCCTTGTAGTAGAAGGGCGGCAGCATCACCACGGTGGCGACGCCGAGCGAGAGCGCGTGCCTGGTCAGCGCCACCGTCTCGGTTAGCGCCGCCACGCCGGTGCCGGGCAGCAGGCGCTCCGGCGCGATGCCGGCGGCGACCGCGACCTCCAGCAGCGCCATGCGCTCGCCGGTCGAAAAGGAATTCGCCTCGCCCGTCGTGCCCAGCAGGGCGATGCCGTCGCAGCCCTCGGCCAGCAGCCTGCGGGCATGCACGACGAACTGCGCATGGTCCGGGGAGAGATCGGCGGTCAGCGGCGTGACGGCGGCGCAGAAGACGCCGCGCGGGTGCAGCTCGGACATCGGATCGGACCTCAGAAGGCGGCGCGGTACATGGCCAGGATCTCGTCCCGGCTCAGCTCCCGCGGGTTGTTGTCGAGCAGGCGGCGGATGGCATGCGCCTCGGTCGCCATGGCGCCGAGATCGCCCTCCGGCACGCCGAGGCGGGAGAGCCGCATCTCGATGCCGAGCCCGGCGCACCAGCCATGCGTCGCCTCGCGCACCGTCGCAGGGTCCGAGGAGGCCGGCAGGCCGAGGGCCTGCAGCACCAGCGCGGTCTTCTCCGCAACCGCGGGGGCGTTGAAGGCGAGGGTGTGCGGGAAGATCACGGCGCAGGCCAGGCCATGCGCGACGTGGTGGCGGGTGCCCAGCGGATAGGCGACGGCATGGCCGGCGGTGGTGTTCACCGGGCCGAGGCAGAAGCCGCCATACATGGAGGCCAGGGCAAGGCCCGCCCGCGCCTCGCGGTCCGTGCCGTCGGCGACGCCGCGCGCCAGGAAGCGGCCGACCAGCCGGATGCCCTCCAGCGCATAGAGGTCGATCACCGGATGCGCCTTGCGGCTGGTGAAGGCCTCGGCGCAATGCGCCAGCGCGTCCACGCCGGTCGCGGCGGTGACCGCGGGCGGCACGGTCATGGTCAGGTCGGGGTCGACCACGGCCAGGTCGGCCAGCATGAAGCGGCTCTGCACCGCCAGCTTATTCTGCGTGGCGGGGTCGGTCACCAGGGCGCGGGTGCCACCCTCGCTGCCCGTGCCGGCGGTGGTCGGCACCTGCACCAGCGCCACCTTGCGGCCCAGCACCTTCTCGGGGCCCACCACGTCGTGGATGGACTGCCCGCTGCCCGGCAGCACGGCGACCAGCTTGGCGAGGTCCATGGCGCTGCCGCCGCCGAAGCCGATGACGAGGTCGGGCTGCACCGCCTCGGCCAGGGCCAGCGCCTTCCCGAGGTTCGGGATGTCCGGCTCTGGCTTCACCTCGCCGAAGACCGCCACCTCGCCCGGCAGGCCGAGGATGCCGATGCGGGCGGCGTTGAAGGCATCGGCCACCACCAGCGTGCGGCGGATGCCGCGGGCGGCGACCCAGCCACCGATGGCGGCAACGGTGCCGGAACCGAATTCGATGGCTTCGGGGCGGAGGATCTCGATCGGGCGGCTCAGTACGGTCATGGCGGGTCCTGCGGCGTGGGGGGAGCGGCGGGTTCAGCCCTCGGCATCGCGGCCGGAAGCGGGGGCGCGGTGGGAAGGACGAAGCGTTCGGGAGTGCGCGGCCGGGATGCGCGCGCCCTGGCGGATCAGCCCGCGGCCGACGCCGGACCAGTCTTCGGCTGCGGCCAGGGTGGGGCGGATGGCTTCCGCTGAGGTGTCGGTCCCGGACAAGGCAGGCTCCAGCATGCGCGCCAGCGGCAGGCGAGGCGCATTTTGATCGGAATGCGAACTTATGTTTCGAGCAGCCGGACAGTGCTGCAGGGGCCCTGGCCTGTCAAGCGAGGGAGGGCGCTGGCGGGTCAGGGTCTGCGCAAAATGCGCGCCGAAAGCCTTGACATGCCGGGGTGGCCCGGGCGCATTTGGTAGAAATCGCGCATTCACCCCCCCTTATCGCGCAAATCGCGCAGACTCCCGGAGCCCAGATGCAGGTCCCGACGACGCCCGTCCTCGCCCATGTCCCGGCATCCAGGGAGGCTGCGCCATGGCACCGCGCTGGCTGATCCTCGCGGATGACCTGACCGGCGCCGCGGATTGCGGCATCGCCTTCACGCGCCACGGCCTGCCGGCCGTAGTGGGCTGGGGCGCGGCGCCTGCCCCGGCCGAGACGGCGGCGCTCGCCATCGATGCCGACAGCCGGCGCCTGCCTGCCGGAGCCGCCGCCGCCCGCCACCGCGCCCTGCTGGAGGCGCGGCTCACCCCGGGCACGCGGCTGATCAAGAAGATGGACAGCACCCTGCGCGGCCAGCCGGTCGCGGAGTTGCGGGCGACCATCGCGCTCCTCCGTGCGCGCGGCGCCGGCGCCCTGGCCCTGGTCGCCCCCGCCTTCCCCGCCACCGGCCGCACGACCGAGGGCGGGCGCATCCACCTGCACGGCGTGCCGCTGGAAGAAACGCCGCTCTGGGCGCGCGACCACAGCTACCCGAGCGCCGACCTGGTCGCGGTTCTGGCGGGCGAAGGTCTCCGGGCTCGGCTGCTGCCGCTCGCGGGCCTGCGCAACGACGCCGCCGCCGCGATCGCATCGGCGCTGGCAGAAGGGCTGGACGCGCTGGTCTGCGACGCCGTGCGGGCCGGGGATCTCGACATCCTCGCCCGCGCCAGCCTGCCCTTCGCCGACCGGCTCTTCTGGACCGGCTCGGGCGGCATCGCCGCGGCGCTCGCCGCCGCCGAGGCACCGGCGGCCGCCGCGCCACCGGCCCTGCCGCCCGCCGGCCCGGGTGGCCTGCTGGTGGTGGTCGGCAGCGTCGCCGAAGCCTCCCGCGCCGCCGCCGCCCGGCTGGTCGAGGCCGGCGCCGTGCGCCCCTTCAGCCTGCCCCCTGCCCTGCTGCTGGACGAGGCCGCGGCGCGTGTGGCCGGCGCGGCCATCGCCGCGGCGCTCGCGGCCGGCGAGGACGTGCTGGTGGACATCGCCGCCGGGGCGGGGGTGGACCTTTCCCGCGGCGCGCTGCTGGCCGAGCGGCTGGCCGACGCCCTGGCCCCCGCCGCGCCGCATATCGCCGGCCTCTTCGCCACGGGCGGCGAGACCGCCTGCGCCCTGCTCGGCCGGCTCGGCATCATCGGCATCCGGCTGCTGGAGGAGGTGGAGCCGGGCGTGCCGCTCGGCGTCACCCTCGGTTCCCATACGATCCCCGTCATGACCAAGGCCGGCGCCTTCGGCACGGCCGAAACCATCGCCCGCAGCCTCGCCCGGCTGCGCGCCCTGCTCGCAGGAGAGACCCCCATGACCGCAGCCCGGGACAGCCGCTCGATCGTCGCCATCACCATGGGCGACGCCTCCGGCATCGGCCCCGAGATCATCATGAAGGCGCTGGCGCGGGAGGATGTGTATGCCATCTGCCGCCCGCTGGTGGTCGGCGACGCCGGCCGCCTGCGCGAGGCCGGCGCGATCCTCGGCAGCGGCCTCGCCGTGGCCGCACTCGCCGAACCCGCCGGCGCGCGCTACGCGCGCGGCACGGTGGACTGCATCGATCTCGGTCTGATCCCGGCCGGGCATCCCTTCGGCACCCTCTCCCCGCTCTCGGGCGAGGGTGCCTATCGCTATATCGAGCGCGCCACGCGCCTGGTCGAGGCCGGCGAGGCGGATGCTATCTGCACCGCGCCGCTGTCGAAGGAGGCACTGCACGCCGCCGGGCACAAATATCCCGGCCATACCGAGCTTCTGGCGCAGCTCACCGGCACGCCCGAGGTCTCCATGATGCTGGTCGCGCCGAAGCTGCGCGTCATCCATGTGACGACGCATATCGGCCTGATCGACGCCATCCGGAAGATCGAGCCGGGCCTCGTCGAGCGCACCATCGCCCGCGGCCATGCGACGCTGGTGACATCCGGCATCGCGGAGCCGCGCATCGGCGTCTGCGGCATCAACCCGCATGCCGGGGAGAACGGCCTGTTCGGCCATGGCGAGGAGGAGGAGAAGATCATCCCCGCCGTGCAGGCCTGCCGCGCCAGGGGCTGGAAGGTGGATGGCCCGCTGCCGGCGGACACGCTGTTCTTCCGCGCGGCGCGCGGCGATTTCGACCTGGTGGTCGCCATGTACCACGACCAGGGCCATGGCCCGGTGAAGGTGATGGGGCTGGAAGCGGGGGTGAACATCACCGTCGGCCTGCCGGTGATCCGCACCTCGGTCGATCACGGCACCGCCTTCGACATCGCCGGCAAGGGCATCGCCGATGAGGGCAGCCTGGTGGAGGCGCTGCGGCAGGCCGTGGACCTCGCGCCGCGGCGCCTGCGCCCCGCCGCCTGACGCGCCATGCGGCGGAACGGCGCGCGCCGCGACGCGATCCTCGCCGCGCTCGCGGCGGGCAAGACGGACGTGGACGGGCTGGCGGCGCGTTTCGGCGTCTCGCCCTCCACCATCCGGCGGGACCTGCAGCATCTCTCGGCGCGCCGCGCCATCGCCCGCACCTATGGCGGCGCCATCCTGGCCCCGCCGGCGGAGGAGCAGAGCCTCGGCGCGCGGGAGGGGATGCACCGCGCCGCGAAGGCGGCGATCGCCGAGGCGGCGCTCGCGTTGGTGGCGGAAGGCGAGACGCTGATCCTCGACGGCGGCTCGACGGTCGAGGCCTTCGGGCGCCTGCTGCGCGGGCGGCGGCACCGGGTCATCACCAACAACCTGCCGCTGATCCCGGTGCTGGCGGATGCGCCGGGGATCGAGCTGGTGGTGCTGGGCGGCGCGGTGCGGCCGATCAGCATGAGCACCACCGGGCCGCTGGCCGAGGCGGCGCTGCGATCCCTGGCGGCGGACCGGCTGCTGACCAGCGCCGACGGGCTGGTGCCCGGCTTCGGCCTCTGCGAGGCGACGCTCGACCAGATCTCGCTGAAATCGCTGATGATGCAGCGCGCGGTGGCGGTGACGGTGCTGGCGGATGCCTCGAAGCTCGGGCGCTCCAGCCAGCCTTATTGGGCGCCGCTGCCGGCGCGCTGGACGCTGGTGACCGAGGCGGGCGAGGCGGCGACCGGGGCCTTCCTGGCGGAGGGCGCCCGGGTGGTGCCGGCGCGGCAAGAGGCGGCGTGACCGGGCGCAACGGCCTCGGCTCTCCCGCGGTCGTCCCGTCGGCCCCGGCCGGCCGCCGGTCCGGAACGACCGGTCAGAGCGAACTGCCGCCGCAGATGACGATCTGCTGGCCGGTGATGGCGCCCGCCTCGGGCCCGAGCAGGAAGGCGGTCATCGCCGCGACCTCCTCCGGCCGGATGTAGCGCCCAATCGGCGGCAGGCGGGGCAGATGAGCGCTGCGCGCCGGGTCCTGCAGCATCGGAGTCTCGGTCGCCGCCGGCGCCACGACATTCGCGGTGATGCCGCGTGGCGCCAGCTCGGCCGCCCAGGACCGCGCCATGGCGACCAGCGCCGCCTTGGTCGCGGCATACTGGCTGCGCCCGGCGGCCCCGGCGGCGGTGCGGCTGCCGATCAGCACGATGCGGCCGCCATCCGGCGTCGCCGGCAGCAGCCGGTCCGCCAGCACGGCGGCCGCCTCGACATGCAGGCGCCAGAGGGTGCGGCCTGCCTCGGCATCAAGCGCGCCGAGCCGCCCGCCCCGCATCAGCCCCGCCGCATGCACCAGCGCCGTGGGCCGAAGCCCCTCCAGCGCCGCCGGCGGTTGGGCGGGGTCGAGCAGGTCCACGCTGCGGTGGGTGAAGCCGGCCCCCTGCCCGCCCGGATCGGTGCGGCTCAGGCCGGTGACGCGCCAGCCATCCCGCAGCAGCCTGGCCGCGATCGCCGCCCCGATCCCGGAACTGGTCCCGGTCACGACCGCATGTCCCGCGCTCGGTGCCCCTGCAGACGTCATTGCGACCTCCCCCTCCCCTTCCCTCTCCGCAGCCGCGTCGCGGGCCGCCGGCCGGGGCTTGACACCACCAGTGCCGAGGACGTAGCAGGCGGCGCAAAGACGAACAAAAGTTCGCATTCCGATCACCCCCGATACACATGGGTGGACCGGATTGCAACGGGAGGATGCCTGTGCCGGACGAGACCGCAGCGAAACCGAAGCGAGCCAGGCCGGAGCAGGCCGAGGACAACCCGAAGAACCAGGTCCAGTCCGTCGCCAAGGCCTTCGCGGTGCTGCAGGCCTTCGGGCGCGATCTCTCCGAACTGACCATTGCCGAGGTCGCGGCCCGCGCCGGGCTCGACCGCGGCACCGCCTTCCGCCTGATCCATACCCTGGTCGGCCTCGGCTATCTCCGGCCGGTGCCGGACGGCCGCCGCTTCCGGCTCACCCTGAAATGCCTGGAACTCGGCTTCTCCGTCCTCACCGCCGGCGACCTGCCCGACCATGCGATGCCCCTGCTGCGCGACCTGGTGCCGGGCGTCGCCGATGCCGGCTCGCTCGGCATGCTGGACCGGGGCGAGGTGATCTACCTGGCCCGGGTCGAGGCCGACCTGTCGCGCCACGGCGTGGTGCGCCGCCCGGGCAGCCGCATCGGCGCCTATGCCACCGCCCTTGGCCAGGCGATCATGGCCTGGCTGCCGCCGCAGGAGCAGGTGGCACATCTCGAGAGCGTGGCGCGCGTGAAGCTCTCCGAGCGCACCTTGACCGATCTGGATGCGCTGCTGGCGCGGCTCGCGGAGGTGCGGGCGCGCGGCTACGCCGTCTCCGACGGGGAGAATGTCTATGGCCTGGTCACCGTCGCGGCGCCTGTCCTCGACCCGCAGGGCCAGCCCTGCGCCGGGGTGAGCCTCACCATCGGCGCCGGGCGCATGTCCAGCGTGGAATTCGCGGCGCTGGCGGCGCCCCAGGCCCAGCGCATGGCCGCGGAGCTCAGCCGTGCCATGCACCTCTCCCTCGGCGCCATCGGGATACCCAGGGCGCAGCCCTGACCCGCCTGCCCGACTGCATCGGCCGCGCGCGGAGCCTGACGATCCGCCGCGTCGCCCCTTGAGCTTCCGAGGAAGGACACGCCCCATGCCGGACCGGCCGCGCCCGGCCTGGGCACGGCCTTGCTTCCGGAGATAGGGCGACGCGAGGATGCGACCACCCGCGAGAGCGGCACGCCGCTGGGCCGGCCGGCTGGCCCAGGACACCGGGAGGAACGCCATGCAGAGACGCCACCTGCTCGCCGCCGCCGCGGCGGCGAGCCTCGCCGCGCCCGCCATCGCGCGGGCACAGGGTTTCGACCGCCCGCTGCGCATCATCGTCCCGAACGCGCCGGGCGGCACGAGCGACATCCTCGCCCGCCTCATCGCCGTGCCGCTCGGCAAGGTCGCCGGGCAGAACGTGGTCGTCGAGAACCGCACCGGCGCGGGCGGCAATATCGGCGCGGACCATGTGGCGAAGAGCGCGCCCGACGGCACCACCATGCTGCTGCTCGATGTCAGCGTGCTGGCGACCAATCCCTTCCTGTTCAGCCGCCTGCCATTCGACGTGGAGAAGGACCTGGCGACGGTCACCATGCTGATCTACGCGCCCTACATCCTGGCGGTGAAGAACGCCCTGCCGGTGCAGGACGCGGCCGGGCTGGTGGCATATGCCAGGGCCAATCCGGGCAGGCTGAATGCCGCCAATTCGGGCACCGGCACGCTGACGCATCTGGTCGCCGTCGGGCTCGGCGGCGCCTGGGGCACCGAGATGACGCATGTGCCCTATCGCGGCGGCGCCCCGGCCCTGCTGGCGGTGGCGAGCGGCGAAGCGGACCTGACGATGGCCGGCGCCACCCAGTCCATGCCCTATGCCACCGGCGGCCAGATGCGCGGCGTCGCCGTCTCCGGCCCGCGCCGCCTGCCGAACCTGCCGAACCTGCCGACCTTCCGTGAGATGGGCTGGCCGCATGCGGATGCCGGCACCTGGCAGGGCGTGCTGGTGCAGGGCGGGACGCCGCCTGCGGTGGTGGCGCGGCTGGAGGCGGCGCTGCGCGAGGTGATGCAGGAGCCGGCGATCCGCCAGCGCGTCGCCGAGCTGGGCGGCGAGCTTCGCACCGAGGGCGCGGCGGCCTTCCGGACACAGCTGCGGGCCGATACCGAAAGCCTCGGCAAGGTGATCCGGGACCACAACATCCGGCTGGACCAGTAGCCCGCGGCGGCCCCGGGCTGCGTGCCCGGGGCACCGTCACCAAGGCGAGGACTGGTTCGCCTATCCCGCCGCCATGGCGGCTCATATCGACCGCGCGGATCCTGCCGGATGGTCGGCGGTCGTGCGGCCGGCAGGACTCTCTTGTTGGGCACGCGGCCGTCCCACCGACCCCACGCGCGACACTCGCCGCGGAAGTCAGGACTTTCCGCGGCGAGTATCAGGGGGAGCGATCAGGCCCGGCCCCGCCGGCCTCCCGGATCTTCGCCGCCAGCTGTTCCGGCGCGAAGGGCTTCTGCAGGAAGCGCTCATGCCGTCCGGCGGCGCGGCGCGGCAGGTCGGGCGTGGTACCGCTGATCAGGATCACCTCGACATCCGGGTGGCGTGCCCGGGCCAGGTCTGCCAGGTCGAAGCCGTTCAGCCCGGAGCCGAGGCTGATATCGGTGACCAGCACATCCGGCACCTGCCCGGCGCCGAGCAGGATCAGCGCATCCTCGGCATTGGCCAGGCCATCCACCTCGAAGCCGTCGCCGTCCAGCGTTTCGGACAGCACGCTCCGGATGATGGCGTCATCCTCGATCAGCAATACCCGCATGGCGTTCCCTGTGCCCTGGACCCGGGTCATCCTGGCTGCGCCCGGCACACCCGGATGTCACGCTTTCTTGTGCCAACGGCGGATGCCCCGGGTGGAAGCACCCGGGGGTGACCGCAGCCGCAACACCTGCAAGACGCGGGACCCTGTCGGCGGGTTCTGCGGGAACGGTCCCCGAACCGCCTCGGGCCGGGCCTGGTGGCTCCGGCGGACCGCCTTCCGGCATGAACGCCCACCCGCCAGGCCATGGCCCATGGCGCGGATCACGCGCCCATGCATCCGCGCTCGGCCGGTCAGAGCCGGCAGGCGGCCTCCAGGAAGATGGCGATCAGGGTGCCGGGCTGCACCCCGCGCTCCTCGGGATGGCGAGGCTTTTCCTCGAATTCCAGCCCTTCGGCATCCACCCGGCGGTACCAGGCACCTTCGATCGGCGCCCAGCTCTGCGCGCCGCAACGGTAATCCGCCAGGAAGGCAACGCTGCGTGCGCTCCCGCCGGTTTCCGGCAGGCGGATCGGCTCGGCCAGGTTCAGCACGATCCAGACGCGCCGGGCGTCCTCCGCCCCCAGCAGCACCTCGGAAGCGGCGAATGCCGCGGCAATGCCGCCGCGCCGGTCGATCGGGATGGGCCGCCACGCCACCCGCGGCGCCAGGGCGATGGCCGGCGGCCCGGGGGCGGCCTCCACCGCGGGTGGGGTGGCCGGGGCTCCGGGCCCCGCTGTCGGCTGCGCACACCCGAGCAGGAGGAGGAGAGGCACCAGGCCGCGCAGGATTGGCACCAAGCTTTCCTCCCCCGAATCGCTACCAGCGCCGTGCCGGCCCGCAATCCAGGTGCACGAAGCCATCACGCCGGTACAGCCCGACGCCGCCGACCTGCATCTCCGCCGCCAGTCGCGCCATGCCGAAGCTGTCCCGCCCCGGCAGCCGCACATCCGCCGCCATGCCCGACATGTGCAGGGAGGCGCGCGAGACCCGGCGCGATTCCCGCGCCCGCGCCGCATTGGTCTCGGGCGAGCGGTAGCCGCTGATGACCTGGAACGCCTCGGTCGCGTCCATCTCGTGCGCGACGATGTAGAGCACGTCGAAGAGGCGCGGATCCATCGGCGTCGCCTCCTCCCGCGCCGGGTCGCGGAACAACCAGTCGAGCCGCGTCAGCGCCTCGCGGTCGTAGCGCCCGTCCCGCCAATAGATGTCATCGAAGGTCTCGCCGGTCTGCATGCGGTGGATCAGCAGGCGCCGGGCCGCGCCGGCGGTTGCCTGGGCCAGCGCCGCCCCGCCACCGGCGGCGGCACAGGCAAGGCCGGTGCCGAGGCCGAGCGCGCCCCGCAGCAGCGCGCGCCGTCCGGGATCCGGCCCGGCGCAGCAGGGGCAGGGCGGCAGCCGGGCGCGCATCTAGCGCGCCCTCAGCTCGGCCAGACGCGGCAGGCGCGGCGCATCGAGCGCGCGGGCATAGGCCTCGTCCAGCCCGTAGAGGTCCTGGCGGATGCGAACCTCCGCCCCCTCCACGGTGACGGTTGTGTAGTGCAGCCGCACGGGGATCGGCCGCGCGACCGTCATGGCCGTGGTCTGCCGGCTCTCCAGCACGCCGTCGACCCGCGCCCGGTCCCAGCCCGCCACCCCCTGCAGGGCGATGTCCAGCAGTTCCATCGGCTTCTCCAGCCGGATGCAGCCGGAGGAGAAGGCGCGGTCGGCGCGGCGGAAGAGATGCCGGTCCGGCGTATCGTGCATGAAGATGTCCTCGGAATTCGGAATGACGAATTTGATCCGGCCGAGGGCATTGGCGTCGCCCGCATCCTGACGGATGAGGTAGGGGAAGCGCGCCGGATTCACCGAACGCCAATCGATGGTGGTGGGGTCGATCTCGACCCGCTGGCCCTCGACGAAGGTGAAGACGCGGAAGCCCTTCTCCATCATCGCCCGGGGATTCGCGCGGAAGCGCGGCAGCAGGTCCTCCCGCGCATTCCGCTCCGGCACGCCCCAGGGCGGGTTGAACTGCACGGCCGCCAGCCGGGTGCGCAGGACGGGCGTGGCGCGCGCCGGCTTGCCGACGATGACGTTCATGTCGAGGGTGACGCGACCTGCCTCGATCACCTGCAGGCGCTGGTGCGGGATGTTCACCTCGATCCGCCGCTCGGGCCCCGGCGCCGCGGCCGCCCGGCGCATGTCGAGGGCGACCCGGAGCTGGCGCACCGCCTGCTCGGGCGGGCGGTTCAGCGCCGCGAAGGTCAGCCGGCCGATGCGGCCATCGGGCTCCAGCGCCTCGGCGGCCTGGAAGCGGCGGACGGCGGCGACCAGCGCCTCATCATAGATCGTCGGGTCGTCCGGGCGCAGGGTGGCCGCGGCGCGGTCGGTCGCGGCCAGCCGAGCGCGCAGGGCAGGCACCCGCACCGGATCGACGGCGCCGGGCTCCAGCGCCTCGGTCCCCGGCATCGGCGGGACGGCGGGGTAGCCGCCGGCGGCGGCCCAGGCCCGGGCGGCGGCCAGGGCGCGCCTGAGGGCGGCGGCCTCGGGCGGCAGCAGGGCGGCACGGTCGATCACCGCGGCCGGTTCCGGGGAGGCCGCCAGTTGCGCCATCCAGGGGTTCAGCGGCAGGGCCGCGGTGTCGCGGCGGATATCCACCCGGCCCGGCAGCTCGCGGACCTTGCCGTGCAGCAGGTCGGAAAGCACGGTGGCAGCGGCCTGCTTCAGGGCGGCGCGCCAGGCGGCGGGATCGGCCTCGGCCAGGGCATCCTCGGGAATGGCGTAGTCGCGCGGTTCCAGCCCGTCCTCGGCCAGGCGGCGCAGGCGGTCGGCCAGGCGCAGCAAGGCCTCGGTCCCCTGCTGGGCCTGCGCGGCGGCGGGCGCAGCCGGCGGGGCGGCACAGGCGGGGGGCGCGGCCAG
The DNA here is from genome assembly GCF_020523605.1 of Roseicella aerolata. GTDB lineage: Bacteria > Pseudomonadota > Alphaproteobacteria > Acetobacterales > Acetobacteraceae > Paracraurococcus > Paracraurococcus aerolatus. The sequence goes on along the minus strand of NZ_JAJAQI010000027.1, from coordinate 54,364 downwards.
GGCGGCGGCGCCGATCAGGGTCACGGCCAGGATGATTCGCACGATAGAGTGATACAGGGCCGGGGGGCAGCGCGCCAAGCCCGGCCTTGCCCCGGGCCTGCATACCAGCCCGCATGCGGGCGAGGCCGGCAGTCGCCATCGGCGGCCGAGGCCGCGCATGCGGCCCGCGCCGGGCGGTGCCGGGCCGGCGCCTGCAGCCTTGCATCCCCAGGTCTGCGGGACAGCATCACCCCGTCCGGGCGAGTTCCGCGACGGTCAGGGGCTTGTAGGGCGCGCGCGGCCGCAGGGTGCCGACCGCCTCGGGCGTGGTGCCGCGTGCCTCCGCGATCAGCGCCGCGACCGTCGCGCCGCACATCCGCCCCTGACAGGGCCCCATCCCGGCGCGGCAATAGGCCTTGAGCTGGTTCGGCCCGGTGGCGCCGAGGCGCGCGGCGGCGCGCACCTGGCCGGCCGTCACCTCCTCGCAGCGGCAGACCAGCGTCGCGTCCTCCGGCGGGGCCAGCACCCAGCCCGGCGGGGCATAGAGCGCATCGAGGAAGGGCCGCAGCGCCAGGGCGGCGCGCCGGGTGGCGAGCAGGGGTCCGGCGCGGCGGGCGAAGCCCGCCTCGGTCAGCCGGCCGACCCGCCGCGCGGCATCGAGTGCCGCGAGCCGCCCGGCCGCGACCGCCGCCTGCCAGCCACCGATGCCGGCCCCATCCCCCGCCACCGCGACGCGCGGGTGGGAGGAGGCGCCATACGCATCGACCCGCGGCCGCCAGCAGCGCTGGGCCTCGTCCCAGTCATGCTCCAGGCCGAGGGCGAGCGGGATATGGGTGGCGGGCACCACGCCCTCATGCAGCAGCAGCGTGTCGCATTCGGTGGCGCCGCCATCCCAGAGCACGCGCCGGACGTGGCCGGTGCCCTCGGCGTGCAGGCCGGTGACGGCGCGCAGGCGCGGAATCCGCCGCGTCTTCGCCAGCAGGGCCAGGCCCTTGGCCAGCAGCGGCGCCCCGGCCAGCAGCCCGCCCGCCCTGAGCGCCTCGGCCAGCCGGCCCTTCGGCCTGGTCTCGAGGATCAGCGCGGGCGGCGCGCCGGCGCGGGCGAGCTGCGCGGCGAGCAGCCAGAGCAATGGTCCCTGCCCCGCCAGCACCGTCCGGCCCTTCGGGACCGCCCCCGCAGTCTTCAGCAGGATCTGCGCCGCGCCCGCGGTCATGACGCCGGGCAGGGTCCAGCCGGGGATCGGCACCGGGCGCTCCTGCGCGCCGGTCGCCAGCAGCACGCGGCCGGCCGTGAGTTCCGAGGTGGTGCCGGCCGCGAGCAGGGAGAGCACGCCCTCCTCCGGCTCGAGATGCCAGAGCGTGGTGGCCGGGCGGTAGCCGATGCGGAGCGCGCGGAAGGCGCGGAGCAGCGGCAGGCCGGCGGCGTAATCGGCGCCGAGCGCCGCATCGCCCGCGGCTCCCTCCAGCCCGCGGAAGATCTGGCCGCCCGGGGCGGGATTCTCGTCGATGACGGCGACCGAGAGGCCGAGATCCACGGCCTCCACCGCCGCCGCCATGCCGGCCGGGCCGGCGCCGATGATGGCGAGGTCGCAGCTCATGACCGGAAGGCCACCCGCGCGCCGCGCTGCGGCGCGATGCGCATGCCGGGCACGGCCGGCACCATGCAGGCCTGCCGATTGGCGATGCCGTCGATCTCGGCCAGGCAGTCGAAGCAGACCCCCATCAGGCAATAGGGCAGGCGCGGCGCGCCGGTGACCGGCGTCTCCCGGATCAGCGGGCTGCCGGCCAGCAGCACCGCGGCGGCGGCCGAAGCGCCTTCCGGCACGCGGACCGGGATGCCGTCCACGAAGACCTCGACGGTCGCGGTGGGCCCGGTGCGCGCATCGGGCGTGCCCCTGCGCTGCCCGGCCCCGCCGGCGGCGGATGCCGGCCGGAACCGGTCAGGACGCAGCGCGAACATCGAAGCGCCCCGCGGTGAAGGGATCGAGCATGGGATCAAGCGCCCCCTCGGCGATCATCGGCGCCAGCAGCCGGGCATGCGCGCCGGCCAGCGTCACGCCGGAATGGCAATTGGCGGTGAAGGCGCCCGGGAAGCGGGCGGACTGGTCGTAGATTGGCAGGCCGTCGGGGGCCATGACGCGCAGCGCCGACCAGGCGCGGACGATGTTCAGCTGGCCGATCCAGGGGAAGGAGAGCACGGCGCGCTCGGCGATCTGGCGCATGACCTCGGGCGTCTGGCGGAGATCGAAGCCCACCTCCTCCATGCTGTCGCCCATCATCAGGCTGCCTTCCTGGGTCTGGCGGATGGTGGTGGTCGGCATCGGCAGCAGTTCCGCCGCGCGCTCCGTCACCAGCACCTGGCCGCGCTGCGGCCGGACCGGGGCCGCAAGGCCGAAGCGCGGCGCGAGCTCGGCATTGCCGAGGCCCGCCGCCAGCACGATGCGTGGCGCCGCGAAGCGCCGGCCGCCGGCGGTGACGGCGAAGTCGCGCGGGGCGGCATGCCCCTCCTCCACCTTCGCATTTGGCACATAGGCGCCGCCCGCCGCCACGAAGGCGCGGTGCAGCGCGTGCAGCAGGCGCAACGGGTTGGCATGGCCGTCATAGGGCGTCCAGGAGGCGCCGACGACGCGCGGGCCGAGGCCGGGCAGCATCTCCCGCAGCTCCGGCGCCTCGATCATCCGGTATGCGTAGGGGTAGTTGCCGGCCTCGCGCTGCATCCGCTCCATGCGCGCCGCGCGGTCGGCGAATTCCGCCTCGGACAGGCAGAGATGCACCCCGCCCGGCTGCCGCAGGCCGAGATCCTCCCCGCTGCGGGCGCCCAGCTCCTCGGCCAGCGCCGGCCATTCCCCGGCCGAGGCGCGGGTCCAGCGCTGGTACCAGGGCGCGCCGAGGCCTTTGGACTGCACCCAGACCAGGCCGAAATTGCCGCGGCTGGCCCGGTAGGCGACATCGCCCTCATCCAGCAGGGCAGTGGCAAGCCCCTGGCGCTGCAGCCCCCAGGCGATGGCGGCCCCGACCAGGCCCCCGCCCACCACGATCGCGTCGAAGGAGTCGTCCCGCATGGGGAAGAGGGGAAGCCGGCCGGCCCGGCCCGTCAACCGTTGACGACCTGCCGCGGGCCGCGCGAGCCTTCGCCTGCTTCCGGGAGACCGCGCCATGAGCCCGCTCGACGAGCCTGCCCTGCGTCGCAACAGCGACCTCGACACCGCCCTGGCCGAGGCGCACGAGGCCTATGCCGCGAAGCGCCCGCGGAGCGCCGCGATCCATGCCAGGGCACGGGAGGTGATGCCGGGCGGCAATACCCGCACGGTGCTCTTCTACACCCCCTTCCCCACCGCCATGGTGCGGGGCGAGGGCTGCCGGCTCTGGGATGCCGATGGCAACGAGTACCTGGACCTGCTGGGCGAGTATTCCGCCGGCCTCTTCGGCCACTCCGAGACGCGCATCCTGGATGCGGTCAAGGCGGCGCTGGATGCCGGTATCAACCTGGCCGCGGTGGGGGAGAAGGAGAGCCAGCTCGCGCGGCTGATCGTCGGGCGGTTTCCCTCGATCGAGATGGTCCGCTTCACCAACAGCGGCACCGAGGCCAACCTGATGGCGCTGGCCGCGGCGCGCGGCTTCACGGGCAGGGTGAAGACGCTGGTCATGCGCGGCGGCTATCACGGCGGCGTGCTGACCTTCGCCACCGAGAAGAGCGCGGTGAACGTCCCCATCCCGATCGCCTTCACCGACTACAACGACCCGGCGGCCGCGACGCGCGACATCCTGGCCGAGGGCGAGCAGCTTGCGGCGGTGCTGGTCGAGCCGATGCTGGGCTCGGGCGGCTGCATCCCGGGAAGCGTCGAGTTCCTGCAGGCGCTGCGCGAGGCCACGCGGCGGACCGGCGCGGTGCTAATCTTCGACGAGGTGATGACCAGCCGCCACGGCCCGGGCGGGCTGCAGCAGATGACGGGCGTGACGCCGGACCTGACCACCCTCGGCAAATACATGGCGGGCGGGATGAGCTTCGGCGCCTTCGGCGGGCGCGCCGACATCATGGCGGTCTTCGACGGTCACCGGCCGGGGGCGCTGCCGCATGCCGGCACCTTCAACAACAATGTCTGGTCCATGGCCGCCGGCTGCGTCGCCATGGGCGAGATCTTCGACACCGCCGCGGCCGAGGCGCTCTATGCGCGCGGCGAGAGGCTGCGGGAGGGGCTGAACGCCGCCTGCGCCCGCGCCGGCGTCCCCATGCATTTCACCGGCCGCGGCTCCATGCTGAACGTGCATTTCCGCGAAGGGCCCGTGACCGCGCCCTACAAGGCGAGCCCGGCGGAGGACAAGCTGCGGGAGCTCTTCTTCTTCGACATGCTGGCCACCGGCATCTATCTCGCCCGGCGGGGCATGGCCGCCCTCTCCCTCCCCGTAGCCGAGGCGGATTGCACCCGCTACCTCGCCGCGGTGGAGGAGTTCATCGCCGCCCGCCGGCCCCTGCTGGCGGGGGAGGCCGTCCGGGGCTAGCCTGCGCCGGCCGCCCAGCCCGGCCGGATCCAGGAGACCACCATGCCGATGCCCCCCGCCGCGGACCGCCGCCTGTCCAACCAGGCGCGCCGGGTGCTGCTGCTGACCGGCGCCTCGCGCGGCATCGGCCATGCCACCGTGAAGGTGTTCTCGGCCGCCGGCTGGCGCGTCATCACCGTCTCACGCCATCCCTTCCCGGAGGAATGCCCCTGGGCCATGGGGCCAGAAGACCATATCCAGGCCGACCTCTCCAGCGCCGAGGACACGCTGCGGGCGATCGGGGAGATCCGCCAGAGGCTGGAGCCGGAGGGCGGGCGGCTGGATGCGCTGGTGAACAATGCCGGCATTTCGCCGAAAGGTCCGGGCGGCAGCCGCATGGGCACCATCCAGACGGCGCTGGAGGACTGGAAATGGGTGTTCCAGGTGAATTTCTTCTCCTCGATCATGCTGGCGCGCGGGCTGATCGAGGAGTTGCAGCGGACCCAGGGCGCGGTGGTGAACGTGACCAGCATCGCCGGCAGCCGGGTGCACCCCTTCGCCGGCGCGGCCTATGCCACCTCCAAGGCGGCACTGATGGCGCTGACGCGGGAGATGGCGCATGATTTCGGGCCGCTCGGCATCCGGGTGAATGCGCTGAGCCCGGGGGAGATCGACACCTCCATCCTCTCGCCGGGAACGGAGAAGATCGTCGAGGAGCAGATCCCGATGCGGCGCCTCGGCAAGCCGGCCGAGGTGGCGAAGGCGATCTACTTCCTGTGCACGGATGCGTCGTCCTATGTGAACGGCGCCGAGATCCACGTGAATGGCGGGCAGCACGTCTGATACGGCCCCGCAGACATGCCGGCGCATGTCTGCGGCCTGAGGCGCCCAGGGTCGATGCAGTCCAGGTTGATGCGGGCCGGTATGGCATTCCATCCGCATTTTCCCGGACCCGACCTGCTGCTCTCCCTTGCCGGCAGCACCTTCTGACCGTTGCGGCGCATACCCAGCGCCATCGGCAGCGGGACCGAGGGCACCTTCGGGTCCCGCCAGTCCCGCCCGGCATTCCGGGCCACTGCCGGCATGCCCCGCTGCGGTCCGGCCCGGAGCGGCCGTCAGGACACAGCCGGGCTTCAGCTGCGTCCTGACGCTCCCGTATCAGCCCCTGGCGAGGTCGAAGCGATCCAGGTTCATCACCTTGTTCCAGGCCGCCACGAAGTCACGCACGAACTTCTCCTGCGAGTCGTCGCTGCCATAGAGCTCCGAAAGGGCCCGGAGCAGGGTGTTCGAACCGAAGACCAGGTCCACGCGCGTACCGGTCCACCTCGGTGCGCCCGTCGCGCGGTCGCGGCCCTCATAGACGCCCTCCGCGTTCTCCGCCTTCTTCCAGACCGTGCCCATGTCGAGAAGGTTGACGAAGAAGTCGTTGGTGAGCGCCCCGGGCCGCTTCGTGAAGACGCCGTGCTGCGCGCCCCCGACATTGACGTCCAGCACGCGCAGGCCGCCGATCAGTACCGTCATCTCCGGCGCGGTCAGCATCAGCTGCTGCGCCCGGTCCACCAGCAGCTCCTCGGGCGGGCTGCTGTAGTTGGACTTCAGGTAGTTGCGGAAGCCGTCCGCGATCGGCTCGAGCACCTCGAAGGACTCGGCGTCGGTCTGCTCCGCCGAGGCGTCGGTCCGGCCCGGGGTGAAGGGAACCTCCACCTCGATGCCGGCCTTCCGCGCCGCCTGCTCCACCCCGGCGCAACCGGCGAGAACGATCAGATCGGCGAGCGAGACCCGCTTCCCGCCGGATTGCGCGGCATCGAACTCCTTCTGGATGCCTTCGAGCGTCGCCAGCACTTTGGCCAGCTGCGCCGGCTGGTTCACCTCCCAATCCTTCTGCGGGGCGAGGCGGATGCGCGCGCCATTCGCCCCGCCGCGCTTGTCGGAGCCGCGGAAGCTCGAGGCCGCAGCCCAGGCGGTGGCGACGAGCTGCGACACGGGCAGCCCCGAGGCGAGGATCCGGGCCTTGAGCGCGCGGATGTCCTCCGCGTCGATCAGCTCATGGGTGACCGGCGGGATCGGGTCCTGCCACAGCAGATCCTCCGCCGGGACCTCGGGGCCGAGATAGCGGGCCTTCGGCCCCATGTCGCGATGCGTCAGCTTGAACCAAGCCCGCGCAAAGGCCTCCGCGAGCTGGTCCGGGTTCTCGTGGAAGCGCTTCGAGATCGGCGCGTAGATGGGGTCCACCTTCAGCGCCATGTCGGCCGTCGTCATCATCGGCGCATGCCGCTTCGCGGGGTCATGCGCGTCCGGCACGTCGTCCTTTGCGGCGGGATCGGTCGGCGTCCACTGCCAGGCGCCGGCCGGGCTCTTCGTCAGTTTCCAGTCGTACTTGAACAGGTTGTCGAAGTAGCCGTTGTCCCATTTGGTCGGATTGTTGGTCCAGGCGCCCTCGAGGCCGCTGGTGATCGTGTGGATGCCGTGGCCGTTGCCGAAGCTGCACTTCCAGCCAAGGCCCATCTCCTCGATCTCGGCACCCTCCGGCTCGCGGCCGACATGCTTCGCTTCGCCGGCGCCATGGCACTTGCCGAAGGTGTGCCCGCCGGCGATCAGCGCGACGGTCTCCTCGTCGTTCATGGCCATGCGCGCGAAGGTCTCGCGGATGTCCTTCGCCGAGGCGAGCGGGTCCGGCTTGCCGTTCGGCCCTTCCGGGTTCACGTAAATGAGGCCCATCTGGACCGCGGCAAGCGGCGCCTCGAGATCGCGCTCGCCCGTGTAGCGCTTGTCGCCGAGCCAGGTGTCCTCGGAACCCCAGTAGATGTCCTCGCCCGGCTCCCAGACATCCACACGGCCGCCCGCGAAGCCGAAGGGCTTGAGCCCCATCGACTCGATCGCGCAATTGCCCGCGAAGATGATGAGGTCGGCCCAGGAGATCCTGTTCCCGTACTTCTTCTTGACCGGCCAGAGCAGCCGCACCGCCTTGTCGAGGTTCCCGTTGTCGGGCCAGCTGTTCAGTGGCGCGAAGCGGAGGGTGCCGGCGCCCGCGCCGCCGCGGCCGTCACCGGTGCGGTAGGTGCCGGCGCTGTGCCAGGCCATGCGGATGAAGAGCGGGCCGTAATGGCCGTAATCCGCCGGCCACCAGTCCTGCGAGGTCTTCATCAGCGCGAAGACGTCCTTCCGCAGGGCATCGAGATCGAGCTTCTTGAACTCCTCGGCGTAGTTGAACCCCTTCGGCATCGGGTTCGACAGCTCGGAGCGCTGATGGAGGATCCCGAGGTTCAGCGCGTTCGGCCACCAGTCCCGATTCGACCTCCTCTGCCTGGGGGCCGCGTGCGCCACCGGGCACTTGCCAACGCTCGTGGCCGTATTCGTGTCCATCTTTCCCTCCCCTCTAGGCTGCGGTGATCGATCCGGCCGGCGCCGAGGCTGTTCGGCCCCTGGCGGCGGCATGCCGGCGCATGTGGTCAGACGCCGGGTCCTGCCTTTGCCCCCTCTGGCGGGTGGTCTTGCGCAAGGCTAGCAGGCTCGGGAAGATAGAAGGAAGCCCCTGCTGTCGATCCCGGTGATAGACCTTGGCTATAAGGACAGGCGCGCTGACCCGATGAATCTCCGGGACCTACGCTACCTGCTGGCGGTCGCCGAGCACGGGCATTTCGGCCGTGCCGCCGAGGCCTGCGGCATCAGCCAGCCGACACTCTCGGTGCAGGTCCGCAAGCTCGAGGAACTGCTCGGCGTTGCGCTCTTCGAGCGGACCAGCAAGGCGGTTGCGCCAACCGCTGCCTGCGAGCGTCTGATCGGCCATGTCCGCGCCGCGGTAGCCGAGGCGGATGCGATCCTCGCCGTGGCGCGCAATCTGCGCGACCCGCTCTCGGGGCGCTTCCGGCTCGGCATCATCCCGACGCTGGCGCCCTACCTGCTGCCGCTGGTCTTCGCACCGTTGCGCGAGGCACTGCCCACGCTCGAGGTGGAGCCGTGGGAGGACCAGACCGCGGCGCTGCTCGAACGGCTGCGCGCGCATGAGCTGGATGCCGCCCTGCTGGCAACCGAGGTGGATGGGCCTGATCTCACCAGCCGGCCTCTGTTCGCCGAGCCCTTCCTGGCCGCGCTACCGCCCGAGCATCCGCTCGTCGCCCGCGAGGTGGTGGCGGAAGAGGATCTCGCGGAGGACATCCTGGTGCTGGCGGACGGGCATTGCCTGCGGGACCAGGCATTGGCGGCCTGTGGGCGAAGTGGGGCGCTGGGCGGCACGCTGCGCGCGGCGAGCCTCTCGACGCTGCTCAACATGGTCGCTGCCGGCTACGGGACGACCTTGATTCCGGGGCTCGCAGCCGGCGCTGCGCAGGATTCGGGAATCGTGCTGCGGCCGCTGGCGGCGCGGACGGGGCGGACGGTGCGCATCGCCTGGCGCACGCGCTTCCCGCAGCGCGCGGCGGTGGATGCGGTGGGCGAGGTGATCGCCGCGCATCTGCGCGGCTTCGCAGAGGGCGCGGCGGCAGGGACGATCTGAACAGAAAGCGGCGCCGGGTTGAAGGTCCCGCCTGGTTTTCATTCCCGGCGGGTCGGTCCTGCCGGTGGCAAAGCGCTGGCGCGACGGCGGCGCCGGCCTGAACTTCCTGCTGCTCGGGGCGCGCCGAGCCGCCTCAGCCGAGCGGCGCGCAGGCCCCGCGCAGCCAAGCCGCCGTTGCCGAATCGCAGGCCGGCCCAACCTCCGCCAGTACACGCGCCTGGTAAGCATCCACCCATGCCCGCTCGGCCGGGGAGAGCACCGCCACCTTGATCAGGTTGCGGTCATAGGGCGCGAGGGTCAGCGTCTCGAATTCCAGGAAAGGCTTCACCTGGTCCGGCCGCTGCTCGGCCTCCCGCACCAGCAGCAGGTTCTCGATCCGGATGCCGTACTGCCCCGGCAGGTAGTAGCCCGGTTCGTCCGAAAGGATCATGCCCGGAGCCAGCGGCACCGGCTTGGCCGCCCGGCTGAAGGCAGCGGGTCCCTCATGCACCGAGAGGAAGCTGCCGACGCCATGGCCCGTGCCATGGTCGTAGTCGAGCCCGACCTCCCACAAAGCGCGCCGCGCGAAAGCATCGATATGCGGCCCGGCGACGCCCTTCGGGAAGCGCAGCGTCGCCAGCGCGATATGACCCTGCAACACGCGGGTATAGCGCTCCCGCAGCGCCGCCGGGGCGGGGCCAGGCCCGGTCCAGAGGGTGCGGGTGATATCCGTGGTGCCGTTCAGATACTGCCCGCCGCTGTCGATCAGGTAGCACTCCTCCGGGCGGATCGGCCGGTCGCTCGCCTCCGTCGCGCGGTAGTGGATGACGGCGCCATGCTCCCCGGCGCCGCTGATGGCCGGGAAGCTCTCGGCACGGAACAGCGGCACTTCCCGCCGGAAGGCCAGCAGCCGCTCGGCGGCGCTGCGCTCGGTCTCGCGGCCCGCGGGTGCCGCGGTGGCGAACCAGGCGAGGAAGCGGGCCATCGCCACCGCATCCCGGCGGTGCGCGGCGCGCGCCCCCTCCTGCTCCACCGGGTTCTTGCAGGCGCGCGGCAGCCGCACCGGATCCTCGCCGGCAGTCACGGCCGCGCCGGCCGCGCGCAGCCGCTCGGCGAACCAGGCGGGCGTCGCCTCCGGATCGACGCGCACCCTGCGGCCCTTCAGCGCCTCCAGCGCCGCAGCCAGTTCGGCGCGGGGGCGGACGGTCACCGCATTGCCGAGATGCGTCCGCGTCCCGGGCGGCACCTTGCCCGGCTCCATGAAGAGCTCGGCCGAACCATCGGCGCGCAGCAGGCCGAAGCCGAGGGCGAGCGGGGTATGCGCCAGGTCGCCGCCCCGGATGTTGAACAGCCAGGCCAGGGAATGGCTATCCGCCAGCACCGCCGCATCCTCCCCGGCTTCCTGCAGCAGCGTCGCCGCCGCGCCGCGCTTTTCCTCCGCCGACAGGCCCGCATACTGCAGCGGGTGCGGTATGGCGGGCGCGGCAGGCGCGGCCGGGCGGTCGGCCCAGAGGGCGTCCAGCGGGTTGCTGGGCAGGGGAACCAGGGTGACGCCCGATGGCTCCAGCCGCTTCAGCGCCGCCTCCGGATGCAGCCAGGGGTCGTAGCCGATGCGCTGCCCCGCGGCGTGCTGCTTCAGCCAGTCCGCCGCGGGCTGCTCCACGATGTGCCGCAACTCCCACAGCGTGGGGTCGAGCTGCTGCTGCGCCTGGGTGGTGTAGCGGCCATCGGTGAAGAGCGCGGCGCGGTCCGGCAGCACGACGGCCATGCCCGCGCTGCCGGTGAAGCCGGTCAGCCAGGCCAGCCGCTCGCCAGAGGGCGGGACGTATTCGCCGAGATGCTCATCGGCGCGCGGGACCAGGAAGCCCTGGACCCCGGCCGTCGCAAGGGCGGCGCGCAGCGCGGCGAGGCGTTCGGCAGGCGTCATCGAGAATTCCTTGTGCTGGAAAGCGGCAGGGCGGGTGAGAGGGCGGAGTCTCGCCGGATTCGGCCCATGGCGGAAGGGCGGCAGAGCTTAACCAGGAACGCACGCACCCACGGAATATCATGTTCTTCATGCATGGCTCGGCTGCCGGCTGAGCGCGCCCGCCGCTGCGGCCGCCTACCTATGTTGCACCTGCGAAGGCGGCGATCGGCCGCCCACGGTGCCGGGCCACCCCGGCAGAGCCTGTCTGGAACAACGAACCATGGATGCCCGTCTCACCCGCGCGGAAGCCGCCTACCTCCTGCCCCTTCCGACCACCCCGGAGCTGGAGCGCGCGCGCGCCCTGCGCCTCGAGGCCGCCGAGGCCCGCCAGGCGGCACTGACCCGGGCGGCCGAACGCGCCCTCGCCCGCCTCGGTGACGCTCTGTTCGGCTGGGTTCGCCGCGCCCGCATCCGGGCGGAGCTGGCCTCCCTGAGCGACCGCGAGTTGGCGGATATCGGCCTGACGCGCGGCGAGATCGACCGCATGACCGACCAGGTCGAGCCGACTCCCGAGCCCGAACCGCGCCCGGCGCAGCGCCCGGCCGGCATCGCGGTGCCGCGCCCGGCCTGAACCAGCAGGGGCGGGGCGGCGGCGCGACCCGGCCCACCGTGGGCGGCAGGCTGGCCATCGCTGGCCTCCCCCCGGCGCCCTGCCGGCCTGGCACGGGACGGCGGCAGATATCCCCGCCAAGCATGGCAGGGTCGGCGTGCCGCGCGCTTGTTGCGGGCGGGGCGCTCCCGTCTCATCGGCGCATGCGCCCCGCCGTCTGGACCATCGTCGCCGCCGCCGCCGCCTCGATCAGCCTTGCGCTGGGCATGCGGCAGACCTTCGGCCTCTTCCTCCTGCCGCTTTCGGCGGAGGCCGGCATCTCGCCCGCTGTGCTCGGCTCCGCGGTCGCCATCCACAACCTGGTCTGGGGCGTCTCCCAGCCCGTCACCGGCGCGCTCGCGGACCGCTATGGCGCCGGCCGGGTCATGGCCACGGGCGCGCTGCTGCTGGCGGCCGGCGTCGGGCTGCCGGCGCTCTGGACCGCGGCGCCGGCCATCCTGCTCGGCATCGGCCTCCTGACCGGCATCGGCGTGTCCTGCTGCGGCACCGGCGCGGCGCTGGCGGCGGTCGGCCGCGCGGTGCCGCCGGAGAAGCGCGGGGAGATGATCGGCCTCGCCTCGGCCGGCGGCTCGCTCGGCCAGGCGGCGATGGTGCCGCTGGCCCAGAGCCTGATCGGCAATGTCGGCGCCGTCGCGACGCTCGGCATCCTGGGCCTGAGCCTGCTGGTGATCGTGCCGATCGCGCGGGGGATCGAGTGGCGGGCGCCGCAGCAGGGGCCGGGCCAGAAGGCGACCGGCCTTGCCGGCCTGCCGGCCCTGGCGCGGCGGGCGCTGGCGGACCGGGACTATGCGCTGCTGACCGGGGGCTTCTTCGCCTGCGGCTTCCAGCTCGCCTTCCTCACCATGCACCTGCCGAGCCATCTGAGCCTCTGCGGCATGCCGGCGGAGCTCGGCGCCATGGCGCTGATGACGGTGGGGCTGTTCAACATCCCCGGCAGCTGGCTGTGCGGGCGCGTCAGCAACACCATGCGGCCGGAACTGGCGCTGGGCTGGATCTACGCGCTGCGGACGGTGGCGATCGCCTGCTTCGCCTTCACCACGCCGAGCTATGCGGGGACGCTGGTCTTCGCCGCGGTGATGGGCTTCGTCTGGCTGGGCACCATCCCGCTGACCAGCGCCGCCATCGCCCGCCGCTTCGGCGTGGTGGATCTCGGCGCGCTCTATGGCGTGTGCTTCCTGAGCCACCAGCTCGGCGGCTTCCTCGGCGCCGCCGCGGGCGCGGTGCTGCTGGAGACGGCCGGGAGCTACCAGGCCTTCTGGCCAGTGATGATCGGGGTGGGGATCGCGGCGAGCGCGATGAACTGGATGGCGCGGCCGCCGCGGGTGGCGATGGCGTAGGGCGCTATTTGTAGAGCAGATTCACGCTGCGGGGGGGTCACGCCCCCCCGTGATCCGCTGTAGACCGCTGTTTGTAGAGCGGATTCACGCTGCGGAGCGTTCACGCCCCTCCGCGATCCGCTCTATCCGCCGCCCTGCCGTAGCACCAGCGTCGTCCAGGGCCCGACATCGATCCGCCGTTCCAGCCGCAGCCCCTGCCGGCGATGCGCCGCCAGCACCATGCGCGCCTGGGTGCCGAGAAGCCCGGCCAGGATCGCGGTGCCACCCCGCTCCAGATGATCCGCCAGGTCGCGCGCCATGGCGCAGAGCGGGCGGGCCAGGATATTGGCGAAGATCAGGTCGAAGCGGCGCGAGCGCACCACCCGATGCCGCCAGCCATCCGCCAGCCGCGCCGCGACCAGGCGCTGCACGCCGTTCAGCACCGCATTGTCGGCGGCGACGCGGACCGACCAGGGCTCGATATCGGTCGCCAGCACCGGGCGGCGCAGCGCCTTGGCGGCAGCGATCGCCAGGATGGCCGAGCCGGTGCCGAGATCCAGCACGCGCCGCGGCTTGCGGTGCGCTATCGCCTCGAAGGCGCGCAGGCAGCCTTGCGTCGAGGCATGCTCGCCGCTGCCGAAGGCCAGGCCGGCATCCAGCCGCAGCACGATCCGGCCATGGGTGACCGGGTTCGGCACATGGGTCGGCCGCACGAGGAAGCGGCGGCCGATCGGCGCCTCGGGGAAGCTCTCGACGGTGCGGGCCAGCCAGCCCTCGGCCTCGATCGGCCCGACCTGCAGGGCCGGCGGCTCGATGCCCGAGACGGCGGCGGCCAGCGCGAGCGCGCCGGTCAGCTCATCCTCGCCCCAGCCGGCCTCGCGCACGCCCTCCACCCGCCAGGTATCCGTGGGCTCGTCGCGGAAATAGGCGACGGTGACGCAGACGGTCTGCAGCGCCGCCTCGAAGGCGGGCACCGCCTCCTCCGGCAGATGCTCGATCGCCAGCAGTTCCAGCGGCTCCACCCGGCGGCGCGAGAGCGGGGTCGGCCAGTCCTGTGCGGCGGCCGGCCGATTCAGGCCTTCGCGGCCAGCGGACGGTTCCCCGCTCACGACACGCGCTCCAGGAAGCTGTCCAGCACGCGCTTGGGATCGGATTTCTCGAAGTCCACGTCCACCCTGTTGTCCTCGACCGCGGTGACGCGGCCATAGCCGAATTTCTTGTGGAACACCCGCTCCCCAATGCGGAGCGGCTGGGCATGCGCGGGCCTGGCCTGCACCTCCCAGGCTCCGGCCTCGATGGTGCGGGGCTTGCGGGCCATCAGCCCGCCGGTGCCGGTGAAGACGCTCGGCATGTCCACCACGCGGTTGCGCGCCATGCCGGCGCTGCCCTCGCGCTGGATGTGCTCGACGGGCAGCTCGTCCAGGAAGCGCGACGGGATGGAGCTGGACCAGTTGCCATAGACGCGGCGATTGGCGGCGCAGGAGACGATCGCCAGCTTGCGCGCGCGGGTGAGGCCGACATAGGCGAGGCGCCGCTCCTCCTCCAGGCCGCGCTCGCCGCCCTCCTCCATCGCGCGGCTGTGGGGGAACAGCCCTTCCTCCCAGCCCGGCAGGAAGACCATGTCGAATTCCAGCCCCTTCGCCGCGTGCAGCGTCATCAGCGAGAGCCGGTCGCCCTGCGCGTTCTCGTCATTCTCCATGACCAGCGCGACATGCTCGAGGAAGCCGTTGAGGTTCTCGAACTCGCCCAGGGCGCGGATGAACTCCTTCAGGTTCTCGAGCCGCCCCGGCGCCTCGGGCGACTTGTCCTGCTTCCACATCTCCGTGTAGCCGGTCTCGTCCAGCAGGGTCGCGGCGGTGACGACATGACCCTCGCGCTGCAGCCCCTCCCGCCAGCGGGCGAAGCCGTGCAGCAGTTCGGACAGCGCGGCGCGCGCCTTACCCGCGAGGCCGCCGGACTGGACCAGCTTGCCCGCGGCGATGCTCAGCGGGATGCGCTCGGCCCGGGCGATCTCATGCATCTTGCGCAGCGCGGTGTCGCCGAGGCCCCGCTTCGGGACATTCACGATGCGCTCGAAGGCCAGGTCGTCCGAGGGCTGCGCGAGCACGCGCAGATAGGCCATGGCGTCGCGGATCTCAGCGCGCTCGTAGAATTTCAGCCCGCCGACCACGCGATAGGGCACGCCGAGGGTGATCAGCCGCTCCTCGAAGGCGCGGGTCTGGAAGCCGGCGCGGACCAGGATGGCGATCTCCGCCAGCGGATGGCCGCTGCGCTGCGCCGCCTCGATCCGTTCGCCCACCATACGCGCCTCTTCCTCGCTGTCCCAGAGCGAGACGACGCGCACCTTCTCCCCCTCGGCGTCGTTGCGCCCGGCCCGCAGCGTCTTGCCGAGACGGCCGGTGTTGTGCGCGATCAGGCCGCTGGCGGCGGCGAGGATCGGGCGGGTGGAGCGGTAGTTGCTCTCCAGCCGCACGACCTTGGCGTTCGGGAAGTCCTTCTCGAAGCGGAGGATGTTCTCGATCTCGGCGCCGCGCCAGGAATAGATCGACTGGTCGTCGTCGCCGACGCAGCAGATGTTCCGGTGGCCCTGCGCCAGCAGCCGCAGCCAGAGATACTGCACCAGGTTGGTGTCCTGGTACTCGTCCACCAGGATGTAGCGGAAGCGCCGATGCCAGTCGGCCAGCACCTCCGGATGGCTGCGCAGGATCTCCACCATGTGCAGCATCAGGTCGCCGAAATCGGCGCAGTTGAGGTCCTTCAGCCGGTCCTGGTAGGCGGCATAGAGCGCGCGCGCCCGCCCGCCGGCATAGTCCGTGTCCTCCGCCGGCGTCACCCGGTCCGGCACCAGGCCGCGATCCTTCCAGCGCTGGATCGCCGCCATCAGCCCCTGCGCCGGCCAGCGCTTGGCGTCGATCCCCGCCGCATCCATCACCTGCTTCAGCAGGCGCATCTGGTCGTCGGTGTCGAGGATGGTGAAGGCACTGGTCAGCCCGACCAGCTCCGCATGCCGCCGCAGCATGCGCGCGCATAGGGCATGGAAGGTGCCGAGCCAGAGCCCCTCCACCGGGCGCTGGATGATGGCGGAGACCCTCTCCCGCATCTCCCGCGCGGCCTTGTTGGTGAAGGTCACGGCCAGGACCTGTCCCGGGAAGGCGCGCTGCGTCATCAGCAGATGCGCGAAGCGGGTGGTCAGCACCCGCGTCTTGCCGGTGCCGGCGCCGGCCAGCACCAGCAGCGGGCCGTCCAGGGTCTCGACCGCCTCCCGCTGCTCGGCATTCAGCCGGGTGATGTAGTCGGGCTGGGGGGCGGCGACGCTCATTGGCAGGAGCCGATCGAGCCCGGCCCGCAGATGCGGGTCCCGTCGGTCCAGCGTGCCCCCTCCAGCGTGGCGTAGAGGAAATCCGCGCCGTCCAGTTGCGCCTCGGTCAGGTCGGCGCCGCGCAGATCGGCGCTGAAGAAGCGCGCCCGCCGCAGGTCGGCACCGGCCAGCTTGGCACCGGCCAGGTTGGCGCGGGTCAGGTCGGCGGAAAGCAGCACCGCCTTCGACAGATCCGCGCCGCGCAGGTCGGCGGCGACGAAGCGGGCACTGCGCCCATCCACGCCCTGCAACTGCGCCTCCGAGAGGGTGCTGCGGGTGAGCGAGGCATCGCGCAGCACCGCGCCCGTCAGGTCGGCGCCGCTGAAGTCGCGCGACTCCAGCAGGCAGCGCCGCCAGTCGATCCCGGGCCGTGGCGGCAGGGAACACTGGCTGGCCATGGCGGGGGCGCCGGCGAGGAGGAGCAGGGCGAGGGAGAGGAATGGTGTGCGCACGGCAGTCGATATAGAACGGGAAGCGAACTCCTCCAACCGCTTCGGCTGCCCCCTGTCCCGCATCCCCCGCGTCCTCGCCTGGTCAGCCCGGCACGGCACCGTCCTGCTGGCCACCAGCATATTCCTCGGCATCGCCATCGCGCCGCTGGCCGAGGCCCTGCGGCCGGTCGTGACGCCGGCCGTCGCCTTGCTGATGACGCTGGTGCTGCTCCGGATCGAGCCCGCGCAGGTGGTGGCCTGGCTGCGGCGGCCGCTGCTGGTGCTCGGCCTTTCGGCCTGGGTGCTGCTGGCCTGTCCGCTGATGGCCTTCGCGGTGATGCAGGCGGTGGGGCTGGACGGGCCGCTCGGCGCCGGGCTGGTGCTCGGCGCCTCCGCCTGCGCCGCGGTCTCCGCCCCGGCCCTCGCGCGGATGCTCGCGCTCGATGCGGAGATCAGCCTCGTGGTCTCGGTCGCGACCACCGCGCTGCTGCCCTTCACCGCCCCGCCGCTCGCCCTTGGGCTGCTTGGCCTCGACCTTGCCATCTCCATCCCCGGGCTGATGCTGCGGCTGCTACTGATCGTCGGGCTGCCGGCGCTGCTGGCGGCGCTGATTCGCCAGGTGGCGGGCCCGGCGCGGATGACGCGGGCGGGCACGGCCCTGGATGGCCTGGTGGTGCTGGTCCTGGTGGTCTTCGCCTTCGGCGTCATGGATGGCGTGCAGGCGCGGCTGCTGGCCGATCCGCTCTGGGTGCTGGGGGGCATCGGGCTGGCCCTGGCGGGGAATCTCGGCCTCAATGCCATGACGGCTCTGGCGTTGCTGCCACTTGGGCGGCGCATTGCACTCGCGGCCGGGATGCTGGCGGGAACCCGCAACCAGGCGATCTTCCTGGCGGTGCTGCCGGCGGCAACCGACCCCGGCGTGCTGCTCTTCTTCGCGCTGAGCCAGGTGCCGATGTTCATCTCGCCCTTCCTGCTGCGGCCGATCTACGCAAGGCTGTGGCGGGGCTGAGCGAGCCATGACCAAGGCGCCTCGGGCAAGGCGGCCCGGATCGGCCCGCGGGAGGGGGAGACAGGCGCCATGAGCGACAGGCCGGCGATCACCTGGTATTTCGACACCGTGTCGCCCTTCTCCTGGATCGCCCTGCCGGCGGTGGAGGCGCTGGCGGCGCGGCATCCGGTCACGCTGTGCCCCGTCGTGCTCGGCGCGGTGCTGGCACATTGGGGCACGGTCGGGCCGGCGGAGCTGCCGCCGAAGCGGCTGCACACCTACCGGCTGAGCCAGTTCCTGGCCGGGCGCGCCGGGGTGCCGATGCGCTTCCCGCCGCGCCACCCCTTCCGGTCGCTGGAGGTGCAGCGGCTGCTGACCGCGCTCGGCGCTACGCCGGCGACGGTGCGCTCGGCCTTCGAGTTCATCTGGCGGGACGGGCGCGACGCCAGCGACCCGCAGGAATTCGCCGCGCTCTGCGGCCGGCTCGGCGTGGCGGATTACGAGGCGGTGGTCGCCGCGCGCAATGCCCGGGAAGGGCTGCGCGCGGCGACCGAGGCGGCCGTCGCCGCGGGTGTCTTTGGCGTGCCGACCCTGCGGATCGGGGCGGAGCTGTTCTGGGGCGTGGATGCGCTGCCGATGGCGGAGGCCTATCTGGCGGACCCCACGCTCTTCAGCGGCGGGGAGATGGCACGGCTCGCCACCCTGCCCATCGGGGTCGAGCGCCGGCGGTAGAGCAGACCGCGGACGGGCGTGAACGCCCGGGAGCGAGACGCTGCGCGAAAACCAAGGAGCACCAGCGGGGCTGAGTGGACCCACTCAGGCGCCGTCCCGGAATCATCCAGACGACAGGCCGGACCGCACGGCGCGCATCCTCCTGCCCGCGATGTGGTCCGGCGGGTGACGAAGGGCGAGTCTCTTGGCCGCTCCGCATCACGCCCGGCCCGGGCGGGGCGTCTCGCCGGTGGCGATGCGCGGCAGGATGGCCGGATCGGGTCCGGCCATCGCGCCGCCCCTGCCGGCTTGGCCCTACTCCGCCGCCTGCCGGTAGCGCCGCGCATAGTGCGTCAGCGCGTCATCCGGCACCGGCTGGATCGGAGTGAAATCGGTATGCGCGATCCATTCCGGCCGGGTCGGCTTGCGGATGTGGTTCGAAACGGCGTTGAGCGTCAGGTACACGATCTTGCGAGGAAAGGGCGTGATATTCGGCGCCGAGCCATGCACCAGATTGCCGTGGAACATCAGCACGCCGCCCGGCTTTCCGGTGGGGGCGACGATCCCGCCCTCCTCCACCAGCTTCGTCACCACCGCCTCGTCCAGCGTCCAAAGCGGGTAGGAGGTGGTGCTGACATCATGCCCCGCCTCCAGGTTGCCATGCGCCTGGCTGCGCGGGATGAGCATGAGCGGGCCGTTGATCGGCATCACCTCGTCGAGGAAGACCGCGATGTTCATGGCGCGCGGCTCCGGCATGCCGTCATCGCGCAGCCAAGTGCCGTAATCCTGGTGCCATTGCCAGACATCGCCGGTGAAGGCCGCCTTCGCGTTGATCTTGAACTGATGCATGTAGAGCTTCTCGCCGAAGATCTGCTCGATCGGCTCGATCAGGCGAGGATGCGCGCCCAGCAGGCGGAAGGCCTCGTTGTAGGTATGCGCGGCGAAGGCGGTGCGCGGCGCGCCGGATTTCTCGCGCCAGATCTCGGGGCGGTTGTCGCGGTAGATCGCCTCCGCCTCGTCCCGCAGGACAGCGACCTCCTCCGGCGTGAAGGTCTCGGGCAGGAAGAGCCAGCCTTCGTCATGGAAGTGGCGGATCTGCTCCTCGGACAGCCGCATGGTCGTTCTCCCTTTGGACGTTGCCGGCATCCTAGGCCGGCGCAGGTGGCGAAGCCAAAGCTTTCCCGCGCGCCAGGCGACAGGGCAGGATGGCGGCAAGACCAATGGGAGGCCCTCATGACCCTGCGGATCGGCCGCCGCCCGCTCCTCGGCGGCGCGCTCGCGCTGCCGGCCGTTGCGCATGCCCAGGGAAGCTGGCCCAACCGACCCGTGCGGGTCGTCATCTCCTGGCCGCCCGGTGGTGGCGCCGATATCCCGATGCGGCTCGCCGCGCCGGCCATGCAGCAGGTGCTCGGCCAGCCGCTGGTCCTGGAGAACCGGGCGGGCGCCAGCGGCTCGGTCGGGGCCGGGGTCGTCGCCCAGGCGGCGCCGGACGGCTACACCACGCTGGCGGATACCGCCGGCGGGTCGGTCAACCATCTGCTGATCCCGGGCCTGCCCTATGATTTCGCCAGGGCGCTCAGCCCCGTCAGCCAGATGGTGCGCTCCCCCCTGCTCTGCGTGGTGCGCGCCGACCATCCGGCGAAGGACCTGGCGGGCCTGCTGGCGCGGCTGCAGGCGGCGCCGGGGCGGATCCCCTTCGCCTCCTCGGGCGTCGGCACCATGACGCATCTGGCGCCGGCGCTGCTGCTGCGCCGCGCGCGTCTCTCGGCCAACCATGTCTCCTATCGCGGCGGCGCCGCCTCCATCGCCGGCATCCTCGCGGGCGATGCGGAATTCGTCTTCTCCACCCTGCCCTCGGCGACGCCGCTGGTGCTGGAGGGGCGGCTGCGCGGCCTCGCGGTCAGCATCGCCGAGCGCCTGCCCAACCTGCCGGACATCCCGACGGTGCAGGAGCAGGGCTTCCCGGATTTCGACATCGCGGACTGGCTGGGCTTCTACACCCCCACCGGCACGCCGGAGCCGGTCATCGCCCGGCTGGCGGAGGCGGCCCACGCCGGCATGCGGGACCCCAACGCGGTGAAGCGCCTGGGCGAGCTCGGGATGATTCCGGTCGGCAGTTCCCCGGCCGAGTTCCATGCCTTCTGGCATGACCAGCGGGCCCGGCTGGGGGCGATCATCCAGGCGGAGGGGATCAGGGTCGAGTAGCCCGCCCCGCGCCGGCGCCTTCGGTCAGCGCAGGGACGCCCCGACGACCGGCTCCGCGGGCCGGTCGAGGAACTGCCCGCCTCACCCGCGGCTCGACCAGCCGGACCGGCCGGTTCCGCCCCCCAATCCGAGGCCCGGCAGCGGACCGGCCTTCAGCCCCGGACACGGATCGCCGTCGCCGGCCCGCGCTCAGGCCGCGGCGGTCCCGGCCGGCCGTGCGCCCAGGATATGCGCGATGGCAAAGACCAGGTCCGGGCGGTTCAGGGTGTAGAAGTGGAACTCATCCACCCCGTTGGCCTGCAGCAGCCGCACCTGCTCGGCCGCGACCACCGCCGCCACCATCCGGCGCGTCTCGGCATCATCCTCCAGCCCCTCGAACAGCCGGCCCATCCAGTCCGGCACGCCGGCGCCGCACATGGCGGAGAATTTCTTCATCTGCGTGAAGTTCGAAACCGGCATGATGCCGGGCACGATCGGCACGGTGATCCCGGCCGCGAGGCAGCGGTCGAGGAAGCGCAGGTAGATGTCGGTGTCGAAGAAGTACTGGGTGATGGCGCGGGTCGCGCCCGCATCGATCTTGCGCTTCAGGTTGTCCAGATCGTGATCGGTCGAGAGCGCCGAGGGGTGAGTCTCGGGATAGGCGGCGACGCTGATCTCGAAGGGGGCGATGCGCGAGAGCCCCTCCACCAGGTCGGCGGCATAGGCATAGCCTTCCGGATGCGGCTCATAGCGCTCGACCCCCGCCGGCGGGTCGCCGCGCAGGGCGACGATGTGCCGCACCCCGGCCTCCCAATAGGCCCGGGCGACGTCGTCCACCTCCCGGCGGGAGGCGGCGACGCAGGTCAGATGCGCCGCCGGGGTCAGCGAGGTCTCCTTCACCAGACGGGCGACGGTCGCATGGGTGCGCGCCTGGGTGGAGCCGCCGGCGCCGTAGGTGACCGAGACGAAGCGGGGCGCCAGCGGCTCCAGCCGCCGGATGCAGGACCAGAGCTGGGCTTCCAGCGCATCGGTCTTGGGGGGGAAGAATTCGAAGGACAGGGCCGGCGGCGGCAGTTCGGCCAGCGGCGGCAGCCCGCCGAAACGCGGCCCGGTCAGCCAGCGCTGCAGGGTGCCGGGGGCGGAGCCCGACAGGGAATGCTGGGCTGCGTCGGGCATCGTCTGGTCCATCATCCACCTGTGCACGGTTCAAAGTCTTCGCAAGCCGGGCGACCGGATACAGTTTGTGGCGTTGCAGCGCCACCCCGGTGGCCATAATGGCCACCACCTTCGCTGGGCATGGCAGGGGACCCCTTGGGGGTTCCGTGCGGTTCACTGTGACCTATTGTTGCGTTACGCAAACGCAAGAGGGCCTCGCCGCCGATGCGCATCACGATTCCGACCTCGCCCGGCCTGGCCCGGACCGCCCTGGCCCTCGTGCTGCTCGCGCTCCCGCTGCTGGCGGGCTGCGCCGAACGCCCCGACCCGGCCGATCCGGATGCGGTGGCGGAATTCAAATTCAACAATGACCCGATCGAGCCCTTCAACCGGACCATGTATTCGGTGCACCGGGGAATCGACCGGGCGGTGCTGCGGCCCGTCGCGGTCGGGTACCGGGAAGTCGTGCCGCAGCCGGTCCGCACCGGCATCCGCAACCTCCTGGGCAATCTCCGCACGCCGGTGATCCTGGCGAACGACATGCTCCAGGGCGAGCCCCGCCGCGCCGGCGACACGCTGGGCCGCTTCCTCATCAACTCCACCCTGGGGCTGGGCGGCCTCATCGATGTCGCAGGCAACCAGTTCGGCGTGCGCGGCCATGCCGAGGATTACGGCCAGACCCTCGCGGTCTGGGGCGTCGGCGAGGGGGCCTATCTCTTCATCCCCGTTCTGGGCCCGAGCAATCCGCGGGACCTGACGGGCTTCGGCCTCGGCATCGCCGCGGACCCGCTGACCTGGGTGGGCCAGGGCGCGGCGGTGGACGCCCTCCTCTACAGCCGCACCGGCGTGACGGTGGTGGACACCCGCGAATCCCTGATCGACACCCTGGATGCCGTGGAGCGCGAGTCGCTCGATTCCTACGCAACCCTGCGCAGCGCCTATCGCCAGCGCCGCAATGCCGAGATCCGCAACGCCGTGGACGCGCCGCCCGCTGCCGGCCCGACCGGTTTCGGCGTGGGCGTCGGCATGGATGCGCCGCCGCCGCGCTAATCCGACCGGGAGAGAGAAGCATGACCACGATCCATCGCCGCCTGCTGCTCGGGGCGGGCCTTGCCCTGCCATTCGCCGGCACGGCACGGGCACAGCAGGATATCAACCGGGCCGCCAGCTTCATCCAGGCCACCGGCCAGGAACTGGTCGCCGCCATCAACGACACGCGCGCCGATCTCGCGACGCGCCGCCAGCGCGTGGCCGCGGTGCTGCGCCGGGCGGTGGATGTGGAGGGTGTCGGCCGCTTCATCCTCGGCCGCTGGTGGCGCCAGGCGAGCCCGCAGGAACAGCAGGAATATATGAAGCTGTTCGAGGAGACGCTGATCCGCAATCTCTCCGCGCGGTTCGGGGAGTACCAGGGCGTGCGGTTCTCCCTCGGCCGCAGCCAGCAGCGGACCGAGGACGACGTCCTGGTGAATACCATCATCGAGCGGCCGAACAGCGCGCCCTTCGCGCTCGACTGGCGGGTCGGCGATGTCGGCGGCCAGCCCAAGGTGGTGGATGTGATCGCGGAGGGCACCTCCCTCCGGCTCACGCAGCGCAGCGAGTATTCCGCCGTGATCCAGCAGAATGGCGGCCAGGTGAGCGCGCTGCTGACGGCCATGCGCCGGCAGATCCAGCAGCTCGCGGCGCGGGAGCAGGGGGCGAGATAGGCCGCCTTCCTGCGGCCTGGGCCGCAGGAAGGCGCCGTCAGCCCGGCCCGGCCCCGGGACCGGCGCCCGGCTGCCGCGCAGCGAGCAGCGACTGGACCCGGCAGGCCAGGAGGTCGAGGGCGAATGGCTTGGCGATCACCTCCATCCCGGCCGGCAACCGGGTGGTTGCGTAGCCCGTGATGAACAGCACCGGCAGGCCCGGCAGGCGCTCCCGCGCCGCCTCGGCCAGTTGGCGGCCATTCATCCCGCCGGTCAGGCCGACATCGGTGATCAGCAGGTCGACCCTCGCGGCGCCGGAGAGAAGACGCAGGGCCGCCGGCCCGTCCGCCGCCTCCAGCACCCGGTAGCCCAGTTCCCGCAGCCGCTCGGCGGCCGGCCCGCGCACCGCCGCCTCGTCATCCACCAGCAGCACCGTTGCGGCGGCACCGGCCGGCGCCGGCGGCTCGGGTGGCATGCGGTCCGGCTCCACCTCCGCCGCGTCGCGCTTCGGCAGGAAGATCCGCACCGTCGTGCCGCGCCCGGGCGCGCTCTCCAGGCGGACCAGGCCGCCCGACTGCCGGACGAAGCCATAGACCTGGCTCAGCCCCAGCCCGGTGCCCTGCCCCAGCGGCTTGGTGGTGAAGAAGGGCTCGAAGACCCGCTCCAGCACCTCCGGCGGCATGCCCTCGCCGGTATCCATGACCGAGATCATCGCATAGGCACCGGGGGCGACGCCCTCCTGCCCCGCGGCCTCCGCCGCGGAGAGCTGCACATCCGCCGTGCCGATCATCAGCCTTCCGCCCTCGGGCATCGCGTCGCGCGCATTGATGCAGAGGTTCAGCAGCGCGCTCTCCAGCTCGTTCGCATCGCAGAGCACGCGCCCGATCCCACCGGACAGCTGCAGTTCCACGACGATCCCGGGGCCCATGGTGCGGCGGATGAGATCGGCCATGCCCGTGACCAGGCCGTCGGCCTCGATCGGCTTCGGATCCAGCCGCTGCCGCCGCGCGAAGGCCAGCAGTCGCCGTGTCAGCCCCGCGGCCCGGGTCGCGGCCTCCCGCGCGGTCTCGAGGTAGCGCAGGGCGTCCTCGCCGCGCCCCTCGGCGACGCGCCGCCGCGCCATGTCGAGGCCGCCCGTGACGCCCTGCAGCATGTTGTTGAAGTCATGCGCGATTCCGCCGGTGAGCTGCCCCACCGCCTCCATCTTCTGCGCCTGGCGGAGCGTCTCCTCGGCGGCCATCAGCTCGGCAGTGCGCGTGGCGACGCGGCGCTCCAGCTCCTCCGCCGCCAGCCGGGCCTCGGTGATGTCCACATTGCAGCCGGTATAGCCGAGGAACCGCCCCGCATCGTCGAGGCGCGGGACACCCTCGCAGCGCAGCCAGCGCAGCTGGCCGGCCCGGTCGCGCACCCGCGTCTCGGCCCGGAAAGCGCGCCGGGCCCGGAAGGCATCCTGGAAGGCCGCGTTGAAGGAGCCGAGATCCTCCGCCAGCACCACGCTCGACCACCCATCCCCCAGCATCTCAGCTGCCGGGCGGCCGAACATGTGGTCGTAATGCATGTTGGCGAAGACCACCTGGCCCTCGGCATCGGTCATCCAGATCAGCGCCGGGGCGCTGTCGGCCATGTGGCGGAACCGCGCCTCGCTCTCGCGCAGCGCCGCCTCGGTGCGCTTCCAGGCGGTGATGTCGATGATGACCTCGACGCATTCCGCCCCCTCCCCGGCGCCGGTCAGCCGCATGGGCGCGAAGAGGCCCCACCAGCGCGAGCCGTCCTTGCGGATGAGTTCCTTCTCATAGGGCGCGGTTTCGCCCCGCAGGGCGAGGTCAGCCCTGGCGCGTGCCGCCACGCCCAGACACTCCGGCGGGGTCAGCGCGTCCGACCGGGCGGAGCCGGCGAGTTCATCGCGGCTGTAGCCGCTCATGCGCGCGAAGGCCTCGTTCGCATCGATGATGCGCCCATCAAGGCGGAAGAAGAGCACCCCGACCGTCCCGATGCTCATGGCACGACGGAAGCGCTCCTCGCTCGCGCCGAGGCGCTCATTCGCCCGGAGGAGATCCCGCGTGCGCGCCTCTACCCGCCGCTCCAGCTCCGCATAGCCGTGCTTGGTCTCGGCCAGCGCCGCCTGCACCCGGCAGGCGGCGGCGGCGAAATCGGCGAAGCTGCTGAGCAGCCGGACATCCTCGGCGTCGAAGGCCCGCGCGGGATCGTGGGCGACCACCCAGAGGGTGCCCACCCGCTCGCCGCGGACAAGGAAGGGCAGCAGCAGGATCTCCTGGATGCGCGGGACGATGTCCGCCGCCGGGACGCCTGCGGGCGGGCGGGCGAGGAGCAGCACGGCATCCCGCGGCAGCTTCGCGCCGCAGGGGCCGGCGTCGGATGGCCTGATCCTGTCGATCTGCCCGGCCCAGAGCCCCGCGACCGCGTCCCAATGGCGGCCCGGCGCCGGGTCGTCCCCGCGCAGGATGCTGATTCCGGCCGATTGGGCGAGGCCGAGTTCGATGACGAGATCAGCCAGCCGCTGTAGCACGGTGCCCGGACTGTCCGCCATCTCCCGGGCCAGGGCGGCCAGGGCCTGGCTTTGCGCCGCATGGTCGGGTGGCCTGCCCGGGCGGCGGGCGAGTTCTTCCGTGATCAGGACGCCTTCGAGGTCGCCGGCAGGGCGCGCCCGCCTCGCGGTGGCGTTCACGCCGGCCTCCGGCAGGCCGCGCTGCGCGGCGGGGTTCCCCCTCCTCGCCTCCGTCCCATGTTCCGGTTGGGCCGGGGGAGGAGGCCAGGGATACGGACCGCACCGGGACGCCGTTCCGCGGGGAGGAGGCCGTGGTCGGTCAACGCCAGGTCATGCCGCCTCGCCCGCGCCATCGCCAGGAATTCGCAATCCGGCCGGAGAGTGACGACAACCCGCATGATCATGTCCCTGAGGTGAACCTGAGACAAAGCACCAGCCCGGCATGCAGTTGCCTGACCATGCAGGGAGCCCACGAGAAAGCGTACAACTTTCGTGCCCTGCATGCCCGCGCCCGATGCCCTGCTGCCCGGCAGGTCAGTTCCTTCGTGAGAACTCGGCCTCCCCAGGCGTGCCGGGCTTCAACCATGGCGGCATCGTCCTGCCGGTCGGCCCGGCCGGGACGCCGCTCCTGGCGGAGTCGCGGAGCCGGGTGCCGACGGCAAGCCAGGCGCGGCCGGCCTGCGGAAGCGGCAACTCTTCCCACCGGCATGCACCGCCGAGGCGCCGGATGGCCTGACCGTGGCGCACCGCCGATGCTGCACGAGGTGGAGATGGCGCAAACGGATAGAGCAGATCGCGGGAGGGCGTGAATCTGCTCGAAAAAAAAGAGCTACAGCGGATAGGCGTTCAGATATGAACGCAATCCGCTGTAGCCGAGCGGACCGGGGTACGGCTCCGGCCCTGAGGCGGGAGCGGTGGCACCCGCCGCCACTTGCAGGCGTTGGTTCCCTGCCCGCCAGCCCATCGGCGGGTGAGGAGGCAGGCCGATGAACGAGAAGCAGGGATCCGGACACCACCAGCAGAAGGGTGGTCAGCAACAGGGCCAGCAGCAGCGCGGGCAGATGTCGCAGGATGACCGGCGGCAGGAGAGCGGCCGCGCGGGCGGCATGCCGCCCGGCCACGACCAGGACAGCGACCGGCAGCGCCAGCAGATGGAGCGGGAGAAGGCCGAGAAGGGCAAGGGCAGCCCGGCCTGACGTACGAGACGCAGGCGGGGCGCCGGCCCCGTCCGCGCTCCGGTCAGGATTGGAAGACGGCCGGCCGCAGCCGGATCGGATGCCGTGGCGTCGCGGTCCAGCCGCGAGCGCGAAGCACGGCATTGCTCTCGACCGGCGCCCGCCCTTCGGCGAGCGACCAGGTGATGTGCCAGGTCGAGCCGTCCGGCCGGCGGGTGGTGCCGTCGATCTCCACCACCAGCGCCTGCACGCCGGCGCCGTCATCGGCGAGGCCCACCACCGCACCCTCCTCCGCCGTCGGCAGCGGGAAATCGGGCGGCACGCCCGCCCGCAGCGTCACGTGATGCGCGATCACCCGATCATAGGCGGGCGGGAAGAGCGCGAGCAGCCGCGCCCGATCCGCCTCCTCCAGCAGCCAGCCCGCGACATTCCGTGCCATGTCCCGATCTCCCCCAGCCATGCGGTGGGGAAACGCAGGATGGACCGCACGGCTCAGCGGTCGCGGATGCTTTCATAGACGATCATGCGCCGCCCCTTGTGCAGGAAGGAATCGCATTCCGTCAGGCCGATGTCCTGCAATACGGAGCGGGAGGCAAGATTCTCCACCCAGGCGACGGCGATGATGCGCCGGAGCCCGGCGCGATGGCCGAATTCCAGGCCGGCCTTCGCCGCTTCCCGCGCAAAGCCCTTGCCGCGGCATTCCGGCCAGAGCGCGAAGCGCAGCGCGACGCCGCGGCCATCCGGCCGCTCCATCAGCCCGGCGATGCCGAGGAACTCGCCCGTCCCGGTGAGGTAGACGCACCAGGTGCCGTAGCCACGTACCTCCCAGAAGTCGATGTCGTCCTCGAGTTCCTCCTTGGTGCGCTCGGGGGAGCGCACGCCATGCAGCATCAGTTCGAAGACCCGCGGGTCGCCCTTCAGCCGGACCAGATCGGGGAGGTTCTCCTTCCCCGGCGGCACCAGCGTCAGGCGCTCCGTGCGGACGAGCCGCCCCGGCAGGGGGACCGGCGGCGCGAGCCGCATGGCCGGAGCGGTGCCGTCCATCTGCCGCGGCCCTAGCGGGTCAGCGGCCGGTACTTGATGCGATGCGGCTGGTCGGCCGCGGCGCCGAGGCGGCGGCGCTTGTCGGCCTCATAGGCCTGGAAGTTGCCCTCGAACCACTCGACATGGCTGTCGCCCTCGAAGGCCAGGATATGGGTTGCCAGGCGGTCCAGGAACCAGCGGTCGTGCGAGATGATCACCGCGCAGCCCGCGAAGTCCTGCAGCGCCTCCTCCAGCGCGCGGAGGGTGTCCACATCGAGGTCGTTGGTCGGCTCGTCGAGCAGCAGCACGTTGTGCGGCCGCTTCAGCATCTTCGCCAGATGCACCCGGTTGCGCTCGCCGCCCGAGAGCACGCCGACCGGCTTCTGCTGGTCGCCGCCCTTGAAGTTGAAGGCGGCGCAATAGGCGCGGCTCGGCACCTGCCGCTTGCCCATGGTGATCATGTCCATGCCGTCCGAGATTTCCTGCCAGACGGTCTTCTTGTCATCCAGGCTGTCGCGGCTCTGGTCGACATAGCCGAGCTCGACGCTGTCGCCGACCACGAGGGTGCCGGAATCCGGCGTCTCCCGGCCCGTGATCATCTTGAAGAGCGTGGTCTTGCCGGCGCCGTTCGGCCCGATGACGCCGACAATGCCGCCCGGGGGCAGCTTGAAGGAGAGATCCTCGATCAGCAGGCGGTTGCCGTAGCCCTTGCGGATGTTGTCCGCGACGATGACGGTGTTGCCGAGCCTTGGCGCGGGCGGGATCTGGATCTCGGTCGGGTCGGGCGCCTTCTCCTGGCTCTTGGCCAGCAGGTCCTCATAGGCGGAGATGCGCGCCTTGCTCTTGGCCTGGCGGGCGGAGGGGCTGCGGCCGATCCACTCCTGCTCCTCGGCCAGCTGCCGCTGGCGCGCGCTCTCCTCGCGCTCCTCCTGCGCCAGGCGCTTGCGCTTCTGCTCGAGATAGGCGGAGTAGTTGCCCTGGTAGGGGATGCCCCGGCCGCGATCGACCTCGAGGATCCAGTTGGTCACGTTGTCCAGGAAGTAGCGGTCGTGGGTTACGACCAGCACCGCGCCCTGGTAGTCGCGCAGCGTCTTCTCCAGCCAGGAGACGCTCTCGGCATCCAGGTGGTTGGTCGGCTCGTCCAGCAGCAGCAGGTCGGGCTTCTCGAGCAGCAGCTTGCAGAGCGCGACGCGGCGCCGCTCGCCGCCCGAGAGGTTGGTCACCGGGAGTTCCGCCGGCGGGCAGCGCAGCGCGTCGAGGGCGATGTCGATGGTGCGATCCAGCTCCCACCCGTTGGCGGCGTCGATCCGCTCCTGCAGTTCGCCCTGTTCGGCCAGCAGGGCGTTCATCTCGTCGTCCGACATCTCCTCGGCGAATTTGTGGGAGATCTCGTTGAAACGGTCGAGGTCTGCCTTCAGGTCCTTGAAGGCCAGCATGATGTTCTCGCCAACCGTCAGGTCGGGGTCGAGATGCGGCTCCTGCGAGAGATAGCCGACCTTGGCGCCTTCGGCCGCCCAGGCCTCGCCGCCGAACTCCTTGTCCTGCCCCGCCATGATGCGCATGAGCGTCGACTTGCCGGCGCCGTTCGGGCCGAGCACGCCGATCTTGGCATCGGGCAGGAAGGAGAGGGTGATCCCTTTGAAGACCTCACGCCCGCCCGGATAGGACTTGGTGAGATCCTTCATGACATAGACGTACTGATAGGCGGGCATCGGCAATGACCTGTCGGGCGGGGGGTTTGGGCGCCCTTCTAGCGGCAGGGCGGTAGCGAAGCCAAGGCGGCTGAGGGATCGGAGTTCCGCTTCCCCTCACCCCCGCGTGACTCCGGCCGCGCGGAACACCTGCTCGCGGATGGCGTGCGGGTCCCGCTCCGGCCGGCGCATGCTGCCAGCCGACCAGGCCATGCCAGGGGGCCGAGGGCGGCGCGACCAGCAGCCCGCATCAGCCAGTGACGCTTCCGCGAGCCCTCCCCCGCCCTGCCGGTACGGCCGCCCCGCTATGCCTTCGGCTCCAGGTCCAGCCGCACCGCGATCCCCTCCAGCCCCGGCACCGCCGGGTAGCGCTGCATCACCAGGGGATCATGGCCCGGGATGATGTGCCGCGGGCCGGGCGCCAGTGCGCGCAGCCGGTCGAACCCCTCCAGCATGTCGCCGACATGGAAGGCGGTGGTGAAGGGCCGCCGGCTCTCCAGGTTCTCGTAGAAATGCGCGACGTCGGAGGCCAGCACGAGCCTCCCGCGCGCCGTCTCCACCGTCATGCATTGCAGCCCCATGGAATGCCCGCCGCAGGCATGGAGCCTGAGGCCCGGCGCCAGCTCGGCATCGCCGTCATGCCACACCACCCGCTCGGCAAAGTTCATGCGGACGATGCCGGCGACATCCTCCAGCTCGAAGGAGTGGCGCAGGCGGTGGTGGCACATGTAGCGCCCCGTCGCGTAGCGCATCTCCGCCTCCTGCAGGTGGAAGCGGGCGCGGGCGAATTTATGGAAGCTGCCGACATGGTCGTAGTGCAGGTGGCTGATCACCACATCCTCGACCGCGTCGGGCTCGATGCCCAGCAGGCGCAAGCCCTCGACCGGGCAGCGGAGATACTCCCGCTTGCGGCGGGCCGCGACCTCGGCGGTGAAGCCGGTATCGAGGATCCAGGCGCGGCCCTCCCGGACCGCGGCCCAGACAAAGTAATCCATCGGCATCGGCGCGTCATGCGGATCGCCGCCGATGAAATGCTCGGCCCGCCGCGCCGCCCGCGTGGCGTAGCGCAGCGCATAGACCTCCCAGGTGCCGGGCACCGGCTCAGCCCTTGTCCGCATCGAGCACCGCCTGCACCGCGGCCGGGTCGCAGGCGATGCTGACGCCGGCCCGCTCCAGCTGCATCTTCATCGGGATGCGGGAATCGAGCGCGCCCCAGCCGCGCGCCAGCGCCTCGTTCATCTCCTCCAGCGTCAACTGGCAGAAGCGCATCGGCACGCCCAGCTCCCGGCCCAGGCTGGTGGCCAGGGTGACATCCTTGTGCGCCAGCTTCAGCGCGAAGGCCGGCGGGTCGTAGCGGCCGGTCAGGAACTGGTCCGCCAGCCGGTCAAAGGTCCGCCGCCGGCCGAGCGCGCCCTGCCGCACCACCGTCCAGAGCTCCAGCGGGTCGAGTCCCGCCTTCACGCCCATGGAAAAGACCTCGGCAAGCGCGGTCTGGATGGCGTAGCCGGCCATGTTGTGCACCAGCTTGGCGACGGTCGCGGTGCCGATCGGGCCGACATAGGCCGCCTGGTCGCCGATCGCGTCCAGCACCTTCCTGTGCTGCTCATAGACGGCCCGGTCGCCGCCCACCCAGATCGCGAGCTTGCCGGTTTCCGCCCCCTTCGGCCCGCCGGAGACCGGCGCGTCGAAGGCATGCGCGCCCTTCTCCGCCATCGCGTCATGCACGCGGCGCATCAGCGCCTGGCTGTTGGTCGAGAGGTCGAAGAGGGCCATGCCGGGATGCGCGCCCGCCAGCAGCCCATCCGGGCCGAAGACCACCGCCTCCACCTCCTTCGGCCCCGGCAGGCTGGTGAAGACCACCTCGCACTGCGCGGCGATCTCGCGCGGCGTCGCGGCCCATTCGGCGCCGTTCTCGAGGTGCCGCGCCGCGGCCTCCCGCCGCACATCGGTGACGACCAGCCGGTATTGCGACTTCTGCAGGTTGGCCGCCATGAAGGCGCCCATGGTGCCGAGGCCGATGAACCCGATCTTCATGGCCTCAGCCCTTCGCCTTGTCCTGCTCTTCGAAGACGTCGATCGCGATGTGGGAGGCGGTCATCGCCGCCGGCCAGCCGGCATACATGGCCAGATGGGTGATCGCCTCCGTCACCTCCTCCCGCGTCAGGCCGTTCCCGAGCCCGCGGGCGATATGCGTGTTCAGCTGCTCCTGCCAGCCGAGCGCGGCGAGCGCCGCGATGGTCACCAGGCTGCGGTCGCGCTTCGAGAGCTGCGGCCGCTCCCAGACATCGGCATAGACATAGTCGTTCGTCATCTCGACGAGCTTGGGGAAATGCGGCTTCAGCCGGTCGCGCCGGGCCGAGGGTGGGGCTGCCATGGTCGTTCCTCTCCTGCCTTGTCTCGTGCCGGTCCGCCACGCGGCGCCGGGATGGGCGCGGGAGAGGATGGTCGGCGGGCCAGGTGGCGCAGGACAGCCCGGGCGAGCGGCCAAGCCATGGATCGCCGCGCCATCCCGCCGCCAGATGGGCCCCTCCCCCGGCATCGGTCTCGTGCCGGCGATCCTAGGTCATTCGACCGCCCGCGCAAGACATGCCAGGCGCCGTGCCGGCGCGCTTTCCCCGCCGGCGCAGGACGCTCATGCCCCAGGCGATGCCGCCGGTCCGCGCACCATCATGACATCGCATGGCAGGAGCGAGAGCAGCCGCTCGGCCGTGCTGCCAACCAGGAAACCGGCCAGACCGGTGCGCCCCTGGGTGCCGAGCACGACGAGGTCCACCGGATGGTCCCGCAGATGGGCGCAGACCATGTCCGGCGCCATGCCATAGGCCATCACGGTCGAGATCCGACCGAGGGCCTCCGGGGAGGCCGCGACCTTCGCCATGAAGGTTGCATGCTCCGCCTCCGCCGTCGCCCGGATCTCCGCCTCATTCGCCTCCCGGTCAATGAGACCCTCGAAAGGGACCCGGTAGGCATGGAACAGGGTGATGCGGCCATCCGGGAAGAGCCGCAGGGCGGTTTCCAGGGCGTGGCGCGACGGCTCCGAGAAATCCGTCGCCACCAGGATGGCGCCATAGGGCCGCTGCGGCCGGCCGCGCACGACCAGAACCGGCATCGGCGCACGGCGGACCAGGTAGTCCACCGTCCGTCCCAGGATCGCCCGGCCCAGCGTCGGCTCGCGCGCGATCCCGGTCACCACCAGGTCGCAGCCAAGCTCGCCGGCCTTGCGCAGGATGGTCTCGACCGGATCGCCATGCGCCAGCAGCAGCTCCCAGCGGACCGACCGGCCCTGCATGTCCGCCTCGACCCGGTCCCTGGCGATCCCGGCCGCGGAGCGCCCGCCCGCCACCGGCAGGGCATCGGCCGATTCGTCCCCTTCGAGCACATGCAGCACGTGCAGGCTTGCATTCCAGCGCTCCGCAAGCTGCACCGCGCGGTCCTGCGCACGGTCGCAGCGGCAGCTGAGATCGGTGGCGAGCAGGATCCGCTGCGGCGCGGTGCTGCGCGGTGCGGGTTGCGGATGCGCCTCGGACATTCTGGCAGGGCTCCCAATCAGCGATGATGCGATGCGTGGGCCGGGATGCCGGCCCTGCCACCGCAAGGGCCGGACCGGATCGGTCTCGCTTCGCCGCAGTCTACCTGCTTTCCCCTGGTGGCGCTGCCGCCGACCGGGGATTTCCGGCCCGCCCGCGGGCGCGGTGCCGGACGACAGTTCCGGAAGTCCAGGCACCGCGCCACCGGCGCGCTCCGCATCGCTGCCGATCTCCCGCGCCTCAGCCGGGAACCGCGAAGAGGCGGCCGACGGCGAGCCAGGCGAGCCCGACGATCACCGCGATGCTGAGCAGGTTCAACCAGAACCCGGCCCTGGCCATCTGGGCGATGGTGAGGTGGCCGCTGCCATAGACGATGGCATTGGGCGGCGTCGCCACCGGCATCATGAAGGCGCAGGAGGCGGCGAGCGCGGTCGGGATGGTCAGCAGGAAGGGATCGGCGCCGAGCGCCGGCGCGAGGGAGGCGACGAGGGGCAGGAAGGCCGCCGCGGTGGCGGTGTTGCTCGTCAGCTCGGTCAGGAAGACGATCGCGGCCGTCACGACCAGGACGACGATCAGCACCGGCAGCACGCCGAACCCGCCGAGCGCGGCGCCGATCCACTCCGCCAGCCCGCTGCGCGTGATCGCGGCGGCAAGGGAGAGGCCGCCGCCGAACAGCAGCAGCACGCCCCAGGGCAGCCGCCGCGCCGCATCCCAGCCGAGCAGCGCCGCCCCGCCCTGGCCGCGGCCGGCCGGCAGGATGAAGAGCGCGAGCGCCGCGGCGATGGCGATGCCCGTATCGTTGATGCCCGGGACGAGGTCGCCCAGCAGCGGCCGCACCACCCAGAGCGCTGCCATGGCCGCGAAGACCACCGCCACCCGCTTCTCGGGGCCGCTCATCGGCCCGAGGCGGCCGAGCTCGGCGTGCAGCAGCGCCGAGGCGCCGCCGAGATCCCCGCGCGGCAGGGCGAAGACCAGGCGCGTCAGCAGCAGCCAGGTGCAGGACAGCAGCAGGACGACCAGCGGCACCCCGATGACCATCCACTGGGCGAAGCCGATCTCGACGCCATAGGTGCGCGACATGAAGCCGGCAAGGAGGGCGTTCGGCGGCGTGCCGATCAGCGTGCCGAGCCCGCCGATGCTCGCGGCATAGGCGATGCCGAGCAGCAGGGCGGTGGCGAAGCCGCCGGCCTTCGCCTGGCCATCCTGCCCATCGCCATCCTGCCTGGCGCCGTCCTCCAGCAGCGCGATGACGGAGAGGCCGATCGGCAGCATCATCACCGCCGTCGCGGTGTTGCTGACCCACATGCTGAGGAAGGCCGTGGCCAGCATGAAGCCGCCGACCAGCGCGGGCGGGCGGGTGCCGACCAGCGCGACGGTCCGCAGCGCGATGCGCCGGTGCAGGTTCCAGCGCTCCAGCGCCAGGGCCACCAGGAAGCCCCCGAGGAAGAGGAAGATCAGCGGATCGGCATAGGGCGCGGAGGCTTGGCCGATATTGGCGATGCCGAGCAGCGGAAAGAGGATGAGGGGCAGCAATCCGGTCGCCGGGATCGGGATCGCCTCCGTCACCCACCAGCTCGCCATCAGGACCGCCACGGCGGCGACGCGCCAGGCGACCGGCGACATCCCCTCGGGCGGCGGAAGGAGGAGCATGGCCGCGAAGAGCCCCAGGCCGAGCAGCAGCCCCAGGGGCGAGTGCGCGTCCTTTCGCGGCCCCGCCGCGCCGCCCTGTGCTGACTCGGTCATCCTTCCCCCCGAACCTCCCGATCCGCGTGCGATGCGCCGCCGGCACCCAGCGCCCGCAGCCGCAAGTTGGCACCACCATGGCGGAGGCACCGCCCCGCGCCATGGCCCATAGTGCCGCTTCCTGTGAACCGCGGAATCCGGGAGCAGCGCCGGCCCGCCTTGATCACGTCGCCGTCACCATTGCCGGCGCCCGCGATCTGCCGGCCAGCGACCCCGCGCCGCTCGCCAACCCCGGAGGCCGGCGCGCGTTCGCAGCGGGAACGGGCGACACCGAGGGCATGCCGCAACTCTTCTCCCCGCGCGCCGACCGCCGGCTGCGCCTTGCCATGGGCCTTGGCGCCGCCGCGCTGGTGGTGCTTGCGCTGGCCGCCTGGGCCCTCGCCCGCTCGGACCGGGCCTGGGGCGTCGGGGTCGCCGCCCCGCAGCCCATCCCGTTCAGCCACGCGATCCATGCCGGCAGCCTCGGCCTCGATTGCCGCTACTGCCATGCGACGGTCGAGCGCGCGGCCTCCGCCGGCATGCCGACCGCCGAGACCTGCCTCGGCTGCCATCGCCAGGTCTGGAGCGTCTCGGCCCAATTCGCGCCGCTGGAGAGCGCGCTGGCCCTCGGCAGCGCCGTCCCCTGGTCCTCCGTGCACCGGCTGCCGGAGCATGTGCGCTTCCACCACGGCGCACATGTCGCGGCCGGGGTGCAATGCAGCACCTGCCATGGCCCGGTTGAGGCCATGCCGCGCACGGTGAAAGCGGAAACCCTCTCGATGGGCTGGTGCCTCGACTGCCACCGGGCCCCGGAGGCCGCCGGCATCGCCCTGCCAGCCTCACCAACCGCGGCCCGCCATGAGCATTACGGCGTGGAGGTGTCGCCCCTCACCCGCTGCTCCACCTGCCACCGCTGAGATAATCCTGTCGGCCCAGGGCACCTTTTGGTGCCGCTCGCGTTGCACCGGCGCCGCTGCCTGGCCGGGAGAGCAACGGATGCGGGAGTTGGTGCCCGACACACCCTATTGTGGCGCGCCACCCCTCCCGGGCGGCGCGGCCTGGAATCTCGATCCCTGGCTGATGGCCGCCCTGGCGGTGGCCTTGCTCGTCGCCTGGGGTCCGGCGGGACGGGGCGGCGACCGGCGCTGGCTCCTGGCAGGCTGGGCGGCGCTCGCGGCGGCGCTGCTCTCGCCGCTCTGCAACCTCTCGGTCGCGCTCTTCTCGGCCCGCGTGGCGCAGCACCTGGTGCTGTTGGTGGTGGCGGCGCCGCTGCTCGCCCTCGGCCTCCGCCTGCCGCGACGGGCCGCATCGCCCGGCAGCCTCGCCCTTGCCGCGGGCGGCTTCGCCCTTGCCCTCTGGGCCTGGCACCTGCCCGGCCCCTACGGCGCCACCTTCCGCTCCGACGCCGTCTACTGGTTGATGCAGCTCTCGCTGCTCGGCAGCGCCACCTGGCTCTGGCACGGGCTGCTGATCGGCGCCGCCGCGCGGCCGGAGGCGGCGCTGCTCGCCGGGCTGGCGACCGCGGCGCAGAGCGGCGCGCTCGGCGCCGTGCTGACCTTCGCCCCCCGGCCGCTCTTTGCCGAGCACGCGGCGACGACCCTCGCCTGGGGCTTCCTGCCACTGGAGGACCAGCAGCTCGGCGGGCTGCTGATGTGGGTGCCGGGCGGCATCGCCTTCGCCGCCGTCGCCCTGCTGGCGCTCGGGCCGGCCCTCGCCCCGCGGGCCGGCCGCCCGTGATCCGGCTGGCCTGGGCGCTGCCGGCCGTCCTGCTGGCGGGGTGCAGCGGCGTGCAGACCCCGCTCGAGCCCTGGGGCGTGCAGGCGGGGCTGATCGCCGGCCTGACCTGGCTGCTCTTCGGCGGTGGGGCAGCGATCTTCGCCCTCGTCCTCGGCTTGCTCGCCTTCGCGCTGCTGGCACCGGCGCGGCTGCGCCGCGTCATGGGCTCGCGCCGCTTCGTCCTGCTGGGCGGCGTCGTCTTCCCCGCCGTCACCCTCGCCGCCCTGCTCGCGCACAGCATGGGCATCTCCCGCGCCCTGGTGCTGCCGGAAGAGGAAGCGCCGCTGCGCATCGAGGTGATCGGCCGGCAATACTGGTGGGAGGTGCGCTACCCCGATGCCGGGGATGGCGCGGTGACGGCGAACGAGATCCACCTGCCGGTGGGGCGGGAGGTGGAGCTGCTGCTCTCCTCCGGCGATGTCATCCACTCGCTCTGGCTGCCCAACCTGCACGGCAAGATGGACATGATCCCGGGCCGGGTGAACCGGATGCGCCTGCGCGCCGAGCGGACCGGCACCATGCGCGGCCAGTGCACGGAATTCTGCGGGCTGCAGCACGCGCTGATGGCGTTCTGGGCGGTGGTGCAGGAGCCGGCCGAGTTCGAGGCCTGGCTCGCCCGCCAGCAGGCGCCGGTCCCCGCCCCCGCGACGGAGGAGCAGGCACGCGGCATGCGCGTCTACGGGGAGGCTGGCTGCGGCGCCTGCCATGCGGTGCGCGGCACCGAATGGCAGGGGCGGCTCGGCCCCGACCTCTCCCGCATCGGCTCGCGTCTCTCGCTCGGCGCCGGGCTGCATGAGGTGCACCGCGCCACGCTGGCCGGCTGGATCGCCGGCACGCAGGACCTCAAGCCGGGCAATTCCATGCCCGCCTTCGGCCGCGCCCTGGCGGGCGAGGACCTGCTGGCGCTGGCCGCCTGGCTGGAGTCGCTGCGCTGATGGACACCCACCCGCCGCGCGTTGCCGCCGACCTGCCCAGCCCCCTGCCGCGGCCGGAGGGGGAGGAGGCGCGCCTCGCCGCGGTCTGGCGCAAGCCGCGCGGCATCGCCTGGATCACGGAGATCAACAACAACCAGATCGGCCCGCTCTTCGTCGGCACGGCGCTGCTCTTCTTCCTGGCGGCTGGCGTGCTCGGGCTGATCATCCGCGCCCAGCTCGCCTGGCCGGGCCTGCAGCTCGTGGACCCCGCGACCTACAACCAGGTCTTCACCATGCATGGCACGGTGATGATGTTCCTCTTCGCCGTGCCGGCGGTGGAGGCGGTCGCCATCACCCTGCTGCCCTCCATGCTGGGGGCGCGGGAACTGCCCTTCCCGCGGCTCGGCGCCTATGCCTACCTGATCTACCTGTTCGGCGGCACCGCCTTCTATTCCAGCCTGTTCTTCGGCGCGGCGCCGGACGGCGGCTGGTTCATGTACCCGCCGCTGACCAGCAAGGAGAATTCGCCGGGCATCAACACCGACATGTACCTGCTCGGCATCGGCTTCATCGAGATCTCGGCGATTGCCGGCGCCATCGAGCTGACCGTCGGCATCCTGCGTTGCCGCGCACCGGGCATGACGCTGGGGCGGATGCCCATCTTCGCCTGGGGCATGCTGGTCTTCGCCGCCATGGTGCTCTTCGCCTTCCCGGCGGTGGTGGTGGCGAGCACGCTGCTCGAGCTCGAGCGCGCCTTCAACTGGCCCTTCTTCCTGCCCGAGCGGGGCGGCGATCCGCTGCTCTGGCAGCACCTCTTCTGGTTCTTCGGCCACCCCGAGGTCTATGTCATCTTCCTGCCGGCCGCCGGCATGGTCTCGATGATGGTGCCGGCCATGGCGCGCACGCCGCTGGTCGCGCATTCGCTGGTGGTCATGGCGCTGGTCGGCACCGCCTTCCTCAGCTTCGGGCTCTGGGTGCACCACATGTACACCACGGGGATCCCGGCCCTCTCCCTCGCCTTCTTCGCCGCCGCGGGCTTCGCCGTCTCCATCCCATCGGGCCTGCAGGTCTTCGCCTGGATCGCCACCTTCGCCGCGGCGCCCCGGCGCATCCGGTTCGACACGCCGACGCTCTTCGTCCTCGGCTTCCTCTTCATCTTCGTGCTCGGCGGGCTGACCGGCGTCATGGTCTCGGTCACCCCCTTCGACTGGCAGGCGCACGACACCTACTTCATCGTCGCGCACCTGCATTACGTGCTCATCGGCGGCATGGTCTTCCCGCTGCTCGGCGCGCTCTACTACTGGGCGCCCTCGATCGGCCGGCCGCTCTCGGAACGCCTCGGCAAGTGGGGCTTCTGGCTGCTCTTCCTCGGGACGAACCTCACCTTCTTCCCGATGCATATGAGCGGCTTCGCCGGCATGCCGCGGCGCATCTACACCTATCCCGCGGGTTTCGGGCTGGAGATCTGGAACGCCCTTTCCTCGGCCGGCGCGGCCATTGCGGCGGCCGGTGCGGCAGTGGTGCTGCTGGATGTGGTGAAGAATTTCCGCCTCGGCCCCGGCCAGTCCAGCCCCTGGAACTCCGGCACGCTGGAATGGGTGGCCACCGGGAATTACGGCCCGCGCAGCATCCCGCGCGTGCGCGACCGCTACCCGCTCTGGACGGAGCCCGGCCTGGCGAAGGAGGTGGAGGCGGGCGGGCACTACCTGCCCTTCACCGCGACCGGGCGGCGGGAGGCGCTGATCACCAGCCCGGCCGAGGCCATCCCGCAATATGTCGCGGTGCTGCCCGGCCCCGGCTGGGGGCATGTCGTCGCCGCGGCCGGCACCGCCGCCTTCTTCCTCTGCCTCGCCGGCGAACTCCTGGTCGAGGCGGCCTTCGCCTTCGCCCTCGCGCTCAGCGGCTTCATCGCCTGGCACTGGGGCGGCAGCGATCCCGGGCCGCTTTCGCCGCGGGAGGTGGATATCGGCGACGGCATCGTGGTGCCGACGCATGCGACAGGCGCGGTCTCCACCGGCGCCTGGGCCATGGTCTGCCTGATGCTGGTGCAGGGCACCGCCTTCGCCTGCCTGCTGGGCAGCTATCTCTTCCTCTGGCTGGTCAATGGCGACGCCCAAGGGGGCAATACCATGTGGCCGCCGCCCGGCCAGGGGCTGCCGGTTGCCGGCTTCGGCCTTGCCGCCCTCGGCCTCTATGCCGCCGGCGCGGCCTCGCTCTGGGCGGCCGCCTGGCTGCTCTCCGCCCGCTCGCCCTGGCTGCACCGCATCGCCCTCGCCCTCGCTGCGCTGCTCTTCCTCGCCGGCGCGGCGGCCGATGGCTGGGCGCTGTGGCAGGGTGGCGTGCGCCCCACCCTGCACAGCTACGGCGCTTCCTCCTGGGCGCTTTTCGCCTGGCAGGGCGTGCATGTGGCGATCGCCCTGCTGATGGCGGGCTACACCCTGGCGCGGTCCTTCGCCGGGAAGCTGGATGCGGGGCGGCGGCAGGCGATGGACGTCACCCGGCTGTTCTGGACCTATACCGCCGGCCAGGGCGCCATCGGCCTCGCCCTGCTGCACGCCTTCCCGCGGGTGCTGGCATGAGCGGCGCCGCCGAGACCCGCCCGGCCTTCGAGGTGCTGCGCAACGCCGCCGGCCTCGCGCTCTGGGCGGCGCATTTCGGCGTGATCTACGCCATCAACAGCCTCGCCTGCGAGCGCGGCCTGGCGGGCACGCGGCTGCTCGGACTGCCCTGGGCGCCGGCGCTGATAGGCCTTGCCACCCTCGCCGCGCTGCTGCCGCTCGGCCTGCTGTTATGGTCGGCGGTGTCGCGGCTCGGCCATCCCCTGACCGAGGGCGGCGAGGCGGAGCCACGCTTCACCCGCTGGTTCGCTGCCGCGACCACCGGCTATGCCATCCTCGCCGTGCTGTTCCAGGCGGCGCCCGCCCTGCTCGTGCCGCCATGCGGTCCGGGTCACTGATCGCCGCGCGGCCGGAGCCGCGCCTCGGGGCGCGGCCCGCCCTCCCGCGGGCCGAGCACCATGCCGGCCGGCACCGGCTGCGCCGTGCCGATGGTGTAGAGATAGGCCGCCGCGTCGCGCGCCTCCCGCTCCGTCAGGCCGAGCGAGGGCATGGCGGAGCCCGGCGAGATGGCCTGCGGGTCGCGCAGCCAGGCAATCAGGTTCTCCGGCGCGTTCGGCAGGCGGCCGCCGACATAGGAGCGGCGGGACCACTCGACCAGCGGCGGCCCCACCCAGGCGACCGCGCCGCGGATGCCGGGGATCACGTGGCAGGCGCCGCAGCCGCGCTCCAGGATCACGGCGCGGCCGCGCGCCGGGTCGGCATCGGCGATGCGCAGATGCGGCGGCGGCTCCTCCTCGCCGCAGCCGGCGAGCAGCGCGGCGAGCGCGAGCAGGGCTGGGCCCAAGATCGGGCGAATGGCGGCCTCCAGGGACGGCTTCCGGGGCAACGTGGTGCGACCGCTGCCGGTTGCGTTCCGCGGGAACCGGAGTGGTGCCGGGCGCGTAGCGGCAGCGGGGCGCGGCCGGCGCCCGCGGAGGCGGCGTGCAGCATTCCATGACAGACGAGCACAGCCCCCCCCTGCCCGAGCGCCGCACCGTGCTGCGCGCCGCCGGCGCCTCCCTCGCCCTTGCCGCCGC
The DNA here is from genome assembly GCF_020523605.1 of Roseicella aerolata. GTDB lineage: Bacteria > Pseudomonadota > Alphaproteobacteria > Acetobacterales > Acetobacteraceae > Paracraurococcus > Paracraurococcus aerolatus. The sequence continues at coordinate 13,067 of NZ_JAJAQI010000027.1, read as the reverse complement.
GGCCGGCTGCGATGTCGGGCCGGCGGAATTCGGCCATCCGCTGCATGCCCGCGCGCGCGGCGTGACGGAGGAGGCGCTGACCTACGCGACGGTGCTGGATCTCGACGGCCTCGGCCGCGGCGTGCTGGTGCGCACCCGTGCCGGGCACGCGATCAAGATCGAGGGCAACCCGGCGCATCCCGCGAGCCTCGGCGCGACGGACGTGTTCCTGGAAGCCGCCGTGCTCTCGCTCCACGACCCCGCGCGTTCCCGCCGCAGCCGCCGCGCCGGGCGGGCGCTGCGCGAGACGGCCGGCCTGCCGGCCTTCCTCGAGGAGCGCCGCGCCGCGCTGGCGGCGGCGGGCGGGGCGGGGCTGCGGCTGCTGACCGGCCCCGTCTCCTCCCCGACCCAGCGGCGGCTGATCGGCGCGGTGCTGGCGGCCTTCCCCGAGGCGCGCTGGCATGTCCATGCGCCGCTGGCCGATGCCGGCGCCGCGGAGGGCGCGCGGCGCGCATTCGGCGAGGCGGTGGTGCCGGTCCACGACCTCTCGCGCGCCGCCTGCACCCTCTCGCTCGGCGCCGACCTGCTGGGGCCGGGGCCGGCGCAGCTGCGCCAGGCGCGGGACTGGTCCGCGGCCCGCGCGCCGGGGCGGGCGGGGCAGGCGCCGCTGCCCAGGCTGATCGTCGCGGAATCCGTGCCGAGCCTGACCGGCGCCAAGGCCGACCAGCGCCTCGCCCTGCCACCGGCGGGCATCGAGGCGCTGGCCCGCGCGGTCGCGGCGGAACTCGGCATCGCCGCCGCCGGCGGGGCACCGCATCCGGAGGCGCCCGGCATCGCCGCCGCGCTCCGCGCCGCCGGCCCCTCCGGGCTGGTCGCCGCCGGGCGCGGCCAGCCGGCCTCGGTCCATGCGCTGGCGCAGGCGATGAACGCGACGCTCGGCGCCATGGGCACCACGGTCCGCCTGATCGACGATCCGGCCGGAGCGGCGGAGGCCGGCGATCTCGCCGCGCTGGCCGGCGAGATGGCGCAGGGCGCGGTCACCGACCTGCTGGTGCTGGACGCCAACCCGGTGCTGGACGCGCCCGCCGGGCTCGACATGCCGGCGCTGCTGGCGCGGGTGCCGCATACGCTGCATGCGGGCCTCTACCCGGACGAGACGGCGCTCGCCTGCGCCTGGCACCTGCCGCTGCGCCATCCGCTGGAGTGCTGGGGCGACAGCCTGGCCTTCGAGGGCACCGCCGCCCTGCGCCAGCCCGCGACCGTCCCGCTGGTGGAGACGGCGCTCCCGGCCGAGGAGATCCTGGCGCATCTCGCCGGCCGGCCGGCGCCGGCCGAGGCGCTGGTGCGCGAGACCTGGCGCGAAGCCTGGGGCGAGGAGGGCTTCGAGGAACGCTGGCTGGCGGCACTGGAGGGGGGCGTCGTGCCGGACAGCGCCGCGCCCGCGCGCGAGCTGCGGCTGCGTCCGGATTTCGATCCCGGCCCCGCCGCGCCGGAGACCGCAGGCTTCACCGCCCTCTTCCTGCCCGACCCGCATCTCTGGGACGGGCGCTTCGCGCCGAATGCCTGGCTGCAGGAACTGCCGCGGCCGCTGGAGAAGCTCGCCTGGGGCAATGCCGCGCTGATCGCGCCGCAGGACGCCATGGCCCTGCTGGTCGGTGACGGGGCGGAGGCCGAGATCACGCTGCACGGCCGGAGCCTCACCGTGCCGGTGGTGATCGCGCCCGGCCAGGCGCCGGGCGTGGTGGCGCTGCCGCTCGGCGGCGGGCGGCGCGCCGCGGGCGGGGTCGAGCCCGGGCTCGGCTTCGACGCCTATCGCCTGCGCCCGGCCGCGGCCCCCTGGGCCGCGCCGGGCCTCGCGCTCCGCCCGACGGGCCGGGTGCGACCGCTGGTCTCGACCGCCTGGCATCATCCGGTGGAGTCCGACCCGCCGCCTGCCCGGCGCGTCGCGCAGGGCGAGGTCATCCCGCCCCTGCCGCCGCCGCGCTCGCTCTATCCCGACTGGTCCTATCCCGGCCATGCCTGGGGCATGGCGATCGACCTCGACGCCTGCATCGGCTGCAATGCCTGCTCCCTCGCCTGCCAGGCGGAGAACAACACGCCGGTGGTCGGGCCGGAGGAGACGGCGCGCGGCCGCGCCATGCACTGGCTGCGCGTGGACCGCTACCACCGCGGCCCGCCCGAGGCGCCGGAGACCGATTTCCAGCCCGTCCCCTGCATGCATTGCGAGAAGGCACCCTGCGAGGTGGTCTGCCCGGTGAACGCCACCGTGCATGACCATGAGGGGCTGAACCTCATGGTCTATCCGCGCTGCATCGGCACCCGCACCTGTTCCAACAACTGTCCCTACAAGGTGCGCCGCTTCAACTGGGCGGATTATGCGCGCGCGACCGGCGCCGTGCCGGTCCGCAATCCGGAGGTGCCGCTACGCGCGCGCGGCGTGATCGAGAAATGCACCTATTGCCAGCACCGCATCGTCGCGGCCCGCACGGCAGCGGGGCTGGAGGGGCGGCCGATCCGGGAGGGCGAGGTGGAAACCGCCTGCCAGCGCGCCTGCCCGACGCGCGCGATCAGCTTCGGCGACGTGAACGACCCGGCGAGCACCGTCTCCCGCGCGCGGCGGGAGGGGCGGCACTATGCGCTGCTCGGGCATCTCGATACGCGGCCGCGCACTACGTATCTCGCGCGCGTCGTGCCGGCAGGCACGCGGGCAGACGCCATGCCGGCAGGCACGCGGGCAGATGCCATGCCGGCAGGCACGCGGGCAGATGGCGTGCCGGCAAGCACGCAGGCGGAGTCAGGCGCGCCGGAGGAACCGGCATGAGCGCCGCGGCCGACGTCTCCGACACCCGCCCCGTCGCCGATGTCCCGCTGAAGGGGCAGTTCGGCTGGCGCTTCGCCCTCTCGCTCGGCGCAGCTGCGGCGGGCGTGCTGCTGCTGGCCTATGCCGTCGCGGCGCTGCTGATCCGCGGTACCTATCTGTGGGGCACCAACATCCCCTTCGTCTGGGGCTTCGACCTCATCAACTATGTCTGGTGGATCGGCATCGCCAATGCGGCAAGCCTCTTCGCCGTCATCCTGGTGCTGCGCCGGCACGGGCTGCGCACGGCGGTGAACCGCTTCGCCGAGGCCGCGGCGCTGGCCGCCGTCGCCGCCGCGGCGCTCTATCCCATCCTGCATCTCGGGCGGCCCTGGCTGTTCTACTGGGTGCTGCCCTATCCCGCGACCTACCAGGTCTGGCCGCAATTCCGCAGCACGCTGGTCTGGGACTTCTGGGGCATCATGTCCCATGTCGTCGTCACCAGCCTGTTCTGGTACACCGGGCTGATCCCCGACCTCGCCACCATGCGCGACCGCGCGGCGGCACGCGGGAAGGGCCTGGTGGCGCGGTTCTACGGCGTCTTCGCGCTCGGCTGGCGCGGCTCGGTGCAGCACTGGGCGCGGCACCAGGCGGCCTACCGGCTGGTCGCGGCGCTGGTGCTGCCCATGCTGGTCTCGGCCCAGACCATCGTGGCGCTGGAATTCGCCACCACCCTGGTGCCGGACTGGCACCAGGCGCGGCTGCCGCTGCATGTCGTCATCACCGGCATCCCCTCCGGCCTCGGCGTCGTCCTCGCCCTTGCGGCGCTGCTGCGCAGCGGGCTCGGCCTCTCGCGCTGGATCGACGAGGCCGATATGGACCTGCTGGCCAAGCTGATGGCCGCCGCCTCGCTCGGCTGCGGCTATCTCTATGCGGAGGAGTTGCTGACCGCGACGCTGGAGGATCCGGCGACGCGCGATGCGACCCTCGCCCGGCTCTTCGGTCCCTATGGCCTGCTGCACTGGGGCGGGGCGGCGCTGATCGTGCTGCTGCCGCAGCTCCTCTGGCTGCCGGTGCTGCGGCACAGCGCCCCGGCCGCCGTCGCGATCGGCCTCGGCGCCGCGGCCGGCGTCTGGCTGGACCGTTTCGCCCTTGTCGCCGGTGGGCTGCTGCGCGACCACCTGCCGCGCATCGGCCCGCTCTACGCGCCCAGCATTCCGGAATGGACCCTGCTGCTCGGCACGGTCGGGCTCTTCGCCCTGCTGATGCTGCTCTTCGCCCGCCTCATCCCCGTCGTCTCCATGTTCGAGACGCGGCACGAGGAGAGCGAGGCGGAGGTGCCATGAGCGACCTGCCCCCCGCCGGCGTGATCGCCGAATTCGAAAGCGCGGAGGCGATGGTGGCGGCGCTGCGCGCGGCGAAGGCGGCCGGCTGGCGGGAAATGGACGCCTATGCCCCCTACCCGGTGCCGGAGGCGGCCGAATTGCTCGGTGCGCATGGCGCTCCGGTGGGGTGGATCGCCATCGGCATGGGGCTGGTCGGCGCCGTCCTTGCCTATGCCACGCAGTGGTGGCTCAGCGTGCACGACTACCCGATCAATGTCGGCGGCCGGCCGCTGCATGCGCTGCCGGCCTTCCTGCCGGCCACCACCATCGTCGCAATCCTCTGGGCCTCGGCGGGCACGCTGCTCGCGCTGCTGGTCATGAACCGCCTGCCGCGGCTCAACCATCCGGTCTTCGCCGTCCCGGGTTTCGGCCGGGCGAGCGAGGACCGCTTCTTCCTCTGCCTCTTCGCCGCCGACCCGCGCTTCGAGGCCGCGGAAGCCACCCGCTTCCTGCAGGGCCTGAAGCCGCGGCATGTCACGGAGGTGCCGGGGTGAGGCGTCTCCTCCCGCTGCTGCTCTCTCTCGCGGCCTGCGATGGCTGGCCGGAGAGCACGCCACCCGCCCCGCCTGCCCCGCCGCCGCCGGGCGCGGTGGCGCAGGGCGAGGGCGCGCGCCGCGCCGCCTTCGCGCCACCCGGCCCGCCGGTGACGGAAGCGCTGCTCGCCCGCGGGGCGGAGCGCTATGGCATCTACTGCACCCCCTGCCACGGTCCGCGCGGCGCCGGCGACGGCCCGGCAGTGGCCCGCGGCTTCCCCCGCCCGCCACCCCTGCCCGCCCCGGCCGAGCGCAGCATCGCGGCGATCGCGGCCAACCAGGGCGGCGCGCATCCCTTCGACGATCGCCTGCCGCCGGTGGATCGCTGGGCGATCGCCCGCTTCGTTGAGCGGCTGCCGCGATGAAGGCGATCGCCGGCCTTGCCCTCGCCCTCGCCGCCGGCCTGACCACCGTCTTCGGCGGCCCGACGCTGCTGGAGGCCTGGCTGCCGGCTTTCCTGCTCTGGACGCAGCTCGCGGTCGGCTCGCTCGGCGTGCTCGCCATCGGCCACCTGCTGCGGGAGGACTGGCTGGCGCCGATCCGTCCCCCGCTGGAGGCCGCCGCGCACAGCCTGCCCGTCCTGGCGCTGATGGCAATCCCCGTGCTGCTGGCCGTCGAGACCCTCTACCCCTGGGCGGCGCCGGAGGCCGGGCCGCAGCAGGGCCCGCGCACCCTGCTGCTGGAACCCCTCGCCTTCCGCCTGCGGGCCATCGGCTATCTGCTGCTCTGGGCGGTGCTGGGCCGGGCGCTGGCGCGGCCGGGGCGGCACCAGCGCCTCTCGGCCCTGACCCTGACGCTGCTGATCCCGAGCGCGGTGCTCGCGGCGCATGACTGGGTGCTGTCGCGCGACCCTGCCTGGTTCGCCAGCCTGCAGGGCTTCGCCATCTGGGTTGAGGGGCTGGCCGGCGCGCTGGCGCTGGCCATCCTCGCGGCGCAGCAGGCGCCGCCACGGGCGGAGGGCCTGCCGGGGCTGGAACGGGCGCTGCTGACCCTCGCCCTCACCGTGCTCTGGCTGTGGTTCACCCAGTTCATCGTGGTCTGGATGGCCGACCGGCCGGAGGAGGCCGACTGGTATCTCCGCCGTCTCGGCGACTGGGGCTGGGTGCAGCTGGGCGTGGCGCTGCCGGCGCTGCTGCTGGCCATCGCCCTGGCGGCGCCGCCGGACCATGGGCGCTGGCGCATGTCGGCGGTCTGCCTGCTGCTGCTCGCGCAGCATGTCGCGCATCTCTGGTGGGTGGTGCGGCCGGACGCACCCTCGGCCGCGCCGCCGCCCTGGCTGGACCTGCTGGTGGCGGGCGGCCTCGGCTTCGCCTGGGTGGTCTGGTGGGATGCCGAACACAGAAGGCGGCCGGCGGCGGCCTGAGCCGTCCTGTCGTCCCGCTGCGGCGAGGCCGCCCTGCCCATCCGGGTGCTGGCCGATCGGATCGGCCGGCACCCGCACGGCCCGCTGGCCCCGCTGCCACGGCCCGCCGCCGGCGTGGTGCCCCTGCCCGGATGCGGCCCCGCAGCCGGGCCGAGGGCCTCAGGCGAAGTCCCGCCGCACCTGCGCGTTGCGCACGAATTGCGAGACGCGGCCGATCTCCCGCGGATCGGGCGAGACGCTCGGCCGCCCGCTCGGAGTGGCGCGCATGCCCTCGCCCGCGGTCCGGCCAGGGCCGGGATGATGGCGGTGCCGCGCCGCGCGCTTCATCGCCAGCGCCCGGCGCGCGCTCTCGACCAGGGCGCTGTCGCCCTGTGTCAGATCCTCCCGCCGGGCGATCTCCCGGTTCACCCGCTTCAGCGCCGCCGCCAGCACCTGCTGCTTGCGCTGCGTGCCGGCATTATCGGAGGCCGGCGCGGCGCCGCGCGGCTCCGCCTTGCGGCGCATCTCGCGGCGCTGCTGCCGGGCGATGTCGCCGGCGCGGTTCCGCAGTTCCCGCAAACGTCGGATCGCGTCGCGCAGCGCCTCCTCCGGCAGGTCGCTGATCGCGGGGTAATGGGTGGGCTCCACCGCCTCCCGCTCCGCCTGCGACAGCAATCGCGCTTCCTCGCGCCGTCCGATGGCCATGCCTTGCCTCTCCCGTGAGTGGTCGGGGCAAGACGCGGGCCGACCGGGACGGTTTCGCAACCTGGGCTGGAATCGGGAACGGCGGGTCATGCCGGGCCCTGGTCGCGTCGCCGCGCCCGCTGCCAGGGCCAGCGGCCATGGATCTCGACCTCCAGCGAGAGGCTGAGGAAGGTGCGGATCAGCACCACTAGGCCGAGCGCCGCCAGGCTCTCCAGGGTGAGCGGCGCGGTGACGGTGGCGACGATATCCGCCGCCACCAGCAATTCGAGGCCGAGCAGGATCGCCCGCCCAAGATCGGAGCGGTAATGGCCATAGGCTCCCCGCCATTCCCCGCCGCCGAACCCGCGGCGCAGGAAGGTGAGGCTGGTGATGAGGGCGCCGATCAGCACCACGGCGATGCCCGCCGCTTCCAGCCCGGCGGCGATCCAGGCCGCCGCCGCTTCCAGGGCATGCCCCGGACCGGCCTCCCGGGTCATGCAGGGAACCGCCTCGACGGCACGGGTCGCAGGGGCATAGGCGGCCTCCGGCAGTTGTCCGTTCCGGGAACACCGCGCGGTCGTGCCGGTTGCGGGAACCGAACCGGCACCGGCCCGTCTAGCCCTGCATGGATGCCGCCAACCCCCGCGCCCTGCCCGCCATGCACCGGCTGCTCGCGGCGCCGGAGGCGATGCTGCTGGCCGCGCGCCATCCGCGGCCGGCCCTGGCCGCGGCGCTGCGGGCGGAACTCGATGCGCTGCGCCGGACCGGCCGACCTTTCGCCGCCATGCCCTTCTTCATGGCCGTCGGGGCGACGCTCGAGGCGGCGGCGCGCCCGGGGCTGCGCCGCGTCATCAACGCGACCGGCGTGGTGCTGCACACCAATCTCGGCCGCGCGCCCCTGCCCGCGGCGGCTCTCGACGCCATCGCGGAGGAGGCCGGCGGCTATTGCAACCTGGAGTTGGACCTGGCGGAGGGGGCGCGCGGCGACCGCCACGCCGCCTGCTCGGCCCTGCTCGCGGAACTGACCGGGGCGGAGGCGGCGCTGGTCGTCAACAACGGCGCGGCCGCCATGCTGCTCGCGCTGTCGGCCCTGGCCGCGGGCGGCGAGGCGGTGGTCTCGCGCGGGGAGCTGGTCGAGATCGGCGGCGGCTTCCGCATCCCTGACGTCATCCGGCAGGGCGGCGCGCGGCTGGTCGAGGTCGGCACCACCAACCGCACGCGGCTTGCCGACTACGAGGCGGCGATCGGGCCGGAGACGCGGCTGCTGCTGCGCGTGCACCAGAGCAATTACCGCATCACCGGCTTCACCGCCGCGCCGGAGCCCTCGGCGCTGGCGGCGCTGGCGCAGGCGCGCGGGCTGCTGGCCATCGAGGATCTCGGCAGCGGCGCGCTGGTGGATCTCGCCCGCCTCGGCCTGCCGCATGAGCCGACCCTTGCGGAAGGGATCGCCGCCGGCTTCGACCTGGTGGTGGCCAGCGGCGACAAGCTGCTGGGCGGGCCGCAGGCGGGGCTGGTGGCAGGACGCCAGGCGGTGGTGGAGCGGCTGGCGCGGCACCCGCTGATGCGGGCGCTCCGGCCGGACAAGCTGACGCTGGCGGCGCTGGAGGCGGTGCTGCGCCTCTACCGCGACCCGGAGCGGGTGGTGGAGACGGTGCCGGTGCTGGCCATGCTGGCCGCGCCGCGCGAGGCGGTGGCGGCGCGGGCGGCGCGGCTCGCCGCGCTGCTGCCGGCCGGCGCGGCGGACAGCCTGGAGGGCGAGTCCCTGGTCGGCGGCGGCTCGCTGCCAGGCGTGGCGCTGCCGACCTGCCTGCTGGCGCTGCATGGCCCGGCCGAGGCGCTGGCGCGGCGGCTGCGCGCCGGCCGGCCGGCGGTGGTGGCGCGGATCGGCGGCGGGCGGGTGCTGCTCGACCTCCACACCGTGGCAGAGGCGGAGATCGAGGATCTGGCGGCGGCGCTGCGCGCGGCGCTGACGGAAGCATGACCGGCCGCGCGCCAGACCGGTGCATCCCCAGCGCGTCCCGGCACGGCCCACGCGGCGGCAGCGCCCTGCCGGGGCGCCGTGCGGTCGCATCGCCTCCGCCGGCTGGCCGGGGCGCAGGGATCGGCGCCACTGCGTTCCGGGACGGCGACGCGGCCGCGCGGCGGGCGGAGTATCCACAATGAGGACGGCGCTCATCGGCGTGCTCGGCCATGTGGACCACGGCAAGACGGCGCTGGTCCGCGCCCTAACGGGCACCGAGACGGACCGTCTGCCGGAGGAGAAGGCGCGCGGCATCTCCATCGCCCTCGGCTTCGCCCGGCTGCGGCACGGGGATGCCGAGATCGACCTGGTGGACGTGCCTGGCCATGAGCGCTTCATCCGCACCATGGTCGCCGGCGCGACGGCGATGCAGGCGGCACTGCTCTGCGTCGATGCGCAGGAGGGCGTGCGGCCGCAGACCACGGAGCATGCCGCAATCGCCGCGCTGCTCGGCATCCGCCGCGGCGTCGTGGCGGTGACGCGCTGCGATCGCGCGGGGCCGGGCGAGGCGGCGCGCGCCGCGGCGGCAGCGCGGGCGCTGCTGGCGCGGCTCGGCCTCGGCGACTGGCCGGTGGTCGCCACCTCGGCCGTGACGGGCGAAGGGATGGCGGCGCTGGCCGTGCACCTCGATGCGCTGGCGCGGGCGGAGGAGGCCGGATCCGAGGGCGCCTGGTTGCCGGTGGACCGGGCCTTTTCCGTCGCCGGTGCCGGCACGGTGGTGACCGGTGCGCTGCGGCGCGCGCCGCTGGCGGTGGGGGAGGAGGTGGAGATTCTGCCCACCGGGCTGCGCGCCCGGGTGCGCGGGCTGCAGCGGCATGGCGTTGCACTGGACCGTGCCCCGCCCGGCCGCCGCACCGCCGTCGCGCTGCGCGGCGTGACACCGGCCGAGGTGCCGCCGGGCAGCGTCCTGGCGACGCCCGGGCTGCTCGCGCCCTCCCTTCGGCTGGATGCGCGGGTGGTGCTGCTCGCCTCGGCGCCGCGCCCGCTCGCGCGCGGGGAGGCGCTGCGGCTGCTCTGCGGCACGGCGGAGGCGGGTGCCCGGCTGCACCTGCTGGACCGCGAGGCGATCGCGCCCGGAGAGGGTGCGGTGGCGCAGCTTCGCCTCGATGCGCCAATGGCGTTGCCGGCGCGGGAGCCCGTCGTGCTGCGCCTCGCTTCCCCCTGCCTCACCCTGGGCGGCGGGGTGGTGCTGGACCCGGCGCCGCCGCGCCGGCCGCCGCGCGACGCCCCGCTGCTGGCGGCGATGGCGCAGGTGCCGCCGCTGGAGGCGGCCGCGCTCCGCCTGCGCGAGGCGGGGCCGCGCGGCGTCGCGGCCGCGGATCTGGCGCGTATCGCGGGCCTGCTGCCCGGCACCATCGCCGCGCGCCTGCCCGGCGCGGTGCGGCTCGGCGACGGCCGCCTGCTGGACGAGGCGGCCGGTACGGCACTGGAGGCGGCGCTGCTCGCCGCGGTGGAGGCGGCGCAGCGGCGCGATCCCGCGGCGCCCGGCGCGACCCTGGCCGAGTTGCGCCCAGGCTTGCCGGAGGGGGCGCCGCTGCCGGGCATCGCGGCGCGGCTGGTGGCGGCGGGCGCGCTGGAACTGGCGGGCGGGCGGCTCACGCGGCGCGGGCTCGACCCCTTGGCTCTGCTGCCGCCCGAGGCGCGAGCGGTGCTCGCCGCGGTGGAGGCGGAATTCCGCCGCGGCGGCCTGGCCCCGCCCGAGACGGCCGCGGTGGCCGGCGGCGACCGGCGGCGGGCGCAGGCGCTGGCCCTGCTGCTGCGACGCGGCACGCTGGTGCGGGCGCCGGATGCGGTGCAGAAGCGGGAATACCTCTTCCACCGGGAGGCGCTGGCCGCCGCCCGCGCCGCGCTCGGCGCCCGCTGGGGCGGCTGCCGGGAAGGCTTCCTGGTGGGCGAGTGCGCCCGGCTGCTGGGCATCACCCGCCGGCACGGCGTGCCGCTGCTGGAGCGGCTGGATGCCGAAGGCTTCACCCGGCGAGACGGCGACCGCCGCCGCATCGCCGGCGGCGGATCGGGGGCGGAGCCCCAGGCCGGACCGCCCTCACCCGCCCCGGCGGATCAGCCGAAGGTGGGCGGTCCCGTCCGCGGCGGGCGTGCGCCGCAGCCCCCGGGAACCGCGGTACCGTTGCGGGGTTGATGCGGGCGGAGGCGACAGGCGGCCTGGTGGCCCCCGCGGTCTTCAAAACCGGCGACCCGCTCACCCCGGGTGGTGGGTTCGATTCCCATCCGCCTCCGCCAGGGCACGGCTGTCAGGACGATTGGCAACGCAAAGCTTGGCCGAAGGATTGGCGAACAGAACGTGTCGTCCGATTCTCTCCGTCGTTCAGGGGCTCACTGGTGTCGTCGGAGGGGGACAGGCTGGATTCCGCCGACTTTGTGCCTGGATGTGTGCCTCCATTGCTCGCTCCATACCGCAGTTCAGCGGACTGAATAAGGGAGCTCCACGCCCCACGACCACGGTGGCCGATCCGGTCAGGCAGCAGCGGGCGACGTCAGCATGACTGGCCGGGCAATGCCTATCAGCATCGTCGTCTTCGTCCGGCGAAGGAACCTTCCTGCCGTCGTCGTACACTCCGCAACCCTGCATGCATGCGCTCGTTGGCTCTTTGCACTGGAAGGAGCGACGCATGCCGAAGAAGCATCCGAACACGGTCCGTTGGGGCGGCCCGGGCGCGAGCCACGAGGACGCGACCAAGCCCGTTCCCGAACCGGACCCGGCTCACCCCGAGGATGCAGTGAGCACCAACCCGCGCGTGAGCATGAGGTCGGGTGGTGGCGGAGAGCGTGACGAGAAGCACAGCCATGTGGACCCCATGCGCTCGTCGAAGTCGCACGCCACGGACGGTGCAAGCCCCACCGAAACCGATCGTGCCTTCCGTGAGAACCGCTCCCGCCGTGATCGGGCCGCCGACGCCCGCGCGGACGATGATGACGGGAGCGAGAACGACGATGGCGAACAGGACAACGAGGCCGCGGAATCCGGAGACGACTCGGCCGAGGGGGTGAGCCTCCCGGTCCTCCTCAATACCGACTCCTCCGTCCAGGGCACCGAGCGGCTCGGCGCGCGCGTCGAGCAGATCGTCCGTGCGCGCCTGCGGCACCTCGCGCCGCACCTCACCCGTGTGGAAGCCTATCTCACGGATGCGAACCGGGGTGGAGAGGGCTCGTCCGACCTTCGCTGCGCCCTGGAAGCCCGGCCGAGTGACGCGAAGCCCGTGAGCGCCGACCACTCTGCCGCGACCGTCGAGGACGCGGTGCGCGGCGCGGCTGGCAAGCTCGCTCGGCTCCTCCGGACCCAGTTCGGGCGCCGCCATGAGGTGAAGGGCGGCGAGACGATCAGAAACATGGACTGATACTCGCCCGCATAGATCCTGACCTGCAGCCGCCGCAGGCGGCTGGGCGCCCGAACGGCCGGGCCCCCGTGGAGGACGCCGGAGGCGTCTTCCATGGGCACCGGGAGTGCCGCGCCAGGTGGCGCGCAGCCAAGCCGCAGAGCGGCACCGGCGACCGAGGCCGCATAAAGGCGTCAGCCTTTATGCGGGTTGGTATGAACCGGTGAGCCGAGCCCGGCGGGGCACATCGCCCCATCATGGCCCCGAGCATCCGTCCCGGCACGCCCGACCGGTGTGGGCCAACCCTCGCCGTCAGCCATCCGACCATGATCAACGAACCTTCATGAGGGCATCAGGCGTGTCATCGGCGCGTGAGAGACTGCACCACCACGAGTGTGTTCTTCACGCGGTGATTCAACTCATTTGCCGGCAGCGCGCGCCGCTCCTCGATTCCTTTTCCGCCGCCGCTTCGGCAATCCACGGCTCCGCCCATAACACCCAGGCTGTCGGGGCCCGGTCGACCCGCCGGCGGCCGTCCTGGGACAACTCCGCCAACATCCATCCGGAGAGGCTGACCGTTTCCCTGACCCGATGCCGGAGGACGAGACCGGCTGCACGAGATCGACGACCGAGGGTCGTGCGCAGGATGCCGTCCGTGCCGGGCCAGACGGATGCCGAGCCGCCGATCAGGCGATTGTCGATGGAAGTTACGCCGACGATCCCGGCTGGGGTGGGGTGATGCCATGCGGGGAACTGCTCCGGAGGATCTGGGGCTACAGCGGATTGCGTTCAAAACTGAACGCCAATCCGCTGCAGGCCATTGCCCGTAGAGCAGATTCACGCTGCGGGGCGTTCACGCCCCTCCGCGATCTGCTCTAGACCTTTATTGCCCTGACTGTGCATAGCCGCAGTGTTGGAAGTAGGCGGCGCACTCGCTCGGACTGAAGCGGTCGAGGAGACTGCCGATGGTATCCCAGAGGGTGCCGACGGTCCTG
>NZ_JAJAQI010000026.1 GCF_020523605.1 Roseicella aerolata | reverse complement strand
CACCCGCAGCGGATGGTCGGCCCGGACCCGTTGTTCCAAATCCACGTAGCTGAACAGCGACCCAACCACCGCATCACTGCCACGCATCCTCACCCCGCTCGCTGCCGGGGGTAGGGAATCACGCAGGCGGCATCACCACAATGAATTTCAGCAGCCTGCTAGGCCGCCTTCAGGTGCTGCAGCAGCTTCTCGGTCGCCGCCGCCTTGTCGGTGCGGTCGATGGCGGCGAGCTCCGCGGCCAGACGGTCCAGCGCCTGCTCGTAGATCTGCCGTTCGGAGAAGGACTGGTCGGGCTGACCGGCATTGCGGTGCAGATCGCGGACCACCTCGGCGATCTGGATGGGATCGCCGGAGTTGATCTTTGCCTCATATTCCTGGGCGCGGCGGGACCACATGGTGCGCTTGATGCGCGCCCGGCCCTTCAGCGTGTCCAGCGCCTCCTTCATCGCCTCGTCGGAGGCGAGCTTGCGGAGGCCGGAGGAGGAGGCCTTGCCGACCGGGACGCGCAGCGTCATCCGGTTCTCATCGAAGGTCACGACAATGACCTGGAGGGAGTGACCCGCAGCGGACATCGTCTCGATGCCCTGAACGGTACCGACCCCATGGGTCGGGTAGACGACATGGTCGCCGGCCTTGAATTCCACTGGCTTTGCGGGCTGTCTCGGAGGTGGTGAATGAGGACCCTCGCGCCGCGCCGGGGCGCCGTGGGCGCTGACGGGCGGAGCGGGAGCGGGGAGGGGTGCGGCCGCCTGCTGCTCGGCCAGCCCGGTGGGAGCAGGCTTCGCGGCGGGGGCGGGCGCGGGTGCCGGCTTTGCGGCGGGCATGGGGGCGGCGGCCGGCCTGGCGGCGGGCTTCGGCGCAGGGGCGGCCGGTGCCACGGCCAGGTCCATGGGCGGCGCGGTGCGGCCCGCTTCGGCGGCACGGCCGGCCGAGGCGGCGGGCCTGGGCGTTGCGGCCCGGGGGGCGGGGGCTGTCGGCTTCGGCGCGGCTTTCGCGGCGGCAGGCTGCGCGGCGGCGGTCCTGGCCGGCGGGGGCGGTGCCTTGGCGGCGGCGGCGGCCTTCGGCTTCGGGGCGGCCTTGGCCGGCAGCGCCTTGGCGGGCGGGGCCGCCTTAACCGGCGGGGCCGGAGCCTTCCTGGCCGGCTTGGCCGCCGGTTTCACCGCGGGCTTGGGTGCAGTGCTGCGCCGGGGCTCCGCCACCTGCTTGGGCTTGGCCGCGGCTCGCGCTGCCTTTCCAGCCGGCTTCGCCGCGGTGGAGCGTGTGCCCGATCCCCTGGCGTTGGCGGGTGCCTTCATTCCGGACGACTCTCCTGCGGCAGGTCGCGATGCCATGGTTGCCAGGCCAGCACCGGCCCGGGCCTCAGCCACCCATCTGTCCCATCGAAACAGGGCCTGCCGGGTTCGCTGTGCATGCCGAAGTTCCAAAGGTGGTTCCGCCGGCGATCCGGTACCAAGGCCGGTCAGTTTCGCCACATTGCTGAAACCGTAGCATTCTTTTGCCGCGGAGTCATTATCTGCCCGGCCCGGCCGGGCCGGCGGGGCCGCCCCGCCGCGCCTCTCCCCCGAATTTGCAATCGGCCCGGGTCCGGCGGAGGCGCGTCAGGCGCTCTGCCGCCGCCGCGGACCGGGCTCCGCCGGGGGCAGCAGGGTGGCGGCCAGCGCCGCCACCTCCCCGATCACGACCAGGGCCGGCATGGGCAGCCCGGCGCGGCGAGCATCCAGGGTGCAGGCGCCGAGGGTGGTCCGCAGCACCGCCTGGCCGGGCAGGGAAGCCTGCGCCACCACCGCGACCGGCGTCGAGGCCGGCCTGCCGGCGGCCAGCAACCGCAAGGCGATCTCGTCCAGCTTGGTCAGCGCCATGAAGGCGGTGATGGTACCGCCGGCCCGGCCGAGCGCGGCCCAGTCGATGGAATCGGGCAGGTTGCCGGCGGCGTCATGGCCGGTGACGAAGGTGACGGCCCTGGCCGTGCCGCGATGGGTCACGGGGATGCCGGCGGCGGCCGGCGCCGCCAGGCCGGCGGTGACGCCCGGGACCACGCGCCAGGGAATCCCGGCCTCGGCCAGCGCTGCCGCCTCCTCCCCGCCGCGGCCGAAGAGGAAGGGGTCGCCGCCCTTGAGGCGCACCACCCGCAGCCCGGCCCGCGCCCCCTCGATCAGCTTGGCATGGATCTCCGCCTGGGAGAGCGGGGCATGGCCCTTGCGCTTGCCGACCGCCAGGAGCGTCGCGCCCGGCCGGACCAGCCGCAGCACGGCGCGGCCCGGCAGCGCGTCATGCAGCACCAGGTCGGCCGCCGCCAGCACCGAGGCGGCGCGGCGGGTCAGCAGGCCCGGGTCGCCCGGGCCGGCGCCGACCAGCCAGACCTCGCCCGGCGCCGGCGCCTCGCCCTCGGCCAGAGCCGAGCGGAAATCCACACTGATCATTCGTGATATCCGGATTTGGCGGAAAGACAGCATGAAACCTGGGCGCTCAGCAAGCGCCTTGATGATCTCTGTAGTTTCAAGGTCTTGCATGGATGCGCGCAATGCGGCGGGCAGCCATGTGGAACTTGAGGGCGGTCTTATGCGTGGATAAGCTTGAACATCCGGTTCCATATCGTTAAATGCTGCCCCCCATCAGAGGCGGTCCTGCGGCCGCCATCCGGACCGCCAAGGAAATCCTCCACGATGAGCACCCCGGCGAAGGCGAAGCCCGCCACCGCGCCCATGGTCTTCACCGCCAATCGCCTCCGCGACGGTAGGGTGGTCTGGCTGGCCGAGGGCGACCGCTGGGCGGAGACCGTGGCCGAGGCCCGGGTCTTCCCGCCGCAGGAGGCCGAGGCGGGCCTCGCCCTCGCCCGCCAGGGCGAGCGGGCCCAGCAGGTCGTCGGCGTCTATGGCGCCGAGGTCGCCGTGCAGGGCGGCATCCCCGTGCCGGTGAAGTTCCGGGAGCGGCTGCGTGCCAAGGGGCCGAGCGTCGCGGCGGAGCCGCGCGAAGCGAACGATACGGCGGAGCCGCGCGGACCGAACGATGCGGCGGAGCCGCGCGAAGCGAACGACACGGCGGAGCCGCGCGAGCCGACTGCGGCTGCCGAGCCGCCCGCCTACCGCCTCGCCTCCTGACCGCCGGGAGACCGCCCGATGAACGCCATCTCCAAGCCCGGCCTGCCGGCCCCGTCCTATCCGCCGCATGCGCGGACCTATCGCTATGACGAGGTGGACCGGGAGTTCCTGCAGGAGCGCATCGCCGAGTTCACCGGCCAGATCGAGCGCCGGCTGCGCGGCGAGCTGACCGAGGACGAGTTCAAGCCGCTGCGGCTGATGAACGGCCTCTACCTGCAGCTGCACGCCTATATGTACCGGATCGCCATCCCCTACGGCATCCTGAACGCGACGCAGCTCCGGCAGCTTGCGATGATCGCCCGCCGCTGGGACCGCGGCTTCGGCCATTTCACCACCCGCCAGAACATCCAGTTCAACTGGACGAAGCTGGAGGACGTGCCGGACATCGCGCGTGCGCTCGCGGATGTCGACATGCATGCCATCCAGACCAGCGGCAACTGCATCCGCAACACCACGACGGACGAATATGCCGGCGCCTCGCCGGATGAGGTGGTGGACCCGCGGATCTATGCCGAGATCATCCGGCAGTGGTCCACGCTGCATCCCGAATTCACCTGGCTGCCGCGCAAGTTCAAGATCGCCATCAGCGGCGCGCCGCATGACCGCGTGGCGCTGCAGGTGCATGACATCGCCGTGCAGGCGAAGCAGAACGCGGCGGGCGAGATCGGCTTCGAGATCTGGGCCGGCGGCGGCCTGGGCCGCACCCCGATCCTGGCGACCAGGCTGCGCGACTGGGTGCCGGAGGAAGAGTTCCTCGCCTATCTGGAAGCCGTGCTGCGCGTCTACAACGCCCTCGGCCAGCGCGAGAACATCTACAAGGCACGCATCAAGATCCTGGTGCGGGACCTGGGCGAGGAGTTCCGCCAGCGCGTCGAGCAGGAATTCGCGCGCCTGCCGAAGCAGCGCTACCGGCTGGACCCCGAGATCGTGGCGCAGATCGCGGCCCATTTCGCCCCGCCGCCCTTCGCCGCGCTGCCGGACAACCCCGCTGGCTTTGCCGGGATGCTGGCCGGCAATGCCGAATTCGCCGCCTGGGCGGGGCGCAGCGTGCGCGCCCACAGGCAGCCCGGCTATGCCTCCGTCACCATCTCCCTGAAGCCGATCGGCGGCATTCCGGGCGATGCCAGCGCCGAGCAGATGGAGGCCGTCGCGGCCCTCGCCGAGCGGCATTCCTTCGGCGAGATCCGCGTCAGCCATGTGCAGAACCTGGTGCTGCCGCATGTGCGGCAGGAGGACCTGCCGGCGGTCTGGCAGGGGCTGCGGGAGGCCGGCCTCGCCACGCCGAATATCGGCCTGATCAGCGACATCATCGCCTGCCCAGGCATGGACTACTGCGCCCTGGCGACGGCCCGCAGCATCCCCGTCGCGCAGATGATTTCCGAACGCTTCGCCGACCTGGACCGCCAGCACGACATCGGCGAGTGCTTCATCAACATCTCCGGCTGCATCAATGCCTGCGGCCACCACCATGTCGGCCATATCGGCATCCTCGGCGTCGATAAGCGGGGTGCCGAGAGCTACCAGATCACGCTGGGCGGCAGCGCGACCAACGATGCCGCGCTCGGCGAGCTGGTGGGCCCCGGCTTCGCCTATGACCAGGTGACGGATGCGGTCGAGACCATCCTCCGCACCCATCTCGCGCATCGCCGGCCGGGCGAGCGCTTCATCGACACCTATCGCCGCATCGGCCTCGCGCCGTTCAAGGAGGCGCTCTATGCCGCTGCTTGAGAATGGCCGCCTCGTCGCGGATGAATGGGTGCGGGTGGCCGATGACGCGCCGGTCCCGGACCAGCCGGCGATCCTGAGCCTGGCGCGGCTGCGGAGCGAGGACCTCGCCGGCCGCAACGCCAAGCTCGGCCTCGCCCTCGATCCCGCGACCCAGCCGGAGGAGATCGCGGCGCTGCTGCCGCGCCTCTCGCTGATCACGGTGACCCTGCCCAAGTCGAAGGACGGCCGCGCCTTCACCCAGGCCCGGGCGCTGCGCGAGCATCACGGCTTCACCGGCGAGATCCGCGCGACCGGCCATGTCCTGCCGGACCAGTGGCGCATGCTGCTGCGCTGCGGCGTCAGCACGGTCGAGGTGCCGGAAGGCGCCGATCCCGCGCAGTGGGAGCGCTCCCGCCGCCTCGTCGATATCGCCTACCAGCCGGCGCTCGGCGCCGCCGCGCCGCTCGGCCTGCTGCGCCGGCGGCTGGAGACCGTGTGACATGACCAGCCCATCCCGTCGTTCCTTCCTGGCGATCGCCGGCGCCGCCGCCCTGGCGCGGCCCGCGCTTGCCCAGCCCGGCACCTGGCCGGCCGAACGCTCCATCCGCTACATCGTCCCGGTGGCGCCCGGCGGCAGCCAGGACATCGTCGCGCGGCTGTTCGCCAAGCACCTGACCGAGGCGCTGGGCCAGAATGTGCTGGTCGAGAACATGCCCGGCGCCGGCAGCAATATCGGCTACGAATTCGTCGCGCGACAGAAGCCGGATGGCTACACGCTGCTCGCGGGCTCCGACAGCCTCTCGATCAACAAGACGCTCTTCCCGAAGCTCGGCTTCGACGTGACGGGCTTCGCGCCGGTGACGCAGGGCGTGCGCGTGCCGCAGATCCTGGTGGTGCGGGCGGACAGCCCGGCGCGCACGCTGGAGGAGTTCGTCACCCTCGCGCGCCGCAGCCCGGTCGCGGTCGGCACGCCGGGCAATGGCAGCCTGTCGCATCTGATCGGCGAGCAGATCCAGGCGGCGGCCGAGATCCGCTGGACGCATGTGCCCTACAAGGGCGGCGCGCTGGCGGTGAACGACCTGCTGGGCGGCACCCTGCAGGGCGTGCTGATCAATATCGGCGCCGTCGCGGACCATGTCCGCATCGGCCGCATGCGGGGCCTCTTCGTCTCCCCCGGCCAGCGCACCGGCGCCCTGCCGGAGGTGCCGACGCTCGCCGAGGCCGGCCTGCCGGGCGCCGAGGCGGTGGGCTGGCACGGCATCGTGGCGCCGGCGGGCACGGATCCGGCGATCCTCGCGCGGGTGCATGCCGCCATCGCGCAGATCGTGAAGAAGCCGGAGGTGGCGGAGCGCCTCGCGGCGCTGGGCCTGGAGCCGGTGGAGGCGCCGCCCGAGGTGCTGGGCGAGCTGATCCGCGCCGATGCCGCGCGCTGGGCCGAGGTGGTGCGGCGGGCGCGCATCCAGCCGGATTGATCCCGGGCGGCCTGGAGGCTGGTGCCTCCGGGCCCCGTCATGCGTGCGGCCCCGCCAGGGCGGGCTGGCATCGCCCGGTCCGCCTGCTTAGGCTCTCTCCGAAGAACGAGGAGGGCGGCCCGCGCCGCGCCTCCTCCGAAGGAGGAGACGCCGCATGAGCTTCCCGCTGCCCGAATCCAACCCGGAGGCGCTCGGCCTCGACCCGCGGCCGCTCGAGCGGCTCTGCGCCACCATCGAGCGGCACATCGCCGAGGGGCATCATCCCGGCGCGCAGGTGGCGGTGGCCCGGCACGGCAGGCTGGCGCTCTTCCGCAGCTTCGGGAAGGCACGTGTCGCGCCGGACATGGCGGCGGACGACCGCACGCTCTTCCTGATGTATTCCAATACCAAGGTGGTGACCGCCGCCGCGGTCTGGATGCTGGTGGAGGAGGGGCTGCTCCGCTTCTCCGACCCCATCGCCCAGCACGTCCCGGAATTCGCGGCCAATGGCAAGGGCGGCATCACCGTGCTGCAGTTGCTGACCCATCAGGGCGGCTTCCCCTCCGCGGTGGTGCCGGAGGCCTGCTGGGCAGACCATGCGCTGCTGCGGCGGACGGTCTCGGACTTCACCCTGGAATGGACTCCGGGCAGCAAGGTCCAGTACCACCCGGCCTCCGCCCACTGGACCGCGGCGGTGCTGATCGAGGCGATCACCGGCCGGGACTTCCGCGCCTTCATCCGGGAACGGGTGATCGCGCCGCTCGGCCTGGCGGAGGAGGTCTTCGTCGGCCTGCCGGAGGCCGAGCTCGGCCGCGCCGCCGAGATCTACGACCCGCCGCAGGAGGGCCGCTTCCCGCCGCGCGTGGCGGAGAACACCGCCGCGCACCACGCCGCTGGCATCCCGGGCGGCGGCGGCTATGGCACGGCGCGCGGCATGGCGGCCTTCTACCAGATGCTGGCGCAGGGCGGGCAGTTGAACGGGGTGCGCGTGCTCTCGCCGCGCATGATCGAGTTCGTCACCCGCAATTTCACCGGTGACCGCATCGACGAATATATGGGCCTGCCCATGCATCGCGGCATCGGGCCGCATTCGCGCGGGGAATGGCCGGTGGCACGCGGCCTCGGCGCCATCGCGCATCCTCGCACCTTCGGCCATGGCGGCGTCGGCAGTTCCTATTGCTGGGCGGACCCGGCCAGTGGGGTGAGCTTCGCCTTCTTCTCGAACTGCCGGCAGACGGAGCTCTTCCACAACCAGCGCATGGATGTGCTGAGCAACCTGGCGCACGCGTCCATCCTGCCGGCCTGACAGCGAGGGGGGCGTCGCCCCCCTCGACCCCCCAACAGGGGTCAGGCGACCCCTGGACCCGGCCTGGGTTACGCTGCGGCGGCCAGGGTGGGGCCCGCCCCGGCGATCGTTGTCCGCACCATCAGCCGGCGCTCCGCATCGCTGTCGAAGGGCGTCGCCCGGTGCAGCACCGCGCGGTTGTCCCAGATGACGATGTCGTGCCGCGCCCAGGCATGGCGGTAGACGAAGGTCGGCTGGGTGGCGTGCGCCATCAGCGCCTCGATCAGCGCCCGGCCCTCCGCCTCCTCCATGCCCTCCACGCTGCGGGCATGGGCGCCGAGATAGAGGGCGGGGCCGTGCGGGTTCTCCTCCAGCAGCATGGCTTGGCGCACCGGCGGGTGCTGCGCCCGCTCCGCCTCCGCCACCAGCGCCGGGGAGACACGGTTGCGGGACCAGGCGAAGTCGTGCACCGCGACACGCCCCCGGACCTGCGCCCGCAGCGCCTCCGGCAGCGCCGCCCAGGCCGCGCGCATGGAGGCGAATTCCGTCTCCCCGCCCCGCGCCGGGACCTCCCGCGCCGAGAGGGCGGAGGCGCGGGCCGGCACGGGCTTGAAGCTGCTGTCATGGTGCCAGGCGCGGTTCGCCAGGTTGTTCAGCACCTGCCGGTCGGTCGGCGCGGCGATGCTGCCATCCCGCGCGATGTTGCTCAGCACGATCAGCGGGCTGCCGGCGCCGCGCGCGCCCGGGCGGGTCGCCTCCAGCGGGCCGAACGCCTCGGAGAAGGCGATCTGCTGCGCATCGTCGATCTCCTGGCCGGGCAGGACCAGGACGGAATGGCGGTCCAGCGCCGCCCGCAGCCAGGCGGCCTCCTCCGGCGTCACCCCGCGGCGCAGGTCGAGGCCGGTGACGCGCGCGGCGAACAGGGGATGCAGGGGCGTGAGCTGCGGCATGGTCATGTCCTCCCGTTCGGGGGACCATGCCATTCTTCCGCAGGGCGGGACCAGCCGCCCGATCGGCAGGGGACATTCCCGACCCCCCGGGATTCTCAGCGCCGCCGCCCCGCCAGCAGCGTCAGCCCCAGCACGATCACCAGGGCGATCATGGCCGGCCGGTTCTGCCCGATCCAGTCGAGCGCCTGCTGCAACATCCGCCGCCTCCCTCAGCCCGCGCCGGGGCCGGCTGCGCAGCCGGCCCAGGAAGGCGGTGACCCTGGCCGGCACGGCATCCGGCCGTGCAGGCACCGCACAGATGGGCGCCTGCCACGGCGGACTGCGTTCACAACTGAACGCCAATCCACTGTAGCCTTTGCTTTTCGTGCAGAGTCTCGCGTCCGGTCATCCGCGGCCTCCGCGCTCGGCTCTGGCCGAGCGGCCAGGCAGCCGGTCGGTCCTCGGCGGCCATCCGGGACGGCAGCAAGGTCAGGCCCCTGCCGTCCAGCGCCGCTACTCCGTTCGCAGCGCCGCCCCCGCGGCCAGCGGCGCCAGCGGCAGGGCCGCCGCCAGCAGCGCCGAGAGCAGCAGCAGATAGGGCCGCGCCTCCAGCCCCGCCGCCGCCGCCTCGATCCCCGCCGCGCCGAAGATCACCGCCGGGATCGCCAGCGGCAGGACCAGCAGGGGCAGCAGCACCCCGCCGCGCCGGGCGCCCAGCGTCAGCGCCGCCCCGGCGGTGCCGAGCAGGGAGAGGAAGCCGGCGGCCAGGCCGAGCGCCGCCATGGCCGCCGGCCAGGCCTCCACCGGCAGGTTCAGCATGGCGGCGGCCACCGGCGTGGCCAGCAGCAGCGGCAGGCCGGTGGTCAGCCAGTGCGCCGCCGCCTTGGCCGCGGCGACGGCAGAGGGGCCGAGGCCGCTCAACAGGAGCTGGTCGAGGGTCCCGTCCTCGGCATCCGCGCCGAACATCCGGTCGAGCGGCAGCAGGGCGGCCAGCAGGGCGGCCGCCAGCAGGGCGCCGGGGGCGAGGCGCGCCAGCGTTTCCGGCGCCGGGCCGACGCCGAAGGGAAACAGCGCGGCGACGAGGACGAAGAACATCACCGCTGCCAGCGTGTCGGCAGGGTGGCGCAGGGCCAGCCGCAGCTCTCGCCCCAGCAGGGCCAGCCAGGCGCCGAAGGGCGAGCGCGCGGGGAAGGCGCGCCGCGCCGCGGCGGGGAGCGCCTCGCCCGCCCTGGCATCCGCCGGGGTCACAGCCGCAACTCCCCCGCGCCGGGCAGGGGCAGCGGCAGGTGGGTCGCCGCCAGCACCATCCCGCCGGCCGCCCGGTGCCGCGCCAGCAGCAGGCCGAGCCGCTCCACCGAGGCGGCATCGAGCCCCACCGTCGGCTCATCCAGCAGCCAGAGAGGGGCCGGCGCCAGGGCGAGCCGGGCCAGCGCCAGCCTTCGCTTCTGGCCCGAGGACAGCACCCGCGCCGGCAATTCCGCGAGCGGCAGGAGGTCGAGCGCCGCCAGGGCGGTGTCCACATCGCCGCCCCAGAGCCGGGCGAAGAGCAGCAGGTTTTCCCGCGCCGTGAGGGCCGGCTTCAGCGCATCCTGGTGGGAGAGGTAGCGCAGCCTTGCGGCATGCGCGGCGCGGTCGGCCAGCGCATCCTCGCCGTCCCAGAGCAGCTCGCCGGCCGCTGGCCGCAGCAGCCCGGCCAGCAGCCGCAGCAGGGTGGATTTGCCCGCGCCATTGGCGCCGACCAGCAGCAGCGCGCCTTCCGCCCCGAGTTGGAAGGACAGGCCGGCGAAGACGGCCCTCTCGCCCCGCAAACAGGCCAGGTCCCGCGCTTCCAGCATATCCGACCCAGTTCCTTGGAGATTCGGCGCCCCGTGGACCGTCTGGCGCTGCCATGCTTAAAACCGCCGCCGTGGCGTGCCGCAACGGGGCGCGACGAAGAAAGAAGGTTCCGGATCATGCGGATGATCGGGCAGGACAGCCTGAAGACCCGCCGCACCCTGACGGTGGACGGCAAGACCTATCATTACTTCAGCCTGCCCGAGGCGGCCAAGGCCATCGGCGACATCAGCCGGCTGCCCTTCAGCCTCAAGGTGCTGCTCGAGAATGTCCTCCGCTACGAGGACGGCCGCAGCTACACCGTGGACGACGCCAAGGCGATCGCCGGCTGGCTGCCGGCCGGCAAGTCCGAAAAGGAGGTGCCCTTCCGCCCCGCCCGCATCCTGATGCAGGACTTCACCGGCGTGCCCGGCGTGGTGGACCTCGCGGCCATGCGCGACGGCATCATCAAGCTGGGCGGCGACCCGCGCCGGGTGAATCCGCTGGTCCCGGTGGATCTCGTCATCGACCACTCGGTGATGGTGGACTATTCGGGCACCCCGGACGCGCTGCAGAAGAACGTCGATATCGAGTTCGAGCGGAACGGCGAGCGCTACGAGTTCCTGCGCTGGGGCCAGGCTGCCTTCGACAATTTCCGCGTCGTGCCGCCCGGCACCGGCATCTGCCACCAGGTGAACCTGGAATACCTGGCGCAGGTCGTCTGGACCATGCAGGACGCCGGCGACACCTATGCCTATCCCGATAGCTGCTACGGCACGGACAGCCACACCACCATGGTGAACGGCCTTGGCGTGCTGGGCTGGGGCGTCGGCGGCATCGAGGCGGAGGCGGCCATGCTCGGCCAGCCCATCGCCATGCTGATCCCGGACGTCATCGGCTTCAAGCTGACCGGCAGGCTGAAGGAAGGCGTGACGGCGACCGACCTGGTGCTGACCGTGACGCAGATGCTCCGCAAGAAGGGCGTGGTCGGCAAGTTCGTCGAGTTCTACGGCCCGGGCCTGGATGACCTGCCGCTGGCCGACCGCGCGACCATCGCCAACATGGCGCCCGAGTATGGCGCGACCTGCGGCTTCTTCCCGGTCGATGCCACCACCATCGGCTACCTCAACCTCTCCGGCCGCGACGAGCACCGGATCAAGCTGGTCGAGGAATACTGCAAAGCCCAGGGCATGTGGCGCGACAGCGCGACGCCCGACCCGGTCTTCACCGACACGCTGGAGCTGGACCTCTCCACCGTCGAGCCCTCCCTCGCCGGCCCGAAGCGGCCGCAGGACCGCGTGGCGCTGTCGGGCGTCGCGGCGGGCTTCGCCAAGGACCTGGCCGCCGGCGTCATGGGCGTGCCGGGCGACGAGGCCAACAAGCGCGTGAAGGTCGAGGGCGCCAATTACGACCTCGGCCATGGCGATGTGGTGATCGCCGCTATCACGAGCTGCACCAACACCTCCAACCCCTATGTCCTGGTGGCGGCCGGGCTGGTGGCGAAGAAGGCGAACGAGCTCGGCCTGAAGGCGAAGCCCTGGGTCAAGACCTCGCTCGCCCCCGGCTCGCAGGTGGTCACCGACTACCTCGCGCAGTCCGGCCTGCAGCCGCATCTCGATGCCCTCGGCTTCAACATCGCGGGCTATGGCTGCACCACCTGCATCGGCAATTCCGGCCCGCTGCCGGACCCGATCGTGGACGCGATCGAGAACGAGAAGCTGGTGGCCGCCGCGGTGCTCTCGGGCAACCGCAACTTCGAGGGCCGCGTCCATGCCAATGTCCGGGCGAACTACCTGGCCTCCCCGCCGCTGGTCGTCGCCTATGCGCTGGCTGGCACGGTGACGAAGGACCTGAGCAAGGAGCCGATCGGCACGGGCAACAACGGCCAGCCCGTCTATCTGAAGGACATCTGGCCGACGCAGAAGGAAGTCTCGGACACCGTGCACAGCGTGGTGACCCGCGAGATGTTCGTCGAGCGCTACGGCGATGTCTTCAAGGGTCCGCAGCAGTGGCAGGCGATCCGGGTGGATGCGGACAGCGACACCTATCGCTGGAACTCGGGCTCCACCTATGTGCAGAACCCGCCCTATTTCGAGGGCATCACGCCGGAGGTGAAGGGCATCCAGCCGATCCAGGGTGCCCGCGTGCTGGCGGTGCTGGCGGATTCCATCACCACCGACCACATCTCGCCCGCCGGCAACATCAAGAAGGCCTCGCCCGCCGGTGAGTACCTGGTGGAGCACCAGGTCCGGCAGGCTGACTTCAACAGCTATGGCGCCCGCCGCGGCAACCACGAAGTCATGATGCGCGGCACCTTCGCCAATATCCGCATCAAGAACGAGATGGTGCCGGGCACCGAGGGCGGCATCAGCAAGCACTACCCGTCGGGCGAGGTGGCGCCGATCTACAACGTCGCCCAGAAATACAAGGCCGAGGGCGTGCCGCTGGTGGTCTTCGGCGGCAAGGAATACGGCACCGGCTCCTCCCGCGACTGGGCGGCGAAGGGCACCTTCCTGCTGGGCGTGAAGGCGGTGGTGGCGGAGAGCTTCGAGCGCATCCACCGCTCCAACCTGGTCGGCATGGGCGTGCTGCCGCTGGTCTTCATGAATGGCGAGGACCGCAAGTCGCTCGGCATCAAGGGTGACGAGCAGATCGACATCGTCGGCCTCGAGAACCTGAAGCCGCGCATGACGCTCGACCTGGTCATCACCCGCGCCGATGGCAGCAAGCACACTACCCAGGTGCTCTGCCGCGTGGATACGGCGGATGAGGTCGAGTACTACAAGAATGGCGGCATCCTGCACTACGTGCTGCGCGGGATGGCGAAGGCGGCCTGAGGACCGGCTTCAGCCGGACGAGACGCAAGGGGCCCGCAAGGGCCCCTTCGCAATTCGGGGCGCCCGCGATCGCGGCGGGCATCATCCCCACCCGGCTTGCCCGGCGAAGCGCCGCGCCCTGTGGCGAGTAGGCAAGCCGTGGAGCGGCGCCGGCAATCGAGGCCGCGGGAATGCCTCGGCATGTCCGCGGATCGGCATCAGCGGACCCACCCGGGCGTCGTAGCTTGCTCGTCCAACGACAAGCTGGACCGGCCGGTGTGCGGGCGGTCCGGCGGCCCGCTACCAGGGTACCGGCCTGCCCAGATGGTCGAAGAACCCGCCCGATTGCTCCGGCCCGATCCCCGCCAGCACCTCCAGGATTCGCCGCGCCGCCACTGCCGGCGCCTGCACATCAAGCCCGACCCTGGAGAAGGGCGCCGAGAGGCCGGTCTCCACCGTTCCCGGATGAAGCGCGACGAGTGCCGCGCCGGGATGGGTCCGCCGCAGCTCGACCGAAGCGGTCCGCACGAGCTGGTTCAGCGCCGCCTTGGACGCGCGGTAGCTCCACCAGCCGCCGAGCCGGTTGTCGCCGATGCTGCCGACCCGGGCCGAGAGCACGGCAAACACGGCCGGCCCGCCCCGCCGCAGCCGCGGCAGCAGGTGCTTCATGAGGAGCGCCGGGCCGATGGCGTTCACCGCGAAGCTCTGCGCCAGATGCGCCGGGTCGAGCTGGCGCATCGCCTTCTCCGGCTGGAAGCGCGCATCGTGCAGGAAGCCGGTGGCGACGACCACCAGCGCGAGGTCCGGCGCCTCCCGCCCCAGCCACTCGGCCGCGGCGGCGAGGCTCGCCTCCTCGGTGATGTCGAGCCCAGGCTCGGTCCTGCGCGAGAGGCCGATCACCCGCCGCCAGCGCCCTTCCGCCTCCAGCACGCCCAGCAGCGCGCCGCCGATGCCGCCCGAGGCGCCAATCACCACGGCCGTGCCGCCATCGGTCTGCCGGCGATGCGGCGCTGCGCGCCCCTCAGCATCCTCGGCGGCGCCCAGGTCGTCACCGGCGCTCACCGCCACAGCCTCCGCACCCGGAGGAAGCCACGATAGGCCAGCTCCGCCAGCGGCGTCACTGGGCCCCAGGCGACCAGCCGGCCGAGCCAGCGAAGGCCCGGCACCCGCCGCCAGACCTCGGCGAAGGCCGCGGCGCCGGAGACCAGCCTGCCATCCGGGAGCCGGGCATGGAACCGTGCCAGCGCCGCCGCGCGGTCCAGGCCCGGCTGCGTCGGCTCGCGCGAGACATCCACCCAGGCCAGACCCTCCGCGCCCCGCCGGTCGCGGTAGAAGGCGATCTCGCGGGCGCAGACGGGGCAGGCGCCGTCATAGAAGACGGTCACCTCGTCTCGACGTGGGATCGGGTCGGCCATGCCGCCGAGATGGCGCCGGCGCCGCTTGCGGCAAGTGGCGGCCCGGAATTGCGAAGGGGCCCCGAAGGGCCCCTTCCATGGATACCGGCAGGCGAGGGGCGCTCAGCGCTCCTCCATCGCCGCGCCGATCTCGGCGCGCAGCTCCTCCTCGAGGCTTGGCTCCTCCTCGCGGACGATCTCCTCGCCGCGGGCCTGGCGCTCGGCCTCCTCGAGGGAGCGGGCGACGTTCACCACCACGGTGATGTGCACCTCCGGGTGCAGCTCGACGCGGACATTGGTCAGGCCCAGCGTCTTGATCGGCTGCTCCAGCAGCACCTGGCTGCGGGAGACGGTCAGGCCGCCCTCCTTGCACCCGTCGGCGATGTCGCGGGCGGAGACGGAGCCGTAGAGGCTGCCCGACTCGCCGGCCTGGCGGATGATGGTCACGGTCAGGCCGGTGACGCGCTCGGCGATCCGCTCGGCTTCCTCGCGGCGCTTCAGGTTCTGCGCCTCGAGCTGCGCGCGCTGCTCCTCGAACCGCTTCAGGTTCTCGGTATTGGCGCGGATCGCCTTGCCCTGGGGAAGCAGGAAGTTGCGGGCATAGCCGGGGCGGACCTTCACCAGCTCGCCCATCTGGCCGAGCTTCTCGACCCGCTGCATGAGAATCAGTTCGATCATTGGCTTGCGCCTTCCGTCAGCTTTGACGCGGCGCCGCGCGCCGCTGGAATTGGTCGTAGAGGCCGAGGCCGACGAGGCCCGGGCCCATCACCTGCAGGAACACCACGAGCAGCACGTAGAAGCCCACCAGCATCGGCAGCCTTCCCTTGCGGCCGCGCAGCCGCGCATGCACGCCAGCGAGGCCCTGCAGGAAGAGCGGCACCAGCAGGATCAGCAGCGCCGAGAGCGACACCGCATCCCCGCCGGCAGGCGCCGCCAGGAACAGGCCGAGCGCCGCGGCCGGCAGCAGCGGGTACCAGCCCGGCAGCCGCACCGCGGACCAGTCCGGCTTCGGCACCATGAGCAGCCCGCGCCGCGCGAGGAAGCCGATGGCCGCCGCGGCATTGGCCAGCAGCGCCAGCGCGCCCCAGAAGCCGATCGCCCCCGCCTTCACCCGCACCAGCTCCGCCACCACCGCCTCCGGCGCCGGCATGCCGAGCCGGGTGAGCGCCATCTCCATCGCCGCCCGCATCGAGGCCTCCAGCCCCTCCCCGCCACCGAGGGTGGCGGAGGCGACCATCAGCACGAAGAGCGGCCAGAGGCCGAGCAGCGCGAGCGGCAGGGAGAGCGTGACCTTCCCGCCCCTGAGCGCCGCCAGCACCAGCAGCGGCGCCGGCATGCCGAAGAGGGCGAGGAAGATCACCGCGGCGAAGCCGCCGCCCGCGAGCGCGACCAGCAGGGTCGCGAGCAGGCTGGCGGCGATGGCGCTGGCCGGGCCGAAGCCGAGCCCCGCGGCGAAGAGCGGGAAGGAGGCGATCCAGAACAGCCCGGTGCCGAGCGGCAGGCCGCGCATGGCCCAGAGCGCGGCGACCGCCGAGGCGAAGCCGGCCGCGCCCGCGGCCAGCAGCCCGGGGTTGCCGAAAACACCCTGTCCCTGTCCCTGGCCCTGTCCCTGCGGCCCTGTCGCCGTCACGGCACTGGTGCTCCGTTGTCCTCGGGTTCCGCCCGCAGGCCCTCAGTCGTTGATGACGTAGGGCAGCAGGGCCAGGAAGCGGGCGCGCTTGATGGCGTTCGCCAGCTCACGCTGCTTCTTCGCGGACACGGCCGTGATGCGGCTCGGCACGATCTTGCCGCGCTCCGAGAGGAAGCGGCTCAGCAGGCGCACGTCCTTGTAATCGATCTTCGGCGCGTTCGGGCCGGAGAAGGGGCAGGACTTGCGGCGGCGGTAGAAGGGCCGGCGGGCGCCAACGGCAGGGCGGCGGGCGGCCGGGGAGAGTTCGGTCGTCTCGGACATGGCTGATTACTCCTCGCCACCCGTGGGTGCTTCGAGTTCCTCGCGCGGGCGGGCACGGAATTCCTCGCGCTCGTCGCCGCGGTCGCGGCGGCCGCTGCTGAAGCGGCCCGGCGGGCGCGGGCCACGGAAGCCGCGCTCGCGCTCACGGTCCTCGCCACGGCGGGAGAGGATGGCAGAGGGCGCCTCGTCGATCGCCTCGACCCGCAGGGTCAGCACGCGCAGCACGTCCTCGTTCAGGCCGAGCTGGCGCTCGACCTCCTGCATCGCGGCCGGGGAGGCGTCGATGCCGAGGAGCATGTAGTGCCCCTTGCGGTTCTTCTTGATGCGGTAGGCGAGGCCGCGCAGGCCCCAGTACTCGCGCTTCCGGACCTCGCCGCCCTGCTCGCCGAGGGTGGCGGTGATCTGGTCGGCGATGGTGTCGACCTGCTGCTGCGTGACATCATTGCGTGCGATGAACACGCTTTCATAAAGCGGCATGTTGTCTCCCTCTGGCTGTCTCAGCCCAGGGGCGCAGGGCGGGATGCCGGTGCGCGCAAACGGGCATAGCCGCGCGCGATGCCTCCGCGGGCGGCAGGGAAGGGCGGCGTAAAGCACGGGACAGGGGACCGGGGCAAGAGCGGAGTCGCCAGCCGGGCCTTTCTCGCGCGCGGGATGACAAGCCGCTCCCGCTTCCCCTAGACAGGCGACCTCGCCGCAAAAGGAACCGGCTTTGCCCCGTCTCCCCGCCTGCCTCGCCCTGCTGCTCGGCCTCGCCGCCTGCGGGGACCGCTACTCCCCCGACACCTACGCCACCCGCGCCGTGCAGCAGGCGAACAAGGTGGAGCCGGGCATCGTGGTCGGCGTCCGCCGGGTACACATCAGCGCGGAGGGCAGCACCGGCGCCGCGGCCGGCGCCGCGGCCGGCGGCGTGCTCGGCGCCCAGACGCCAGGCAGCGGCATCGTCTCGGCCCTCGGCGGCGTCGGCGGCGCGCTGGTGGGCGGCCTGGTCGGCCGCGCGGCGGAGAGCACGGTGGTCGATACCCCCGCGCATGAATATGTGGTGCGGACGGAGAAGGAGGATCTGCTCTCGGTCACCCAGAAGGATACCGTGCCGCTGGCGGTCGGGCAGCGGGTGCTGGTGATCACCGGCAACCAGGCACGGGTGGTGCCGGACTACACGGTGGCGACCGGCCCCTCACGCCCGCCGGCACCGGCGCCATCGCAGCGGTCGGAGCCGGAGGAGAAGGCGGCGCGGCCGGCGCCCGTCGCCGGCCCGGAGCCCGCGGCGGCGGCCGGTGTGCTGCAGCAGATGGTGCCACCGCCGCCCGGGCCGCCGGTGGTCGTGCCCGCGCTGCCGACGCCGGAGGCCTCGCTGTCCGCGATCGCCGCCCCGGTCGCGGCGGCGATCGCCGGGAACTGAGCCGGGCCGGCGGGCCCGCCCGTCCGCGTCACGGTGGGAGGAAGGCGTGGGCCTCCAGGATCGCCCGGGCGCGTTGCGGATCGAAATCCGGCCGCCGCAGGAAGACGGAGAGGGTGCCGGTCGCGGCGATCTCCTGCGCCACCTCTCGCACGACGTGATAGGCGGGCCGATTGCCGAAATCATGGATGGCGATCCGCGCCTCGGGGCGGCATCTGAGGACGGTCTGCATGAAGCAGGCGACACGGAACCGGCCATCCACCAGGTACAGATCGGCCTGCGCCGCCTCCGGGTCGGACCAGACCCGGGCGTGGTAGTCGGGCCAGCGGTCCCGCCCGGCGGTATCGGCCGGGTATCCCCAGGCCCCGGTCTCGCCGATATCGGCATGGACCAGCGTGGGGCTGATCGGAAGCTGAAGGTCCAGGCAGGCGGCGCGCACCCGCGCCAACCATTCCGGTGACGAGTCGACCGAGGTCACGGCCTCGCCGACCAGCCTGGCCGCGAGGCAGGTGCTGCCGCCGGCGCCGAACTCCACATAGCGCCGCGCACGGCAGAGGAGCGCCGCGAGGAGATGCCGTTCGGCGGGGGTCATGGCAATCTGCATGGATCAGCCCCGGCCCGCGGCGACGGATCTTCGGCATCGCGCAGCATCCGGGCCGCCGGCCCTGCCGTCCGGATGCCGCCCCGGCGCCGCCCGCCTCGATGCGTCCTGCATGGCGCTGTTCCCCGTCTCCGCGAAGCGGGGAGGCTGGCGCGCCGGCGGTGAAGGCCGGCTTAAGGCGCCGCGGGCTGTTCCGCGGGATGCCGCCGTTGACAGTCGGGTGACCGACCGTTACCCCGCGCGCCCATCGCACGGCCAAGCCCCAGCAAGGGCGCCCTCAAGGAAAACGCCGCCATGGCCCTCGCCTTCGTCTTCCCCGGCCAGGGGAGCCAGGCCCCCGGCATGGGCCGGGACCTCGCCGCCGCCTTCCCCGCCGCCCGCGAGGTGTTCGAGGAGGTGGACGAGGCCCTGAAGCAGACACTCTCCCGGTTGATGTTCGAGGGGCCGGCCGAGGAGCTGACCCTCACTGCCAATGCCCAGCCGGCGCTGATGGCGCATTCCGTCGCCGTGCTGCGGGTGCTGGAGAAGGAGGGCGGCTTCGACCTGGCGACGCGGGTGGCGCTCGTCGCCGGCCACTCCCTCGGCGAGTACTCGGCGCTGACCGCGGCGCGGGCCTTCGACCTTTCCACCGCCGCCCGCCTGCTGCGCCTGCGCGGCGAAGCGATGCAGAAGGCGACGCCCGCGGGTGTCGGCGCCATGGCGGCGCTGCTCGGCGCCGAGCTGGACCAGGCCCGGGCGCTCTGCGAGGCGGCGAGGACCGATCCCGAGACCGGCAAGGCCGAGGTGGCCGAGGTCGCCAATGACAATGGCGGCGGCCAGGTGGTGATCTCCGGCCATAAGGGCGCGATTGACCGCGCGGTGGCGGCGGCGCCCGGGGCGGGGATCAAGCGCGCCATGCCGCTGCCCGTCTCGGCGCCCTTCCATTGCTCGCTGATGGCGCCGGCCGCGGACGCCATGGCGGAGGCACTGGAGAAGGCTGCGATTGCCGCCCCCGTCGTGCCCGTGGTGGCCAATGTCTCCGCCGGCAAGGCGACCGAGCCCGCCGGGATCCGCGACCTGCTGGTCCGGCAGGTGACCGGCACGGTGC
Source organism: Roseicella aerolata (assembly GCF_020523605.1). Lineage (GTDB taxonomy): Bacteria > Pseudomonadota > Alphaproteobacteria > Acetobacterales > Acetobacteraceae > Paracraurococcus > Paracraurococcus aerolatus. Next base: position 65,234 of record NZ_JAJAQI010000026.1, on the reverse strand, counting down.
GCTGGCGCGAATGCGTCGCCGCCATGGCCGGCATGGGTTGCGACCGCTTCGCCGAGCTCGGCGCCGGCAAGGTGCTGACCGGCCTGATGAAGCGCAACGCGCCGGAGGCGACCGCGGTCGCCATTGGCAATCCGGCCGATATCGAGGCCTTCCTGAAGACCCTCTGACCCGTTGCCGCGGGGGGCTGCCCCCGCGCCCGACACGTGAGATCGCCGGGTCAGGCCCGGCCATGACGACCGGGGCGGCGGGCGCCGCATCCCGAGACGCCGCAGAACACAAGGAGTCGCCGATGTTCCGTCTGGACGGCAAGGTTGCCCTCGTCACCGGTGCCACCGGCGGGATCGGCGCCTCGGTCGCCCGCGCCCTGCATGCGCAGGGTGCCTCCGTCGCCCTCACCGGCCGCCGCGCCGCGGAGCTGGAGGCGCTGGCCGCCGAGCTGGGCGAGCGCGTGCTGGTGGCGCCGGCCGACCTGGCCGATGCCGCCGCCCCGGCCGCATTGGTGGAGAAGGTGGAAGGCGCGCTCGGCGGGCTCGACATCCTGGTGAACAATGCCGGCTTCACCCGCGACATGCTGGCGCTGCGCATGGGCGATGCCGATTGGGCCGCCGTGCTGGAGGTGGACCTGACCGCCCCCTTCCGCCTGGCGCGCGCCGCCCTGCGCGGGATGATGAAGAAGCGGCACGGCCGCATCGTCTCCATCGCCTCCATCGTCGGCGTCACCGGCAATGCCGGCCAGGCCAATTATGCCGCCGCCAAGGCCGGCCTGATCGCCATGAGCAAGTCCCTGGCGCAGGAGGTGGCGACCCGCGGGGTGACGGTGAACGTGGTCGCGCCCGGTTTCGTGAAGACCGCCATGACCGATGCCCTGCCCGAGGCGGCGCGGGGCAAGCTGCTGGAGCGCATCCCGGCCGCCCGGATGGGCACGCCGGAGGACATCGCCGGCGCGGTGGTCTACCTCGCCAGCGCCGAGGCCGGCTGGGTCACCGGCCAGACCATCCATGTGAATGGCGGGATGGCGATGATCTAAACAGAAAGCGGCACCGCCAGGTTGAAGGCTGCGGCCGGTTTCGTCCCCGGTGGGTCGGCCATTCCGGTGAGTAACTTATAACGGCCTGCATAACTCCTGACCTGCAGCCGCCATCGGCGGCATAGGCCGCGAAGGCGGCTCGCGGCCTATGCCGCGTAGCCAAGCCGCCGGAGGCGGCGCCGGCGGCCGAGGCCGCAGAAATGGGTCACCATTCATGCGGGACAGTATGACGCGGCGCGGGCCGCGCCCTATCATGAGATTGTTCGGGCGCCCGCAAGGCAACCTCCGCTAGGCTCCCCCGCTTTCTCCCCCGAGGCAGGCGAGGCGGCGGATGGCGCGCGTGGACAAGCCCCGGTTTTCCCAGCCCCGGCTCCTGGGGCCCTGGCCCGAGGGGCCGTGGTGGCTGCTGGCGGCCGCCGCCCTGGCCGCGCCCTTTGCCGTGCTCGGCCAGGGGGGCAACCTGCACCTTGCCGTCCTGGCGGCGCTGGCCTGCCTCGCCACCCCCGGCGCGGCGATCGAGGCGATGACGGGCTTGGCCCGGCTGGCCCTGGCGGTGGTGCCCCCTTCGCGCTAGGAGATGGGATGTCGGGCGCGCTGCACCTCGCGAGCCCCGCGGAAGGGGCTTGCCAGCCCCGCAAACACCGCCTAGGCCCGCTCCGGGTTCCGTGTTAATGGCCCCGGCTCTTTGGGACGCCCCGGCGGGGCGGTGCCAGGGCCCCATCACGCGCGCTAGCAGGAGAGAACCACGTGAGCGATACCGCCGAGAAGGTTAAGAAGATCGTTGTCGAGCACCTCGGCGTGGAAGAGGCCAAGGTGACCGAGGACGCTTCCTTCATCGACGATCTGGGCGCCGACAGCCTCGACACCGTCGAGCTGGTCATGGCCTTCGAGGAAGCCTTCGGCGTGGAGATCCCGGACGACGCGGCCGAGAAGATCACCACCGTGAAGGACGCCATCGCCTATATCGAGAGCCAGAAGGCCGCCTGAGGCCACGAGCGACGGAGAGGCTGAGAGTGTTCGCGAACGGAGCCGCGCCGCGGCGCGTTGTCGTCACCGGCATGGGGATCGCCAGCCCGCTGGGCCTGGGCGTGGAGCATGTCTGGAAGCGACTGGTGGCGGGCGAGAGCGGCATCTCGGCCATCCAGTCCTTCGACACCAAGGACCTGCCGGCGAAGATCGCCGGCCAGGTGCCATCCGGCACGCGGGAGACGGGCGGGCTCGACCTCGCCGAATGGATCCCGGTGAAGGACCAGAAGAAGATGGACCGCTTCATCCAGCTCGCCCTCGTGGCGGCGCAGGAAGCGGTCGAGGATTCCGGCTGGACGCCCGAGGACGAGGAAGGCCGCTGCGCCACCGGCGTCATGATCGGCTCCGGCATCGGCGGACTGCAGACCATCTACGAGGCCTCCCAGGTCGTGGCCTCCGGCCGCACCAAGCGGCTCTCGCCCTTCTTCATCCCCTCGGCGCTGATCAACCTGGCCTCCGGCCATGTCTCGATCAGATACGGCTTCAAGGGGCCGAACCACTCCGCCGTCACGGCCTGCGCCACCGGCGTGCATGCGCTGGGCGATGCGGCGCGGCTGATCGCCTTCGGCGATGCCGATGTGATGGTGGCCGGCGGCGCCGAGGCGGCGGTCTCCGAACTCGGCATGGCGGGGTTCTGCGCCTCCCGCGCGCTGTCCACCGCCTTCAACGACACCCCGCAGCAGGCCTCCCGTCCCTGGGATGAGGGCCGCGACGGCTTCGTCATGGGCGAGGGCGCGGGCGTCATGGTGCTCGAGGAGTATGAGCACGCGAAGAAGCGCGGCGCGAAGATCTATGCCGAGGTGATCGGCTACGGCATGTCGGGCGATGCCTACCACATCACCGCCCCGTCCGAGACCGGCGACGGCGCCTTCCGTTCCATGCGCGCGGCGCTGAAGAGCGCGGGCGTGACCCCGGCCGAGGTGCAGTACGTCAATGCCCACGGCACCTCGACGCCGCTGGGCGACGACCTGGAACTGGGCGCGGTGGAGCGGCTCTGGGGCGAGGATGCGAAGGGCCTCGCCATGTCCTCGACCAAATCGGCGATCGGGCACCTGCTCGGCGCGGCCGGCGCGGTGGAGGGCATCTTCTCGGTCCTGGCGATCCGCGACAAGGTCGCGCCGCCGACCCTGAACCTGGAGAAGGCCTCGCGCGAGAGCGCGATCGATCGCGTCGCCAAGGTGGCGCAGGAGCGGAAGATCCAGGTGGCGCTGTCGAACAGCTTCGGCTTCGGCGGCACCAATGCGAGCATCGTTTTCCGCGCCGCGCCCTGACGCCCGCGGAGGCTGATCCGGCCGGCGCGCTCCTGGGGTGCGCCGCTGCCATTCCGGGCGGGCCGAAGCCATCGCGACGGAACGCTCCGGCCGGCATGCGCATTTTGCCGCGATGAGCACGCCGACACCTCTCCTCTCCCCCGATGCTTAGGGCGCTTCGCCGGATCGGCCTGGCGCTGCTGGTGCTGGCCGCGCTGGCCGGAATTGCCGGCTGGTACGCGCTGCAGCACTACCGCGCGCCCGGGCCGCTTGCCGCGCCCGCGCAGGTGGTGATCCCGCGCGGCGGGACGGAGGCCATCTCCGCCGCGCTGCTGAAGGCCGGCATCATCGAGGATGCCCGCACCTTCGCCCTGGCCGCCTGGGCGACGCGCGCGCAGGGGCCGCTGCGGGCGGCCGAATTCGCCTTCCCTGCGGCTGCCTCGCTGGAACAGGTGCTGGCCGTGCTGCGCACCGCCCGCCCGGTGCAGCGCCGCCTGACCATCCCGGAGGGGCTGACGGCCCGGCAGATCGCCGCCCTGCTGCGCGGGGCGGAGGGGATGACCGGCGAGGCCGCGCTGTCCGAGGAAGGCGCCGTGCTGCCGGAGACCTATGCCTACCAATGGGGCGACGACCGCGCCGCGCTGCTGCGCCGGGCGCAGGCCGCCATGGCCCAGGCCCTCGCCACCGCCTGGGCCGAGCGGGCCGAGGGCCTGCCCCTGGCCTCCCCGCGGGAGGCGCTGGTGCTGGCCTCCATCGTGGAGCGCGAGACGGGGGTGCCGGAGGAGAGGTCCCGGGTCGCCGCGGTCTTCCTGAACCGCCTCCGGCGTGGCATGCCGCTGCAGTCGGATCCGACGGTCGCCTATGCCGCCGCCGAAGGCGGCGTGCTGGACCGGCCGCTGACGCGGGCCGATCTGGACCGCGAACACCCCTTCAACACCTACCGCATCCGCGGCCTGCCGCCCGCTCCGATCGCGGCGCCGGGCCTGGCGGCGCTGCGCGCGGTGACGCGGCCGGCGAGCAGCGACGAGTTGTTCTTCGTCGCGGACGGCACCGGCGGCCATGCCTTCGCCCGGACGCTGGAGGAGCACAACCGCAACGTCGCGCGCTGGCGGGAAATCGAACGCCGTCGCGCGGAGAACGCGGCGCCGGTCCTGCGCTGAGCGGCCGGACGGTTCCGGCGCGCATGGGCTGCTCTCCGGCGCGGACCCGCCTACGGCCCGGGGCGGGGCACGGGACGGCGCGCCCTGGGCTTCCTTGCGGAACCCGCGGCGCCTCGGGGCGTCCCTGACCCTGTACCGCGCGGGAGGCCGGGATGTACGCGCTGATCTGGCTGCTGCCGGTCACCCTGTTGCTGGGCGCGGGCGGGCTGCTGCTCTTCCTCTGGTGCGTGCGGTCCGGCCAGTTCGAGGACCTGGACGGCGCCGCCTGGCGCATCCTGCAGGATGACAGGCCGCGCGCGCCGTCACGGCGCGAGGCGCAGGACCGCGAGGGCTGAGCGCCCCTCGGCATCCCGTGCCGCCGCCGTCACCTGCCAGGCACCGGCATCGGGCAGAACCAGTTCGGCCGTCCAGCCGCCCGCGCCGTCCGGGGTGAAGCGCAGGGGCCGGTCGGCGCCGGCATGGGTCGTGCGCTCGAGCCGCCCCTCCGCCGCCTCGGCCGCGACCGGCGCCCCCGCGGCGTCCCGCAGCCGCAGACGCAGCGCATGGCCGCCCGGCGCCGGAGCGAGGGCGAGGTCCAGCCGCAGCTCGGCTGCCGGGGCGAGCCGCGCCATGCCCAGCCGCCGCGGCGCATCGGCCACCAGCCCGGGATCGCTGCGGGCGGCGAGCACCACCATCACCGCATCCGCCGCCAGCAGCGCGAGCAACGGCGCCAGCGCCAGCAGCGGGATCCAGCGCCGGCGCGGGCCCCGCCTATTCGCCGAGGCTGCGGACATGCAGCACCAGCTTGCGGATCATGTCCTCCGACAGGCGCCCGCCGAAGGCCGGCATGACGCCGCCCCGGCCATGCCAGAGCGACTCGAAGAGGGCCGCCCGCTCGCCGCCATAGATCCAGATGTCGTCGGTCAGGTTGGGGGCGCCCAGCTCCTCGTTCCCGCGCGCATCCTCGCCATGGCAGGCGGCGCAATTCTCGGCATAGACCGGCGCGGCGCGGGCGGCGGCGGCCGCGTCATGCGCCTGGCCGGAACTGGCGCGCAGCCATTCCACCAGGTCGCTGACCTGGCCGCGTTCCAGTTGCCGCGTCGCGCCGAAGGCGGGCATCTCGCTGCTGCGCGTGTCGTCCACGCCCGGCCAGCGGATGCCGACGCGGATCGTCTGCGCGATCGCCTCCGGGCTGCCGCCCCAGAGCCAGTCGCCATCGGCGAGGTTGGGGAAGCCGCGCGCGCCGCGGCCGTCGCCGCCATGGCAAGGGGCGCAATTCTGCCCGAACAGCCCGCGCCCGGCCGCGGCGCCATAGCTGCGGAGCCCGGCATCGGCCTCGATCTCTTCCCAGCTCGCGGCAGCGAAGCGCCTCGTGATGTCCGGCGCCCTGGCCTCCGCCAGCTCGGCCATGCGCGGCAGGTCGCCGCGGGAGTTCCAGCCGAGCACGCCGCGCGTCGCGCCGCCGAACCAGGGCCAGGCGGGATAGGCCACCCAGATCCAGAGCGAGGCGAGGAAGGTCAGCAGGTAGATATAGGTCCAGACCCGCGGCGGGCTGCTGTCCAGCTCCCGGATACCGTCGAAGCTCGGCAGGGTCTGGCGCAGCGGCGAATGCGGGTCGCGCTCCGGGTCCGGCGCGCCGGGCGGCAGCGGCGGCATGGGCGGGACCTTGCCGCCGATCTTGTCGTCGTCGAGGGGCGGGGTCATGCGCGATCCTCCCGGTCGTCGCGGAAGGGGATCTCGGCGTCCCGGCGCGCCTCCTCCCGCGCGCCGGGCCGGAAGAGCCGGACCAGCAGGGCGAGGAAGGCCGCGATCAGCGCCAGCATCACCCCGATCTGGAGGAGCTCCGCCGCGCTCATCGCACCCACTCCGGATTCGGCCGGCGCCAGTCGAATTCGACCAGCGTGCCGAGCATCTGCAGGTAGGCGACCAGCGCGTCCATCTCGGTCAGGCCCGGGCGGCCGTCGAAATTGCGCTGCTGCGATTTCGGGTAGCGCTCCGCAAGGCCGCTCGCATCCGCCTCCGGATCGGCCTGGGCCAGCAGGTCGGCGCGGGCATTGGCCAGCTGCTCCTCGGAATAGGGGACGCCGACGGTGCGATGGCGGCGCAGCAGCCGCTCGATCCGGTCCGCCGGCAACGGCCGGTCCAGGAGGAAGGCGTAGGAGGGCATGATGGAGGCCGGCACGACGTCGCGCGGCTCGATCAGGTGCCGCACATGCCAGTCATCCGAATAGCGGCCGCCGATGCGGGCGAGATCCGGCCCGGTGCGCTTGCTGCCCCATTGGAAGGGGTGGTCGTACATGCTCTCGGCTGCCAGGGAGTAGGGGCCGTAACGCTCCACCTCGTCGCGGAAGGGGCGGATCTGCTGGCTGTGGCAGACATAGCAGCCCTCCCGGATATAGACGCCGCGGCCCGCGAGCTCGAGCGGCGTGTAGGGCCGCATGCCCTCCACCTTCTCCACCGTGTTCTCGATGGCAAAGAGCGGCGCGATCTCGACCAGCCCGCCGACCGAGAGGACGACGAGGATGGCCATGGCGAAGCGGATCGCGCGGCGCTCGAAGCGGCCATGCAGGCGGGCGAAGCGCGGGCCGGATTCGGTCGTCGCCATGGCGCGCTACTCCGCCGGAACCGCGGCCGGGGCGGTGGCCGCGCGCGGCTCCTGCACCGTCCGCCAGACATTCCAGGCCATGACCACGGCGCCCGCGAGGTAGAGCACGCCGCCCAGCAGCCGCATGGCGTAATAGGGCTTCGCCGCGATGACGCTGTCGAGGAAGGAGTATTGCAGGAAGCCGAGCGAGGTATAGGCGCGCCACATCAGGCCCTGCATGACGCCCGCGCCCCACATCGCCGTGACGTAGAGCATGATGCCGGCGAGGCCGAGCCAGAAATGCCATTCCAGCGCGGCGCGGGAATACATGCCGGGGCGGCCCCAGATGCGCGGCACCAGGTAGTAGATGGCGCCGAAGACGATGAAGCCGTTCCAGCCCAGCGCGCCGGAATGGACATGGCTGATGGTCCATTCGGTGTAGTGCGACAGGCCGTTCACCGTGCGCACGCCCATGAAGGGCCCCTCGAAGGTGGCCACCGCATAGAACACCACGGCGAGGATCATGAAGCGCAGCACCGGGTCGGTGCGCAGCCGGTCCCAGCGGCCGGAGGCGGTCATGAAGCCGTTCAGCGCCGAAGCCCAGGAGGGCATCCAGAGCATGATGGTGAAGGTCATGCCCAGCGTCTGCACCCAGTCCGGCAGCGAGGTGTAGTGCAGGTGGTGCGGCCCGGCCCACATATACATGAAGACCAGGGACCAGAAGGAGATGATGGAGAGCCGGTAGGACCAGATCGGCGCATCCGCCTGCTTCGGCAGGTAGTAGTACATCACGCCGAGGAAGCCGGCTGTCAGGAAGAAGCCGACCGCGTTGTGGCCGTACCACCACTGCGTCATCGCATCCTGCACGCCCGCGAAGAGGGAGACGCTGTTGCTCTCGTTCCAGGCCAGCGGCACCGCCAGGTTGTTCACCACATGCAGCACGGTGACCGCGACGATGAAGGCCAGATAGTACCAATTCGCCACATAGATATGCGCTTCCCGCCGCTTCAGCAGCGTGCCGACGAAGAGGCCGAGATAGGTGAGCCAGACCACCGCGAGCCAGAGATCGGTCAGCCATTCCGGCTCCGCATATTCCCGGCTCTGCGTCACGCCCATGACGTAGCCGAGCGCGGCGAGCACGATGAAGAGCTGGTAGCCCCAGAAGACGAATTCGGCGGCGAAGCGCCCGGGCAGGCGGGCGCGGCAGGTGCGCTGCACGCAATAGAGGCTGGTGCCGATCACGGCATTGCCGCCGAAGGCGAAGACGACACCGCTGGTATGGACGGGGCGAAGCCGGCCGAAGCTGCCCCATGGCTCGAAGTTCAGCCCGGGCCAGACCATCTGGGCGGCGATGAAGACGCCCATGCCCATCCCGACCAGCGCCCAGAAGACCGAGGCGAGGATGAAGAGCCGGACGACATGGTCGTCATAGTCGGGCGGCACCTCGGTTTCCACCGGCGGCTCGGCCGCCGCCACCGTCGCGCTCATGGTTCCTCCCCCTCGCTCGCCGGTCTGTGACGCAACCCTGCGGCTGCCGCGCCTTTCTGCCGGAACGGCGGAACTGGGGAACGGTTCATGGCCAGCGAAGAATCGTCAGCGGCGCGGCGCGGCGCCGAGGGACACGGGCCCGGCCTGTTCGGCTGGTACATCCTCGCGGGATTGCTGGTCGTCGGCGGCCTCGTGCTCTCGGCCCGCGCCGGCGACGACTACATGGCCGCGAGCGGCCTGCTCTTCGCCGCCTTCGGCGTGCTGCTCGGCTTCCGCCTGCTGGGGAGGGCGCTGCCATGAGCGACCGCATCCCCGCGCCCGGCCGTTTCGAGGACCTGCCGGTCGGCGCCGCGGTCGATCCGGTCAGCGCGACCGGCGAGCTGGTCGCCGCCGGCATCCCGGTGCGGCGTGCCCCGCCCGAGGCGGTGGCGCAGTGGATGGCGGATGGCTGGCAGGATTTCCGCCGCAGCCCGGGCGTCGGGCTGGCCATCGGGCTGGCCTGCACCGTGGTCGGCTGGGCGATGATCGCCGCCATGTGGAGCGTCGAGAGCGCGGTGCTGATCCTGCCGCTCTTCACCGGCTTCATGCTGGCGGCGCCGCTGCTGGCCGTGCCGCTCTATGAAACGAGCCGGCGCCATGCGCGCGGGGAGCAGGCAGGGGGCGGCGCGTTCATCGCCGGCTTCACCCGCAACCGCTGGGGCATCGGCCTGATGGCCGCGCTGCTGATGATGTTCTTCTATGGCTGGCTGCGCGTCGCCACCATGATCTGGTTCCTCTTCTTCGGCCTCGACCTGCCGCCGCTGGATGCCTTCCTGGCGGTGGCGCTGGCGGATTACGCCTTCGTCGTCACCTCCTTCGGCATCGGCGCCCTGCTTGCCACGCTGGTCTTCGCCCTCAGCGCCGTCAGCCTGCCGATGCTGGTGGACCGGCCGGTGGATGCGATGACGGCGGCCATGACCAGCCTGCGCGCCTGCCTCGCCAGCCCCTTCACCATGGCGCTCTGGGCGGTGGTGATCGCGGTGCTGACGCTGATCGGGCTCGGCGCGGCGCTGCTCGGCCTGGTGCTGGTGGTGCCGGTGATCGGGCATGCCACTTGGCATGCCTATGTCGATCTGGTCGGGCCGGTGGAGGAGAGCGGGGGCGCCGCGGCGCCCCCCGGCTGAAGGGCCGGGGAACGCGGGCCGCCCCGGATACCGGGGCGTCCGGGCGGAACGGCGCTCCGCTCAATCGATCGCATCGCCCACCGCATGGATCGGCGCGCCGATCGGCTTGCCGATCACCGGCACCACCTGGATGACATCGCCGGTCACCCGGAAGGGCAGGGCGACCAGCCCGCAGCCCGACAGGACGAGGCAGGCGAACAGGAGCAACACGGCACGCATCGGCAGATCCCCCGAGAACATCCTGCCGGGGCCAACGCGAGGCCGGTGCGCCCGTTCAGCCTGCCATGCCCTCCACCACGCGGCCGTCCTCCATCCGCACCACGCGGCCGCAGCGCTCGGCCAGGTGCTCGTCATGGGTGATCAGCAGCAGCGTGGTGCCGAGTCGCGCCCGCAGCCCGAAGAGCAGGTCCATCACCGCCTGGCCGGTGCCGCGGTCCAGGTTGCCGGTCGGCTCGTCCGCCAGCAGCAGCGGCGGCTCCGCGACGGTGGCGCGGGCGAGGGCCACCCGCTGCTGCTCACCGCCCGAGAGCTGGCCGGGATAATGGCCGATGCGGTGGCCGAGCCCGACCGCCTCCAGCGCCGCCGCCGCGCGTTCGAAAGCGTCCCGCCTTCCTGCGAATTCCAGCGGCACGGCGACATTCTCGAGCGCCGTCATGGTCGGTACCAGGTGGAAGGCCTGGAAGACGATGCCGACGGTCTCTCGCCGGAAGCGCGCCAGCGCGTCCTCGTCCATCACGGCCAGGTCCTGCCCGGCGACGCGCAGCACGCCGCCCGTTGGCCGCTCCAGCCCCGCCAGCAGCATGAGGAGGGAGGTCTTGCCGGAGCCGGAGGGGCCGACCAGCCCCACCGCCTCGCCGCGGCGGATGGTCAGGTCCACGCCGCGGAGAATGTTGACCTCGCCGGCCGCCCCCGCCACCCTGAACCGGAGGTCCCTGGCGGCGATGAGCGTATCGGCTTCGTTGTCTTCGGTCAGGGATCGGGAGTGGCTTGCGATGGCATCCATGGCGCCGAGGAATTTCCGTGGTGCCGCTGGATATGGCCGTCGCACCGCGATCGGTACAGCGCTGCTCGCGCCGCTTTATGGTTTCGGAGTGTTGCGGCCGGCCCGGGCCCAGGGGACCAGCACGGCGCCCGTCCGGCTGCTCGCCCTTGGGGACAGCCTGACCGCGGGCTATGGCCTGCCGCAGGACCAGGGCTTCGTGCCGCAATTGCAGCGGGCGCTGGCCGCGCGCGGGCGCGAGGTGCGGGTGATCAATGCCGGCGTCTCCGGCGACACCACGGCGGGCGGCCTCGCGCGGCTGGACTGGGCGCTGGCCGACAACCCGCAGGCGGCGATCGTGGCGCTCGGCGGCAATGACGGGCTGCGCGGCCTGCCGCCGGCGCAGAGCCGGGCGAGCCTTGCCGGCATCCTGGACCGGCTGGCGGCCCGCGGGATCCCGACCCTGCTGGCCGGCATGCTGGCGCCGCCCAATCTGGGCGCCGATTACGGCCGGGAATTCGCCGCGGTCTTCGAGGATCTGGCCCGGGCGCGGCCGGGGGTCGTCTTCCTCCCCTTCTTCCTGGAAGGGGTGGCGGGCGATGCCGCGCTGAACCAGCCGGACGGCATCCATCCGAATGAAAAGGGTGTGGCGGAGATGGTCCGCCGCATCCTGCCCGCGGTCGAGGCGCTGCTGGAGCAGGTGCCGCGCCCCTCCGCCGGCTGACCCAGATGAGGAGACAGACCGATGATCCGCCTCTTCGTCGCGCTTGCCCTGCCGGCCGCCATCAAGGCGCAGCTCGCCATGCTCTCCGGGGGCATCCCGGGCGCCAGATGGGTGCCGCCCGAGAATTACCACCTGACGCTGCGCTTCATTGGGGAGGTGGAGGGCTGGAAGGCGCAGGAGGTGGATGAGGCCCTGGCCAATATCCGCGCGCCGAGCTTCGAGCTCTCGCTCCGCGGCGTCGGCACCTTCGAACGGGGCGGGCGGATCAGCGCCCTCTGGGTCGGGGTCGAGAAGACCGAGGGCCTGAGCTTCCTGCAGAGCAAGGTGGAGACGGCGCTGCAGCGGATCGGGCTGGAGCCGGAGCGCAAGCGCTTCGCCCCGCATGTGACCCTCGCGCGCACCGACCGGGCGCCGCCCGAGAAGCTCATCGGCTTCGTCCAGGCGCACAATCTCTTCCGCCTGCCGCCGGTGGCGGTGGAGCATTTCACCCTCTATTCCTCCCGCCTCGGCAAGGATGCGGCGGTCTATGTGCCGGAGGTGGAATACGAGCTGGCCTGAGGCGCTCCGCCGGGTGGTGGCTTCGGGGACGCGCGCCCCGATGGGCCGCAGCCCCGGCGCGGCCGGCTTGGCGGCGCGGGCGCTGCTCGCGCTCGCGCTGCTGCTCGCGCCCTTCGGCGCCTGGCAGGCGGCACCGGCCGCCACCATGCCGGTTTGTTCGGCCGATGGCGGGGTGCGGCAGGTGCCGGACCCGCTGGCGCCCGACCTGCCAGCCCATGCCCATTGCGAGGCCTGCCTGGCCGCGCCGCCCGCCCTGCCGGCGCCGCCCGTGCTGCTGCGCGCGCCCTTCGCGCCCGGCCAGGCCCGGCTGGCCAAGGCCGCCCGCCACCCCGCCCCGCCTGCGCTGCCGCCGGAACAGGCCCGCGCACCGCCCGCCGCCTGAGCGTTCCCCGCCACGAACCCTCAGGAGAGTTTCATGCGTATCGCCTTGGCCCTGGCGGCCGCGGGCGCGCTCTGCGCCCTGCCTGCCGCCGCCCATGTCACCCTGGATCCCCCGGCCGCCCCGGCCGGCAGCCATGTGCGCGCCGCGCTGCGCGTGCCGCATGGCTGCGCCGGCGCCGCCACCACCCGCATCGCGGTGGAATTGCCGGAGGGCGTCTATTCGGCGAAGCCCAGCCCCAAGCCCGGCTGGCGCCTGACCATCGAGCGCCGCCGCCTGGCCCAGGCCGTCCGCGGCCCACATGGGCGGGAGCTGGAGGAGGAGGTTGCCCGCATCACCTGGGAAGGCGGGCCGCTGCCGAATGAGCAGTATGAGGAGTTCATCCTGATGCTGCAGGCGCCGAACGAGCCGGGCGGAACCCTCTTCCTGCCCATCCTCCAGAGCTGCGAGGGTGGCCGGTCGGAGGCCTGGGTCGAGCGCCCCGCTGCCGGCCAGACCGCCCGTGACCTCGCCCGCCCGGCGCCCACGCTGCGCCTGACCCCCCGTTGAGGGCCCCCGCCATGCATCGTCGCCTGTTCCTCGCCTCGCCCCTCCTGCTCGCCTTCCCCGCCGCCGCGCAGCATGCGCCGGCCGGGGCGGGCGACCTCGCCATCGCCCGGCCCTGGACCCGCGCCGCCGGCCAGGGCGGCACGGGCGCCGGCTTCCTCGCCATCAGCAATCGCGGCGCGGCCGGCGACCGGCTGGTCGCGGCCAGCAGCCCGGTCGCGCGGGTGACGGAGCTGCACACCCATATCCGGGACGGCGAGGTGATGCGGATGCGCCCGGTCGAGGGGATCGACATCCCGCCCGGCCAGATCGTGACGCTGCAGCCCGGCGGGCTGCATCTGATGCTGATCGGCCTCAACCAGCCGCTGCGGCAGGGCGAGACGGTGCCGCTCACCCTGCGCTTCGCGCGGGCGGGGGAGGTGCGGGTGGACTTGGTGGTCGAGGCCGCCGGGGCACGCGGCCCGGGCGGGCACCGGCACTGACGGGCGGCGCCGGCCGTGTGCGGCACGGCCGGCGCCCATCCGGGCCCGCCATCTGCTTTCCTGCCAGCGGCGTGAATTTCCCAGTCATGCCGGGCGCCCGGACAGGCGCTGCCGCAAGGGCGGCGAAGCCAGGGCTTGCGGGGCAAACCGCCCGGCGATGAGGGGGCCGTTGATGGGGCGCCAGCAACGGCGTTCGTCTCGGGCGGGGCGCCCGGTTGCCGGCGCCCCCGGGAAGTCCCGCGCGTCCATCAGGACGTCAGCCATGGTCACGGTGGTGTGGGCCCCCCGTAGTCGCGGCGGCGCAGCATGCCGGTGATCCCGAAGGAGACTTCCAGGCAGAGCCGCCGGCCCTCGCGCACCAGGGCGCCGGTATGGAAGCCGAACGGGTCTTCCCCGAAGCCGAAGCCGGCGGGGCCGGTCAGCGTCTGGATCGCCTCCGGCCCGTAGGCGGAGAGGATCTCGGCATCCGTCTTCGAGCTGAAGGGGCTGAGCTGGTGCAGCAGGGGCCGCCGCGCATGGCTGCCGCGCACGAAGCGGTGCGGCCCCGAGTCCGGGCCGACATCCGTCAGGTAGAAGAAGAATTTGAGCTGCTTCCAGTCCGTCAGGTCGAAATGGAAGGTGTCCTGGCCGGCGAGCTTCAACGCCGCCCGGCTGCGCGTGCTGCTGGGGAAGCTCCACCACAGCCGCACGTCGAGAACGCTGGCCGGTGCGCCGAAATAGCCGCTGGCCACCGCATGCAGCCACGGATGGGCGGCCAGGCGGCCGATTTCCCGGCAATGGCGCTCGCTGTCCCGGAAATGACCGACGACGAGGGATTGGCCGGTCCGCCGCTCGACCTCCTCCCGCTCCTCGGGCCAGAAGCGCGTGGACCAGTCGAGCCCGCCTTCGCAGGGGCGGCTATGGGCATATTGCCGGACGGCAGCCACGAAGGGCATGGAGAGGCGGAGGTCCGGGCAGATGCCGTCCTGCCGCAACGCTGCCACGGCCGAGGCCACCGGTGGCGCCTCCAGCAGGCCCTTCGAGGCGCCGACCGCTGGCACCGCCAACGCGGCACGCCGCGCCATCGCCGCCGCGACCAGGCGGCGCGCCGGCAGGAAGCGGGCGAAAACGAAGAAGGGCAGCCAACCGGGATGCGATTGGACGTCGTGCAGCAGGCGCGGGATCCGCGAGACAAGTCGCGGTCCGCGCCCCCATTCCCGGTCCGTGGCGGCCTGTCCGAGAAGCATGGTGTTTCTCCAGCGATCGAAGTTCGATGCCGGAACGGTAGGGCCTGTATTTTTCTTGCATAGCCAGAACTTTTTGGCAGGTTGTTACGCAATGACTTGCGCGTTCACGTGGAAATTCATGACGGCCACGTCATCAATATCTGTGAGGCTTGAGGTGCGGCGGGAGCGCAGGCGGGGCGGGAACCGTCAGCGCCTCGCGCCGGCACGCCTGCCGCTGCGGTTGGGGCCGCGCAAGGCGCACCGGGGCCTGGACCGTCCAACCCCCTTCACCTGGACGATCATGGCCGCCCGTCGCACCGCCTTCGTCCTGACCGGCATGGGCATTCCCTGCGACCCCGGCCTTGCAACCTCCCGCGGGCCGGGTGGCCAGCGACAGTGCAGCGAGGGTACCGCCGGGTCCGGATGTTCCCTTGTCGGCCCGGGGCGGCACCGGGCCTTCGACGATGCGCGCCGCGCGTGCTTGCGGGAGCACGGCGCC
Organism: Roseicella aerolata; assembly: GCF_020523605.1. Classification (GTDB taxonomy): domain Bacteria; phylum Pseudomonadota; class Alphaproteobacteria; order Acetobacterales; family Acetobacteraceae; genus Paracraurococcus; species Paracraurococcus aerolatus. The sequence goes on along the minus strand of NZ_JAJAQI010000026.1, from coordinate 50,185 downwards.
TGATCCGCCGGCTGCTCGCTGCCCTCCCGCTGCTGCTGCCCCTTGCGGCCGCGGCGGAGGCGCCGCGCCCGCTGCTGCCCGGCATCGGCGCCGCGGACCCGCGCCGGCCGGTCGATCTGGCGGAGGCGCCCTGGCGCGCCCTCGGCCGGGTGCAACTGGAGATCGGCGGCACCTGCACCGGCGCCCTGATTGGCCCACGCCTGATGCTGACCGCGGCGCATTGCCTGGTGGCCCGGCGGGCGCGCGCCATGGTCCAGCCGGGCAGCGTGCATGTCCTGCTCGGCTATGAGCGTGGCGCGGCGGTGGCGCATGCCCGCGTCACCGCCTACCGCACCGGCCCGGGCTTCCGGCCCGACCCGCCCGGCCCGCCCGGCAGCGACTGGGCGGTGCTGACGCTCGACCGACCAATCGGCGGGCCGGACCGCATCCTGCCCATGCTGCGCCAGCCGCCCGCGCCACGGACGCCGCTCATGCTCGGCGGCTACCAGCAGGACCGGCGGGAGGTGGTGCTGGCCGATACCGGCTGCCGCGCGCTCGGCCTGGTGCGCAGCGCCACGGGGCAGCCCATGCTCGCGCATGATTGCGCCGGCACGCATGGGGCGAGTGGCGGGCCGCTGCTGGCGCGGGGGCCGGACGGGCGCTGGGGCATCGCCGGCATCGCCTCCTCCGTCCTGGGGGATGTCGCGATGGGCCTCGCCGTGCCGGCCGCGGCGATCGGCCCGGCGGAGTAGGGCTACTCCTCCTCGCCCTCCAGCCGGGCGATGTCGGCATCGGAGAGGCCGAAATGATGGCCGATCTCGTGGATCAGCACGTTGCGGACCAGGCGGAACAGATCCTCCCCGGTCTCGATCCATTCCAGCAGGATGGGCTCGCGGAAGAGCAGGATGGTGTCCGGGCCCTGCGGCACGTCCAGCACGCTCTTTTGGGTCAGCGGCACGCCGCGATAGAGGCCGGTGAGCTCCCAGGGATTGTCGATCCCCATCTCCGCCAGCGTCTCCTCATCCGGCGTCTCCTCGACGGTGATGGCGGTGCCGCGCACCAGGTCGCGCAGCGGGGCGGGGATGGCGGCGAAGGCGGCCTCCGCCATATCCAGGATGTCGTCGAGGCTCGGCGGCGTGCTGTGGCGCATGCCGCCACCGGAAGCCCTGCCGAGCGCGGCGTCAAGCGGCAACCGGCTGGGCAAGGGGAGAGGGCGATGGTCGAGCGGCTGGATGCGACGGCGCGGGCGGGGCTGGCGGAGGGCCTGCCGCACTGGCACATGGTGGCGGGGCGGGACGCCATCCGCCGCGAATTCCGCTTCCGCGACTTCTCGGAAGCCTGGGGCTTCATGGCCCGGGTCGCCCTGCTGGCCGAGGCCCAGGACCATCACCCGGAATGGTCGAATGTCTGGAACCGGGTGGAGATCGTGCTCAGCACGCATGATGCCGGCGGTCTGTCGGAGCGGGACCTTCGCCTCGCCCGCTCGATCGACGCGCTGCTGGCCTGATGCGGATGCCCGGAGCAGGGGAGCGCCCCGGTGCGGTCCGTTGCAGCTCTCGTCCTGCGGGCGGATTCAGGTGGCCGGTGGTTCGCGGCCTCCCGCGCTCTGCTCTAGCCGGCCGCGGCCGTGGCCGTGTCGCGCTCCACACGCAGCCCATGGGTGAGCTCGGCCAGGGTGGTGCTGCCGAAATCGGTCAGCAGCGCGACCTCCGCCTGGTCGAAGCGGCGCCGCAGCAGATCCGGCACCTGGCTTCCCACCGGGCATTCGGCATTGGTCTTCTTGTGCACGCCAAGGAGTTTTTCCTTCTCGGGGTGGATCGCCCGCCAGACGTCGCGCAGGGTGATCTGCGTGGCCGGACGGGCGAGCGATGCGCCGCCGGGCCCGCGCTGGACGGCGATGAGCCCCGCCCGCGACAACTGGCCCGCAATGCGGCGCACCACCACAGGGTTGGTACCGATGCTCCAGGCCAGCCGCGCACTGGTGGAATCGCCTGCGGCATCGCGGGCGATCAGGAGCAGGATATGGAGAGCGACGGAGAAGCGTGTTGCAATCATGTCCAGGAATGTATGACGCCCGACATTTACAGGTCCTGGCAACCCTGAACAGGGGAGCAGCCTCCGAGTGGAAAGACCGCATGAGCAATTCCGGCACCCGTGGCGGATCGGCCGCACCCGCCGAGCGGACCTTCATGATCTGCCGCGCGGCCATGCGATTCTGCGCGCTGCGCGGCTGGGCCCCGGTGCAGGAGATGCCGCTGCCCAACGGGCGGCGCGCCGATATCCTGGCCCTGCTGCCGGATGGCGGCTTCGCGGTGGTCGAGGTGAAGTCCTGCGCGCGCGACTTCCTGTCGGACGGCAAATGGCCCGACTACCGGGAGTTCTGTGACCGGCTCTACTTCGCCGTCGATCTGGACTTCCCGCAGGAACTGCTCCCCGGGGAGGCCGGCCTGCTGGTGGCGCAGGGGCGGGAAGCCGCGCTGCTGCGCGAGGCGCCGGCGCACCCCCTGGCGCCGGCGCGGCGGCGGGCGCTGCTGCAGCGCTATGCGCGGGTTGCGGCGGGACGCCTCGCGGCCTTGTCAGACCCGGACTCCCATGCCGAACTGCGGGCGGCGCTCCGGGTCGAGTAGGCCAACCCTTTCTTCACCGGGCGGCCGCATCCTGGTGGCATGGCCCCCCCTGAGACACTCTCCTGGCTCGCCCGGTTCGAGGCCGGAAAGTACAAGCCGGTCACCTTCCTCGAACGCGGGGTGGTCCTGCCCTTCACCACGCCCGCCCTGCTGGGTGGCCGGATCCGCCCCGGGGAGCGCAAGACGCCCGAGCTGGTGCTGGCCAACCCTGCGGGGGTGGAGGGGGTCTATATCCTTCCCTGGTCCGGCCTGCCGGATGTCTGCACGCCGACGCTGCATGACCGTGCCCTCTGGAACCGGGTGGCACAGCTGCCGATGCTGACGCCGCGGAGCGTGCGCGAGGCGAGCCGGGCCGTGGCCGCGGAAGGGCTGGCCGGCCGCGCCGCCGCACGGGCGGCGGCGGAGGCGGAGCGGGCGACCCGGGATGCCTGCACCTTCACGCACTACCATCTGCTGATCGAGCTGGTGCGCCAGGCCGACCCGAACGGGCAGGGCGAGCCGTTGCGGCCGGGTGACCTGAAGACGCTCGAGCAGCGGGCACGCGCCGTGCTGGTGGCCCGGCGCACCGATACCAGCCTCAGCCCCGCCGCGGCCTTCGAAGCCCTGGCCGAGCTGGCGGCGGTCTTCGAACCCTGCGGCCTGCCCGGCGACCCGACCCGGGCGCGCCTGCCGCGGCTCGGCTTCGAGATCGCCGCGGTCATGGAGGACCTCGCCCGCTGGGCCGAGCCGGCCGGCCCGTCGGAGCGCAGTTGCATCAGGCTGCTGGCCGAGGGCGCCGCCCTGACCCAGCATTGCGTCCGCGCCGCGATGAAGGAGGTGCATGCGCAGCTCGGCGATCTCTGGATGCTGGTGCAGCGCTGGCGGATGACGCCGGAGCCGATCGCGCGGCTTGCCGCCCGGCCGGAATGGCTGCTGGACGGATGGGAGCTGATCTGCGGCCTCTGGCGCGCGGCGGAGGAAGGGCACCGCCCCGCGGCGCTGCTCGACATGGCGGCGATGGTGCCGATCATGCCGGCCGAGGTCGCGGAATGGATGGGCTTCGATGCGCCGGGCGCCATGGAGACGCACCGCACCGGCCTGCGGCACTGGCGGCGGATGGTGCAGCCGAACCAGGACTGGATGACCGGCCGCCTGCTGGAGCTGACCGCGCGCAACGAGACCATGCGCGCGCTCTGCACATGAGCGGAGCGCTGCGCGAGATCCGGCAGCTCGGCCAGGCCGCCGCCGCGGCGGATGATGCCGCGCTGGCCCGGCTGGTCGCGCTGCTCGACCGTGTGCCGAGGCGCGGAGAGGCCGACCGGGTGCTGGACCCGGTACGGCCGCGCCTGCGCGCCCTGGGCCTGCTGCGGCCGCTCGGACTGCCGCGCCTGCTCTTCCTGCCGCTCGATGGCGCGATCCAGCCGGCCGCGCGCTGGACGCGCGGGGCGGCGGCGGTGCCGCGCAGCGCGCTGGTCGTGCTGGCCGAGATGGTCGGGGCGGCGCTGGGCGAGGAGGCGGCGGCGATCGCCACCGCCTGTGCCGCCCTCTCCACGGCCGATGCGGGACAGGTTGCGGTCCTGGGGGGACGGCTCTGGACCAGGGCGGCGGATGCCCTGCCCGAGGCCCCTCCGCCGGGCTGGGAGCGGACCGGCCTGGCGCCGGCCGACTACCCGGCGATCGCCGCGCTGTGCCGCCCCGTCTGGCGGGCGGGCCCGGCGATCTGGGCGGCGCTGGCGGCGGCCGAGATCGGCCCGCCGGAGGAACTGGCCGAGGCCGCGCTGCGGGCCGTGGCGCCTGCGGGCCTGGCACCGCTCTCGGCAGTGCTGGCGACGCTGCTGAAGCGCGCGGCCGCGCCGGGTGCGGTGGCACGGATCGCCGCCGGGCTCGACCCGACGGCGCGGCCGGTCGCGGTGCAGGCGCTGGAGGCGATGCTGGCGCAGCCGCCGCCGGACTTCGCCGCGCTCGACCCCCATGCGGCGGCCGAGCAGGCGGCCGCGACGGCCCGCCGGCTGGCGGATCTGGAGAGCAGCGCGCTGCTCGCCGGTGAGCGGCAGGGACAGGTGCAGGCCTGGCGACGCGCGGCGGACGAGGCCTGCCGCGCCGGCTTCCTGGCGGCGGCCGAGCGGCAATTGGTGGCACCTGCCCTGCGGCTGGCGACGGCGCCGGTCGTCACGGATGCGGATGTCATGGCGATCGAGGCGGGCGCCCGCGGGCTGCGCGCGCTGCAGACGGCCGGGCGACGGCTCGGCGGCGCGGCAGCCTATGACCGGGCGCTGCGCGATCTGACCGGGAGCCTCCTCACGCTCGCGGCAGAGGCGCGCAACCCGGCGGGGCTTCGCCCGGTGGACCTGGCCCGCAGCATCGAGATCCTGGTGGGGCCGGATGCGGCCGCGGCGCTGCTGGGCCCTCAGCCCTCCGCCGGCACGCCCTGAGGGTCGCCGCTGCCGGCGCGGTAGCGATGGGTGGAGGCGCCGAAGGCGAGCAGCGTGCCCGCCGCGTCGGAGACCTCGGTCCGGGCGAAGAAGATGTTGCGGCCGCCGGTCACCACCCGGCCTTCCGCCACCAGCCGCGTGCCGATCGCCGCCTGGCCGGTGAAGCGGCAATCGAGGTCGAGCGTGACGGCCCGGCGGACCCGGCCGGGAAAGGGGCAGAAGAGGCCGGCGAAGGCCGCGGCCTGGTCGATCATCGAGAGCAGCACGCCGCCATGGACGATGCCGGACCGGTTGGCGTGCTGCGCAGCGGTGTCGCAGATCAGCTTCGCATAGCCATCGCGCCATTCGGCGAGGTGCACGCCGAGATGGGCGTGGTAGGGCGAATGGGCATGGGGGAAATCGGGCAGGTCCATGCCGGCTGCCTGCCGGCATGCGGCGGGGCCGTCAAGCGATCTGCAGCTCCTGCAGCACCTGCTCCAGCTCCTGGAAGCTCGGCATATGGCCGCTCGGCGCCATCTTGCGGCCGGTCTCGACCGCAACCTGCGGGGCGTTGCCGTGCAGATGCGCGACCAGCACGGCGCGGATCACCTCGTAGTACTTCGACTCCTCCTCCACCACGCCTTTGAGGCGCCCGGCGAAGGGCGCCATCAGCCCATAGGCCAGCAGCACGCCGAGGAAGGTGCCGACCAGCGCGCCGCCGATCATCTTGCCGAGCACGGCCGGCGGCTGGTCGATCGACCCCATGGTCTTGATGACGCCGAGCACCGCCGCGACGATGCCAAGGGCCGGCAGCGCGTCCGCCACCGTCTGCATGGCGTGCGAGGGGTGCATCTCCTCCTGGTGGAGCTTCTTCAGCTCCCGCGCCATCACATCCTCGATCTGGTGCGGGTCGTCGGCGTTCATGCCGACCATGCGCAGGTAGTCGCAGATCAGCGCGACCGCGTGGTGGTCCTTCTGGATCTTCGGGAACTTGCCGAAGGCGCTGCTCTCCTCCGGCTTCTCGATATGCGGCTCGAGCGCCATGGCGCCCTTGGTCTGGGCGAGGCGGACGAAGAAGTAGAGCAGGCTCAGCATCTCGACGTAGTCGGCCTTCTTGAAGCGCGCCCCCTTGAAGATCTTCCCGAAGCCGCCGAGCGTGTGCTTGATGTCGGCGATGGAGTTGGCCATCAGGAAGGTGCCGATGGCGGCGCCGCCGATCATCAGCATCTCGAAGGGCAGAGCCTTCATGATGATCTCCATCTTGCCGCCCGCGGCGATGTAGCCGCCGAAGACGCAGGCGAGCATGAAGACCAGGCCGGCGATCGTCGTCATGGCGCGCGGCTGGCCTCGGCGGGCTGGCTGCGCAGCAGGGTGATGGCGACACGGCGGTTGGCAGCCGCCATGGGCTGGTCGGGCAGCAGCGGCAGGCGCTCGGCATGGCCGGTCACGCTCTGCAGCCGGGGTTCGGCGATGCCGGCATCGAGCAGCAGGCGGCGGACGGCATTGGCCCGCTCGGCCGAGAGTTCCCAGTTGCTGCGCTCGCCACCGCGGAAGGGCGTGGCATCGGTATGGCCGGCGATGGCAAGGCCGTTCGGCAGCTTCGCCGTCACCGCCGCCACCTTGGCCAGCAGGGCGCGCGCGCGCTCATTCGGCGCGGCGCTGCCGACCGGGAACATGGCCTGCCGCTCGGCATCCAGGATCTGGATGCGCAGGCCCTCCGGCACTTGCTCGATCACCAGCTGCCGCGCGAGATCGCCGAGCGCCGGATCCTCCTGCACCGCGCTGCGCAGCTCCGCGGCCGCCTGCTCGAAGGCACGGGCCTCGCGCCGTGCCAGCTCGGCGCGCAATGCCGGGTCGGGCAGCGCCTCCGCCATGGCCGGCAGGGCGGGCGCGGCGTCCGAGGTCTGCGGCGCCGCCTCTCCCGGCGGCTGCGGCGGTGCCGGCCGGGCGGTCTCGGGCGGCGCGTCCGACTCGCCCTCATCCTCGATGTCGAGCCGGACGGGGGCGCGCCCCTGCTCGACCCGGATGGCACCGGCGTCGGAGACCATGGCGCCGTCCGAATTCGGGCTGCTGCCGCCGAAGGGGTCGCCCGAGCCGGTGGCGCTGCGGCCGAGCGCGTTGGAGGGCGCGAAGTAGTCGGCGAGGCCGCGGCGCTGGTCGTCCGAGGTGGCGTTGAGCAGCCACATCAGCAGGAAGAAGGCCATCATCGCCGTGACGAAATCGGCATAGGCGACCTTCCAGGCGCCGCCATGATGGCCATGCTCGCCACCTTCCTCCCGTCTCAGGACGATGGTCGGCGCCCCGTTGCGCCCGCCCTTGCCCTTGCCCGCCATGTCCCCCGCGCCGCTGATCTCGCGGACAGAGTGCGGCAGGCGGGTTTAAGGCCGCTCTAACGCGGCCTCTCCGGCCCGCAGCCCGCGAAGGTCGGTGCCCCGGCAGGCCGATCCGCCGAGAATGCGGGCAATCTGGCGCGTGCTTGGGCATGCGCGACCTCCCCCAGGGCCATGATCCGGCCCGGGCGCGTGGCATGCGCTTTGCGACTCAGGCTCCGGTGCCCACGGCACGCACAACAAACTCCGAACCTGGAGACGCCCTTCATGAGTTTCCGGCGCCTGCTGCTCGCCGCCGCGATCACCGCTCCCCTGGCCGCCGCGCCCATCCTGGCGCAGGCGCAGGGGACCATCCGCATCGGCATGACCGCGGCCGATATCCCGCTGACCCACGGCCAGCCCGACCAGGGCTTCGAGGGCAACCGCTTCACCGGCATCCCGCTCTATGATGGGCTGACCGCCTGGGATCTCTCGGCCGCCGACAAGCCCTCCTCCGTCATTCCCGGCCTCGCCACCGAATGGCGGGTGGACGAGGCGGACAAGACCCGCTGGATCTTCCGCCTGCGCCCGGACGTGAAATTCCACGACGGCTCGGACTTCAACGCCGATGCCGTGGTCTGGAACGTCCGCAAGGTGCTGGACCGGGAGGCACCGCATTACGACCCGCGCCAGGTGGGGCTCACCGCGACCCGCATGCCGACGCTGCGCCGGGCCGAGAAGATCGACGACCTGACCGTCGCGCTCTTCACCAGCGAGCCGGACAGCTTCCTGCCGATCAACCTGACCAACCTCTTCATGGCCAGCCCGGCGCAGTGGGAGAGGCACCGCGCCGCCCAGCCCAATGCGGAAGCCGCCTGGAACGCCTTCGCGCGCGAGCCCTCCGGCACCGGGCCCTTCCGGCTGACCCGCTTCGTCGCGCGCGAGCGCGTCGAGATGGCGCGCAACGACGCCTATTGGGGCACCAAGGCGAAGGCCGAGCGCATCGTCCTGCTGCCGATCCCCGAGGCGAATGCCCGCACCGCCGCCCTGCTGTCGGGCCAGGTGGACTGGATCGAGGCGCCGGCGCCGGATGCCGTGCCGCAGCTCCGCAGCCGCAGCATGACCATCACCCAGAACCTGCAGCCGCATGTCTGGCCCTGGCAGCCCTGCTTCGTCGGCGACAGCCCGCTGAAGGATGTGCGCGTCCGCCGCGCGCTCAACCTCGCCATCGACCGGGAGGGCATGAAGCAGCTGCTGAACGGCTTCATGGTCGCGCCCGTCGGCACGGTCGCGCCCGGCCATCCCTGGTGGGGCAACCCTTCCTTCCAGATCCGCACGGACAAGGCGGAGGCCAGGCGCCTGCTGGCCGAGGCCGGCTACGGCCCGCAGCGCCCGCTGAACCTGAAGGTGCAGATCAGCGCCAGCGGCTCCGGCCAGATGCAGCCGCTGCCGATGAACGAGTTCCTGCAGCAGGACCTGAAGTCGGTCGGCGTCAATGTCGAGTTCGATGTGGTGGACTGGAACACCCTGTTCACCAACTGGCGCCAGGGCTGCCAGGCGGCCTCGGCCCGCGGCGCGCATGCCACCAACGTCTCCTTCGCCGCCATGGACCCCTTCTTCGCCATGGTGCGCTTCTGGGACAGCAAGATGGCCCCGCCGGCCAGCAACAACTGGGGCCATTTCAACGACCCGCGCTTCGACCAGATGATCCGCGAGGCGCGCAGCACCTTCGACCCGGCGGCGCGCGACGCGGCGCTGGCGAAGCTGCACGCGGCGGGCGTGGACGAGGCGCTGTTCATCTGGATCGCGCATGACGTGGCGCCGCGCGCCATGTCGCCGCGCATCAAGGGATACGTCCAGCCGCAGAGCTGGTTCGTCGACCTCCGCCTGCCCTTCATCCAGTAACCACCGAGGCGGGGCGGGCCGCCCAGGCGGCCCGCCCCGTCACAGCCCGGGGAGTTCCCATGATCCTCTACCTGCTGCGCCGAGTGCTGTACGCGGTGCCGATCGCGCTGGCGGTCGGCTTCGTCTGCTTCATGCTGGTGCAGATCGCCCCGGGCGATCCGATCAACGCCATCGTCCCGCCGGATGCGCCCGCCGATGTGGTGGAGCAGGTCCGGAAGGATTACGGCCTGGACAAGCCCCTGCCGGTGCAGTTCGGCCTCTGGCTCTCCAAGGTGGTGGTCGGCGATCTCGGCCGGTCGCTGGCGACGGGGCGGCCGGTCTGGGCCGACCTGCAGACCGCCATCGCCAATACCCTGACGCTCGCCTTCGCCGCCTCCATGCTCGGCTTCGTGCTGGGCTGCGTGCTGGGCGGCCTTGCCGGCACCTTCCGCGGCTCGGCGATCGACCGTGGCGCGGTCGGCCTCGCGGTCGCGGGCGTCTCCGTGCCGCATTACTGGCTCGGCATGGTGATGGTCGTCATCTTCTCCGTGCAGCTCAACTGGCTGCCGGCCATGGGGGCGGGGCCCGGCGGCTCCTCCGACTGGGCCTGGAACTGGGAGCACATGAAGCACCTGATCCTGCCCATGGTGACGCTCTCGGTGATCCCGATGGGCATCGTGACGCGCACGGTGCGCGGCATCGTCGCCGAGACCATGAACCAGGAATTCGTCACGGCGCTCCGGGGCAAGGGGCTGACGCGCTGGCACATCTTCCTGCATGTCGTGAAGAACGCCGCGCCCAACGCGCTGGCGGTGATGGGCCTGCAGCTCGGCTACCTCATGGGCGGCTCGATCCTGGTGGAGACGGTCTTCTCCTGGCCGGGCACCGGCCTGCTGCTGAACAGCGCCATCTTCCAGCGCGACCTGCCGGTGCTGCAGGGGACCATCCTGGTGCTGGCGATGTTCTTCGTCGCGCTGAACCTGGTCGTCGATCTGGTCCAGACGGCGCTCGACCCCCGGATCAAGCGGGCATGAGGCGCCCTGGTGAGCGGAGCGCCGGCAGGGCTCCCATGAGACACCGCCCCGCGGGGTGCCCCGGAGGGCGCGGCGGCCTGAGCCGGCCCGCCCAACCTCTTTGGAGAACAGGAGCATGAGCACCGCCACCACTCCGACGGCCGCGGAAGCCGAACTCGCCGTTCAGGCGAGGCAGGCCACGGCGCGGTCCGAGGGCTACTGGGCCGGCGTCTGGAAGCGCCTGCGGCGCGATCCGGTCACCATCGTCTGCGGCGCCATCCTGCTGCTGATGCTGCTGGCGATCATCTTCGCCCCGCTGCTGGCGCCGCACGACCCCTACCAGGGCAGCATGATCCGCCGCCTGCGGGCGATCGGCACGCCCAACTACCCGCTGGGAACGGATGAGCTGGGGCGGGACATCCTGACCCGCCTGCTCCATGGCGGCCGCCTCTCCTGGTTCATGGGCATCGTGCCGGTGGTCTTCGCCTTCGTCATCGGCTCGACGCTCGGCATCCTCGCAGGCTTCGTCGGCGGCAAGGTCAACATGGCCATCATGCGCACGACGGACATCTTCTACGCCTTCCCCTCCGTGCTGCTGGCGGTCGCCATCTCCGGCGCGCTCGGGGCGGGCATCTTCAACGCCATCCTGGCCCTGACCCTGGTCTTCATCCCGCAGATCATCCGGGTGGCGGAAAGCGTGACGCAGGGCGTGCGCAACCTCGATTTCGTGGATGCGGCGCGGGCCTCCGGCGCCTCGGGCTTCACCATCGTGCGGGTGCATGTGCTGGGCAACGTGCTCGGGCCGATCTTCGTCTACGCGACCTCGCTCATCTCGGTCTGCATGATCCTGGCCTCGGGCCTCTCCTTCCTCGGCCTCGGCACCAAGCCGCCGGAGCCGGAATGGGGGCTGATGCTGAACACGCTGCGCACCGCGATCTATGTGCAGCCCTGGGTGGCGGTGCTGCCCGGCGTCTGCATCTTCGTCACTTCCATCTGCTTCAACCTGCTCGCGGACGGGCTGCGGCAGGCGATGGATGTGAAGGGCTGAGCACCAGCCGCTGCCGTCCGGCCGGAAGCGGCCGGGCGGCAACCCGGCGCGAGGGGGGACGTTGCGGGGGCGAGCATCCGTCCGGAGACCCCCCATGCCCCACCCCACGCGCCGCCATTTCGGCGGCCTCCTCCTTGCCGCCGGCGCGTTTGCCCTGCCCGCCACCGCCCGCGCCGCGAGCCGCCGGGAGATCGATGCCGAGGTGCAGGCCGCGCTCACCCGGTTGCGGGACCTCCCGAATACCGAGCCGCTGCTGCGCCAGGCGAAGGCCATGCTGATCTTCCCGCGCATCATCAGCGGCGGCTTCATCGTCGGCGGCCAGTACGGCGAGGGCGCGGCGCTGCAGAACGGCCGGACCCAGGGCTACTACTCCATCGCGGGTGTCTCGCTCGGCCTGCTCGCCGGCGCGCAATCGGCGGGGCTCGCCATGTTCTTCATGACGGAGGAAGCGGTCGGCGCCCTCGCGCGGGCCGATGGCTGGGAGATCGGCACCGGCCCGAGCGTCGTCGTGCTCGACCGCGGCGTGCAGGCCAATGCCACTTCCACCACCCTGAACGAGCCGGTCTATGCCATCACCTTCGGCCAGCAGGGCCTGATGGCCTCCCTGTCGCTGACCGGCACCAAGATCACCCGGATCAACCCGGAGGCCTGAGCCGCCTCATACCTGGTGCATGGCAGGCTGACGCGTGCCATGCCCCGGACATCCGGCGGCCCTCCGGGCCCTGGCGTCGCGGCACGTGCCGCGATGCGCCTTCGTCCGGCGCGCTCCGCAGGCCGCAGGTCGGGACCCGGTGGGCCAGGTGTCAGCCCGGTCCGGCCGGCGCGGCGCGGCGGCGCGGCGGCTCGAATTTGTAGGGCGCGTCGCTCGCCACCATGGGGTCGAGCGAGAGCCGGTGCTCCAGCGGCGGGAAGGCGCGGCTGCGGCAATCCATCCGGTCGCAGAGCCGGCAGGAGAGTCCGATGCCGACCATCGCCTTCTCCAGGTCCAGCCCGTCGCCATAGACCACCTCGGTGGCGCGGGAGATGTCGCAGCCCATGGCGACGACATAGACGGGCGGCGGCTCCCCCCAGCGCTGCGCCACGCCATGCACGGTGCGGGCGAAGCAGAGGAAGGTGCCGCCATCCGGCAGCTGCGCGAGCTGCACGCGCAGCGTGCCCGGCGTGGCGAAGGCCTGGTGCACGACCCATTTGGGGCAGGAGCCGCCGAAGCGCGCGAAGGGGAAGCCCGCCGCCGCCAGGCGCTTGCCGACATTGCCGGCCGGGTCCACGCGCAGGAAGAAGAAGGGCACGCCGCGCTGCGCCGGCTCGCCCGGCCGCTGCAGCGTGGTCAGGCGGTGGCAGGCCTGCTCGAAGGAGACGCCGAAGCGTGCCGCCAGCGCCTCCACATCATGCCGCAACTCGCGCGCCGCCGCGAGGAAGGGGCCGAAGGGCATCATCAGCGCGGCGGCGGCGTAGTTCAGCAGGCCGATGCGGATGAGCTGCCCGGCCTCGGTGCTCGACGGCTCGGTGCCCTGCATCGCCGCCTGCACGGCCTCGCCCGCTTCCAGCAGCATGAGCTGGAAGGCGAGGTGGAAGCCGCGGCTCTCGCGCGGCAGCGTCTCCGAGAGGTCGAGCCGCCGCCCGACCGGGTCGTAGCGGCGCAGCGCGCCGGGCAGGGCGCCGACGGTGACGACCAGCCCGTGCTTCTCCCGCAGCCGCTGCGCGACGGCGTGGTTCATCTCGGATGGGGCGGTCACGCCCATCTCGGCGGCGATCGCCTCGGCCGCCGCTTCCAGCTCGGCGAAGTGGTTGCTGCGGTCGTGGAAGAAATCGCGCGCCTCCTCGGTCGGCAGCAGGATGCGGCGCCCCGTCGGCAGGGCGATGCCGCCGGAATCCTCCCGCGCCACGCGCCAGGCGCGATAGAGCGCCAGCATGGCGCGCGCGGCATTCGGCGCGCTGCCAGCGAGGGTCGCGACCTCCTCCTCCGGCACCTGGTCGAGCCCCAGCAGCGGGTCCGACAGCACCTCGCGCAGCCCGGTCTCGATCGCCTTCTCCCGCATGCCGGAGAGGGCGGTGATGTCGACCTGCAGCGCCTCGGTCAGCTTGATCAGCAGGGTCGCGGTCACCGCCCGCTGATCATGCTCGATCAGGTTCAGATAGCTGGCGGAGATGCCGAGCCGCGCGGCCAGCGCCTGTTGCGCCAGGCCCTTCTCCTGCCGGAGCCGGCGGACGGTACGGCCGATCAGCGCTCGCGCCATGCTTCACTGCCTTTACAAATTTCACAAGTGGATTGTGAAAGCGACGACTGGTTTGCCGATTTTCACACCAATAAGACCTGAACTTCGGCGCCGCAATGTGAATTATTGACCTGCACACCGGGGCCAGCCCGATCAGGAGATCACCTATGCGCCAGACACCCGCCCCCCATTTCGCGCCGGATGGCAGCTTCGGCGGCGAGCGGCCCGAGCCCGGCCGGTTCGATGGCATCCGCCGCGACTACACGCCGGCCGATGTCGCGCGGCTCGCCGGCAGCTTCCGCATCCAGCACACCCTGGCCGACAGGGGCGCCCGCCGCCTGTGGCAGCTGCTGAAGACCGAACCCTATGTGAACACCCTCGGCGCGCTGACCGGCATGCAGGCCCTGCAGCAGGTGAAGGCCGGGCTGAAGGCGATCTATCTCTCGGGCTGGCAGGTGGCAGCGGATGCCAATACCGCCTCGACCATGTACCCGGACCAGTCTCTCTACCCCGTGGACAGCGTCCCCAACGTGGTGCGGCGGATCAACAACGCGCTGCGCCGCGCCGACCAGATCGCGGTACAGGAAGGGAAGGGCGACGACACCCACTACATGGCGCCGATCGTCGCCGATGCCGAGGCCGGCTTCGGCGGCGCGCTGAACGCCTATGAGCTGATGCGCGCCATGATCGATGCCGGCGCGGCGGGCGTCCACTTCGAGGACCAGCTGGCGTCCGAGAAGAAATGCGGCCATCTCGGCGGCAAGGTGCTGGTGCCGATCCAGCAGCATATCCGCACGCTGAACGCCGCCCGCCTCGCGGCCGACGTGGAGGGTGTGCCGACCGTCCTGCTCTGCCGGACGGATGCCGAGAGCGCCCAGCTTCTCACCAGCGACGTGGATGAGCGCGACCGGCCCTTCATCACCGATGACCGCACGCCGGAAGGCTTCTTCCGGATCAGGCCCGGCATGGGCAAGCAATACGCCATCGCCCGCAGCCTGGCCTATGCGCCCTATGCCGACCTGCTGTGGTGGGAGACCTCCGACCCCGACCTGCAGGATGCGCGCGACTTCGCCGAGGCGGTCCAGAAGGAATTCCCCGGCAAGATGCTCGCCTACAACTGCAGCCCGTCCTTCAACTGGCAGCGGAAGATGGGCATCGAGGCGGCGACCAGGTTCCAGCGCGAGCTGGGCGCCATGGGCTACAAATTCCAGTTCGTCACCCTCGCCGGCTTCCACAGCCTGAACCTGTCCATGTTCAAGCTGGCCCGCGGCTACAAGGACCGCGGCATGGGCGCCTATTCCGAGCTGCAGCAGGCGGAGTTCGCCGCCGAGGCCGAGGGCTTCACCGCGGTGCGCCACCAGCGCGAGGTGGGGGTGGGCTATTTCGACGCGGTCGCCACGGCGGCGGGCGGCGGCCAGTCCAGCACCACCGCGCTGGCGACCAGCACCGAGGCGGCGCAGTTCCACGACGGCGAGAAGGCGCACGCCCACTGACCACCCCGCCCCGCGCCGGGCGGCCGGCGCGGGACACCCCCACGGCCCCACGAAAAGGAAAACGTCCCATGTCCAACGACGATTACGACGACGGCCTGGTGCATTCCCACGCCTGGGCGACCGAGCCGCTGCCCGCCCCCACCGGCCCGATGCGCCGCGGCGCGACCATCGCCGCCGCCATGTCGGCCCATCCGGAGGAGGAGCCCTACGACGACGGGCTCGTCCACTGCCATGGCTGGGCCTGCAGCGAGCAGGGCCAGACCCCGCAGCGGTAAGGCGGGCCGGTGGGGGGGCTTACAGCGGATTGCGTTCAGAACTGAACGCTCATCCGCTGTAGCTCCTTGTTTTCCGAGCAGATTCACGCCTTCGGTCGTTCACGGCCTCTGGCGATCTGTTCTAGCCCCCTCGCCGGAGCCCGTCGGAGGCAAGGCTTTCCCGGCGGGGCCTGCCGTCCCCGCCGGAGGCGCGTCAGCCCGCCGCCAGCGCCTCCGCGAAGACCGCGGGATCCACATTGCCCCCGCTGATGACGATGCCGACCGTGCGTCCCCTGGTGTCCAGCCTGCCGGCCA
Source organism: Roseicella aerolata (assembly GCF_020523605.1). GTDB lineage: Bacteria > Pseudomonadota > Alphaproteobacteria > Acetobacterales > Acetobacteraceae > Paracraurococcus > Paracraurococcus aerolatus. The sequence continues at coordinate 34,657 of NZ_JAJAQI010000026.1, read as the reverse complement.
GCACCGCCGCCAGCGCCACGGCACCGCCCGGCTCCGCCACGATCTTCAGGTGATCGAAGGCGAAGCGCATCGCCCGCAGCACCTCCGCCCGCGTCACCGCGATGCCGCCCGCGAGGCGCGGATGGTTGATGGCGAAGGTGAGGGCCCCGGGCTGCCGCGAGAGCAGCGCGTCGCAGAAATTCTCGCCCCTGCCGTCGGCCGGGATGCGCCGCCCCGCCTCCAGGCTGCGGCGGGTGTCATCCCACCCCTCGGGCTCCACCGCCCAGACCTCCGCCTCCGGCGCCAGCGCCTCGGCCGCCAGGGCGCAGCCGGCGATCAGCCCGCCCCCACCCGTGCACACCGCGAGCGCATCGAGCGCGAGGCCGGCCGCCTTCACGTCCTCCAGCAGTTCCAGCGCCACCGTGCCCTGGCCGGCGATGACATGCGGGTGGTCGAAGGGGGGGATCAGCGTCGCGCCGCGCTCCGCCGCCAGCCACGCCGCCAGCGCGTCCCGGTCCACGCCGTGGCGGTCGAAGGGATGGATCTCGGCGCCCCAGCGCCGCGTGCTCTCGACCTTGATGGCCGGCGCGTCGCTCGGCATGGCGATCAGCGCCGGCATGCCCAGCATGTGCGCGGCGCAGGCGAGGGCCTGGCCATGGTTGCCGGAGGAATGCGTGACCACGCCCGCGCGCCGCGCCGCCGGGTCCAGCAGCAGGGAGGCGTTGGTGGCGCCGCGCAGCTTGAAGCTGCCGGTCCTCTGCAAGGGTTCGGGCTTCACCAGCACGGTGCCGCCGGTAATCTCGTCCAGCAGCCGGTGGCGCAGCATCGGCGTGCGCACCACCTTGCCGCGCAGCCTGGCCGCCGCGGCCTCGACATCGGCGAAGCTGACCGTCTCGCTCATCGGGATGTCCTCAAGCCTGTGTTCGTCGATCGGCCTCACGCCTCCGGGCGCTGCCTCTCCCCGGCCATCCGCTCGAATCGGCGCGGATCGGTCAGCGGCGCCGCGGCCGCGATATCCGCCTCCGGCGCCGTGCCGTTCACCAGCGCCGCCAGCAGCCGGCCCGCCGCCGGCGCGGTCTGGATGCCGTAGCCGCCCTGGCCGACCATCCAGAAGAAGCCGGCCTCGCTGCCCTCGCCGATGGCGAGGCCGCGATCCGGCGTGAAGCTGCGCAGCCCGGCCCATTTGTGCTCGATCCTGGTCACCGGTATGTCCAGCGCCTGCTGCATCCGGTCGATGGCGACGGCGACGTCCAGCTCCTCCGGCTGGGCGTCGAGCGGCGCGCTGTCCGTCTCGTCGGCCGGGGAGACCATCAGCTTCCGCCGCGCCTCCGGCCGGACGTACCAGCTATGGTCCACATCGCCGAGCAGCGGCCAGTCCGTGCAGTCATGCGGGCCGGGGTCGATGATGCAGGCGGTGCGGCGCTTCGGCTGCAGGCCGAGGATATGCACGCCCGCCAGCGCCGCGACCTCGTCCCCCCAGGCGCCGGCGGCATCCACCAGGACGGGCGCGGCGAAGACGGCGCCGGTCGAGGCCTCCGCCCGCCAGAGCCCGGCTTCCTTCCAGATCCGGCCGGCGCGGTGGCGCAGCGCGAGCGTGCCGCCGCGTTCCGCGACCTGGCGGAGGAAGCCCTGGTGCAGGGCGGCGACGTCGATGTCGAAGCAGTCCGGCTCCAGCGCCGCCATGGCCGCATAGCCGGGCCGCAGGACGGGGACGCGGGCGCGCAGTGCGGCGAGGTCGAGCGGCCGCAGGTCCGGCGCTGCCGCCATCATCGCCTGCAGGTGCCCGACCTGCCCCGGTGGCGCCAGGTGCACCACGTCCCGTGCGCGGATCAGCGGCGCGGCGGCGAAGCCGGCGGGCGGCGAATCGAAGAAGGCGCGGGAGGCGGCGGTGAGGATGCGGGCATCCGGGCTGCCGTAATTCCGGATCCAGATGGCAGCGGAACGGCCGGTGGCGTGGTAGCCCGCGCTCTCCTCCGCCTCCAGCAGCGCGACGTGGCGCGTGGCGGCGAGGTGGGCGGCGGCGGTGGCGCCGGCCATGCCGGCGCCGATGACGATGGCCTCGACGGAACGGGTCTCCATCCCGCCATCGTCCATCCGGGCGGCGGCGGCGGCAAGGCCATCGCCGCCGCCGCCCGGCCGGTTACCGCCCCGGGTCGCGCGGCGGGGTGCCGGCGCCGCGGCGGCGCTCGTCCTCCACCTCCACCTCCACCTCGGTACGGCGGAGGGTGTCGGAGACGGTCTCGGTCCGCTCGGTCGCCTCCTTCCGGATCACCACCTCCTCGCGCACCCGTGCCTCCTTGTCGATCACCGCCTCCTCGGTCGATTCGTTCGCCTCGATCACGCGGTCCTGGAAATCGGCCCGCTCGCCCGCGCCGAGCGGCCGGTCCACCGGGCGGCGCTCCACCTGCACATGCTCCTCCCGCAGGCGCACCTGCTCCTCGACCGGCGTCTCGACGATGTAGCTGCGCACGCGGACGCGGCCATGAGTGACGTCGCGCTTGCCGACACGCAGCTGCTCCTCGACGATCGGGATCGCCTCGTCGCGCCCCGCCGCCATGCCGGGGGCCTGCGGGCCGCCGGCGCCACCGCTCACGCCTGCCGCCGTGCCGCGCGGCGCGGAGGTGCCGGTGCCCGCGCCTGCCACGGCCTGCGCCGCCGGGCCGACCGGCCGAACGGGCGGGGGGGCGATGCCGGCATCGACCGGCTTCGCGGTGCCAGCATTTGTGGCCCGCGCGCCGCCCTGGCCGGTGCCGGTCGAGGCAGGGCCGGCGGCATCCTTCCCCCCGGCCATGCCGCCGATCACGCCGCCGCCACCGCCCGTCCAGCCGCCCTGGCGCCACTCCGCCTCCCGCGCCTCCAGGTCGACGGCGCCGTTGCTCTCGAAGGCATCGGCCACCTTGTCGAGCCTGTCCTCCGGCGCCCGCACCGAGACCAAGATGCCGCCGCGGCGCAGGCCCTCGGCATAGGTGATCCGGTCCTCCTCCGGCAGGCTGAGATCGTGCAGCGAGGCGACGAAGCCGTGATGCGATTCGTCCCGGCGCTCATGCGTGCCGGCGGTCACGTTCTCGCTGCCGGCGGCATGGACCTGGATGGCGTTCCGGTCGATGTCGTGGTGCTGGACCATGTACTCCACCGCGCGCTCGGCGTCGGGTCTGCTGTCGAACAGTCCGGTGATGGTGCGCATGCCTTGGGCCTCCTGTTGGTTGGGCGCCAGCCGGGATGCAGGGGGGGGCAGGCGCTCGACCGCGGCCTGCTGCCGGCGGAGCGTGACCGGGACGGACTCGCGCCGCTCCTCGGTCCGCAGGCGGAGGCGGACCTCCTCCCGCAGCACCAGCCGGCGCTCGACGACCAGCACCTCCTCCAGCACCGGGATGACAAGGGTGTCACCCTCCTCCCGTACCGGCGGGGCCTCGGTCACCGGGCGCCCGACCGGCACGCGCTCGATCTCCACGCGGCGGTCGCGCAGCACCTCCTCCACCAGCCGGGTTTCCTCCCCGGTGGTGACGGCGATGCGGACGCGGCCGGTCGCGCGCTGGTTCTTCGCAATTCGAAGATGTTCTTCGAGCAGCGGGATGACCGATTCGGCCGATTCCCCCTCCATGCATCATTCCTTTGGCGGGACCCGTCCCCAACGGCGCCGCTACCGCGGATGTTCCGACCGGCAGCGCATCGTCAGGGCGGCGCCTCAGGCCATCCCCCCGTTGTCATGGCTTGCGCGTCGCGCCATGTTGCGCGCCAGGGCCGAAACAGGCCCAGTGGGACGTCCGGCGGGCACTTCCCGCCGCAACGGGAGGACAAGGAATGGCAGGCAATCGCTTGACCCGGCGCAGGCTGCTGCGCAATGGCGCCGGCGTGATCGCGGCGGGCGCGCTCTCCGCCCCGATGGTGCATGCGCAGGGTACCGGCGGCACGCTTCGCTGCGGCTGGTGGGACCACTGGGTGCCGGTCGGCAACAACATCATGCGGGAGCTCTGCCGGGAGTGGGGCGAGCGGAACCGCGTGGAGGTCGTCAGCGACTTCATCACCTCGGTCGGCAACCAGAACCTGCTGACCATCGCGGCCCAGGCACAGTCGCGCAGCGGCCACGACATCCTGGCCTTCCCGACCTGGGAGCCCTCCGCCCATGCCCGGCTGCTGGAGCCGGTGGACGATGTGGTCGGCCGCCTGGAGCAGAAATACGGCAAGATCGCCCCGGCGGCGGAATACCTCGGCAAGCGCGAGGGCGCCTGGCGCGCCGTCCCGGCCGTCTCCGGCACGCAGCTGAAGCCCGCCATGATCCGCTTCGACCTGCTGAAGCAGCATGCCGGCATCGACATCCAGGAGATGTGGCCGGCGAAGCCGGAGATGGGCCCGGGCGCCGACCGCTGGAACTGGGACACCTTCCTGATGGCGGCCGAGAAGTGCCACGCCGCTGGCGTGCCCTTCGGCCTGCCGATGGGGCAGTTCACCGATGCGGTGGACTGGGTCGGCGCGCTGTTCCGCGGCTATGGCGCCAGCATGCTCGACGAGAAGGGCAACGTCACCGTCCGCAACAACCCGAAGCTGCGCCAGGCGGTGGAATACCTGGTGCGCCTCTCCAAGTTCCTGCCCAATGATGTCTGGGCCTGGGACGACGCCTCCAACAATCGCTGGATGATCTCCGGCCGCGGCGCGCTGATCTTCAACCCGCCCTCCGCCTGGGCGGTGGCCAAGCGCGACAACCCCCAGGTGGCCGAGAAGATCTGGCAGGCGCCGATCCCGGCCGGGCCGGAAGGGCGCTTCGTGCCCTACCTGCCCTATTTCTGGGGCATCTGGAGCTTCAGCCGCAACAAATCCGCGGCGAAGAGCCTGCTGGAATTCCTCTCCGAGCGCAGCAGCGCCGAGCGGCAGACCACGACCAGCAGCGGCTACGACATCCCGCCCTTCCAGAGCATGTCCGACTTCAAGGTCTGGGAGACGGAGGGCCCGCCGCAGGGCGTGGTCTACAACTACCCGAACAAGCCGCACCAGAAGGGCGAGCTGAATGTCGCCTTCGCCCCGGCCCCGGCCGAGATCGCGGTGCAGGCCTACAACCAGGCGATCAACACCAAGGTGATCGCGCGCATCTCGCAGGGTGGCGAGAGCATCGACCAGGCGCTGGCCTGGGCGGAGCGGGAACTGCGCAACTTCGCGCGCGGCTGAGTGGTTTTGTGACCGGCCGGGCGGGGAACTTCCCTGCCCGTGCCCAAGGGAATCCCGAGTTGGGGGGAGGTGCGCCATGGCCGCCGACGGAACAATGACAGCCACCGCGCCGGCTGCGGTAAGCCCGGGGGTCAACAGCCTCCAGCGCTTCGCGCGCCGGCGATCCACCATCGCCTTCGTCATGGCGCTGCCGCTGCTCGCGGTCATCGGCGGGCTGGTGGTCTACCCGTTCTTCTATGCGCTCTACCTCTCCACCCTGAACCGCACCATGGTGCGGAACATCGGGCTCGGCAATTTCGAGATCCTGCTGGATACCGAAACCTTCTGGATGGTGATCTGGCAGAGCTGCATCTTCGCTGTCGGCGCCGTGCTGCTGAAGGCGCTGATCGGCTTCATCCTGGCGCACCAGCTGCACCACATCCCGGCCAAGGGCCAGAAGAAGTGGCGCGGCATGCTGCTGATCCCCTGGGTCATGCCGCCGGCGCTCTCCACCCTCGGCTGGTGGTGGATGTTCGATCCCTCCTACAGCTCCATCAACTGGCTGCTCAGCGTGGTCGGCGTGCCGGCGGTGCCCTGGCTGGGCGAGCCGAACTGGGCCCGCTTCGCCGTCATCCTGGTGAATGTCTGGGTCGGCGCGCCCTTCTTCATGATCATGTACCTGGCGGCGCTGAAATCGGTGCCGGACCAGCTCTATGAGGCGGCGGCGATCGACGGCGCGACGGGCTGGCAGGGGCTGCGGCACATCACCCTGCCGATGATGCGCAACATCATCAGCATCACGGTGCTGTTCAGCCTGATCGTCACCTTCGCCAATTACGACATCGTCCGGGTGCTGACCAATGGCGGCCCGCGCGACATGACCCACCTCTTCGCCACCTATGCCTTCCAGGTCGGCATCCTCTCGGGCAACGTGCCGCGCGGCGCGGCGGTCTCGCTCTTCATGTTCCCGCTGCTGGCGATCTTCGCCTTCTTCATCCTCCGCGACGTGACCAAGCGGAACAAGGAGCAGATGTGATGTCCGCCTCCACCGCCAACGCCGCCGCGCCGGCGGGTTCCTATTTCGGGCGCAAGGTCGGCTCGCTCTCGAAGGAGCGGCGCTGGGCGCTCGTCTCGGCCTATGTCTGCCTGGTGATCTTCGCCCTCTTCTTCCTGGCGCCGCCCATCTACATGCTGATCACCAGCTTCAAGACGAGCGCCGAGGTGGCGAACATGTCGGGCAGCCCCTGGCTGGTGCGCGACCCGACGCTGGAGAATTACGGCGCCATCCTCGGCGACCCGATGTTCCTGCGCTTCTTCCTGAACAGCGCCATCGTCACCGTGCTGGTGGTCTCGGTCACCATGGTGATCTCGGTGCTCGCCGCCTTCTCGCTGGCGCGGATGAAGTTCTGGGGCAGCCAGACCCTGGCGACCGGCGTCTTCCTGACCTACCTGGTGCCGGAGACGCTGCTCTTCATCCCGCTCTACCAGATCGTCGGTGGCCTCGGCCTGCTGAACTCGATCTGGGGGCTGGTGCTGGTCTACCCGACCCTGACCGTGCCCTTCTGCACCTGGATCATGATCGGCTACTTCGCATCCATCCCGAAGGAGCTGGACGAGGCGGCGCTGATCGACGGCGCCAACTGGATGCAGATGCTGACGAAGATCTTCATCCCCGTCGCGCTGCCCGGCATCATCGCCGCGACGATCTTCGCCTTCACCGTCTCCTGGGCCGCCTTCGTCTACCCGACCTCCTTCATCACCACGCCGGATTCCATGCCGCTGACCATCGGCATCGTCTCCCAGCTGGTGCGCGCGGACACCTTCGCCTGGGGACAGATCATGGCCGGCAGCCTGCTGGCGGCGCTGCCGCCCGTCATCCTCTACGCGCTGCTGATGGACTACTACATCGCCGGCCTGACCGCCGGTGCGACCAAGGGCTAGCCATCCGGTGGACCGGAGCGGCGGCGGCCCTGGCGGCCGCCGCGGAGGTCCGGAGCGGATGGCCCAAAGACAAGGGGGCGTTCGGGACAATGGCACAGGTATCGATCCGCAAGGTCGTCAAGGAATACGAAGGCGGCGTCCAGGCCGTGAAGGGCATCGACCTGGAGATCGACGACCACGAATTCGTCGTGCTCGTCGGCCCCTCCGGCTGCGGCAAGTCCACCACGCTGCGCATGATCGCGGGGCTGGAGGAGATCTCGGGCGGGGAGATCGCGATCGGCGGCACGATCGTGAACGACATCCCGCCGCGGGACCGGGACATCGCCATGGTGTTCCAGAACTACGCGCTCTACCCGCACATGACGGTCTACGACAACATGGCCTTCGGGCTCATGCTGCGGAAGTTCAGCAAGGAGGAGATCCGCCGGCGTGTCGAGAATGCCGCCCGCATCCTCGATATCGGCATGCTGCTCGATCGCAAGCCGAAGGCGCTCTCGGGCGGGCAGCGGCAGCGCGTGGCCATGGGCCGCGCCATCGTGCGCGACCCCAAGGTCTTCCTCTTCGATGAACCGCTCTCCAACCTCGACGCCAAGCTGCGCGTGCAGATGCGGACCGAGATCAAGAAGGTCCACCAGACCGTCAAGACCACCACGGTCTACGTCACCCACGACCAGGTGGAGGCGATGACGCTCGCCGACCGCGTGGTGGTGATGAACCACGGCGTGATCGAGCAGGTCGGCCCGCCGACCGAGCTCTACCACCGCCCCGCGACCAAATTCGTCGCCGGCTTCATCGGCAGCCCGGCGATGAATTTCCTGCCGGCGAAGCTGGTGAACGGTGGCGCGGCGCTGAACGTGCAACTGCCGGAGGGCATCACCCTGCCGGTGCCGGCCGAGCGCACCCAGCGCTACCAGCCCTATGCCGGCAAGGAGGTTCTCTTCGGCCTCCGGCCCGAACACCTGACCGAGGTGCGGCCGAACGACCACCGCCCGAACCTGGCGCCCGTGCAGCTGACGCCCGAGGTGGTGGAGCCGATGGGCATGGAGACGCTGGTGCATTTCTGGCTGCAGGGCACCGAGGTCAGCGCCCGCATCGACCCGGCCATCCCGGCCGAGCCCGGCCGCCCGCTGCCGCTGGCCGCCGATATGAGCCAGATGCACCTGATCGACCCGCAGACCGACAAGGTCATCTAGGGGGCGGCGCCTATGTGCCGGCACGCAGAACCGCCCTCCGTCGCCGGCCGCATGTCGCATTCTGGCGGGAAAGGGCGCGGCGGGGCTTGCCCTCCGCGCCCTTTTGGCATGAGTAGGGAAGCATGGACACCAACGCCCCGGTGCTGATCGGCGCCGATACGCTCGAGACGCTCGTCGCCAACATCTTCCGCGCCAATGGCTGCGACGATGCCGAGGCCGGGCGCATCTCCCACCACCTCCTCGGCGCCAACCTGGCCGGGCATGACAGCCATGGCGTGGTCCGGGTGCCCCGCTATGTCGAATGGCAGCAGGCCGGCTACATCCTCGCGGGCCAGAGCGCCGATGTCGTGACGGATGGCGGCGCCTTCGCCCTGCTGGACGGGAAATTCGGCTTCGGCCAGACCGTCGCGCCGCAGGCGACGGCGCTCGGCATCGAGCGGGCGCGGAAGCACGGCACCGCCGTCATCGCGCTGCGCAATGCCGGCCATGTCGGCCGCATCGGCGCCTATGCCGAGCAGGCGATCGAGGCCGGACTGATCTCCATCCATTTCGTCAATGTCGCAGGCAGCGTGCTGGTCGCGCCCTTCGGCGGGACGGAGCGGCGCTTCTCCACGGCCCCCTTCAGCGTCGGCGTGCCCACCGACCCGCCGGTGGTGCTGGATTTCGCCACCTCCCGCGTCGCGGAGGGCAAGGTGCTGGTCGCCTCGAACGGCGGCAAGCCGCTGCCGCATGACGCGCTGATCGAGCCGGACGGCCGCCTCTCCGCCGACCCGCATACGCTCTACGGCGACTATCCGCCGGTCGGGCCGCGCAACCCGGCCAATGGCCTCGGCGCCATCCGCGCCTTCGGCGAGCACAAGGGCTCCGGCCTCGCCTTCATGTGCGAGCTGCTGGCCGGCGCCTTCACCGGCGGCGGGTGCTCCGGCCCGGTGGATGCGCGCGGGCGCATCGCCAATGGCATGCTCTCCATCTACATCTCGCCGCAGCATTTCGGCACCGATGCCGAGTTCCGGAAGACCGCCGAGGATTACGTCGCCTGGGTGAAGTCCTGCCGCCCCGACACCCCGGGCGGAGAGGTGCTGGCGCCCGGCGAGCCGGAAGCGCGGCTGCGCGCCGAGCGCCTGGCGAAGGGGGTGCCGCTGCAGCCGGATACCTGGGAAGGCATCGTCCGCTGCGCCCGTTCCCTCGGCGTCGCCACCCCGAACTGAGCGCGTGTCCGGGACGCTGACCGCGGCGGCGCGCTATGCCCGCTACGCGCCCATTCGCCGGCACCTCCTGACGGAGGCGTCGAAGCGCATCCCACTGGCGAGCGTCGCCAGCCAGGCGCGCGCCCTGACGCTCTGGGACGGCAAGCAGGTGGTGCCGGCGGATGAGATGCAACTCGCCGCCGTCCTCGACCTCGGCGTGCTCGATCCGGTGGGCGGCCATGGCCGCGCCATCGAACGCCAGGCCAGGGCCGAGCCGCCGCTGCCGGGCAGCGAGGAGGACCGCATGCTGCGCGCCCTGATGGAGGCGCGTTTCGGCCTGTACCGGCTGCTCGGCCCGCGGCCGGAGGGTGGCGTGGCGGCGGAAGCTTTCCCGGATGGTGCGCCGGTGGTGATCTGGGACAACCACCTGATGCGCGGCCGCGCACCCGGCACGCTGGTCGGCGCCCGTCTGGCCTTCCCGGAGGACGACCTGGCGATGACCTGCGGCACCGCCATCGCGCTCGACAGCCGGGCGGTGGAGCGGCTGCTGCTGGGCACGCCGCCGCAGCGCGGCCCGGTCTTCCCCAGCCTGCCCTTACCCGATGACGGCCCGGCGCTGGAACGGCTGGTGGCGGAGCCGGCGGCGCGGATGCGTCTCGCCGCCCTGCGGAACGGGCCGGGCTTCGCGGTGATGGTCACCCGCACGGCCATCGATCTCGGCCTGATGGGGGCGATCCCCGGCCGGACACCGCCGGAGGCGATGCCGCCGCGCGGCGCCTAGAGCAGATCGCGGAGGGGCGTGAACGCCCCGCAGCGTGAAGCTGCTTTACAAACAGCGCTCTACAGCGGATTGGCGTTCAGTTCTGAACGCCAATCCGCTGTAGAGCGGATCGCGGACGGGCGTGAACGTCGGGAAGCGTGACTCTGCCCGAAAAACAAGGGGCACCAGCGGATCGGGGGGCGGGCCTCTGCCCGCTCCGCTGCCGGCATGTCGCTTGCCGCCGGCAGCGGCCAGGGCGTAACAGGGCGGCCGGGGGATGGACGCCGGGACCTCGCGCAGTCTGGCCGAAGGGGACCGGAATTGTCGGATCAGGGATGGAGTGTGGTCGGGGCACCGTCGCCACGGGGCCACCGCGCTCGGGGGGCGGGGTGCTGATGGATCCCTATCTCCATGAATGGGGCGGCATGCTGCTCCGCTGGCTGCATGTGCTGGCCGCCATGGCCTGGATCGGCAGCAGCTTCTACTTCATGCATATCGACGCCCTGCTGAAGCCCGTGCCGGAGATTCCTGCCGGCAAGGGCGGCCAGATGTGGGAGGTGCATGGCGGCGGCTTCTACCAGGTGCGGAAATGGCTGGTGGCGCCGGGCGAACTGCCGCCGCAACTGCTCTGGCACAAATGGGAGGCGTACACGACCTGGCTCTCGGGCTTCTGCCTGCTGGCGTGGATGTATTACGGCGCCTCCGAACTCTTCCTGATCGATCCCGGGGTCGCGGATATCGGCCCGGTGACGGCGGCGGCGATCGGCATCGGCTCGCTGGGGCTCGGCTGGGTTGCCTATGACCGGCTCTGCCGGTCCAGGATCGGCGAGAGCGAGGCGGGGCTGGCCGCCATCGGCCTCGGCTTCGTCATGCTGCTGGCCTTCCTGTTCCAGCAGGTCTTCAGCGGCCGCGGCGCCATGATCCATACCGGGGCGGTGATGGCGACCTGGATGGCGGGCAATGTCGCCATGGTCATCATCCCCAACCAGCGCAAGGTGATCGCCGCGCTGATGAGGGGGGAGGCGCCGGACCCCGCCCTCGGCAGGATCGGTAAGCTGCGCAGCACGCACAACAACTACCTGACGCTGCCCGTGCTGTTCCTGATGCTGGCGAACCACTACCCGATGCTGTGGTCCACGCCCTTCGCCTTCGTCATCACCGGGCTGATCCTGGTGGCAGGGGCGGTGATCCGCGTCTTCTACAACCTGCGCCACGGCGGCCGCGGCAATGCCTGGTGGTGCTGGGCCGTCGCCGCCGCCTGCATCCTGCTGGCGGGCATCGTCAGCCTGACCTCCTCGCCGGTCGGGCGGGAACGCCTGGGCCTCGCGGCGGTCGAGGCATCCGGCACCGCGCTGCCGCGCGGCGTGGCGCCGCCGCCGGCCGAGGTGGTGGAGATCGTGACCGGCCGCTGCGCCATGTGCCATGCGGCGGCGCCGGTCTGGGCCGGCATCTCGATCGCGCCCAAGGGCGTGCGGCTGGACACGCCGGAGCATATCGCGCGGGAGGCGGCGGCAATCCGCCTGCAGGCGGTGCTGAGCAATGCCATGCCGCCCAACAACATCACGCGGATGGAGCCGGAGGAGCGCCGCGCGCTGGCCACCTGGCTGGCGCGTTGAAGGAGGGGAGGGCGAGGCGCCTCCGCCCCGGTGCCCGGCGGCCGGCATGGCGGCGGGCCGGCCCTGCGCACCCGATGTCAGGCCGGCATAGATCCTGACCGGCAGCCGCCATGAGGGGGCCGGGGACGCAGACATGCATCCGCATGCCTGCGGGACGGTATCAGTTGCCCACCGGGATGGCCGTCTCGCCGGGGATGGGGACCGGCGCGCCCCTCCACCTGGCGGCGCCGGTTTCTGTTCAGATGACGGACCACTCGGTGCCGGGATTGCCGAGCGGGGTTGCCGACTTCACTGTCGCGCCGTCCATCAGCCAGAGCGCGACCGAGCCGTCGGTGCTGCGCCAGAAGATGTCAGCCTTTCCGTCGCCGTCGAAGTCGCCCACCTGTGCCACCGTCCAGGCCGTGCCCGGCGCGGCGACCTCGGTCGTGGAGAGGACCGTGAAGCCGTCCACCATCGAGACGGCGACCCTCCCGTCATCCGCGCGCCACAGGATGTCGGCCTTCCCGTCGCCATTGAAGTCGCCGGTGCCGGCGATCCGCTGGTTCGCGCCGGGGGAGGCGATGGTGGCCCCGCCGAGGCCGGTGGTCCCGTCCATCCTCCAGACGGCAACGCTGCCGTCGTCATGGCGCCACAGGATGTCACCGCGGCCGTCGCCGTCGAAATCGGCGAGGCCCGCGACCGTCCAGGCCGTATCGACCTGGGCGATGCTCGCCCCTCCGGAGAACACCGTGCCCCGCATCAGCCAGACGGCGAGGGTGCCATCCGTGTGCCGCCAGACGATGTCGGCGAAGCTGTCGCCGTTCAGGTCGCCGGCCGCCGCGATGGACCATGCAGCATCGACATGGGCGAAGGTCCCGCCGCCGCTGACGAAACCGCCGTCGATCTGCCAGAGCGCGACCCAGCCATCGGTATGCCGCCACAGGATGTCGGCCTTCCGGTCGCCGTTGAAATCGGCGACCTCGGCCGCCGTCCAGCCCGCGCCCACATCGGCGCTGAAGCCGGTGGTGCCGGCGGTGCCCTGCATCGACCAGGTGGTGATCGCGCCGCTGGAATGGCGCCAGAGGATATCGGAGGTGCCGTTGCCGTTGAAGTCGTTCGCCGTCGCCCCGACGACGATGACTGTGCGGTCGCTGAAGCGCAGCGCCTCGACATCGGTCAGCGTGTCCGTCCCCTCGGCGGTCGTCACCGTCCAGCTGCCGGTGGTCGGATTCCGCGACCAGGTCGCGGCGCTGGAGAGGGTGGTATAGAGAGCGATGTCGAAGCCCGCGCCGCCCTGGAGGAGATCGTTGCCGTCGCCGCCGCGCAGGGTATCGTTGCCCTCGCCGCCCAGCAGGGTATCGGCGCCGCCGCCGCTGAGGAGATCGTTGCCGGTGCCGCCGGTGAGCAGGTTCTCGGCATCGGAGCCGAGCAGGGTGTCGGCGAAGTCGGTGCCGATCACGCCCTCGATGCCGGTGATGGTGTCGGTGCCGCCCCAGCTGTCGCGGGCGGTGCCGGCGGCGAGGCCGGCGCCGCTCACCGTCTCGGTGGCGCTGCTGAGGTTGACGATCACGCCGGTGGTGATCGGGCTGGTGCTCCAGACGGAGTAGTCGAGGACGTCGAAGCCGAGCCGGCCGTCGATGAGGTCGTTGCCGGCATCGCCGGCCAGGGTGTTGTCGCCGTGCGAGCCCTTGATGGTGTCGTTGCCCAGCCCGCCATAGGCCCGCTCGATGGAGCTCAGGCTGGACTGGCTGCCGGCATGGGTGGCGAAGCCGGCATAGGCGCCGCCGGTGGAATCCGTGCCGAGATCGACGACCACCGCGGCCGAGCCCTGGTAGCGCCAGGTGTCGGTGCCGGCGCCGCCGGCGATGGTCTTGTTGCCGCCGCCGGAGAGGATGAAGGTATCATCGCCGCTGCTGCCGATCAGCGTGTCGGCGCCGCCGTTCGAGGCGAGCACGGCGCGGACATTGACGAGGCTGTCGGTGCCGCCCTGGCCGTCGGAGGCGGTGCCGGCGCCGAGATCGACGCGGATCGCCGTGGTGACGCCGTTGTAGTCGGCGACCACCCGGTCGGTGCCGTTGCCGATGATGGTATCGTCGCCGGCGCCGCCACGAATGATGAAGGCGAGACCGCCAGTGGCACCGATGGCGGAGAGATCGAATCTATCGGCCTGGCTGTTGCCGAAGACCTGGTTGATGTTGCTGAGCGTGTCGGTGCCGTCGGTCTTGGTGACGGTGGCCGATGTGCTGCTGGTGAAGACAACGCTGACCCCGGCCCCGCCATAACCCGCGGCCCCGCGGTAATCCATGGTGTTGCGGGTGCTCAGCTCGCCGCCATCAACCGTATCGTTGCCGGTGCTGCCGATGATGGTATCAGCACCAGCGCCGCCGAGGATCAGGTCGTTGCCATGGCCGCCATTCAGGCGATCATCGCCCGCGCCACCATCAATCGTGTCATCCGCGCCGGTCGGCACGCCACCCGTGACGCCGGCCGAAACCCCGGTCGGCAGAATGGTGTCGGCGCCCGCCGTTCCTGTGATGACCGCCATGGCAAACCCCGATACGCTGATGTGACGGGGCGCCTGATAAACTAAATGTGAGGAATTTCCATCGCGAAATTATCGCCCTGGTTGTGTTCTCCCGATGCAGTCCGGTGCCTGGCGTTCAATGAAGTGCAGCAAACATTCCCCGTAGCTCTGTGTGAAACGCCAGTCGGCACCGGCCCCGTGGCCGACAAGTCCGTTCGGCCGATCCAAAAAAAGCAAACTGCCGATCTTCGGCGTGGCGAGTGACCGGAATAGCGTCGCGCGCCCGCCCGGATCGGGGTCGAATTCATCCTGGGCGAAATTGGCGACCACCACCCGGGCCGTGGGGCTGCGCGCCGCCGTGACGATCCGCTGCAGATCCTCCAGCGCCCAGGCCCAGGCCGGGCTGCCGCGCGCGCCATGGGCAGCGGGGGCGATCGCCACCACCCCATCGACCAGCCCGGGCGTGTCCAGCACCTGCAGCGCATTCCAGGCCCCGCGCGACTGGCCACCCATCACGATGCGCGCATAGCCCTGGGCGCGCAGCACCTGCAGGGCGTTCCGCAACCAGTCCGCGGCGATGTCGGTCTCATCGGTCGCGGGCGCCCGGTCGAAGCGCAGCACGTCATAGCCTTCGTTGTTGAAGACGCGGACGTGCGGCTGGGGCTGGCTGCCGCGGCTGTCCTGCCCGCCCGCGGCGCGGCCATGCGCCCAGACATAGGCGCCGCGCGCGGCTTGCGGCCCCTGCCAGAGGAAGCGCCCATCCGGCACCAGCGTCCAGCCCGGCCCCGCCTTGATGGGGGTGGCGTCCGGGACCGGCGGCGGCGGGCTTTCGCGCCCTGGCCAGACCACGGCCAGGTCGCGGGCATAGATCCGGCAGCCCCCGCCGCCCCAGGAGGCGCAGAGCTCCAGCGCCCGCGCCTCGGTCGCTGCGGCCGTCGGCAGCGCCGCGGCCCAGCCCCAGGCGCCCTCGGGGCTGAGGGCGAAGGCGCGCGGCGTCGCCTGCAACAGGAAGCTTGCATAGTCCTCCCGCCCTTCCCGGCCGAGATGCGGCACGGCGGCGATATCGAGGACCGGGGCGCGTGGCGGCTCGGCCCGGGCGGGGGCCAGGGCGGCGGCACACAGGATAAAATACAAGAGTATGTGATATCCCATAAAGGTGAGGAAACCACATCACCGGTGCCGCTTGCAACTAGCCTCTTGTCGCATGGACGCGGTCGGGGCAGGACACCGCTGCTTCTCGGGCCGAAGGGTGTCCCCTCGGCCGGCCAAGGAATCTTTCGATGCGCGTGAAGGACGTGAAGAAGGTGGTGCTCGCCTATTCCGGCGGGCTTGACACCAGCGTCATCCTGAAGTGGCTGCAGACCACCTATCGGTGCGAGGTCGTGACCTTCACCGCCGATCTCGGCCAGGGGGAGGAGCTCGGCCCGGCCCGGGACAAGGCGCTGCTCCTCGGCATCCGGCCCGAGAACATCTTCATCGACGACCTGCGGGAGGAATTCACCCGCGACTTCGTCTTCCCGATGTTCCGGATGAACGCCCTCTATGAGGGGCAGTACCTGCTGGGCACGTCCATCGCCCGCCCCCTGATCGCCAAGCGGCAGATCGAGATCGCCGAAGCGGTCGGGGCGGACGCCGTCGCCCATGGCGCGACCGGCAAGGGCAACGACCAGGTCCGGTTCGAGATCGGCTACTACGCCCTGAAGCCGGATGTGAAGGTCATCGCCCCCTGGCGCGAATGGGACCTGACCAGCCGGACGAAGCTGATCGAGTTCGCCGAGCAGAACCAGATCCCGATCGCCAAGGACAAGCGCGGCGAGGCGCCCTTCTCGGTGGACGCCAACCTGCTGCACTCCTCCTCCGAGGGGAAGATCCTGGAGGAGCCCTGGGACGCCCCGGACGAGATGGTCTGGCAGCGCACCATCAGCCCGATGGACGCGCCGGACAGCCCGACCGAGATCGTCATGGAGTTCGAGCGCGGCGATGCCATTGGCATCAACGGCAAGCGCCTCTCCCCCGCCGCGCTGCTGACCGAGCTGAACGCGCTCGGCAAGGCCAACGGCATCGGCCGGCTGGACCTGGTGGAGAACCGCTTCGTCGGCATGAAGTCCCGCGGCTGCTACGAGACGCCCGGCGGCACCATCCTCTGGCAGGCGCACCGCGCCATCGAGAGCATCACGCTCGACCGCGAGGCGGCGCACCTCAAGGACAGCCTGATGCCGCGCTATGCGGAGCTGGTCTATAATGGCTTCTGGTTCAGCCCGGAGCGCCGGATGATCCAGTCCATGGCGGATGAGAGCCAGAAGAGCGTGACCGGCGAGGTCCGGCTCAAGCTCTACAAGGGCAATGTCATCGTCACCGGCCGGCGTTCGCCGAACAGCCTCTATTCCATGAAGCACGTCACCTTCGAGGAGGACCAGGGCGCCTACGACCAGTTCGATGCGCAAGGGTTCATCAAGCTGAACGCGCTGCGGCTCCGCCTCGGCGCCATGGCCGGCCGCAAGGGCGGCGCCCTCTAGGCCGGGCCGGCGCGCTTGGTCCGGGAGATGGCGAGGCAGCACGGCCTGCGGGTCGTGCTGCGCCACCTCTATGAGGCGGGGACGCCGCCGGCCAAGCGCTTCCGCTATGCCCTGCTCGGGCTGGACGTGCTCAGCATCGGCTGGATCGTCACGGCCTCCTTCCTGCCCCTGACCACCTTCGAGCTGACGGTGGACGTCCTGCTCGGCCTGCTGCTGCTCACCGAGTTCGGCTTCCGCATCGCGGCCAGCGGCGTGCCGCGCCGGACCCTGTTCAGCCCGCTCAACCTCGCCGACCTGGTTGCCATCCTGTCGCTGATCCTGGCGCCCTTCCTGCAGGGGGCGGCCGCCTTCCTGCGCGTGCTGCGCACCCTGCGGCTGCTGCATTCCGTCCGGCTGATCACCACGCTCCGCAGCGACCTGCCCTTCTTCCGCCGCAACGAGGAGGCGACGCTCGCCGCCGCCCACCTCCTCGTCTTCCTCTTCATCATGAGCGGCGTGGTCTTCGAGACGCAGCACCGCACCAATCCGGGCATCCATAATTACGCAGACGCGCTCTACTTCACCGTCACCACGCTCACCACCACCGGCTTCGGCGACATCACCCTGCCCGGGATCACGGGGCGGATGCTCTCGGTGGTGATCATGCTGGCCGGCGTCACGCTCTTCCTGCGGCTCGCCCAGGCATTGTTCCGCCCGGTGAAGGTGCGCTATCCCTGTCCCGCCTGCGGGCTGGAGCGGCACGAGCCGGATGCCGTGCACTGCAAGGCCTGCGGCCAATTGCTGAACATCCCGAATGAGGGCTAGGCCCGACCCGACATGCATCGCCCCGAGCGCCCTGCCGCCGCCGGCGCGCCCGGCCCTGTCGCAGGGCGCGCGCCTCGCCCGCCATGGCGGGGCGCGGCCCTGACCGGCCGGCCGGCCCCGCGCGGGCCGCGGCGCGTCCCGCGCCCAGCCCCGTAAGGCCCGTTCCCATCGGCGGAGAGCATCGCCTTGCCCCCTGCGCTGCAGCATCCGGCCCGGCTGGTGCCGCTGGCCTTCCTCCTCGCCATCGCGCTCGGCACCATCCTGCTGATGCTGCCCATCTCCCGGGCGGGCGAGGGGAGCGCCCCCTTCCTCGTGGCGCTCTTCACCGCCACCTCGGCGGTCTGCGTCACCGGCCTGATCGTGGTGGACACGCCGACCTATTTCTCGCCCTTCGGGCAGGTCGTGATCCTGCTCCTGTTCCAGATCGGCGGTCTCGGCATCATGAGCGGCGCCACGCTGCTCGGGCTGCTGGTCAGCCGCCGGCTCAGCCTCAGCACCCGGCTGATCGCCCAGGCCGAGACGCGCAGCCTCGCCCTTGGCGATGTCACCGCCATCCTGAAGCTGGTCCTGCTGGTGACGGTCGGGGTCGAGCTGGTGACGGCCGGCCTCCTCGCGCTCCGCCTGCGCCATGCCTATCAGGAACCCTGGGGAGAGGCGCTCTGGCACGGCCTGTTCCAGGCGGTCTCCGCCTTCAGCAATGCCGGCTTCTCCACCTATTCCGACAGCCTCATGGGCTTCGCGCGTGATCCGCTCATCCTCGGGCCGATCATGCTCTCGGTGGTCCTGGGCGGCATCGGCTTCCCCGTCCTGCACGACCTGCGGCGGGAGCCGCGGCGGCCGGGGCGCTGGTCGGTGCACAGCAAGATCACGCTCCTCGGGACAGGCGCGCTCCTGCTCGGCGGGATGCTGGCGGTCCTCCTCTATGAATGGGGCAACCCCGCGACCCTCGGGGCGCTCGACCCCGCGAGCCGGGTGCTGGGTGCCGCCTTCCACTCCGTCATGACCCGGTCCGGGGGGTTCAATGCCACCGATGTGGGGCAGATGCGGCCGGAAACCCTCACCATCAGCTATGGCCTGATGCTGATCGGCGGCGGCAGCGCCGGCACGGCCGGCGGCATCAAGGTGACGACCTTCCTGGTGCTGGGCCTGGTGATCTGGGCGGAGATCCGGGGCGAGCCCGATGTCACGGCCTTCCGGCGGCGCATCTCCCGCGACGTGCAACGGCAGGCGCTGACCGTCGTGCTGCTGGCCGTCGGCCTGGTAGGGACGGGGACGCTGATCCTCCTCAGCGTCAGCGACTTCCCGCTGGAGCGGGTGGTCTTCGAGATCATCTCCGCCGCGGCGACCGTCGGGCTGTCCACCGGGATCACCCCCGACCTCCCCCCGGCCGGGCAGGTCGTGATCGTGGTCCTGATGTTCGTCGGCCGGGTCGGGACCATCACCGTGGCCACCGGCCTCGCCCTGCGCAGCAAGCGGAGCCCCTACCGCTATCCAGAGGAGCGCCCCATCGTTGGCTAGGAACACTCCCCCCGGCGGCGACGGCGTCGTCGTCATCGGCCTCGGCCGCTTCGGCGGCGCAGTGGCGGAATCCCTCGTCCGCCTCGGCCACGACGTCCTCGGCATCGACGAGAATGCCGAGCTGGTGCAGTCCTGGGCCGACCGCCTCACCCATGTGGTGCAGGCGGACACCACCAACAGCGAGACCCTGCGCCGCCTCGGCGTGCAGGATTTCGCCCGGGCCGTGGTCGGCATCGGCACCGATATCGAGGCCAGCGTGCTGACCGTGCTCGCGCTCAGCGAACTGGGAATCGCGGATATCTGGGCCAAGGCGCTCGGCCCCAAGCATGGCCGCATCCTGGAGCGCACCGGGGCCCACCACGTGGTCTATCCGGAGGCCGCGATGGGCGAGCGCGTCGCCCATCTGGTGACCGGCAAGATGATCGACTTCATCGAGTTCGACGACGGCTTCGCCATCGTCAAGACGCGGGCGCCGCGCGAGGCGATCGGCCGCACCCTTGGCGAGTGCGCCCTCCGCAGCAAGTACGGCGTCACCGTCGTCGGCGTGAAGCGGCCGAAGGCGGACTTCACCTATGCCAAGCCGGAGACGCGGATCGAGCAGGGCGACCTGCTCATCGTCTCCGGCCCCACCAGGCTGGTCGAGGCCTTCGCGGCGATCACCTGATACGAAACGCCGTTGATGGTGACCCATCAACGGCCCCTCAATCGCCGGGCGGTTTGCTCCGCAAACCTTGGCTACGCCGCACTGGCGGCGGCGCCCGTCCGGGCGCCCGGCATGAATGGGGCATTCATGCCGCAGGTATGAGACGGGCTGGGTCCCTGCGCGGCCTGCCCGTCCGGGCATTGTTCCAGCGGGCAAAGCTGCGCTACCCCTGGCCGGCCCGCGGTCCTCCGCCGGCGGGCTCCGGACGAGGGGGGATGCCTGACCCGATGCGCACCATGTCGATTGCCGCGCTGCTGCTGGCTGCGCTGCTGCCGGCCGGCGAGGCCCTGGCGCAGCCCGCCTGCCCGGGCCACCTCTCCGCCACCGCCTTGCGGCCCGTGCCGCGGGATGCGGTCTATGGCATCGCGCTCAGCAGCGACGACGCCACCAGCCGGGCGCTGCGGGAGCAGGTCTTCGCGGCGCTCCGCGCTGCCGGGAAGCGGGTGGGGGAGCCGGCGACGCATGTCCTCTCCTGGCGCGGCAGCATCGGGACGAATGGCGCCGCCGGGCGGACGCCCGACCCTTTCCGCCTCGATGACAGCGACCGCTTCCATGACAGCGACGACCTGCACTGGATGCAGGACGTGCCGCGCCTCGCCCGCCGCGCCGCCCCGCCGGTGCGCCGCCTGAACGGCAGCGTCGAGCTGCGCGACCGCGCCACCGGCCGCGTGGTCTGGACCGCGGTGATCTCCTGCGACCGCCGGGGCAATGACCAGGCGGCGCTGATCGGCACCCTGGTCGGCGCGGTGGTGCCGGTGATCGGGCAGACGGTGGCCGGGCGGGCCTTCTGAACCGGCCGGGCGGGGTGCCGGCGGCACGGGCCGATGCGGCCTGGCGCCTGGGCTACCGCGCCGCCTTCCTGCTGGCCCGGCTCTGGTGGGCCCTGCGGCGGCCGGCGCGGCATGGGGGGATGGTCGCCGTCTGGCATGGCGGCCGGGTGCTGCTCCTGCGCCAGTCCTACCGCCCCGGCCTGACCTTCCCCGGCGGCGCCCTCCGCCGGGGCGAGGACCCGGCCATCGCCGCCAGCCGCGAGTTGCGGGAGGAGGTGGGGCTGGCAGCGCCGGCTCCGCGCCTCCGCCGGGCCATGAGCGTGATGGCCCGCTTCGAATCCTGCCGCGACCAGGTCACGGTGTTCGAACTGGCGCTGGACGCCCCGCCGCCGCTCCGCCCCGACAACCGCGAGGTCGTCTGGGCGGGCTTCCTCGACCCGGCCGAGGCGCTCCTCGACCCGGGGATGCCGCCGCATGTCCGGCGCTACCTGGAAGGGCGGATGAGTCCGGCCCGGCTTCCATCCTTGGCCCGATCCGCCACCCCCGTTCCTGCTCCCGCGGGAGCAGGCCGCGGCGCTTGCTCGGGGCCGGGATCGGCCGGGGAGGCATGGCCGCCCCGGCCCGACCCTGCGGCATCCCCGGGCGCCTTGGAACCGCGTCGCGCCCCCGGCGTTCCGCTGCCGGACCAAAGGAGCAGGTGATGCCGAATGTGAAGGGAAAGGGCACCGGCGAGCCGGGCTGGACCGGGGAGGAGAAGCGCCGGGGCGCGCCCAACACCGGTGATGCCGGCGCGGCGGGCGAGGCGGCGCCGAAGGCCGGCTATGGCGGCGGCGATCGCGCCGCAACGGAATCCGCCGCGGCGCGCACCGACCAGGACTCGCGGGAGGCGGACCGGGAGGCCCATTCCCAGGGCCGCAAGCCCGGGGAGCACGGAAAGGCCGGGGACGCCGCGAAGGGCGGGGAGCGGACCCCGAAGGCCGGGTGAGCGCCCGCCGCCGCCCGTGACCGCCGCGCCGCCGGTTGACGGGTGGCGCAAGTCAGGGGAGCGGGCGAGGGGCCGGCACGGGAAGCACGGGCCCGGGCCGCCGACAGGGCCCACCGCCGCGCAACCCCGCCCCGCGTCCGGCGCCGTTGCGGGCGCGCCCGGATTTCCGGCACGCTCCCGGCATGTACAACCCGCCCGCCTTCCGGGAGGACCGCCCGGAGATCCTCTACGGCCTGATCCGCGCCGCCCGCCTCGCCCTGCTCGTCTCGAACGGCGCGCAGGGCGTGCCGGAGGTGACCCATCTGCCGCTGGTGCTGCTGGAGGAGGAGGGCATGCTGCTCGGCCATGTCGCGCGCGCCAACCCGCACTGGCGGGGCCTGCGCGAGGCCGGCCGGGCGCTCGCGGTGTTCCAGGGGGCGGAGGGCTATGTCTCGCCCAATTGGTACCCCTCCAAGGCGGAGCACCACCGCGTGGTGCCGACCTGGAATTACGAGGCGGTGCATGCCGAGGGGCCGGTCGAGCTGATCGAGGATCCGGCCCGGCTGCACGCCATCGTCTCCCTCCTGACCGACCGGCAGGAGGCGAGGCAGCCGCGTCCCTGGGCCGTCGCGGATGCGCCCGAGCCCTTCGTCGCGGGACAGCTCAAGGGCATCGTCGGCGTCTCGCTCAAAATCGAGCGGCTGACCGGCAAGCGGAAGCTGAGCCAGAACCGGGCGGAGCCGGACCGCGCGGGCGCGGAGGCGGGGCTGGCGGCGAGCGCGGATCCAAGGGACCGGGCCGTTGCCGAAGCCATGCGGACCGTCGCGGCAACCACCTGATGGAGGGGGCGCCGGCCCCCAGGCACCCCCGCCAGGGGGCAGGCGCCCCCCGGACCCGGCCCGGCTCAGCGCCTGGCGCGGAACAGCAGCGCCAGGCCGGAGAGTGTCACGAGGCCGCCCAGGACGTCCGTCCAGGCGAGGCGCTCACCCAGCAGCGCCCAGCCGAACACCGCGGCCAGTGGCGGCGCCAGCAATTGCAGCGCCGCGGCGGTCGCCGGCGGCAGCCGCTCCAGCATGACGAAATAGAGGGCATAGCCGCCGACGCCGACCACCAGCACGCCATAGGCCAGCGAGAGCACCAGGGTGAGGCTCGGCGCCCCGGGCAGCGCCGGCTCCGCCAGCGCGGCCAGCACCAGCAGCGTCACCGCCGCGACCGCCGTCTGGGCCGCATTGGCGGTCCAGGGCTCCACCCGCCGCCGGGCCGGGGCGAAGGCCAGGATGCCGGCCGCCTGGCTCAGCGCCCCGGCCAGCGCCAGCCCCACACCCCACAAGGCGCCGTCCGCCATGCCGCCCGGGCCGCGGCCCACCCCCAGCACGGCCACGCCGAGCCAGCCGAGCCCGAGCCCTGCCCAGGCCAGCGGCGGCACCCGCTGCCGCAGGAACAGCACCTCCCCCGCCGCGACGAAGAGCGGCGCGGTGGAGGAGAGCAGCGCGACCAGGCCGGAGGGCAGCACGGTCGAGGCCGTCCAGGCGCCCGCCAGGTACCCCGCCGTGCCGAAGACGCCCATCGCGGCCAGCCGCCAGGCATCGCCCCGGCGCGGCAGCGCCGCCCGTCGCCAGGCCACCACCGCCAGCAGGATGGGCACGACCAGGACAAAGCGCGCCGCGAGGCCCCAGAGCGCCGGCCATTCCGGCACAACGCCCTTGATAGCGGTGAAGGCCGAGGCCCAGATCGAGACGAAGAGAAGCCCGAGGCCAAGCCCCGCCATCGATGCCTCCCCGGGCCGGCGGGGCACGACTCCGGCAGCCGGCCCCGTGATGATCGGCGCCTGCGCGCCATCGGCCGCCGCGCGCCTTGCCCTGTGCCGCCCCGAAACGGCCGCCGCGCAGCGCCTAGCCCCGACCTGAAGCGCTGCGGACCGCAGCCGGCAGACCCGGCGGGGGCCGTGGCGGCCTGCTGCGGATCGCGCTCATCTCTGAACGCGCATCCGGTGGTGTTCCTTGTTTCTCGAGCGGAGCCTCGCTCCCGGGCGTTCACGCCCCTCCGCGATCTGCTCTAGTCCCTTGGCAGCCGCTTTGCCATCTCGGCCAGCAGGGACTGCATCTCCTCGAGCTTCGCCTCCAGCGCCGCCCGCTGCGCCTCCGCCCGCTGCAGCGCCAGGCCGATGCCGCCGATCGCCACCAGGGCGAGGGCGGAGACCGCGCCGGTCCCGGCATAGAGCAGCCGGGCCCGCGACCAGCCTTCTCCGCCCCAGGGCGTGGCGCCCCAGGCGAGGTCGGCGCAGAACAGCAGGGCGATGATCCCGATCCCCTGCAGCAGCCGGTGCAGCACCATCAGGTGACAGCCCCGCGGCGCCGCAGCGCCGCTTCCAGCGTGTTCTCCAGCAGGCAGGCGATGGTCATCGGCCCGACGCCGCCCGGCACCGGGGTGATGGCCGCGGCGCGCACCGCCGCCTCGGCGAAGGCGACATCGCCCACCAGCCTGCCCTGCGGCGTGCGGTTGATGCCGACATCGATGACCACGGCGCCATCCCCGATCCAGTCGCCGCGCACCATCTCCGGCCGCCCGACCGCCGCCACCAGGATCTCCGCCCGGCGGCACTCGGCCGCCAGGTCGCGGGTGCGGGAATGCGCGATGGTGACGGTGCAGTCGGCATCCAGCAGCAGCTGCGCCATCGGCCGCCCGACGATCATGCTGCGCCCGAGCACCACCGCCCGGGCGCCGGCGAGCTTCGCCCCGGCCTCCCGCAGCAGGTGCATGACGCCCTTCGGGGTGCAGGGAACCAGGCCCGGCTGCCGCGTGGCGAGGCGGCCGGCATTCACCGCGTGGAAGCCGTCCACATCCTTGGCCGGGTCGATGGCGGCGATCACCATGTCCGGCCGGATCTGCGGCGGCAGCGGCAGCTGCACCAGGATGCCGTCCACCGCCGGGTCGAGGTTCAGCGCCTCGATCAGCGTCAGCAGATCGGCTTCCCGCGTCTCGGCCGGAAGCTGGATGGTGGCGCTGTCGAAGCCCGCGGCCGCCGCGGCGCGGTCCTTGTTGCGGACATAGACGCCGCTGGCCGGGTCGTCCCCGACCCGCACTACCCGCAGGCCGGGCCGGAAGGGCAGGGTGGCGATGCGGGCGGCGAGCCGGCCGCGCAGCCGCTCCGCCACCGCCTTGCCATCGATGATCTGCCCCGGGGGAGGGGATGTCATGCCAGCGCCTCCAGCAATGCCTCGACCCTGGGCGCCAGGGCCCCGGGGTCACCGGCGATGAAAATCAGCTTCTCCCGTGCCGCCTGTCCCTGCGCGACCTCCGCCGCGGAGGGCGGCAGGCCGAGCGCGCGGGCGAGGGCGGCGCAGACCGCCCGGTTCGCCCGCCCATCCTCCGGCGCCTCGGTGACGGCAAGGCGGAGCCGCGGCCCGTCTGCGCCGGGGGCGAGGCCGAGCAGCCCGGCGCGCTTCGCGCGCGGCTGCACCTTCACCCGCAGGGAGACGCCGCCCGGCTCTGCCCGCCACCAATTGCTCAAAAATACATCCCGCCCCGGAGCAGGGAATTGCGGATGGCGCCCAGCAGGATCTGCCCCGCGGTGATCAGCAGCAGCACCACCAGCGGGGAGAGGTCGAGCGGGCCGAAATTCGGCAGCACTCTCCGGATCCGGCCGAAGAGCGGCTCGGTCACCCGGTAGAGGAAGTCGGAGACGGTCCAGACCAGCCGGTTGCGGGTGTCGAGCACGCCGAATTGGATCAGCAGCTGGACGATGACCGCCAGCAGCACGGCCCACCACAGCAGGTCGAGCACCGCGCTCGCCAGGAAGAACACCACATCCAGGAACATCAGCCGATCCCGCCAGAAACGCCGGCGCAACCTAGTGACGGGAAAACGCCGCGACAAGCGCAGGGGGCGCTTGACCTGCACCGCGCCCTGGGGCATATCGCCGCTCCCCGCGGAACCCCAAGCCCGCGGGAAGTGGTACGGGGCTGTAGCTCAGTTGGGAGAGCGCGTCGTTCGCAATGACGAGGCCAGCGGTTCGATCCCGCTCAGCTCCACCATTTCCCCCCGCTCCTCGCAGACCTGATCCGATAGCGCTTCATCGCGTGTTGCCGGACTCCATCGGGCCAGTTCCCGTCACGGAGCGGCGCGAGGATCTCATCCGGCACCCGCGCACCGGGCAGGCTGCCCGGCCAGGGC
This sequence comes from Roseicella aerolata, assembly GCF_020523605.1. Classification (GTDB taxonomy): domain Bacteria; phylum Pseudomonadota; class Alphaproteobacteria; order Acetobacterales; family Acetobacteraceae; genus Paracraurococcus; species Paracraurococcus aerolatus. The sequence continues at coordinate 8,891 of NZ_JAJAQI010000026.1, read as the reverse complement.
GTCCCCCTACTGCTCCGCAGGTCGAGCGCGCGATTGGGGCAGGGGAGGCCGGCAGCCTCGTTGCCGGCTGGCCGGCCTGAATGCCGCCCCGTTGCCCGACGGCTGCCTTCGGACCCGAGGCGCGGCGGCGGCATCCAGACCGGCATGCGCTGCCACCGGCACCACGCCATGCGGCTTTCATCAGGGGGCGCATCATCAGCTGTGGGTGTCACGAGGCTGCATTGTCGGCCTGCGTGTTGCCAGCCTTCCTGCCGTGGGTCGGCCGCGGCGGCTCCGGCGGATGGCGTTCGGAACTGTACGCCAATCCACCGGAGGTCATTGATCGCAGGGCAGATCCGCGCTCCGGGAGCTTCACGCCCGTCCGCGATCTACGCGCGGGCCTGCGTGCCTCCGTGACCGTCCTTCCGCCGCAGGTCGTGGCGGCGGAGCCCGGGCGCGTCTCCCGCGCCCTGCGCCCGTCAGGCGGCGAGGCGTTCCGCCGCCCGCGGCTCCAGCCGGTAGGCACCGCGATCGGTCAGCAGAAGCTGCGGATTGGCCGGGTCGGACTCCATTTTCTGCCGCAGGCGGTAGATATGGGTCTCCAGCGTATGGGTGGTGACGCCGCTGTTGAAGCCCCAGACATCGGCCAGCAGGGTGGCACGGTTCACCGGCGCGGCATTGGCGCGCAGCAGGTATTTCAGGATCCGGCATTCCTTGTCGGTCAGCCGCACCTTGCGGTTCTTGGCCGGGTCCAGCAGCAGCCGGGCGCTCGGGCGGAACTGATAGTGCCCGATGGTGAAGACCGCATCCTCGGAGTTGTCGAAGACCCGGAGCTGGGCGCGCAGCCGGGCCAGCAGCTCCGACAGGCGGAAGGGCTTGGCGACGTAATCGTTCGCGCCGGCTTCCAGCCCGCGGACCACGTCGGTCTCGGCATCCGCGCCGGTCAGCATGATGATCGGCAGCTTCCGGCCCTCGCGCCGCAGCCGCGCGCAGAAATCACGCCCGTCGCCGTCCGGCAGCCCGATATCGAGCAGGATGGCATCATAACGGGCATCCGGCGCATCCAGCTTGGCCGCGGCCTCGGCGGCGCTGGAGGCCTCATCCGCGGCGAATTCGCCGTCCTGGGCGATCTGTTCGGCCAGGGTGGCGCGCAGTGTCGCATCATCCTCGACGATCAGGATCGGGCGGGCCAGCGTCATGGAACTCTCCTTCGTTGGGCAGTTCGGGGTGATATCGCGCAGTCGGTAAAAATTTGCGCAGCTGCTCAACCGGTGAGATTGAATACGCGATATCATGTTCGGCCCAAAGCACTAAGCGCCTCCGGGCGAACACGATGCTGTGGGCCGAGCCGTGTTCACAGCATTTAGACAATTTAAGTATCGGCGAGGGATGCGGAGATCCCAGGGCAGGAAAGCGGCAATCGCGCGGCAGCGACCGGACTGCCCTAACCGCGTTGGGCTCTCACCTCATCCGACCGGACACATCCCGACGCATGGATCCCTACATCACCCTGCTGGCGGGGACCGGTGCGCTGATCCTCCTCGTTGCCTGGCTGCCCATGGCGCTGAAGGAGCTGCCGCTCTCGCTGCCGATGTTCTGTGTCGCCTTCGGCTTCGCCGCCTTCGGCCTCTCGGCCGGCGATACGCCGCACCCGCTGCTCTATCCGGAGGTGACGGAGCGGCTGACCGAGCTGGTGGTCATCGTCGCCCTCACCGGCGCCGGGCTCAAGCTGGACCGGCCCTTCGGCTGGCGGAGCTGGTCGCTGACCTGGCGGCTGCTCGGCCTCGCCATGCCGCTCTCGATCCTCGGCATCGCGCTGCTCGGCCACTGGCTGCTCGGGCTCGGCGCGGCGGCGGCGGTGCTGCTCGGCGCCGCGCTGGCCCCGACCGATCCGGTGCTGGCGGCCGATGTGCAGGTCGGACCGCCGCAATCGGGCGAGGAGGACGAGGTCCGCTTCACCCTGACCGCCGAGGCCGGCCTGAATGACGGGCTGGCCTTCCCCTTCGTGAACCTTGCCGTCGCGCTGGCGCTGAACGATGCGCTGGCGGGCGATTGGGTCTGGGAATGGGTCGCCATCGATGTCGCATGGAAGCTGTCGGCCGGGATCGGGGCCGGCCTGACGATCGGCGCGGCGCTCGGCTGGCTCAGCTTCCGGGTGCCGAACCGCGCCCGGCTGTCGCGCACCGGGGATGGCTTCGTCGCCCTCGGCGTCACCTTCCTCACCTATGGCGTGACGGAGATGATCCATGGCTACGGCTTCCTCGCCGTCTTCGTGGCCGCGGTCGCCATGCGGGCGGCGGAGCGGCAGCACCGCTACCATGACCGCCTGCACGATTTCGCCGAGCAGACCGAGCGGCTGCTGATGATGGTGATCCTGGTGCTGTTCGGCGGCGCGCTGGCCGGCGGGCTGCTGGCGCCGCTCGACTGGTGGGGCGTGGCGGCGGCGCTGCTCTTTCTCTTCCTGGTGCGGCCGGCCGCCGGGCTGCTCTCCCTGCTCGGCGCGCCGGCGCCGCTGCCGGAACGGGCGGCCGTGGCCTTCTTCGGCATCCGCGGGCTCGGCTGCTTCTACTACCTGGCCTATGGGCTGAACGAGGCGCCCTTCCGGGAGGCCGAGCAGCTCTGGGCGGTGCTCGGCCTCACCGTCCTGATCTCGATCATCCTGCATGGGGTGACGGTGACGCCGGCCATGCGGATGCTGGACGACAAGCGGCGCGTGCAGGGTGTCCTGCCCCTCGGGCGCGGCTGAGGCACCATCGCGGCGCCGGTCCTCGCATTGTCATCCCCGCCGCCTGGCGCAGCCGCTGCCGCCCGGCCTTGGTTCCGGTGATGCAGCCGAGGGAGCCACAACCATGTCCGCCAGCCCGGCCAACCCGCCCAGCCTCGAAGGCCGTTTCCCCCTGGTCCGCCGGATGGCGGCGGGCTGGTGAGTCTTCGGGCTTCGCGGCGTGGTGGCGATCCTCTTCGGCCTGGTGGCCTTCGCCGCGCCCGGGGCCGGCCTCGCCTTCATCCTCGGCGTGCTCGCGGCCTGGATGGCGATCGAGGGCGTCTCCACCCTCTATCAGGCCGTAAAGGGCCCGCCGGAGCGCCATGGGGTCTGGTTCTGGGTGGACGGCATCATCTCCATCCTGGCGGCCCTCGTGGTGCTGCTGGCCCCCGGCCTCTCGGCCCTGGCCCTGGTGCTGGTCACCGGGTTCTGGAGCCTCGCGATCGGCGTCACCCGGATCGTCATGGCCTTCCGGCTGGGCAGCATCCTGATGGGGCTGTTCGGCGCCATCGCCGTTTTCCTCGGCGCCTGGCTGGTGCTGAACCCGGGGCCGGGGCTGCTAGCGCTGGTCTGGCTGGTGGGGCTGGAGGCGCTGGTGGCCGGCGCGCTGATGATCGGCCTCGGCTGGCGGCTGCGGCGTATCCGCAACGACCCGCACGGGCCGGCGATGGGGCGCGGCTGACGGAAGCCGGCGGGGAGGGACCCCGGCGGCCAGGATGACGCGTAGTCCGGTCAGTTCTGCCGGCGGAGGCTCAGCAGATAGGCAGTGATCGCATCCGCCTCCGCCGGGCTGCGATCGGTGTCGAGCATGTGCAGGTGCAGCTTCGTCACGAATTGCCGCATCCACGGCCGGGAGATGCGCGGGTCCTGCGCCAGGTCACGGAAGGCGGGCGCATCGGTCCATCCCGCGCCGCCCTCGGGACGCACCACATGGCACCGCGCGCAATACCGCTCCGCCAGGCGCTGCCCCTCGGCGGCCGTCGCCCGCTGTGCCTGCGCCGGCGCGGGCAGCGCGAGCAGGACAAGGGCCGCGATCCCGATCGCAGGACCCACCCATCGAGCAAGGCCCAGGGCTCCGGGCAGCGATGTGCAAGGGCTGGCGGCATTGCTCATGGTAAACCTCCCACTGCCCGGCGGCACGCCCTGATCTTGGCAAGCCGATCGACCCCGTGTCGTGCCTCAAATCGCCAACACTTCCTTGGCGCCGCCGGGGGGCCGGGGGCGGGCCTGCTGTCGCGCGGAAGGGCATGGGGGGGCCGGACCGGCCGCGCGGGAGCGCCCTGGCCGCCGGTTCGCGCGGGGAACACGGGTTGCGGCGGGCCCGGATGGACCCCTTCCCGATTTCCGGCGAGCATGGCGCCCGATCGGAGAGACATGCCTTGCCCGAAGCGCCGCCAGCGACCGTTGTTCCCACCCGCCTCGACCTCTTCCTCGGCTATCTCAAGATCGGCCTCTTCGGCTTCGGCGGGGTCGCCGCCTGGGCGCGCCGCGTCATCGTCGAGGAGCGGCGCTGGCTGACCGAGCGCGAATATGCCGAGGTGCTCGGCCTCGGCCAGGTGCTGCCCGGCCCCAATGTCGGCAATGCGGCGGTGATGATCGGGCGGCGCTTCCATGGCCTTGCCGGCGCGCTGCTGGCGACGGCCGGGATCTACTGCGCACCGCTGCTGATCCTGATCGTTCTCTGCCTGCTCTATGACCGCTACGGCCAGTTGCCGGAGGTGGCGCCCGCCATGGCGGGCATCGCCGCCGCCGCGGCCGGCATGGTGATCGGCACCGCGATGAAGATGGCGGGGAAGCTGAAGCTGGCGCCGGAGGCGCTGGTCCTCCTGCTGCTCGCCACCTTTGCCGCCGCCTGGCTGCGGCTGCCCCTGCCGCTGATCGTGCTGGCGCTGGCGCCGCTCTCCATCTTCGCCTCGCTCTGGCGGGCCGGGCTGATCCTGAACGGGGCGGCCTCCCGATGACCCTGCTGCTGCAGATCCTGCTGACCTTCGCGATCCTGTCCCTGGTCGCGGTCGGCGGGGCGAACGCCGTGCTGCCGGAGATGCACCGCCAGCTCGTCGAGCTGCGCGGCTGGCTGGACGACGCCACCTTCGCCCAGCTCTACGCCCTGGCGCAGGCGGCGCCCGGGCCGAACATCCTGGTCGCCAGCGTCATGGGCTGGCGCATCGCCTCCTGGGGTGGGATGGCGATGGCGACGCTCGGCATGCTGCTGCCGGCGGCGGTGCTGGCCTGGGGTGTCGCCGGGCTGACGCACCGACTGCGCGGCGCGCCCTGGCTGAAGCCGGCGCAGGGCGGGCTGGTGCCGATCGCGGTCGGGCTGCTGCTGGCGGCGGGGCTGGTGATGGCGGAGGCGTCGAGCCAGTTCGGTCTGCTGCCGCTGATCGTCGTCGCGGCCTCCACGCTCTTCGTGTGGCGGACGAACTGGAGCCCGCTGTGGGTGCTGGCGGGCGGGGGGATCCTGGGACTCGTGCTGCTGCGCTGAGGCCACGGGGCGCCTTCCGGCCGCGCGATCCGGATACGCCGGATCGCCCGCGCGTTGCCTCCCGCGCCGGGGCTGGGCCGGTGCAGGGCGGGAGGCAGGGATGGCGGGGTTCGTCGCGCGCTGGCTGTCGGATGCGCTCCGGCTCATCCTGCCGCTCGCCCTTGCCCTCGCGGCCATGCAGGTGCCGGCCATCGCCCATGGCTATGCCACCGCGCTGCTGCAGATCGCCGAGGATGCCAGGCGCGACATCGAGCAGCGGAAGGCCGCGGCCCGGCAATTCTACCGCGATGCCGGCATCTCGGACGAGGCGGTCATCGCCGCGCTGCGGCGGGTGGAGCCGGCGAATGCCCAGGCGCTGGCCGCCTCGGTGGAGCGCGCAGGCGCCCTGCGCGCCGCCCATGACCGCATTCGGGCCGACCCGCCGCTGCTGCAGCCGGTGACCGCTCTGCTCGACCTGGCCGAGGACCCGCGGGGGGACAAGCGGGCGGTGCTGCGCACCGCGCTCGAGACCCATGTGGCGCAGGTGATCCTGAGCGCCGCGGCGGTGACCTACGGCCTCGTCGGGCTGGTGGCGGGATCCTTCCTGGCGGAGCTGGTCGTCTCGCTGGCCGGTACTCTCGCCGGGCTGGGGCGGGCCGGGACGCACCGACCGGCGAGGTAGCGCGGATTGCGCAGAGGCGCGATGCACCCGCCGGGGAGCCATCCATCCGGAGGCGGGACGCCAGGCCCGCGGCCCGGCAGGGGCCGCACGCTCGGGTGATGGGCCTTGCCAAGGGAGGGGCGGCCTCCCCAGACCAAGGCGAGGCTGTCGTGACGGCCAGACGGCGCAGGGCTCGCGGCGCAAGGCTCGTCCCGCGGAGGGGAGGGCCGTCGCCGCCATGCCGGCGGAGCCGGACATCCTGAAGCCCCGGACCGGGCAGGCCACGGACAGCCTCGCCGATGGCGTCCACCCGCCAGGTTCCGCCCACCATGGCAAAGGGGGAGGGCGGCGCGCGCGAGAGGCCGCAGACGGCGTGACCGGAGGAAGGGCCGCCCGCCATGAAGCCGATGACCGACAAGCATTTCGCCACCCTGCGCCGGCACATGGTCGAGGTGATCGAGATCCATGCCGACCTGCTGGACGAGGAGCTCGGCCATGCGACGCTCGACCGGCGGGTGCTGGCGGCGATGCTGCGCGTGCCGCGCCACGTCTTCGTGCCGCCGCAACTCGCCACGCTCGCCTATCAGGACACGGCGCTGCCGATCGGCTTCGACAAGACCATCTCGCAGCCATTCATCAATGCGCTCATGCTGGACCTGCTCGAGCCCGAGCCGGATGACGTGGTGCTCGAGATCGGGACCGGGCTCGGCTACCAGGCGGCGGTCCTGGCCGAGCTCGCGGACCGGGTCTGGAGCGTCGAGATCGTCGAGGAACTGGCGAGCCAGGCCGAGGCACGGCTGCAGCAGCTCGGCTATGCGACGGTCGGGATCCGCGTCGGCGACGGCTCCCGCGGCTGGGCGGAGCATGCGCCCTTCGACAAGATCCTGGTGACCGCCTCGGCCGAGCAGCCGCCGCCCGCGCTGCTCGATCAGCTCAAGCCGGGCGGGCGCCTGGTCATGCCGCTCGGGCCGGCCGAGGCGCAGCAGCTCATCGCCATCGACAAGGACGCCGCGGATCACGGGCGCATGCGGGGCTCGATCCCGGTGCGCTTCGGCCGGCTGGAGACCGTGCTGTGAGGATGGCCCGGGCCGGCGGCGCGCCGGGCAGGCCGCGCGGCGGGCGCGGTCCAGCCCCGCGGATGCCCCGCCGTCAGAACGCGATCCGCGTCCCGAGATACCGGCTCCGCCCCTCGCCGGGATAGAAATGCGGCGCGAAGGCTGGCGGCTTCCCGTCCTCCTCCAGCACCGTGGTTTGCAGGCCATCGGCGGTGCAGATCTCGACCGCATGGCCGTCGGCCCCGGCCGCGAGCGGCGCTAGCCCATGCGCGAAGGCTGCCGCCACTGCACGGCCAGCAACAGGGCGAGCGCCACCGGCGGCCAGGGCCCGCGACCGACCATGGCCGGCCTGCGGTGGAGCGCGCCGCGCGTCATCCCTGCGGCCTTCGCAATTGACCGGCGCGCCCTTCCGGCGGAGTGTCCGGCCATGCCCGACGACCAGCCTCTGCCGTCCCCCCTGCTCGACCGCCTCCATGCCCTGCTCGGCCCGCGCGGGTTGCTGACCGACCCGGCCGACCTGGAACCGCACCTGTCCGACTGGCGGAACCTCTACCGGGGCAGCACGCCCTGCGTGGTCCGCCCCGGCACGGTCGCGGAACTGGCCGAGGCGGTGAGACTCTGCGCCGCCGCCGGCACGCCGCTGGTGCCGCAGGGCGGCAATACCTCGATGGTCGGCGGCGCGACGCCGGATGAGGGCGGGCGGCAGGTGGTGGTCTCGCTTGCCCGGCTGAACCGGGTGCGGGACATCGACCCGCTCGATATGACCATGACGGCCGAGGCGGGGGTGGTGCTGAAGGCGGCGCAGGATGCGGCGGCCGCGGCCGGCTGCCTCTTCCCCCTCTCCCTCGGCGCCGAGGGGACGGCGACGGTGGGCGGCGTGCTCTCCACCAATGCCGGCGGCAACACCACCGTCCGCTACGGCAATGCGCGGGAGCTGATGCTGGGCCTCGAGGTCGTGCTGCCGGACGGGCAGGTCTGGAACGGGCTCAGGCGGCTGCGCAAGGACAACACCGGCTACGCGCTCAGGCACCTCTTCGTCGGCGCCGAGGGGACGCTCGGCTTCATCACCGCCGCCGTGCTGCGCCTCTTCCCCCGCCCGCGGGAGACGGAGGTCGCCCTCTGCGCCGTGCGGGACGAGGATGCCGCGCTCGGCCTGTTCCGCCGCTTCCGCGACCGGGACGAGGGCGCGGTGCGCGCCTTCGAATACATGTCGGGCGAGGGGGTGGGCTTCTACGCGCGGCATATCGAGGGCGGCACGGTGCCGCTGCCCGGGCATGACCACTACGTGCTGGTGGATCTCGCCTCCTCCCGCCCCGAGGCGGGGCTGCGCGCCCTGATCGAGGCGGTGCTGGAGGAGGCGCTGGAGGCCGGGGAGGTGCTGGACGCGACGATCGGCGAGAGCGAGGCGCAGCGCCACGCCATCTGGCGGATCCGGGAGGAGCATCCGGAGGCGCAGAAGCGCGAGGGGGCGAGCGTGAAGAACGACGTCTCCGTCCCCGTCTCCAAGGTGCCGGAGCTGATCCGCCGCGCCTCCGAGGCCTGCCGCCACCTGATCCCCGGGGTGCGGCCGGTGCCCTTCGGGCATCTGGGCGACGGCAACATTCACATGAACCTGGAGCAGCCGGTGGGTATGGACCCGGCGGCGTTCCTGGCCCGCAGCCACGACATCATGGAGACGGTGAACGAGGTGGTGCGCGACCTCGGCGGCAGCTTCTCGGCCGAGCACGGGATCGGGCGACTCAAGACCGACATGATGGAGGGCTGGCGCGGCGGGGCGGAGCTGGAGCTGATGCGCCGGATCAAGGCGGCGGTGGACCCGCAGGGGCTGATGAATCCGGGGAAGGTGCTGCCCTAGACCTTTATTGCCCTGACTGTGCATAGCCGCAGTGTTGGAAGTAGGCGGCGCACTCGCTCGGACTGAAGCGGTCGAGGAGACTGCCGATGGTATCCCAGAGGGTGCCGACGGTCCTG